>JAZPYA010000015.1:0-100807 GCA_045543935.1 Alistipes sp.
GGGGTGCAGATAATACAATCTTCCAAGTCGCACATTCCATCAAACGGATCAACCAACTCGCCAAAGGTCTTGCCATTGAGCGACCACGCCATAGCGTTTATCGTAAAGTCGCGACGACGTTGGTCATCTTCGATAGTACCGTCCTCCACGTGAGGCTTGCGCGAATCGGGTGAGTAGGACTCCTTCCTTGCCCCCACAAACTCAACCTCGTAGCCGTCGGCACGCAACATTGCCGTTCCGAAGGTCTTGAAGACCGAGACCTTGGTTTTTAGTTCGCGACCAAGAGCCTCGGCAATCTCGATACCGCTACCCACAACCACCACATCTATATCGGTGCAAGGGCGGTGCAAGTAGTAGTCGCGCACATATCCACCCACAACATACGCCTCCACACCTCGTTCATCAACAAGGCGTGAAATTCGCTTAAAAATCGGTAGGTTCAGTGGGTTTTTCATTATTAGGGTCGTTAGAGGCGTTAGGGTCGTTAGGGGTTTTATAAATTCGATTTCAGTTTTCCGCTTTCCGCTTTCCGTTTATTTAAGGCATCTGCGATAGAGTTGTACTGTATTCTCCAAGCCATAGTAGAGGGCATCGCTGATTAGTGCGTGACCTATCGAAACCTCATCGCACCACGGAATCTGCTCGGCAAAATATTGCAGATTTTCGAACGAGAGGTCGTGTCCTGCATTCAAGCCAAGACCGCACCTGCGAGCCTCCTCGGCAGCGGCGATATATGGCGCAATGGCCGCTTCCCTATCTGCCTTATAGTTAGCCGCATACGCCTCGGTGTAGAGTTCTACTCTGTCTGCACCGCAAGCGGCTGCCCCGGCAACCATTTCGGGCTTCGGATCGACAAAAATAGAGACTCGGATACCCTTTTCGTGGAAACGCTTTGTGATATCGGTCAAAAACTCCTTGTTGGCGATGGTATCCCAACCTGCATTCGAGGTTATGGCATCGACAGCATCGGGTACAAGCGTTACCTGCGCAGGTACAACCTCCAAAACCAAATCCACAAACGAGCCTATCGGATTACCCTCGATATTCAGTTCGGTCGTGATAACCTTTTTCAACTCGCGCACATCGGAGTATCGGATATGGCGTGCATCGGGGCGTGGGTGTACGGTGATTCCCTCGCCACCAAAACGCTCAATAGCAAGTGCTGCGGCAACCACATCGGGGGTATTTCCGCCACGCGAATTGCGAATTACCGCAATCTTATTTACATTTACGCTTAACTTTGTCATAAAAATCGCTATATTTGCAGATGGATTTTGCACACTTTGCGCCAAAATCGATGTAAAGTTAATTAATTTCGCCGAAATAAAAGATGAAAATTATACTTTTTTCACGAAAAGGTATTACGCTTCGCACCGAGGATATTGACGAAATCTTCGGAGCCATAGAGCGTTACGGATTTGACTATGCCATAAATAGGGCATTTGCCGAAAATATCGAGGAGCATACTTCGCGTATAATTACGACCGAATTTATCTATGACGGAGAGGTAGGCGAACAACCAACCGACTCGGTGATGGTCTGCTATGGTGGAGATGGTACACTGCTTGAAGGAGTGCATCGCCTCAACGGGGCAGATATTCCGGTAGTGGGTATCAATGGTGGACATCTCGGATTTCTCGCCCTTGCACCACGCGAAAATATAGGTAGCGTATTTGCCGATATTGCATCGAACAATCTACGCTTCGAGGTGCGTGATATGCTCTGCATCGAGGGTGTTGCAGATGACAAACTCTACGCCTTGAATGAGGTGGCTGTGCAACGACTTGGGGCAGCGATGATTTCGATAGAAGCGGCGATTGACGGCAATATGGTTTCGACCTATAATGGAGATGGTGTAATTATCTCAACACCAACAGGTTCTACTGCCTATTCGTTGAGTGCAGGAGGTCCGATAGTAGCCCCTTCGTGCCACTCGTTTTTGCTCACTCCGCTTGCACCGCACAACCTTACGATGCGCCCTATCGTAATGCCCGATACAAGCATTGTAGAGTTGCGAATAAGCACTCGCCGTAGTGCATCTTCCGTATCGGTAGATGACCGCACTTTCGAGGTGGCAAATGATGCCGTTTTGACCATCAAAAAGGCGAAAAGATATATTCGACTTGCCGTTCCGCACAATATATCTTTCTTCGATTCGTTACGAAATAAGATGATGTGGGGAGTAGATATTCGCTAAGGCAGAGCCTTCAAATTGACAATTGACAATTGATAATTGACAATTAAAGGAGATTTAACTTTTAATTTTTAATTAAAGTTTGTATATTTGCGCCTTATTATGGGTGAAGTGGGAAAAATACCGACTCACATTGCTATCATTATGGACGGCAATGGTCGCTGGGCAAAGGCGAAAGGCAAAGAGCGTTACGAGGGACACATCGAGGGTGTGGTCTCCGTAAAGGCGTGTATTAAGGCTGCCCGTAAGCGTGGTGTTCGCTACCTTACCCTATACGCCTTCTCTACTGAGAATTGGGGCAGACCGCAAGCGGAGGTAGATGCGTTGATGCAACTCTTTTGCAAAAGCGTTACCAAGGAGACTCCCGAACTTATCGAGCAAGGGGTAAAGGTTCAGATTATTGGTCGCCGTGACCGCTTTTCGGAGGAGGTGCGTGAGCGATTATTGCATATTGAAGATAGCACAAGAGAGGGCGATAAACTAACACTTGTGTTGGCATTCGACTACTCATCGCGTGATGAGTTGGTACGAGCAACACGCGAAGTGGCAGACAAGGTGCAGCGAGGCGAGTTGAAGTGCGAAGATATTGACGATAAAACTATCTCGGCACACCTCGATACGGCGGGTATCCCTGACCCTGACCTCATTATCCGCACAAGTGGCGAGTGTCGTTTGAGTAACTTTCTGTTGTGGCAGGCTTCGTATGCCGAGATGTATTTCCCGCAGACGATGTGGCCTGACTTCCGTGAGGAGGAGTTCGATAAGGCTTTGGAGGTCTATGCTCAGCGTGAGCGCCGATATGGAATTTTGTAGTTTTTTGAAGATATAGAATAAGAATTATGCTGTTTATCAAGATATTATGTTTGTTTGTTGTTTCACTCTTTGCGGTGGAGGCTGTTGCACAGTCGAAATCGGCAAAGGTAGAGGAGCCGGTGGCTGATACAACCGATCTGTTTGTGATACCCGAGAATGCTCCCTATTTTGATAAATCAGACGATAGGGCCTATATCCTCCGCAAGGTCAATATCCACGGAGTGAAACATATCAACCACGATGTAATTCGTTCATCTTCCGGTTTGGTTGCAGGCGATTCGATATATCTTTCAGGCTCATTTATCCAAAATGCAATGATGCGCCTCTGGTCGCAACGCTACTTCGAGGATATCCAGATTGGTGCAACCATCGAGGGTGATAGTGTTGATTTGGAGGTCGTATTGCGTGAGCGACCTCGCGTGATGAATTGGGCTGTAACGGGTGTGCCGAAGGGCAAATCTAGAGATTTGATTGACGAGGTGCTGAAACTCAAACGCGGTCACGAACTCTCCGACCATATCGTAGATAAGAATATCAAACTCATAAAGGAGCATTTCGGCGAGAAGGGCTTTTTGGATTGTGAGGTAGATATCAAGATAGAGCCGGATACTGTTATTAAGCAGGCTGTGAATGTAACCTTTGATGTTAAGAAGAATCAGCGCGTACGTATTGGCGAGATTACATTCTCGGGCAACAAAGCTTTCGAGGCGAAGCGCCTTGCACGAACATTCAAGAAGACACACAAAGTTAGCCCTTGGTTTTGGCAGAAGACCAAATTTAACGAGAAGGAGTACGAGGAGGATAAGGAGTTGTTGCTCGACTTCTACAACTCGAAGGGTTACCGTAATGCCAATATCCTCTCCGATTCTATCTATCGAATGAATGAAAAGCGACTCGGTATCCATATCGACCTTGCCGAGGGCAACAAGTACTACATCCGCAATGTAAATTGGATTGGAAACTCAAAGTACGATACCGAGATGTTGCAACGAATGCTTGCACTGAAAAAGGGAGATGTTTACGACAAGAAGTCCATTCACAAGCGACTCGGTATCGGCAAAGAGCAGAACCCTGACGATATGTCGGTCTCTTCGCTCTACCAGAACGAGGGTTATTTGATGTCGCAGATACAACCTGATGAGGTTATTGTGGGAGCCGATTCTCTCGACCTCGAGATTAAAATTTTCGAGGGTAATCAGTTTACCATCAACAATGTCGGCATCACGGGTAACAACCGCGTAAATGACGAGGTTATTCGCCGTGAACTCTACACCCGCCCGGGAGAGTTGTACAATCGTGCGTTAATTATGCAGACCATTCGTACATTGGCGAGTATGCAACATTTCAACGAGGAGGCTCTTATGCCAGATATCAAACCTGTGTCGAACGACCTTGTCGATATCAATTGGCCTCTCGAAGAGAAGGCTTCCGACCAGTTCAATGTTGCCGCAGGTTGGGGCTCGGGCACATTTGTCGGCTCGGTGGGTATCACATTGAACAACCTCTCCGTGCGCAACTTCTTTAAGAAGGGGGCGTGGAAACCATATCCTATGGGACAAAATCAGCGTTTGTCTATTTCGGGACAGACCAACGGAACATACTACAAGGCTCTTGCACTCTCGTTTCAAGACCCTTGGCTCGGAGGTCGCAAACCAAACTCATTTACCATTTCGGGACACCTCTCCGAGCAGAACAACGCCTACTATATATGGCAGTCGGCAACATCGTATTTCCGTTCGTATGGTATCTCGGTTGGTTTGGGTAAACGTTTGTCGTGGCCTGACCCATACTTCACATTCTACGGAGAGTTGGCATATCAACGCTATGGTTTGAAGAACTACAACGCATTTGTGATGTCAAATGGTAGTGCCAATATGCTCTCGTTGCGATTGGTGTTGGCTCGCAACTCCACCGACCAGCCAATCTACCCACGCCGTGGTTCGGATATATCGCTCTCGTTGCAGATTACACCTCCATTCTCGGCTATGGACGGCAAGGACTACTCCAACCCGAATATGAGCGAACAGGAGCGTTACAAGTGGAGTGAGTTCCACAAGTGGCAGTTCAAAGCGCAGTGGTTCCAAGCCCTCACGCCAAACAACAACCTCGTGCTGATGGCGAAGGCAGAGATGGGTTTCCTCGGACACTACAACAAGTACAAGATATCACCATTTGAGCGTTTCCAAGTCGGAGGTGACGGTATGTCGGGTTACACGATGTATGGTGTCGATATTATCTCGTTGCGTGGTTACGAAGATGGCGATTTGGACCCTATGGGTAGCAACTACTCAATTGCCTACAACAAATACACTTTGGAGTTGCGCTATCCTGTAATTCTGAAACCATCGTCACAAATCTATGTACTCGGTTTTTTGGAGGCAGGTAATGGATTTACATCGTGGAAAGATTTTGCTCCTTGGAAGGTTAAACGCTCGGCAGGTTTGGGTGTGCGATTGTATCTCCCTATCGTTGGTATGCTCGGTATCGATTGGGGTTGGGGATTCGATCCACCAGCAGGCTCTACTAAGCGTAGCGGTAGCCAATTCCACTTTGTTATCGGACAGAGTTTCTAATGGCGGGTGCATAATTGGCAATAAATTTGATAATACTTGTGTTTAACATATAAATAACTATAAGTATGAAACGAATTATTTTGACAGCAGTGTTGGTGTTGGCAACTCTTGGAGTTGTTTCGGCGCAGAAGTATTGTGTGGTTGATAGCGAGAAGATTTTTAAGTCGCTCGATGAGTATAACAAGGCGATGACTACACTCGATGAGTTGGGCAAGTCGTACCAAACCGAGGTGGATAATAGATATAAGACTATTGAGACACTCTACAATAGTTATATGCAACAGAAGGCTTCGCTTTCGGCATCGACTCAGGCAAGCATCGAACAGCAGATTTTGAAGAAAGAGGAGGAGGCACAAAAGTATCAGCAGGAACTCTTTGGCGAGAATGGTAAGTTGATGCAGAAGCGCGTAGAGTTGATTAAGCCAATTCAGACCAAGGTCTTTGGTGCGATTGAGGCGTACGCTAAGGCAAACGGATATGACCTTGTACTCGACAAGGCATCGAATGCATCGATACTCTATGTCAACGATGCGGTTGACCACACGGCACAGGTGATTGAACAGTTGAAGAAATAGATGAGATGGCTCAAATCGATAATTGATAATTGACAATTGACTAATTGACAATTAAAGGTATTTTTATTTAGGCCTGCGGCGCACCATATTAACCTATCGCTCCTATTGCCCCCTAAAAAGGTATACGCTACGATAAGGTAGGGAGTCCGCAAAACAAAAAGCATAAAGTAATTAAACAATAGAATAATAACTCAAAAAAACAGATTTTAAGAGAGATGAAAAAACTTTTTATTTTGATTGCCGCATTGCTCGGTGTTAGCACCGTGTCGGCACAGAAGTTTGCTCGTGTAAACTTGCAGGAGATTGTAGTTGCTATGCCTGAATTCGAGGAGGCACAGAAGAACTTGGAGGCTTTCGGTAAGGATTTGCAAGAGCAGATGGAGCAGATTCAAGTGGAGTTCAATAACAAGTTGGCCGATTTCCAGAAGAATCAGGCTACTATGGCTGCATCGGTAAAGCAGATGCGTCAGCAGGAGTTGGAGCAGTTACAACAACGCTATGCCGAGTTCCAGCAGATTGCACAGCAGGATTTCCAGAAGAAGGAGAATGAGTTGATTGAGCCTGTACAGAAGAAGGCTAACGATGCAGTGAATAAGGTTGCAAAGATTGCAGGCTATATTGCTGTATTCAACACTTCGTTGCCAACTCTTGCATACTTCGATGAGGCACAGCTCACCGATATTGCTCCGCTTGTGAAGAAGGAGTTGGGTATTGTAGAGAAGCCAGCCACAGCGCCGGCAAAATAGAACGGGACAAATCCTCTACAACAAACAAGCCTGTCTAACTTTTTTACTTGTTAGACAGGCTATTTTTGTGCGTTACGCAACCTCTACAAAAACTCTATCTGGCAATCGGAAAGAGATTTGATATGAGCCAACGACTCTACCCTGACACCTCTACTACGCAGATAGTCGCCACCCTGCTGGAAAGTCTTTTCGATAAGGAAGCCCATTCCTACCAACTCTGCTTCGGCCTGCTTGAGAATATCGATTATTCCTTTGGCAGCGTTGCCATTTGCGAGAAAATCATCGATAAAGAGGATGCGGTCGCCCTTGCTCAAATACTCATTGCTGACATATATTTCGTATTCGCGATTCTTGGTAAAGGAGAAGACCTTTGTCACGAGATAGTTGTCCATTGTACTCGGCTTTGACTTTTTGGCAAAGACAACGGGCAGATGGAGCAGATAGCCAACCATTATGGCAGGAGCGATACCACTCGCCTCGATAGTTACGATTTTATCGATTTTATCACCGGCGAAGCGTTTTACGAACTCATCAGCCATCGCCTTCATCAGCAGTGGATCCATTTGGTGGTTGATAAAGTTATCAACCTTAAGCACCCCTCCCTCGAGACATTTGCCATCGCGCTGGATTCTATCTTTTAGTAGTTTCATGTTGTTTGGATATTTTCTTCAAAGATAACAACTTTATTCGTACTTGCAAAACATTTTTTTGTATCTTTGTAGAAAATTATTTCGACTATGAATTTCAGAATAGGTCACGGATACGATGTACACGCCTTGGGCGATGGGTTGCGATTGGTGCTTGGCGGGGTTGAAATCCCCCACGAAAAGGGGTGTATAGCCCACTCTGATGGCGATGTATTGGTACACGCCATCTGCGATGCACTGCTCGGCGCAGTGGCACTCGGCGATATTGGCAAGCACTTTCCCGACACCTCGGCAGAGTTTAAGGGGATAGACTCACTCGTATTGCTCGGCAGAGTTGTTGCGCTACTCGACAAGGAGGGGTACAAAATTGCAAATATCGACTCTACAATAGCAATGCAACGACCAAAGTTACGCCCCCACATCGACCTTATGCGCGAGCGCATTGCCAACGCTGCAGGTTTGGAGGTTGGACAAGTATCTGTCAAAGCCACCACAACCGAGCGCCTCGGCTTCGAGGGCGAGGAGAAGGGCGTATCAGCAACGGCGGTATGCCTATTAATTAAAAATTAAAAATTAAAAATTGAGAATTGAGAACCGACGCTGCGGAGCGAGAGCAGAGGGTGCTTGCACACTTTGCCGAGCCGCAAGGAGGAAAAGCCTGCATAGCAGGGTTAATTGAGAATTGAGAATTGAGAATTGAAAATTATTATAATATGTCAGGAATTAGAGATTTAGAGCCTAAGTTGGTTTGGGAGATTTTCGATGACATCACGCGCGTACCGCGCCCATCGAAGCGAGAGGAGAAGATAGGTAAGTTTTTGGTAGATTTTGCCAAGTCGCACAACCTCGATTATCAGTGCGATGCCATCGGCAATATCGTAATTCGCAAGGGAGCAACCGCGGGTTACGAAGACCGTCCTACCGTGGTTTTGCAGGCGCATACAGATATGGTTTGCGAGAAGAACTCGGACAAGGTTTTCGATTTTGACAACGATGCCATTCAGACCTACATCGATGGCGAGTGGGTTAAGGCAGATGGCACAACACTTGGCGCAGACGATGGTATCGGCATTGCAGCAGCGTTGGCTCTGCTCGTAGATAAAACGGTGGCGCACCCTGCGATTGAGGCTCTCTTTACCGTAGATGAGGAGACCGGATTAACCGGCGCATTCAACTTGGGCGAGGGTATGGTGCAGGGTAAGTACCTTATCAACCTCGACTCCGAAGACGAGGGTGAAGTCTTTATCGGTTGTGCAGGAGGCGTAGATACATTGGCATATCTGCCACTTGTAACCAAATCTGCACCAAAGAATTACGCATATTATAAGGTTATTGTAAATGGTCTTTTGGGCGGTCATTCGGGCGATGATATCGACAAAGGTCACGCCAACTCGAACAAGTGGGCAGCTCGTATTGCCGAGCGTGCAACACGACTCTTTGGCGCGCGATTATCGCAATTCGATGGCGGAAATTTGCGCAACGCCATACCGCGTGAGGCTTACATTGTTTTGGGCATTCCGAGCGATGTGGCAGAGTCTTTCGTAGCAGATGTAAAGACCTATGGCGATGCTCTGCGTAACGAGTTCGCTTTGACTGAGCCTAATGCAAATGTCGAAATCGTGGCGGTAGAGCGACCTGAAACAGTTCTTGACGAGGAGACTCAGCGCAAGTTGTTGTTGGCTTTGATAAGTGTTCCTTCGGGTGTTTTGGCTATGTCGGCAGCGATGCCGGGCTTGGTCGAAACCTCGACAAACCTTGCTTCGGTAAAGTTCCGCGATGATGAGATTGTTATTACCACTTCGCAACGCTCCTCGGTTGAGAGCGCAAAAGAGTATGCCAAGTTGCAGGTAGAGAGCGCATTTGTGGCTGTAGGCTGTGAGGTTGTACACTCTGATGGTTATCCGGGTTGGGCGCCAAATCCTCACTCGACACTTCTCGAATGTACCAAGGCGGCATATCAAAAACTCTTCGGCACAGAGCCGAAAGTTCGCGCTATTCACGCAGGCTTGGAGTGCGGTCTATTCCTCGAGAAGTACCCACATCTGGAGATGGTTTCGTTTGGTCCTACCCTTCGCGGAGTTCACTCGCCTGACGAGCGACTCGAAATCGCAACGGTAGATAAGTTCTGGAAGTTGCTAATCGAGGTGGTGGCGACTATCAAATAATCCACTTATTCACAATTCGCAGAAAGTATCGGTTGTCGGAGTAGTCAATAATTCCGACAACCGATATCTCTTTTGCAGGCATCTTCTCCTTGGCGTAATCGCAGGTAGAGAGTGTTCGCACGGCAAAGTTATTGCCCTCGCTATCGATAAGAGTTCGATAGGTTGTCACAACCTCATCATCGCAGATGTCACACCAAGATAGCCCCTGCTCCTCATCGCAAATTCTTACATCATTAAATCGCACGATATCTCCTATATCCTCAACTCCTACCTCCGAAAATCGCTTTGTGGTGGGTACAAAATCTTCACAAACACCCGTTACACGAATATAGCGACCGAACATCTCGTCATCGATATTGTCGAGTGGAAATTCGGCAGTAGGAGCTATGCCGAGTTCAATTTTTCCACCTATGCGTGCCAACATCAAGCCATTGCAAAATATGGTAACTTCGGAGTATATAGGCAGATGCTCGCTGATATTACGTGAGTTGATAGCAAACTCCAAACCTCCACTCTCATCAACAATAACGGCACTTTTATTCATCTCGCCAAGCCAATCGGTTGCAACGACCACGCCCCGTACCACATAGTCATTGACTATGCGATAGTGACTACCCTTACACAGCGATTTGAGATAGGCAATGCTGACCTCTTGTGGTGCATATTCGCCACTATCTCCACCGTGCGAGTCGGCGCAAGCAGATAGCACCACCACACTAAAGAGCCTTATCAACAACCGAAATATCATCTTTGAAACGAGGCGTAATTACAAATTGTCGCCCTTCTACTTCGCCGACCGACTTGTAGTATAGTATCCCCTGAACAGAGAGTGTGGTCACAGGAATTTCGATAGTCGAGAAGTTAGAATATGTACTTATATTTACATATATAGCGCGCTCGTCAGCATCTACAAAACGAAGATAGCCACTCGCCCTATCATCTGCCATAGGGGTATAATGTATCCCCGTTATCGCTACAAAACTTCCGCACTTCGAGCTGTCGAGTGACGTGATATCGCACACCAACGGCTCAACCTCCTCAACAGAACTGCTACGCACAATATATTTGTCGATAATCTCTTGTGTTTCCAACTCGCGAGGCGTTGTGTCGTAACTATGTGGAGGTAGTCCAACTTGCAGAACGCCCTCTTTGAGCGCCACAGCCGAGCCCTTAAGATGCAGAGCCACCATCAACCCTACGGGGTATTGTGTCGCGATATTGTATGTGCCGAGTTTAACCTCAAGCGCACCCGTAGAGTCCTCGATAAACATCGAGCGATAGAAGTTACCATCGCGATCGGAGGAGGTAACACGACCGACACACACCAAGTCTGACGAAATTTTATAACACCCATCAACCGCGAGGTGTCGCAGTTGCGCTATGTCGCAATTCGCATATGATAAAAACTCCTCCTGCGATGGGAGTTTATGGCTATCATAACAGCCACACAGCACAAGCAGGGTCAAGACGCATATAAGTAATCGATGCCACATATATATAGAAAAATCCATCAAATTGTCACAAAATTACTAAATATCACGAATTTTTGCTACTTTTGTTCCAGATATATGACAATAGCAATATGTTACATCTACTACAAAACGATACCGAGAAGTTGCAAGACTTGATTGTTCCCGACAGTGTGCAAAAGGCTCAACTTGCCGAAACCGTACACAAGTTGGAGAACCTATCCCACCTGGACTACAAACAGTTACTTACCTATTTAGCTCAAGAGGCAGGGTGGATACTTCTGAAAATAGCACTTGCTCTTGTTATATACTTCATAGGTAAGCAAATAATCAAGTGGATTATTCGCCTTATGGACAAGGCTTTTACGCGCCATAAGGTCGAAACTTCATTGCGTACATTCCTGCGCAGTTTGGTCAAGGCACTGCTGATGATTGTGCTTGTGCTTGCCATTGTGCAGACCTTGGGTGTGAATACCTCCTCGTTCCTTGCCCTTTTTGCCTCGGCAGGATTGGCTGTCGGTATGGCTCTGAGTGGCACACTGCAAAACTTTGCGGGAGGTGTTGTGCTTCTTCTGCTCCGCCCATATAAGGTTGGCGATTATATCGAAGCGCAAGGACAGTCGGGTACAGTGGAGTCGATAGGACTCTTCTCTACTTGTCTTAAAACGCCTGATAATCAGACTATATATGTGCCGAACAATACCATAGCAACCTCAATTATCGACAACTACTCACAGTCGGAAACACGCCGTGTGGATTGGACTCTCTCAATCTCCTATGGCGATGATGTAGATGTTGCGCGCCGTGAGATTTTGGCTATGCTCGTAGCAGACAAGCGCGTTCTCACCGACACTGCCCCAGTCGTATATGTCAAGAACTTGGGCGATAGTTCGGTCGATTTGGTTATTCGTGCGTGGGTGACAAATGGCGACTATTGGGGATTATACTTCGATATGAACGAAAAGATGTATAAGGAGTTGCCATCGAAGGGTATCAACTTCCCATTCCCGCAGATGGATATACATGTAACGAAAGAACAATAAATAGTTATAATTTAATATAGGTATGGAATTAAAGGATATTTTGGCAATTTCGGGACAACCTGGATTGTATCGTTATGTAGCGCAGTCGCGCAACGGTTTTATTGTTGAATCGCTCCTCGATGGCAAGCGTATGAATGCTTCGGCATCTTCGCGCATCAGCGCCTTGACCGAGATTTCGATGTTTACCGAGGGAGAGGATATTCCACTTGCAGAGGTTTTCACCAAGATGTACGCCTACACCGAGGGCAAGCAAGGTCCTTCGACCAAGGAGGGCAATGCTCGTTTGAAGGAGTTTTTCGGCGTAGTTATTCCTGACTACGACCGCGAGCGCGTTCACGACTCAGATATCAAGAAGGCTGTATCGTGGTTCAATATGCTTGTCGGAGCAGGTATGACCAAGTTCGAGATTCCCGAGGAGTAAGAGAAAAGAGAATAAAACAGGAGCCTGTCTAACTTTTTCACTTGTTAGACAGGCTCTATTTTTATGTTGCCGGGACTCGAACCACTCTCCACTCCTCTAGCGTGGATACCAAGTCGGATTCTCCTGCAAGTATGGATTTGTCGGCTTTCGCTTGAAGCTCAAAGTAACCTTTGCACGCTTGTTTCCGCCTGTGATAAGGTTTGTTACGGTGAACTCTGCGCTATCCGATTCCTTTGGCAGTGCAATCTGTACTGAACTCATCGCTCCAATAACGGCTGTACCATTCTTACCATACTTAATGGTGTAAGGGAAAGAAGACTTGTTTGTAAGCAAAACCATTGTCTCCTTCTTGTTATCGCACAGGTGTTCGATGCTGACGCTATTTCTAAACAACTCAGTGAGATATTCATCTTTGCCCACCAATTTATTGCTGTGATATGCAATTGTTCTGCCATCGAACAAAGCCTCCTTGATAGACTTCTCATCGCAATTCTTTGCAAGAATAAGAGTCATATTGCGATACATTCCATCATTATAGTGCGGATAGAAACGCTCTGCCATCATAGAGTGACCATCAGAGTTTGAAATTGGTGCATAGCCATTATTCATACAATAAGGCACCAACCAACCCCAGAAAGCGTGTCCATTGCCAATCTCAATACCCTTCACATAGCCAGCATCGTGCATCTCCTCTGCCAATGGTGTCATTTTGCTCTTGGTCGATTTATCCTGCTTCGGGTGGTTCTGGAATACATAAGCCCCCTGCTTTACGGCATTCTTGATAGACTCCTTGATGTCGGGGTGGTAGATTTTGTTGTTATCCTTTGTAAAGATAGCGTTGTAGTGTCCAACATTTCGGGTAATCTCCACACCACGAATAATCAACAGACCATACTGCTGATTCGACTCTACAGCCTCCTCGTAGTTTCGGTTAAGATTTACGAGAATACCGCGTTCATCGGCATCAACGCCCTGAAGGTTGGTATTAACGCCTTTTGCCAAGTCGCGATACTCCTCTTTGATATACTCGCCCATATACTTGATAAGGTCGCGTTCGACACGGCGATACTCGATATGGTCGGTAATAGCAAGAATATCCAAACCATCGCTCCACGCCTCGCGAACACGCAACGATGGAGTAATGTTGCCATCGGAGTAGATAGTGTGGGTGTGAAGGTCTGCCGTATAGACATTATACCCCGAAATCTGTGGGATAATAATCTCTTGACGATGCTTGCCAGTATGCACTGACATTGTTACATCGTTCTTCTTTTGCGCCGTAGCACCGAGACCAATGAATAGTATAGAAACAAAGGTCAATAAAGATTTAAGATTCCTCATAGTAGTATAGAATTATCTTCACAAAATTAATAAATTTTTCTTTACAAAGACATAATCACTCCTAAAAAGTTAAATTTTGGTGCGATTTTTTCGCGGAATTACTACCTTTGTCCGTTGTTATATCATGTGTTTATGGATTGGCTTCTTGAACTTGGATACGTAGGATTGTTTATCGGCTCGTTTCTTGCCTCTACCGTTGTGCCGTTTAGTGCCGATATATTGCTGATAGGAATGCTCGCTGCTGGCGGTGCGCCTTGGGTGATTATCGGAGTAGCCACCGTGGGTAACTTCTTGGGCGGTCTAACTTCCTACGGTATAGGTCGCTTGGGCAAGTGGGAGTGGATTGAGAAGCTTGGTGCTAATCCCGAGAAAATAGAGCGCCATAAGGCAAAAATCGACAAATATGGGGCGTGGGTGGCACTGCTGTCGTGGGTTCCATTTATCGGCGATGTTTTGGCTGTCGCGTTAGGCTTTTTTAGGGTAAAATTTGTACCATCAGCTATATTTATGCTGATAGGCAAATTTGCCCGATTTGTGGCGTGGTATCTGATTTATACGATGTTTTAACGGTTGTAATAGGGTGTCGTTGGCATAAATCTTGAATTATTTTCGAGGTAAATTTGGAAGTGTCAATTTTTTGCCGTACCTTTGCACTAGCAAAACGCGAGAAACTTAGTTGGGGCGCAATCCTATTGCCCTCGAAAGTAGAGATATATCGCGGGGTGGAGCAGCTGGTTAGCTTGCCGGGCTCATAACCCGGAGGTCGGAGGTTCGAGTCCTCCTCCCGCAACTAAACGAGACAAGTCGAAAGATTTGTCTCTTTTTTTGTGCATAAAGAAACCCCAAAAGTTTTTTGTCCAAACTTTTGGGGTCACTTCATTATCAGCTTTCCCTCTATTTATGATATATCACTTTTGCTATTTCGCGATAAAATCAGCATACTGCTCGGCTGTAAGGAGCGAATCAACCTCCTCCGGAGCAGACATCTTAATTTTCACCATCCAGCCCTCGCCGTATGGATCTTTGTTTACGAGTGCAGGGTCTGCATCAATCGCAGGATTAACCTCTACAACCTCGCCCGAAACAGGAGTAAAGGCATCAGATACAGTCTTTACAGCCTCGATAGTTCCGAAGATATCGCCCGCAGAGAGAGTCTCGCCCTCGGTTTGGATATCAACAAATACGATATCGCCAAGCTCGCTCTGTGCGAAATCGGTAATACCAACATAGGCGAACTCGCCCTCTACTCGACACCACTCATGGTCATTCGAATACTTCAATTCAGCAGGAATGTTTGACATAGTTATATTTGAATTAAAAATTAGATTTATATTTCAATCTTTTATTGTTTGCTATCTACAAAGATAATCAAAAAATCACAAATTCAATCTCTTTGAACAAATAATCTTTTATTTCGCCTTGCTTGTTTTCGAGTTGCAACGCTCCCGATGGCGCAGTGCCGAGAATTTTGGCTTCAAACCTCTCACCATTCGGCAATGCGTATGTATGCCACTCATTCAAGCGATACAATAACTCATTATATCGCTTGTGTAACGCACAAGCGGTATTTAATTGACAATTGACAATTGACAATTGACAATTATCGGAATTTTTAATTTTTAATTCTTCATTCTTAATTCCGCGAAGCGCATTGTAGTTGCGTTGCAGATGTTTCAAAAATGATTGTAAAACCTCCTCAACATTCAACTCCCTGCCAAGCAGTTGCGCCATCGAAACGGGGTTTGGCAACGAAGCGTCAAACTCTGTTTGATTGACATTTATGCCGATACCGACAATTGTACGGCGCAGAGTAGTCGTTGCGAGAGAGTGCTCAATAAGTATGCCTACCAACTTTCTATCGCCGACATATATATCGTTGGTCCATTTGATACGCGCCTCGATGCCATAATCGGCAAGCATATCCACAAGCGATAGAGCCACCACCTCCGATACAGAAAACTGCTCTGCAATAGGCACAAAATTTGGCTCAAGTACCACCGAAAAGGTTAAGTTTTCGCCCTTTCGACTGTGCCACTCGTGACCTCGTTGTCCGCGCCCTGCAGTTTGAAAGTCCGCCCACACAACATCGCCCTCGTGATACTTCTCATCGCGAGCATCATCGTTGGTAGAGGAGGTTATGGGAAAATGATAAATCATTTTTATTAGCTTTTAGCAATTGGCCATTAGCCATTAGCTTTTTATAATTCAAAATTTAGCGTAGCAAAATGGCATTCGCTCCCATTGGTCGCTGAATGGCAAAATGCGCCTCTCATTAAGCACTCCTTACGGAGTGCGCTGCCATTAAATGTCATTAAGGGCGTAAGCCCGAATGCCATTAAATGCCATCTTTCTTTGGCGCAAAGAACTCATCAAAACGATTTTTTACGCCTGAACTCCGAAGTCACGAAGTGCATCGTTCAAAGTGGTCTTCTTATCGGTGGACTCTTTGCGCTTGCCGATAATCAGGGCGCAAGCTACATTAAACTCTCCCGCAGGAAATTTCTTTGAGTATGTACCCGGGATAACCACTGAGCGCGCCGGAACATAGCCCTTATAGGTTACAGGCTCCTCGCCCGTTACATCAATAATATGAGTTGAGCCGGTGATAACGGTATTTGAACCAATAACAGCCTCACGGCAGATATGCGCACCCTCCACAATAATTGCACGCGAGCCTATAAAGCAGTTATCCTCAACAATCACAGGAGCAGCCTGCACAGGCTCCAACACGCCACCAATGCCGACACCGCCCGAGAGGTGAACATTCTTACCAATCTGCGCGCACGAGCCTACTGTCGCCCAAGTATCGACCATAGTTCCTGCATCGACATAAGCACCTATATTTACATAGGAAGGCATCAAAACAGCACCTGCCGAGATATATGCTCCGTAACGAGCCATTGCGTGAGGCACTACGCGCACGCCAAGTTTCTCGTAGTCGTGTTTGAGGTCAATTTTGTCGTACCACTCCAACTCGCCCGCACGCATTGTGCGCATCTTCTGAATCGGAAAGTACATAATAATTGCCTTCTTAACCCACTCGTTTACCTGCCACTCGCTATTTTCCAAATCGATAGGCTCGGCACAGCGTAACTCGCCCTTATCGACAGCCTCGACAACGGCACGAATTGCGGTGCGCACCTCCTCGTTGTTGAGCATATCGCGATTTTTCCACGCCTGCTCAACCACCGCTTTAAGTTTTTCAAATTTGCTCATATGTGTAATTGTTTATATTTTCCTGTCTGCAAAGATAGTGAAAAAGTTGAAAAAACATTTTTTATTCTCAACCTTACTCGCAAATAGTATTCTTTATGGCGTAATTTCACCGCCCTGTTTAGTCAATTCACCACTCCGCCCATATCTGCTAAATCGAAGAAAATACCCCTTGCAGTGCAATTCAGGCACTGTTTTTGCATATTTTGCCACGAAATATTCAAAAAGGGAGTAGTGATGGCAATTTGGTGTTTTTCAAAAATCTGCGTATCTTGCAGTCGGTTAGGTAGCACAAAATGGCTACTGACTAAATAATTAACGCGAAGTTTAACTTAAAAATTTTATTGCCTATCGACAGAAATCTACTCTTTTAACTATTTTAGAAAGGAGAAGAGTATGAAGTACACAATGTTAAGCGATCAAGCTTTGTTGGAACAGTACCAACAAGGTAATCGTGAAGCTGTTTCTCAACTTTTGGAGCGCCACACACGCCGAGTACGCGACTATATCCGTATGATGGTGAAGGATAACGATGTGGCTGACGACTTGACACAAGAGGTGTTGATTAAGGTTGTGAAGGTATTAGACGAAGGTCGCTACACAGACAAAGGTCGCTTCTTGCCTTGGGTGTTGCGCATAGCTCACAACAGAGTGTTGGACTACTTCCGCGCACAAAAGCAGAATAAGACCGTTAGTGAGTCGAGTGCCGGTTTCGATATTTTGGGCAGTAAGAACTTTGCAGAGCCTTCGATTGAGGAGAGTATCATTTTGGACCAGCGTGCCGAGGAGGTGAGGGCTTTGGTCGAGGAGTTGCCTGACGAGCAACGCGAAGTTGTCAAGATGCGCTACTACGAAGGACTGAGTTTCAAGGAGATAGCAGAGCAAACAGGTGTCAGCATAAACACCGCGCTCGGAAGAATGCGCTACGCCTTGATCAATATGCGACAGATGATAAAGAAGAAGAGATTGGTGTTGTGCTAAAAAAAATTTGCATAAAAATCAAATTTCTTGAACAATAAAATATCTGCGGTCTGCGTTTTGTAGGTGAACAGACAAAAAAAACATTGCCTATGGAGCAGATCGACAATCAGGTATTAAACAATGTCTGCGATGAAGAGCTATTTCTCTCGCAAGTGATTTGCGGAGATGCGGAACTTCTCTTTTTGGACTCGTTCTTACAGACAGTTCTTCGTTCGGAGGCATAAGAGGGTTAATTTGTGGGAGGGTTGCTTTACGGCAACCCTTTTTTGTTCTCCGTTCTCCCACCCTTATCACGGCGCAACGATTTCTGGGGACGCAGTCTGCGACTGCTTTATGGGGACGGGCGTTCCGCCCTTTCTGGGGGCGCTCCCGTTGGTCGCTTTATGGGGTGCGCTTTAACTTTTAACTACTCTCTACTCACTACTCACTAATTGAAAGTTTTCCGTTTTCCGTTTATTTCATCGGCTCGATATGTATTGCTACGGCTGTTTGCGCACCATATTTACTACGCAGAGCTTTCTCAATCTCTCGCGAAATCTCGTGCGAGTCCAGAACAGTCATCGAGCCATCAACTCGAATATGTACCTCAATAGCGATATTTGAGCCAATACGGCGAGTACGAAGGTTGTGAGGTTTATAGACATTCGGAGTCGCCGATATGATAGCAAGAATTTCATTTTCCACATCAAGCGGAAGACTCTTCTCGAGCAGTTCGGCAAGTGCTGTACGGCAGAGGTCGTACGCAACTTTGATAATCAATGCTGCCACGACAATCGCAGCTATCGGATCGGCAATGCGCCACTTATCTCCGAGGAAATAGGCACAACCAATACCGAGCAACGCTCCAACCGAGGAGAGTGCATCGCTACGATGATGCCACGCATTTGCAATTACGGAAGGACTATCCAACTTCCGTCCGACACGCACGGTATACTGATAGAGAACCTCCTTTGCTACAATCGACACCGCAGCAGCAATTATCGCTATAACGCCGGGGCGAGGTAGCACCTCGCCTGCAACGACAGCACCAATTTTCTCGGCACTATCGACCAAAATCTCTATACCCACGGCAAAGAGTGCAACTCCAATAATCAGAGAAGCGAGGGTTTCGTACTTGCCGTGTCCCCAATCGTGGTCGTCATCGCGAGGTTTTGCGCTGATACGAACAAAAGCAAGCACCACAATATCAGTGGCAAAGTCCGATGCCGAATGAACTGCATCTGCAATCATAGCACCACTTCGTCCTACAATACCCGCTACGAGTTTGAAGACAAAGAGTAGCATATTGACAAACATACCGAGTAGCGTTACTCGGTATATCTGCGTTGTTCTTATGTCCGTAACTTTATCGTTCATTACACTTTTTAGTAGCTCTTTGCAAACAATACACGGCAGTGCGATGGCTTGCCGGTGAAGATGCACTTACCCTCCTCAGGCTCAACATCGAGAGGAATACAACGGATAGTCGCCTTCGTAGCATCTTTGATAGCCTGCTCGGTTTCAGGAGTACCGTCCCAATGTGCCGAGATAAAGCCACCCTTATTGTTCAAAACATCAACAAACTCGTCCCAGGTATCAACCTTGGTAATCATCGAGTTACGATAGTCGAGTGCCTTCTGGAAGATATTTTTCTGTTGTTCATCGAGCAAGTTTACGATATACTCTACAATACCCTCCTGCGATACTGTCTCCTTGGTTAATGTATCACGGCGAGCCAACTCGATAGTGCCGTTTGCGAGGTCGCGCTGACCGAGTGCAAGGCGTACAGGCACACCCTTCAACTCATACTCGGCAAACTTAAAGCCTGCACGAACATTATCTCTATCATCAACCTTTACGCGAACACCCTTAGCCTTCAACGCATCAGCAATCTCGTTCATCTTAACACGCGCTGCTGCCAACTGCTCCTCGCCCTTGTAAATAGGAACGATAACAACCTGTGTAGGAGCCAACTTCGGAGGCAATACCAAACCGTTGTTGTCCGAGTGAGCCATAATCAAAGCACCCATCAAGCGGGTAGAAACGCCCCACGATGTAGCCCATACATACTCCAACTTACCCTCGCGGTTAGCATACTTCACATCGAATGCCTTTGCAAAGTTCTGACCGAGGAAGTGCGAAGTACCACTCTGAAGAGCCTTTCCGTCCTGCATCAACGCCTCGATGGTGAGTGTATCCTCTGCACCTGCGAAACGCTCGTTTGGCGACTTGTGACCAACGATTACAGGCAAGCACAACCACTCTTCGGCAAACTTCTGATATACCTTAATCATCTTGAGTGCCTCCTCCTGTGCCTCCTCGCGAGTTTCGTGTGCGGTGTGTCCCTCCTGCCACAAAAACTCCGCTGTACGCAAGAACAAGCGGGTGCGCATCTCCCAACGAACAACGTTCGCCCACTGGTTGCAGAGAATAGGAAGGTCGCGGTATGAGTTAATCCAATTCTTATAGGTGTTCCAAATAATTGTTTCCGATGTTGGGCGGACAATCAACTCCTCCTCCAAGCGAGCTGCAGGATCAACTACAATTCCCTTGCCGTTCTCATCATTCTTCAAACGGTAGTGGGTAACTACAGCGCACTCCTTTGCAAAGCCCTCAACATGGCTTGCTTCCTTCGAGAAGAACGATTTAGGGATAAAGAGTGGAAAATATGCGTTCTGCACACCTGTCTCCTTGAACATACCGTCAAGCACCTCGTGCATCTTCTCCCAAATAGCGTATCCGTAAGGTTTGATAACCATACAGCCACGCACCGCGGAGTTCTCCGCCAAACCCGCCTTCATTACAAGGTCGTTGTACCATTGCGAATAGTTCTCTTCGCTCTTGGTCAAATCTTTCAATTCTACTGCCATATATCTTCAAAAATTCAAAATTCAGAATTCAAAATGCAAAATTAAGCCTGCAAAGGTAGCAAAATTTTACCATATTCGAGATAAATCTCGATTTTTTATCTTCGTTTGCGCATTACTACGCTCTGCTTCGGAACAGAGGAGATTCGCACAGGCGAATTTTTCTCGAAATATGCCCTATCCAAATCGAAGACTAAAAGCGGTGTTCGTACCTCGTCTTCACACTCGAAATGAGGGTAGTTGCGAGCCACATAATCAGCGACTGCAACTCTATATTTGCGCCCCTCGCGCAAACGAGGAAACTCCACATCATAAGCTACATCGTTCTCATCGACAATAATCTTGTAAGGCGTTGTGGCATAGAGATCTACAACATGTGACTCCTTGGCATTTATTGTGTCGTTATATTTGAAAATTATCAATTTACGCAACTGTTCAGGAGTCATCAATGCGGTATGTACCTGCGAGAAAAATGGCTCGTTATCGAAGAGGGTTTTAATGGTTACAGCACCTTTTGGTAACCCTTCGGTAATACGAACTCCGCCACGATGATATATGCCGATGTCCGCATTTGTTGCCTCCTTGATGATTTTTGTCTGCAAGTTGCACAAACCTATATGATTTACCTCATCTGCCATCTCACCAACAACGAGTTTGAGGTCGGGATTTGCCTCAATGTCCTCAATCATCTGCTCCACCTTGGCATTTTGGTCGTAGTTTTTAAGCGGAACATTCTCGTACTCTATCGACTCTATTTTACGACCACGCATTCGTACCTTTGTCGCACCTACAGCCTTCAACTTGCGCCCTGTCTGCCCTATTGTAGTGCCATTTACCAGAGTATCGAGTAGAGCGTGAGTATGCCCACCAATAATTACATCATAACCATCATATCGTGCAGCCAACTCCATATCGCGATCATCGCCCATATGCGAAATTAACACCTTAACATCGCCCTCTAACGCACCACATTCACGCTCGGCGACAATCTGAGGGTCCTCAAACTTCAACCCCTCGAAATTGTTATCGTTGCCGTCAGGGTGACCGTTGGCATAGCTCGTCACAACACCAACAAAATCGACCTTAACGCCTTTGGGAGTAACAATCTGCTTGCATTTCTCGATATCATCGAGATACTCGCCACGACTCTGCATATTGGCACATACAACATCGAACTCCGCCTCGTCAATCGCCTCGTCTAAGACCTCTTGTCCTGCATCGAAGTCGTGATTACCGAGTGTTGCCACATCGTAACCTACGGCATTCATCAAATGAATTATAGGCAGTCGCCCCTCTGCCAAATCGACATAGGCGTTGCCTGTCCAGCGGTCGCCCGCATCGACAACAATGGTAAATACCGTGTCGCGACACTCCTTAACAGCCGTAGCCAAACGCGCCACATTCTCCAATGAGGCGTGCATATCGTTGGTCGAAAGAATCACAAACTCGCTAACACGAAGACAGGTGCGATAGAACAACACACCTGCCAACACAAACACAGCCACTATGACTGCTACTATCTTCTTCATACTTCAAAAACTATTTCAAATCGGCAAGGCACTTCGCCACATTTGCAGCAATACGAGCCTCAACATCATCGCACTCCGCTTTCACAAACTTCTCGCCTACGATATTCTCGTACAACTCGATATAACGCTCGGTGATGCTTGCCACGATTTCCGGTGTCATCTCTGGTACTTGCTGTCCCTCCTGACCTTGGAAGCCGTTTGCCATAAGCCACTCACGCACAAACTCCTTCGAGAGTTGCTTCTGCTTCTCGCCCTTTGCCAAACGCTCCTCGTAACCCTCGGCATAGAAATAGCGCGAAGAGTCAGGCGTATGAATCTCGTCCATAAGGTAGATTACACCATTCTTCTTTCCGAACTCATACTTGGTATCAACAAGAATCAAGCCCATCTTGGCTGCAATCTCTGTTCCGCGCTGGAAGATAGCACGAGTATATTTCTCCAACTGCTCGTAATCCTCGCGCGAAACAATACCCTGCGCGATAATCTCCTCTTTCGAGATATCCTCATCGTGTCCTTCAGCCGCCTTGGTTGTAGGTGTAATAATTGGCTCTGGGAACTTCTGATTTTCAACCATTCCTTCGGGCATCTCCACACCGCAAATAGTGCGCTTTCCTGCCTTATACTCACGCCAAGCGTGTCCCGAAAGATAGCCACGAATAACCATCTCTACCTTGAATGGCTCGCATTTGTGACCTACAGTAACCATTGGGTCAGGCGTAGCGATTTTCCAATTTGGAAGGATATCGGTTGTTGCATCGAGGAACTTCGCTGCAATCTGATTCAACACCTGTCCTTTGAACGGAATACCCTCAGGCAAAACAACATCGAATGCCGAGATACGGTCAGAAACGACCATTACAAGATAATCACCCTCGATGCTATATACATCACGCACCTTGCCGACATAGTGGTCGGTCTGTCCAGGTAACTGCAAATTTGTCTTTACAATTGCTTTCATATTCTGTTTGATTTATCGATTTACCTTATGGGTGCAAAGATAATAAAAAGTGTGATTATTTTCGCTACAAAATCGATAAAAAAACTCCACAAAAAACATTCATCTCTTTTATGGAATAAATATGCAATTATGCAACATAAATAGTGCCATTATTCAAATTCTATCCACAAATTTCAACCCTCGGCAAGAGTCAAAATCCATATCGAATATCGGTAAAATTATCCTATTTTTCGGCACAACAAACACCTTTCATAAAGAGAACTAAAAAAACAGACTTTAGTCTCTTTGCTTTTCGCCGATTTTATTTCAATTTGAAACCGTTTGATAATTTTCACTTTGAATATCAAACTATTTTAGTGTCATTTTGTGCCAAAACATCAGAAACGCGCATTTTTATTCGGGATAAATTTGGCTATTTTGGAGTTTATTTCTATCTTTGCGCCCCGGAATACATATATTATAATAAATAAACAAATCGATTATGATTAGAAAAATCGTACTATTAATTACCGCTGTTCTGCTCACTTGCGCATCGGTGCTTGCGCAGAACAAGGAGGTTACGGGTACAGTTACCGGTCCGGACGGCGCTCCGGTAATCGGTGCTACCGTAGTGGTGGAGAACACCACAATTGGTACTTCAACCGATTTGCAAGGACAGTTCGTACTATCGGCTCCTGCCAATGGCGTTCTCGTCTTTTCGTTCATCGGTTACGAAGATACCAAGGTCGCTATCAACGACAAAACTGTCATCAATGTCAAGCTGAAAGAGGCTTCGGAGACCATTGATGATGTAATCGTGGTAGCCTTCGGTGAGGCGAAGAAAGAGGCATTCACCGGTTCAGCAAAGGTTGTTTCGTCTGACGACCTCAGCAAGACTCAATCCTCGAACATATCCGATGCCTTGGTTGGTAAGGTGGCAGGTATGCAGATGACCTCATCTACAGGTCGTCCTGGTGCAGGACAGAGCATCTCGATTCGTGGTATCGGCTCGGTAAATGCCGGCACAGCTCCACTTTGGGTTGTCGATGGTATGCCTTATGAGGGCGATATCAACAACATCAACCCTGCCGACATCGAGTCTATCACTGTTCAGAAAGATGCCGCTTCGAATGCTTTGTACGGAGCGCGTGGTGCAAATGGTGTAATTATGGTTACTACCAAGCGTGCAAAGATGGGCGATGCCCGCGTTACTTTCGATGGTAAGTGGGGAATGAATACTCGCGCATTGCAGACCTACGACTATGTAAACAATGCTAGCGAGTACTATGAGTTGCACTATCGCTCACTCTACAACTACTACTATGCAAGCAATGGCTCGGCAACAGAGGCTCACAAACTCGCTAACGAGTTGCTCACCTCGAACAATCCTGGAGGTCTGGGCTACAATGTAATGACCGTTCCTGCAGGACAGTATCTCATCGGTACAAACGGCAAAATCAACCCGAATGCAACAGAAGGTCGCTTGGTTAACTACAACGGACAGCAGTATTGGTTGCAACCTGACGATTGGCTCGATGCCCTCTACAAGTCATCGTTCCGCCAAGAGTACAATGTCAATGTATCGGCTGCAAGCGACAAAGCAAACTTCTTTGCATCGTTTGGATATTTGGATAACGATGGTATCATCGATGGTTCGCACAACGAGCGTTACACTGCCCGACTCCGCGCCGACTATCAGGCAAAGAAGTGGTTGAAGGTGGGAGGTAACTTCTCTTTCACAAACTTCACTTGGGAGAGTGGCGATGATGTAGCATACGAAGGAGAGGCAGATGCCAATGTATTTGCGACAGCCGTAAATACTGCACCTATCTACCCTATCTTCATTCGTCCAGGCAAGAATCAGCACTACTACGACAAGTGGGGCTTCCCAATCTACGATATCGGTAATGGCGCTAACGCAGGCTCGATGCGTACCACAGGAGGTATGTCCAACGACTTGCAGGATATTCAGCTCAACCGCTATGTAAACGAGGGTAACGCCTTCTCGGCAAATGGTTTTGCGGAGATTCGTTTCTACCGCGATTTGAAGTTCACATTCAATGCCGGCTCTAATCTCGATGAGACTCGCTCGACAAGCGTACTCAACCCATACTACGGACAGTTTGCAACCGAGGGTGGTTTGGTGAACAAGGAGCATGCGCGTATCATCTCGTACAACTTGCAACAGTTGCTCACCTATACTCACACATTCGGCGACAAACACAACCTCGATGTACTCCTTGGCCACGAGTCGTATGACTACAAGAGCTATTCGTTGAGCGCATCGAAGGGCAATATGTTCTCATACACCTACGATGAGTTGAATGGCTCGGTTGTGGATAAGCAGAGTGCAAGTTCGGCTATGGGACACTACAACACCGAGGGTTACTTTATCCGCGGTCAGTATGACTTCGATCAGCGAGTATTCGTTTCGGCATCATATCGTTGCGATGCTTCATCGAACTTCCACCCCGATCACCGTTGGGGAAGTTTCTGGTCGGTATCGGCAGCTTGGTTGATAAACAAGGAGAGCTGGTTCAAGGCTCCATTTGTAGATTTGTTGAAGCTCAAGGCATCTTACGGTTCGCAGGGTAACGACAACATCGGTTCGTATCTCTATGTCGATCAGTATGCCATCGCAAACGATGGTCAGGGCGGTATCGCAACCACATTTGCTCAAAAGGGCAACCCTAACATCACTTGGGAGACCAACGGCAACCTGAATATCGGAGTTGAGTTCGGCTTGTGGGGAAATCGCCTCTATGGAAGCGTTGATTACTTCCACCGCAAGACAAAGGATATGTTGTTCCAATTGTCGGTTGCTCCATCGCTCGGTTACACCTCATACTACACCAACATCGGTGATATGGTAAACCAAGGTGTCGAGATTGAGTTGGGTGCAGACATCTTCCGTACAAAGAACTTTGTTTGGAACTTGGGATTGAATATGTCGCACTACTCGAACAAGGTGACACGACTTCCAGACGAGTATCGTACCCATACAACCAGCGATGGCAAGGTTGTAGGTTACGACAGTGGCTCGTACTTCCTCGCCGAGAATCACTCGCGTTGGAGTTGGTATCTCCCAACTTACGCTGGTGTAAACAGTGAGGGCGAATCGACTTGGTACTACTACTATACCGACAAAGACGGAAACAATGTAAGAGGTACTACGAACAACTACGCTTTGGCTCAGACCTATGGTCGTGAGATGCAGGGCGATGCAACACCTGATTTGTATGGTGGTATCAACACCTCGTTTATGTTCTACGGTGTAGATATTTCGGCAAACTTCACCTATCAGATTGGTGGTTTGGCTTACGACTCGGGATATTCGACAATGATGGGTTCGCCAATGCAGACAAGTGTTGGTGGTGCATATCACCGCGACTTGTGGAACTCGTGGACTGCAGATGCTCCATCATCAGAGATTCCTCGTTTGCAGTATGATGACTACTACACAGCTGCTTCGTCAAGTCGTTTCTTGACCGATGCTTCGTACTTTAACATTCAGAACATCACGGTAGGTTATACACTTCCGGCAAATATCACTCGTAAGTTCTTTGTCGAGAAGTTGCGAATCTACCTCTCGTGCGACAATGTTTGTTACTTCTCACAGCGAAAGGGATTTGACCCTCGTCAATCCATTTCGGGTAGCACCACCCCATACAATTACTCTCCTATCCGTACATTCTCGGGTGGTATAACTGTTACATTCTAATTTTAGGGAAGAAAGGAGATTTAAGATATGAAGACTAATAGATTATATAGATTTGCGGCTTTGATACTCGGTGTGTCCGTATTGGCAACAGGCTGTATCAAAGAGACTCTTCCTATGAATGGAGCTGCCACAAGCGGACAGATTGAGTCAGATCCAGAGATGGAGTTACGAAGCAAGAGTGCTGCAATGCACACCTCTCTTATCAGCACAACTATCACTGGTGGCGATTACGATTTCGGACTTCCATCGTTGTTCGCGGCATTCGACCGCGCTATTGGCGAGGTGTTGCCATCAAACGCATATAGCGGTGGAAACCAATACTACGACCGTTTCCAATTCTACGCTTATCAGATGAGCATTGGTCCTACAGGTGCTTGTACGCTTGTATGGCACAGCTACTACACATTTATCAAGGCAGCAAACGATGTACTTCTGCTTTGTGGCGATGATGAGGATAAGGCCGAGACTCGAGGCATTGCAAAGACCTTCCGCGCAAACCACTATCTCGACTTGGCGCGTATGTACGATGCGCTCCCTGCCGAGACCGATGCTACAGACTACACTGCGGCATTGGCAAATGTTCAGGAACTTACAGTGCCTATCGTCCGCGAGGGTGCAAGCGAGGCTTCGACACGAAACAACCCTCGTGCAAAGCGCGATGAGATGTTCCAATTCATCTTTGACGACTTGAACGATGCCGAGGCTTGCTTGGCAGGCGTTGCTGCCGACTCGAAGAATATCCCTTCGTTGGCCGTTGTCTATGGATTGAAGGCTCGCGCTTATCTCTGGCTCGGAGGTTTCGAGGAGGGACTCTACGACAAGAGCGTCTATCCTGATGTTGTCACAGGCGATGAGGCGTACAAGAAGGCTGCAGAGTATGCTCGCAAGGCTATCAACGAGTCGGGTTGTACCCCTCTCACCGAGATACAGTACTGCGATCCAATCACAGGCTTCAACAAGGTGAACAACGCTTGGCTTTGGGGAATGATTCAGTCAAATGAGACTATTCTCTCAAACTTGCACGCTTGGGCAGCACACATGAGCTGTAATGCAGGTTGGGCTTATGGTTCGGGCGCACAGCCAGGTGTTCGTAAGGCAACCTACGACCGTATGTCGAACAGCGATTTCCGCAAGAAAATTATCGTAGGTCCTGACACATCGTACGCAAACTACAAGAAGGTTACCAACCTCACCGAGAAGGAGTGGAGCACATTCGGCTTGGAGGGTGCAGGTATGCGCACCTATGCTCACTTGAAGTTCCGTTCTGGACAGGGCGAGAAGATTAACAGCTCGGTTGGTAATGTTGTGGATATTCCGTTGATGCGTGTCGAGGAGATGTACTTCATCGAGGCAGAGGCTACCGCACAATACAATGTTGCGGCAGGAACACAGCTTATCAAAGACTTTATGACACAGTATCGCGATCCGAAATACACCATCTCGCGTACAGCAGATATCATCGAAGAGATAATCTTCCAGAAGCGAGTTGAGCTTTGGGGCGAGGGTATATTGTTCTACGACTTCAAGCGTTTGAATATCGGTTTGGATAACGCTTACGCAGGCAACAACACCCCTGCAGGTCTTACCTTCAGCACAAATGGTCGTTGCCCAGCTTGGAACATCTGTATTCCTATTGCCGAGGAGCAACAGAATGTGGCTCTGAAGGGAAAGAATAACCCTGACCCATCGAATACAATTATGGCGATGTAGTTATAGATTTGGATATCATTAAAGATAAAAATTTGTAGTATGAAAAACATTAAGATATTATATATTGCTCTGATATCGCTATTTGCAGGAGTTCTTATCTCTTGTACGAATGACTACGAGCCAGGGGCTCCTGTTAGTGGTCCGCAGGTCTTCTTCCCGAACGACAACACTAACAATAGCGTAATCGGATTTCAAGAGAGAAGCGGTCGTGGCGAGCATAGAATCACTCTGAAGCGTGCCGTTACAGAGGGAGAGTTGTATGTCTATGTTATGACAGAGCCTGCTGACGACAACGATATCGACTCAAAGCGTCTCAAGGAGACAAATGCCATTCAGTTCACCGAGGATGTTATCTTCGAGGACGGCGAGGATAGCGCAGAGTTGGTTATTACCGTTCCCGACCTCACAAAGTTGGACGAGAAGCTTACCTACTCTTATACGCTCGTTATCGCAGAGCCAATGATTACCACTCCGTACGGATTGAGCGAGTGGACTGTAGATGTAATGTTCGACCCTTGGAATTTGGTCGAGGGTGGAAAGGCGAAGATTCGCGCCGTGCCAGCCTTGACAGGTTTCTGGAGCGTAGCAAATATGCAGGAACTCGAGGTTGATCTCTACAAGCATAAGGATAGCGAGATGTACAAAATCCGAAATCCTTGGACTCGCATCTTCGAGATGGCATTTGGCGTACCTGCCGAGTATTTGACACACCCTACAGGCGGATTGTTCAACTTCACACCTGCCGACTTGGTATTCGACTGTACCGACCCTAACGATGTATCTATTCCAAAGCAGACCGCCGGAGTAAATGAGTTCGCGAATGGCTACGGTATGGCATACATCGAGGCTAAAGGTGGTGCATTGGAAGATGGCGTTATTACATTCCCTAAAGGTGGTATCATCTTCGCTCACGAGAAGTTGATTGCAGAGAGCGAAGGTCGCTACAAGTGGGAGAACTTCAAGAGCAACGCCGATGGTATGTTCCGTCTGCTCTTCCCAGGTGTCAAGGCTAAAGATTACGACCTCGGCGTAGAGTACTTGGGTATGGAGGTTGGCACAAACAACGAGACTGCAGAGGCAAATGTATGCTTCTCGTATGGAGTTGATGTTGCAAGCATCAAGTACATCATCGTAAACAAAGATGTTGAACTTCAGCCTGAAGAGGCTATCCAATCGTTGTTGAATGGTACTGCCGAGAACATTTTGACTGTCGATGGTTTAGTTCCTGAAGATGGTATGACCAATGTCAAGATAACTCTCGAAAATGGTCTTTACACTATCGTTGCTGCCCCTGTCGATGCAAATGGAAAGTTGCGTTCGAGAGAGGTTACATACGAGGCGTTCTACTTCGCTGGTCTTGGCGCACAGCCAGATGTTACTTGTCAGCTCGACATCGACCTCGCATTGGTAGGTCTTGCTGCACCTGAGGACTCGGCGACATATCCTGATTATGTCTCATTGGCACTCACAATCGATGGAGAGTTGCTCAAGAGTGCGGCTTACTGCTTTGCTCCTACTGCTACAATCAACAAGTTGTTGGAGGGTATTAAGCTCGAAGGTGCAGATGCAGAAAACGAGAAGAAGAAGTTGGAGCGTCTTATCGAGGATTATGGCAACATTATCCCAGAGGAGAAGATTATCGAGGCCAACTCGGAGTTCAGCTTGCTCAGCTACTTCGGAGGTATCGACCCAGAGTATCAGCTCGCGCCTGAGACCGAATATACCGTGATTGTTCGTGCTACAAACTCTTACGGACGAAGCACAATCGAAAGCGCAAAGTGTGCTACAACCACAGCTCCCCCATATACAGGCAACCTCGTTTTAGGTCAGTACAGAATGTCGTACTCTTACGCTTCGGCAGAGCAGAGTGCAACATTTAAGAATATCTTTACTCTCTCGAATGTGTTAGGCAACGAAAACTTGTACTATGTTACAAACCTTGGTATTCAAGATGGCTATTCGTGGTATGCGACCTACGATTCGGAGAAGAATCAGCTCGTATTGGACGGAACTGTAAAGGGTTATAAAGATTTGGGTTGTCTCTTCGACTACTTGCAGGTTCCGGCATATCAAGATGAGCACGGAAACATTACACACATCATGGTCTATTGGTCAATCGACCCTGACAATGCAAGTTCGGTAGGTACTGACCCTTGTATTATGAATGTACACCCTGAGACCTTCAAGGTTCGTGGCTTGGCGTCCGACCTTCATATTCCGCTTATCGATGTTTCGGGTGCAGATATTACCTCTGACGATGTATATACCTACAACTACTTCGCAGCAGGTAAGACAAGCTTCACTCTGATGGAGAATACCGATGACAGCGCAGGCGATAACACAGGCGATAATTCGGATAATTCGGATAATTCGGATAACGCGGGTGACAGCGCAAATGCACAGCCTGCATCTACAAATTCACACTCGTACAAGCGCAACATCCGCATACCGTTCAGCAGTGTAACTGTTCGCGATATTGCAATGGGCAATGCGTTCCGTTCGATCTCGGCAACCAGCTACAGCGTAGTTGGTGCAGAGGGCGGATTCAGCACCGTAAAGCCAATTTCGGTAGTGAAATACACTCCGACCGTTGACTTCAAGAATATCAAGGCGAAAGTACATTAGTACCGCAATACAACACCGTCAGGCCGACCGCAAAACGACACGGTCGGCTTGTGGTGTCTAAAAAACAGATAATAAACTTTGCAAATGTATCGATTTATCAAACATCTAATTGCATTGGTAGCAATATCCGTGATTGCTACAAAATGTACAGAGTTGCCAAGTGAGGATTTGGTTGTTGGCGAGCAGACGAGCAACACCTTACCCGCCAAAGTCATCAACACCTCGGCACACGCTGCCGAAGGCTCGTTAATTGTTAAGTTTGACGAGACGGCAGCTTTGAGCCTTGAAAATGGCTCTCGCAGTAGCGGTGTTACGCGTTCTGGAATAGACCCACTTAACGCCACTCTTCTCGACATCAAAGCGACATCTATCGAGCGTGTTTTCCCTGTCGATATCAGACACGAGGAGCGCACTCGCAAAGCGGGCTTGCATCGTTGGTATATTGTTCACTTCGACCGTGAGCAACAACTCGAGAGCGTAGCGCGCGCATTGGCAGAGGTTGCCGAGATTGAGAAGATTGAGTTCAATACAATGATGGTACAGCCTACCGTAACGAGGTCGAAGGCAACCCTTCCAAACGGCACTACCCGACTTACAACGCCTCAATTCAATGACCCAATGAGCGAGGCACAATGGGATTTGCACAATCCGGGCAAGAGAGATGATTTGAACCTCTTTCACGCCAAAGAGGGTATGGACATCAATCTGCACGAGGCTTGGAAATATACCACGGGAGATAACTCGATTATCGTTGCCATTATGGATCAGGGTGTAGATTACACTCACGAGGACCTTGCTGCCAATATGTGGGTAAACGAGGGCGAAATTCCTGACGATGGTATCGACAATGACAACAATGGTTACATCGATGATATTCACGGCTTCAACCATGTAACAGCAACATTCGACAAGCAGACACAAAAGTACGGCAATGGCGAATTGAGTTGGAATATATTTGAGGGCGAGAATGGCGACAATGGTCACGGAACTCATGTCGCAGGAACAATTGCCGCAGTGAATAACAATGGTATCGGCATCAATGGTATTGCCGGTGGCGATGGCTCGGGCAATGGTGTTCGCATTATGTCATCGCAGATATTCTCGGGCTACGAGGACGGAACGAGTGGCGACAGACATGTTGTTGCTCAAGCGTTCAAGTATGCAGCCGACAATGGAGCCGCAATATCGAACAACTCGTGGGGAACACCTCCTGTAACAGGACAAAACGACAGCTGGTTTACTGGTAACGATGGCGGTATTCAACACGAGGCTATCGAGTACTTCCGCCAGCAGAAGAATCACCCTGCATTGAGTGGCGGATTGGTCATTTTTGCCGCAGGAAATGATGGTTTCGGACAGGCAAGTTACCCGGGTGCATATCGCAACTACATCTGCGTAACCTCGTTTGGAATTGATGGACTTCCTGCCTCATACACCAACTATGGCCCGGGAGCAAATATCTCGGCTCCGGGAGGCGAAAACCATATTATTCACGACACCAAAGAGGGTATTCTCTCGACCGTAGCCGACATCTACACCGGAGAGCCGTATGTCTATTACTATGGTACATCTATGGCTTGTCCGCATGTTACGGGTGTCGCTGCGCTCGGTCTGGCATACGCGCACAAGTTGGGCAAATCATTCTCGCTCGATGAATTTACATCGATGATTCTTCTCTCGGTAAACGATATGGAGGAGGATATGCGCATAGCAGACCCTGCAAGTAAGTACCTTGGCAAGATGGGTACAGGTCGAATTGATGCATTCCGTATGTTGATGAATGTCGAGGGTATAACCTGCATTCCTGTAACTCGAGGCAAGGATTACTATAAGATCGATATGAAGCAATATATCTCCGATGGTGCGGTTTCGCTGTCAATTGTCGATATGACGATGAGCGATGCCGACAAGAGTCGTTTAGGCGTTACGCGATTACAGCGTGCATCTTCGACAAGCAACATATTCCTTATTCACTGTACAAATACAGGTTCGGCGATTGTTGATGTCAAGATGATTGCAGGAGGCAAGAACCCTGGCTCAAACGATGCTGCTGGAGGTATGGTCATCAACAAGAAGTTTGCATTGGTTGTTCGCGATGGCTTTGCCGAGAATGGTGGTTGGATGTAAAGAGAGGAGGATTTCAAGATGAAAATTTCAAAGATATTTTTAGCGGTAGTAGCACTTTTCGCAGTGGCGTGTACTAACAATAACTCCGATGGTAACGAAGGTGGTGTCACAGATACAACCAAGTGGATAGAAGAAGGCTCTGTTATTGGCGATTGGAAATTAACCCACTGGGCAAACAAAGAGGAGTCGGCACTACAGGTCTATCTATCGCTCAACGAAGATGGTTCATTCGACCTCTACCAGCGCATCTACTCTGTTGTGTGGTTGCACTACGAAGGCACATTTACATTGGAAAACAACACCCTTTCGGGCGTATATTCCGATGACGAGCCGTGGAAAAAGAGTTACTCGGTATCGTATGCCGAGGAGACTCCAACCCGTATTCGCCTTATCGACCAAAGCGATAGTGCCGATATTTCGATTTACACCGAGGGAGCTATTCCAAGCGAGATTATAGACGAGGCTCAACCGGCAGTGAATGTTCGCTCCGTAGCTCTCGACAGATTCTTGTAGAGTTCTATTCTGAAAAGAGAACAGATGGGGTGTGTCTAACAGATTTTAGACACACCCCATTTTGTTAAAAGTTATACTAGTGGATTATCTACTCTCCATTGCTCTGATTTTGCGCATATTACTTACAAAGAGTATCAGAGCCAACATAATCGAAAAGGTATCGGCTATTGGCATCGAAATCCAAACGCCATACGCTCCGTAGTAGCGAGGTAATATCCACAACAACGGCAACAAGAAGAGGAGTTGGCGTGTAAGCGAGATAAATATCGCCAACGGCGCTTTGCCTATATATTGGAAGAAACCTCCCACTACGACCTGAAAGCCGACAAGAGGGAACATCATCAATATAATGCGCATACCTTGTGCTGCTGCATCGACCATAAGTTGCTCATCGCCACCCTTCGACGAATCGACAAAGAGGCGGGCGATATACTCCGGAAAAAACTCGCCAAGGCAGAAGCCGAGCGTTGCGATGGTAACTCCGCAACCTATAGTCATAAATACCACCTTGCGGACACGAGCAAAGTTCTTTGCACCATAATTGTAGCCCACAATAGGTTGCATACCCTGGTTCAATCCCTGCACCAGCATAATAAAGAGCAGAGCCACACGATTGACAATGCCGTAGGCTCCGACATACAAATCGGCTGCACCTTGTTCGCGTGTAACGATATCGTGAAGGCCCGTACCACCATAACTCAACATCGCCGTATTTACGAATGCGGCAACCGTTGAGGCGCAGATATTCATTAAAAATGGTGCAAGTCCAATAGAGAGGATATTGCCGACAATCTTCCAATCGAAGTGGAATGCCTCGCGCTTGAATCGCAGGAACGACTTCTTGGAACAGAAGTGTGACAAAGCGATTAGAAAGGCGATAAATTGCGAGATAACCGTTGCGGCAGCCGAGCCTTTAATTCCCCAACCAAACATGAAGATAAATAGCGGATTCAGCACGAGATTCACCGCTACGGAGGTTAGCATTATCGCCATCGACTTACGCGGATTGCCCGATGCGCGAATCATCTCGTTCATACCGAGATAGAGGTGTTGCGTGATATTTCCGTAGAGGATAATGCGCATAAATTGGCGGGCATACTCCAATGTCTCCTCCGAAGCACGACCACCACTAAAAAGTAACAATATCTCATCGAGGAAGCCGAGCATCAACACCATAATCGTAAAGCCGATTACGATATTGAGCAGTACTGCATTGCACAGAGTCTTTTCGGCTGCGATTTTATTGCCCTCACCCAATCGCAGTGAGATACGAGCTGCCGCACCTACGCCCACCATAGCACCAAATGCCGAGCCGATATTCATAATCGGCATCGTGATAGCCATACCTGCAATAGCCGCACCACCAACACCGTGTCCTACGAAGGCACTATCTATAAGGTGGTACAACGAAGACGAAGCCATTGCAATTATCGCCGGTGTGGCGTAATTGAACAACAGTTTGCCGATGTTGTCTGTTCCGAGTGACAGCGTTGCAGATTTGCTCATAGTGACCGCAAAGATACAAAATCTATTGCTATATCGAATTTATATCTCACATTTTTTATTAAATTTGCATATATAAAACCGAATTTTTCGATATGAAAAAGGTCGTAATCGCCACCGATTCATTCAAAGGCTCTCTCTCCTCGCGTGAGGTAGCAGACGACTTCGCTCTCGGTCTGCACTCCGTATGCCCCGACTGCGAAGTTGTCAAAGTGGGCATTGCCGATGGTGGCGAGGGAACTATCGAAGTGTTGGTTGAAGCGTTGGGAGGCGACTATGTAGAGGTGGAGGTATGCGACCCGTTGCATCGCCCCATCAGGGCGCGTTACGGCGTGATTGATGGGGGTAAAAGCGCAATTATCGAGATGTCGGCAGCGAGTGGTCTGCCACTTCTCAAAACAGAGGAGCGCAACCCTCTACTCACATCAACCTACGGCACAGGCGAGATAATTGCCGATGCCATCAAACGAGGTTGTCGCAACCTCTTGGTAGGTATTGGCGGAAGTGCCACAAACGATGGCGGTACGGGAATGCTTCGTGCCTTGGGATTTCGTTTTCTCGACCACGCAGGTAACGAGTTGGTCGGAGGTGGCGAAGTTCTCGAACAAATTGCATCTATTGATGACAATCAGACTATTCCGGAACTATCCGAATGTAAATTTACAGTCGCTTGCGATGTTACAAATCCACTCTATGGCAAAGAGGGTGCAGCCTTTGTCTTTGCACCACAAAAGGGGGCTGATATGGCTATGGTCGAGCAACTTGACCGCGGACTACGCAACTATGCCCGCGTAATCGAGGAGTTCAATGGCGTGAAGATTGGCGATATGGAAGGTGCTGGTGCTGCAGGAGGTTTGGGTGGTGGCTTCACGGCTCTGCTTGGGGCAAAATTGGAGCGCGGTATCGATATGGTACTCTCTGCTATGCACTTCGAGCAGATAATCGCAGATGCCGACCTTGTTATCACAGGCGAGGGACGATTGGACAGGCAGACCATGATGGGCAAAGCTCCGAGTGGCGTCTTAAAGATGGCGACCGCACACAATATCCCGACTATCGCCATAGGTGGAGAGGTGGTATGGTGTGAGGAGTTGCGCACAAGTGGCTTCACCGCAATCGAAGCAGTTACGCCCACAGGCACGCCACACGAAGAGGCTATGCGCCCAGAAACAGCAAAAGAGAATGTTCGCCTTACGGCTGTGAAGATTGCTAAACGCTTTGCTAATCGATAGTAGCGACAACAAGATTGTTGTATCTCTTAATATCGACTACAATAGGCTCTCCGCCGAGAATAGTTGCCACAAAAGTCGATTTTTCCGAGTTATATGACTCTATCGAAATATCTCGTACAAGGTCGAGTTTTCCTTTTTTGTAGTACTTATAGAGTGCCTCTTTTGCTGACCACATCTCGGCAAAAACATCGTATCTCTCCGCCATATATTGCTCCTCTGCCGAGAGATATCTGGTTGCCACTTTACGAAAATCGCGCCCTGCATCTTCGATATCCACAGCGCAAAGTTGCTCGGAAATGAGTACCGACACATACTCCCGACTATGTGAAATGCTTATATATTTCGATGGATTGGTCGCCTTTGGCGCACCATAATCGTCATAAAATATCTCTACACCCTCGCCCAACACTCGGCGGACAATGGCACGCCACGCCAACACCTCGCAACGGCGACTCTCGGCAGTAAAGGTCTCAACAAAAGCCAAATCTGCCTCTGTTGCACCACTTCGCAAAGTAGTCTCATCTGCTATCGGCTCGATGATAAGTTGGCTATGTGTTGCCATTGACGATGATTTTGATTTTGTCGATGCGATGTCCCTCCATCTTCTCAACAATAAAGCGAATGCCGTGCGCCGACACCTCCTCGCCCTTCTTCAAGAAGTTGCGATTTATCTCGAGCATCAATCCTGCAACCGTTTCAGCACGTCCCTGAACATCTTCAAAAATATCGTCCTCGAGGTCGAGAACGCGCACCACATCAACGATATGTGTCTTACCCTCAAAGAGATAGGTATTTTCATTCAAACGGCGATAGAACGACTCATCGACATCGCTCTCGTCAGATATCTCGCCTACAACCTCCTCCAAAATATCCTCCAACGAGATAAGTCCCTGCGTAGCTCCATACTCATCGACAACTATCGCCATGTGGAACTTCTGGCGTTGAAAATCCTCAAGCACCGCATTTACCTTCTTGTGCATCGGTACAAAATATGGCTCGCGAATAAGTCTTTGCCAGCCGAACTCATCGCCCTTGGAGATGTGTTCAAGCAGGTCTTTCACGAACAGTACACCCTTGATATTGTCCAAATCCTCATCATAAACAGGCAAACGCGAGTGTCCGGTCTCGGTAACGACCTCCTTTACCTCGGTGAAGGTCATCGTCTGCTCAACAGCCTTGATATCGATGCGTGGGCGCATAATATCCTCAACCTCTCGCGAGGCTATGCCGACAATACCCGACAAAATCTTCTGCTCCTCGCTCTCCGGCTCAGTAGTCATATCCACCGCATCCGCCAACTCCTCAATCGAGATATTGTCGTTGTTCATTGTCGCCATCTTGCCAACACGACCACTCGTATTGATAAGAATATAGGAGAATGGATAACACAAACCGCGCAACAGCACAAGCGGTTGTGCAAAGAGCAAAGCAACCTTTACATTTGAGGTTTGAGCCACAATCTTAGGCAAAATCTCGCCAAAGAGCAACAGTAAAAATGTAACCAGTACGCCCGTGAAGAGGAACTCGACCATTGCGCTATTGAACTTGAACATCGTATCCACAACCTTCGATGAACAGATTACGATGGCTACATTCACAAGGTTATTTACAACGAGTATGGTAGCCAACAACGAATCGCTATTTTTCAGCAATCGCAACACATTTTCGGCTGCTACCGAGCCTCGTTGCTTGATAGCCCTCAAATCGGAAGGCAGGAGCGAAAAGAATGCCACTTCCGATGCCGACATCATACCCGACGCCAACAACAGCAACAGCGTAACAACCATCAACATTATAGTTTCAGGCGGGCAACTCAAATACTCTATTATACTACTACTCATTTTCCTCTATTTTCCTAAAACAATGCAGGCATTTCGGGTTCATTATTTGGTTGTTCCTTCTCGACACCTCCAACCTGATGCACCTTGGTTGCAGTAGTAAGCGTCACACCGTGCTTAATGTAGGATGGAGTACGCTTGCACGCCTCCAACTCGGCAAAGTTTCGCGATGGGCGTGTAATCGGAGCTGGTGCATAACGGAATTTCGGCATCGACACAACCCTCTCCGGTGCAGTATTCTCGCTTTGAGTCGCCGGCGTAGGGTTGGAGATTACATTAATAATCTCCTTCTCAGGCTCGTTCTTGATGACAACAGGAGGCTTTGCAAAGGTATCATTCTGGAAGCCTGTAGCCACCACCACAACCTCAATCTCGTCTTCGGCGAGATTTGGCTTGATACTCACACCCCAGATGATATTGGTCAATTTTACACCATTCTCGTCTTCAGTCTTGGCGTGATATTGAACACGGTCACGCACTCGATGCGCCTCGTTCAGCGTAAGTCCCTCCGAACTCGAAACCGAGATATTTATCAAGACATTACGCGAGCCACTAATCGACACATCACCAAAGAGTGGAGAGGTCAGAATTTTATCGACCACCTTATCGGCTCTATCCTCGCCTGTCTCGGTTGCAACACCCATAACGGCACTACCACTGCCTCGCATAACGGTACATACATCGGCAAAATCGACATTTACAAGGTTGGACTTGTGAGTGATGATTTCGGCAATACCCTTGGCTGCGTAGGCAACCACATCGTTTGCACGACCAAATGCCGTAGTTGCGGGCAGATGACCATAGAGTTGATTTATGGCATCGTTGCTCAATATGATAATTGCATCAACATGCTTGCGCAGTTTATCGACACCCGCCTGTGCTTGTGCAAGTCGCAAAGGTCCATCATTGCTCGGTGGCATAGTCACAATAGCGACTGTCAGGATATCCATCTCATGAGCCAACTCCGCAATAACCGGAGTTGCTCCCGTACCTGTTCCGCCACCCATACCGGCCGTAAGGAACAACATCTCTGTTCCACGGGCGTGCAACAAATCACGCACTTTATCGAGTGCCTCAATTGCACACTTAGCACCCTCCTCGGCCACATTGCCGGCTCCGAGACCTTTTCCCATAAGGATACAGTTTTCGGGGGCAATCGGCAGTTTCTCCAAATCATCTTGATCCGTGTTGCAGGCCGCAAGATTTACACCCTCAATCTGCATCTGCCACATATGTTCGATGGCATTACCACCTGCACCACCAACACCCATAGCCATAATGCGAGATGGCTGGCTTTTGATAGAGGATATATCGTTTAATATGCTGTAATTCTCCATAATTTTCTACAATCTAAATGTACTCATCGGTAAACATATCATCTACCCAATTACGAAAACGATTTAACCAACCAGACTTACTTTGCGGTTCCGACTCCGACTTAACAATAACCTCTTCGACCGGCTTCTCGCTCTCCTCTTCATTTTCTTCATTGATTGGGTCAATCTTGTGTTCAGGCACTACCCCAACATAGGTCTCGTCATCTCTCTCTTTCTCATCGACAGGCCGGTCTGTGTTATCTTGATTTATAGGCTCAAGATTCTCGCTACCCGTAAAGATATCCCTTGCGCCAGAGGTTACAAGAGCGACCGAAGGTCTTTCTACAACCTTTGGTTTGCTGTTATCGGGTACTGTTTCGCACGCATTGTGTTTTGCGCCGTAGAGCAACAAACCCGCAACTACCGACTGCGTATATGCCGACACCTTCATCTGCGACTCATCGTCAAGGCCATAGAGCATACTGCTCAACCTAACCTCCATCTGCAATTCGCGAGCAAAGAGTTGGTCGATATTTGAGAGGTATGCCGAGCCTCCCGTAAGCACCACCCCACAAGGGAGTTTCGTGAGGAAGTTCGTAGCTTTCAACTCGCGAGCAACAAAGCCTGCAATATCTTTCAATCGCTCCTCGGCAATCTCGGCGATATTGCGTTGGAGTATCTGTTTTTTGGCGTGTCCTGCCGTCTTTATCGGTACGGTAACATTATCCGGCACACCATCGGCCATTGCTGCACCATACTTACGCTTCACAATCTCGATATCGCGCTTCGGCGCACGCAAGAAGTCGAGAAGGTCGTTATTTATCGAAGATGCTCCGATAGGCAACGATGAGTAGTACCATAACTTGCCATCGCGGACAATCGATATATCGGTCAAATCGCTACCCAAATCGACTATTGCAACCCCAGCTTCACTCTCCTCCTCTCCGAGAAGAACTTGTGGCAAGAGCGTAGGATTTACACACAAACCACTAATTTTTATATCAGCACTGTATAGCGCTTTATCCAAGCGGTCAATCTGTTGTTTGCCCACCATAACGAACAGATATGTCGCAGAGAGCTTACGACCAAACGCCCCCAGAGGGTTCTTCACCTCTTGGCGATCATCAATGCAGTAACGAAGTGGGATTTTATCTACAATTTCATCTCCTCCGCCAGGCACTACCATATCGATACGGGCATTCAACTCGCGCATCTCATTCTCGGTAACGCAACCCGTTTTCTCGCTAATTTCTACATAATCCTCGTAACGCACGCAATAGACTGAACGGCCCGATATTCCGACATAGGCCGAATTGAGACGGCGACCGAGTTCGCTCTCAAGCGCACTTTTTGCGCGAGCAATAGCATTGCCCAACTCGATATAATTGACAATATCACCATCTTTTACCGAACCTTCAACCTCCTGAACATCAACGCCTAAAACCGATACCTCTCCATTGTCATTACGCACTCCGACAGCCATAATAACACTCGAAGAGCCGATATCAATTCCGATTATGTAATCCTTGTTCTCCATATCTATTTCGTGCAAATCACCTGATTATTATATCTTAAATCAACTTTCTTATAACTATTCCAACCAATATGCGAGAGACCTTTGTCGTAGAAATTGCGCAACTTCGACAACTTCTCATCGCTATCTTCGAGCGTGCCGAACTCAACCACAAAATCGCCACTGCGGGGTACAAGTCGCAGGCTGATTTCGCCTGTAGAGGTGGTATCTGCCACAATCTGCACAATCTCTGCACGCCAAAACGACTCCTCGCCTATTTGGGCTACAAAGTTAATGAGATTGCTAAAATCGGCATACCTTTTTTTAAACTTTTTTTTGCGCAATTCAACTCGTTGTTGTTGCCTCTCGAGATTGGCAATTTTAGAGGACAGCTTGCGAAGTTGCTCGTTGCACTCATTAATCTCGACCTCAATTCCAACTTTGCGTTGTCGATGCTTCTCTTCGCTCTCGAATATACCCTTTTTGCCCTCTTTGCGCAACTCCGATTTGCGACTGACACAATCGTTACGCTTCTGCTTGGTTGCGACAAACTCCTCGCCAAGTGCAGAGAGTTTGGCATCTTCGACTTCACACAACGAAGCGTAGTGCGATGCCATATCTCCCTCGTAGGTCGGGGCAAACATCGGGCGATATGAGCCTGTTACAACAGGTGCATAGTATGCCGAATTGCGCGGAGAGCGAAATATCTTCCCCTCAGATGTTACATAAGAGTTCAGACCTCCGCACAAAAGTCGTACGACAGGTTCGTGTTGCTTGACATCAATATAGACCTTACCCGAATAGGTCGCATATACATCTGCCTTCTCCACAAAACCATTTCGAGCAATATAGTCCGAAATTTTCACTGCATCTACACTATCAACAACGCAATCCTTGAGTTTGAAGCCCCCTCGTTGCAATTGTTTGCCAATCTGCTCCGAGGTAGCAAATAGTTGAGTGGCAGTGCTGTCGGAGATGGAGATAACAACTTCTGCGACCTTCTGCTCTGCACGATGTACCTGCGCAAGATGCGAAGCATAGAGGATATAGGCAAGGATTACTCCCCACCCTAATATCACACCTAATACTCTGAAAATCTTACGCCACATACAATTCAAAATGCAAAATGCAAAATGCAGAATTAAAAATTAAAAATTAGTTTTCCGCTTTCCGTTTTCCGTTATTATCCCTAACTTCAAAATCGTCAATGATGAGATTATTTTTGTGCAATGCTAAGCGACAAATCCGCAGCATAGTAAACCTATGTGAGGAATTTGGCGACTGACGCATTCGTGCAAAAAGAACTCATCAGAACGATTTTTGTGCGATTACCGCTGCTAAGTCATTGCAACAAGCATCTATATTTCCTGCGCCAAAAGATACCACAACATCGGTAGCCATTTCGCTGATGGTTTGTGCCAACTCTTCACGCTCAACAATTCGGCAAGGTTTCGTTACGAGATTTGCTATTATCTCCGTTGTAATGCCCTCGATAGGCAACTCTCGTGCAGGATATATTGGTAACAACACCACTTCATCTGCCTCATTCAATGCCTCGGCAAACTCCTCGTACAAATCGCGCGTACGGGTGTAGAGGTGCGGTTGGAAAATAGCCGTAACATTGCGCAAAGGAAACATCTGCTTAACCGAAGTAATTGTAGCCGCCAACTCGCGCGGATGGTGGGCGTAGTCGTCCATATAGATCGCCTTTGGCGTATTGACATAGAACTCGAAGCGTCTCTTCACGCCCGAAAACTCGCGCAAAGCCTTACGCAAAGTATCGTGGTCTTTGATATCGCGCTCCACAGCCCAAAGCAGAGCCACCGCAGCCACCGAGTTCTCGATATTCACCCAACCCGGTATGCCAAGCGTACAACCCTCAATAATGCCCGTAGGAGTTACAATATCGTAGCGATAGTAACCACCCTCCAACAACTCTACATTGCGAGCATAGAAGTCGCACTCCTCATTATAGGAGTAGCGATAGACCGAAATTTTATCATTGGTAATCGCGACATCTACCCCCTTCTTGATAATCAGCACGCCACCCTCCTTGATTTGAGCAATAAATTGCGAGAACGCCTCCTTAACCTTCTCGTGAGTGCCGTAGATATCGAGGTGGTCAGCATCAGCCGAAGTCACTACCGCAGCATCGGGATAGAGTTGCAGAAACGAGCGATCGAACTCGTCTGCCTCAACAACAAAGCGGTCGCCACTGCCCAAGACCAAATTTGAGCCGAAATTCTTGGATATGCCACCCAAGAATGCCGAGCCTTCGCCCGCAACAGCGTAGTTCAACCACGCAGTCAAGGTCGAGGTCGAGGTCTTGCCGTGCGTACCCGACACCGCTTGCACATACTTGCCTTGCGAGAGCAAGCCAAGCACCTGCGAGCGTTTCTTAATCTCGAAGCCTTCGGCACGGAACATCGCCTGTTCCGAATGGTCGGCAGGAATTGCAGGGGTATAGATTACCACCGTATGCTCCTTATCGCGGAATGGCGCAGGTATCAGTTCTACACTATCTTCGTAATGCACCAATGCCCCCTCCTCCTCCAACTTGCGAGTAAGGTCGGTAGCAGTACGGTCGTAGCCAGCCACCTGCCACCCCTCGTGCAGGAAGTAGCGTGCCAAGGCACTCATACCGATACCGCCAATACCAAGAAAATAGACTCGATTCTTCATCTCTGCTACGCCTTAATCTGTTTTATAATTTCATCTGCTACCCTATCCGCAGCATCGGGAGTAGCCAACTTAGCGATATTCTTCGCGAGTTTTGCCAACAACGCCTCATCTGCCACCATCTTCAAGGCGGTAGAGATACCACAATCGGCAGCCTCGGCATCGCTGACCATCATCGCTGCACCCTTATCCACCAAGGCACGAGCATTTTTGGTTTGATGGTCCTCGGCGACATTTGGCGAAGGGACAAAGAGTGTCGGCTTCTTCGCCAAACACAACTCCGACACCGTACAAGCACCACTACGCGAAATTACCACATCGGCAATCTCGTAGGCGTAGTCCATACGGTCGATAAATGGCACAAGTGAGATATTTTTCGTAGGATAGTGCGCAAAAAATTCTCGCATCTCCTTCTCATAGAATCTTCCCGTCTGCCAAACAACTTGTACGGGCGCTTCGCCATCGAGCGTTACAATCCACGACTTCATCATATTATTCAGCGTGCGAGTTCCGAGCGAGCCACCCACAACCAAAATCGTTGGCAAGCCCTCTTTCAAGCCGTAGTGAGCAAAAGCAACCTCTCTATCAACCTTGCCACTGCCAAAGGCACTACGCAGGGGATTTCCCGTCAAGACAATTTTCGCCTTGTCGAAGAAACGCTCCATTCCTTCGTATGCCACGCATATTTTTTTGGCGCGCCCCCCCACAATCTTATTTACCAGACCTGCATAGGAGTTCTGCTCCTGAATAATAGTCGGCACACCCATACGCTGTGCCACAAATACTATCGGTGCGCTGGCGTAACCTCCAAAACCCGCCACAACATCGGGCTTAAACTCCTTGATTATACGGCGTGCCTGATTAAGGCTGCGCAACAAGTAGTACGGCAGAGCAAAGTTCTTCCAAGTGAAACGGCGTTGCAGACCAACAATCTTCAAGCCTTTGATATTGTAGCCCAAATTCGGAATCAACGACATCTCCATCTTACCTTCTGCTCCCACGAACAAAATCTCGACATCGTCACCCAAGCGTCTTTTCAACGCCTCGGCAACCGACACTGCCGGGTAAATATGACCTCCGGTACCTCCTCCGGAGAGGATTATTCTCTTCATCTTTTTAGCCTTTTTGTGACAACACTCCTAAGGAATTACAAATTTATGGATTATTCCGATAAGTTCAAAAGAAAAGCGCAGTGAAATTAAAATTTCACTACGCTATTTTTGCTGTGGCGAGAAATCGTTACTTCAAATTCTCGTTCAGCAAAGCCGCCAAACGGCAAGCTGCCTTGACATACAATTCGTAATTAACAACCTCCATACTCTTAAACTCCATATACGGAACACGAGCATCGGGTTTGCAAAATTCGAGATAATAGGCTGCAATAGTTCCAACCTCAGTAGCCCAATCCTCCAATGTTCCTTTCGAATATTCGGCATATTTGTCTCCAATGAAAATCTCCATATCTTCAGCCCAATACTTAGGAGAGAATAGAGTGAATCCACCATCGAATTTCAGCCAAGAAGTTCTCCATTTATGCGTCTTAGTCAACACACTCTTAGGCCCCCACTCGCGCACCTGTGTTGTGTAAGAGAATGACTTGTATGAGTGTGGATAACCATCGAGGCGAACTTTCGCAACACTATGGAAATCGCAAATCAGATTGATAACTACGCGCAACGCCTTTCTAACCTCCTCTTTCGAGTGACTTTTATGGTTGCGCACAACCTCCAAACCATTGTTTATTGCCTTGTATGAATCCTCTCCCTTTACGCTCTTTGGACGTAGGTTTTTATCGAGATGAAGGTCGTGAATATTGCGCGCCCCCTTCTTGAGTTTCTTCTGCTTCGCCAACTCTTTCTCTGTATCGTAGAGATAGTGAACATCGTCCGAATAGTCGCTACCTAAATATTTCTTTACCAGCTTTTTAGCCTTAGGAGAGAGATGTTTTGACGCTACAATCACAACCGCCTCATCACACTGACGATACCACGCATTAGCAACAAAAACAGATATAAGAAGAACAAATAACATTGACACTCTTTTCATAACAATCCCTCCTTTCTAATAACTAAAGATTGTATTCAGCACGTGCGCCAAACGATACGCCGCCATCATTGCCATTTTGTCGGACAAATCACGCGCTGCTATCATCTGCTCCTCACTCATTTCGGCAGTATCGTTTACCCCTTCGAGCATCTTATAGCCGAGATGTCCAGCCTCGGCAATGTCACGTCCCCAATCCTCGAGCGTGCCACTCTGCCAAGCCGCTGCCTGCTTGCGCGAAATCTTATCAACATTCTTACCGTAGTCCTCTAACTTCCAACCCTTTCGACCATAGGCTGGCACCCAGTCCCAAAAACCGTGAAATGTGTTTTTCTTGCCATTTATCACCACTTGGCGATTGTTCACATAGTGAGGATAGAGGTGCTCCGGATAATTGATGTGCGAAGGGCAATGCATATCGGCAACGTAATGCACCATATTTACAAGTCGCTGACGCACAAGCGAATCGGGCTGATTCTTATACTTACCCTCGCCCAACTCTGCCAAGGCATCGCGCAGATAACCCATGCACTCACCCGGTGTCACGCCATAAGGTTTGCCATACTCGTCAAATGCCATATCGATATTCTTACCATCAGCCTTTATCATCACCGAATGGCGAGCATTCACCGACTTGAACACATCTGCACCTTTCCAAGAATCCATCCACGAAGCGTAATACGGAAGCGTATGTTTGAGGTAGTGACGACACATCTTCTTCGCCTTTGGCGTGAGATGCTGCTCGGCAACATAGACCGAGCCTGCGTGGCAGAAACTACTCCAAGCCTTTGCGCTCTCTAACCCAAAACTAAAGATAAACGCAAGAGTAATAATCGCTAATTTCTTCATAACTTATATTTATTTGATAGCCTCGTTCAACAACTTCGCCAAACGCATACCGGCACGCCCCATCATCTCGTAGTGCAGTTCTTCGAGGCGGAGTCTCTCTATGCGAGATATCTGACACTCAGGAGTAAAGCGCACATACAATTGAGCCGCCTTTTCACCATTTAATTGTGCCCAATCGCGCAAATTGCCCTTCGAGAACTCCTCGTACCTATCGCCAAAGCGAATCGCCATATCGTCTGCCCATAGTTGACCGAAGAATCCTTTGTGGTATTTAGCATAAGTGTCCCAGAATTTAGACCATTGAACACGATTGTACACCTCCGCATTCTTGCCCGATGCGTTTGCCTGACAATAGACATTAAAATTCTTATATGAATGTTCAACACCCTCAATACGCACCTTCGAGAGATAGTGCATATCACACATAAGATTAATAACTGTTCGCAATGCTGCCGTAACCTCCTCTTTTGAGCGAGAGTCGCGTGTTGCAACAATGGTCAAGGACTCTTCGATAGCCCTAAACGCATCATTACTATCGGAAGATGCAGGTTGCAAAGAGGTATTCAGATGGAGATAATGCACCTCTTTCGAGTAGGTGTTTATCTTCTCCTTTTCGAGGCTCACAAGGTATGCAACATCGTCCGAATAACTCGTTCCCAAATAGTTCTCTACCACACTCTTTGCCTTGGGAGTAAGATAATTTGTTGCCAAAATAACAACTCCCTCATCTTGTCTTTTACTCCAAGCACTTGCGTTCCAAGCAAGCGCAACAAGCGCAACTAACAACAATATCTTTTTCATAAAAAGACAGTATATTTTCCTTTTAATTACCAACTCTCTACTTTGCAAAGATTGTATTCAGTACATAAGCTAAACGATAAGCCGCCTTCAAAGCCATCTCATCGCAGAGTGCATGTATCTTAGCGACCTCCTCCTTTGACAGTTTGGCTACATCGGTGTCTGCCGGTGTGAGTTGATAGCGGAGATGGGCTTGCTTGATAATATCGCGTCCCCAATCATCAAGCGTACCCTTCTGCCATCTCTTTATCTGTTTTTTAGAAGCATGATCTATCAGTTCGGCATACTCCTTACATGTAGGTATTTTGCGCTTATAGGTTTGAGCCCAATCCCAAAAACCGTGAAAATTGTGCAACTTACCTTTATTGTAGATGTTATAGTAGTAATGTGAAAACGGGCCCTTGTTAAACATAACATGTGAAGGGCAATGCATATCCGGAATATAGTGAACCATATTGATAATTCGTTGGCGAACCACCGAATCGGGCAAATTCTTATATTTACCCTCTCCCAACTCCTCAATAGCAGATTTGAGAAATCCCATACATCGTCCGGGAGGTCGTCCATTCCAATCAAGATTTACACCATCGGATTTTGCACGAATCGTGTGAGGCTTATTTACGCAATCAAACTCAGGGACACCACGCCAAGTGTCCATCCACTCGGCGTAGTAAGTCAGCGTATGTTTAAGATAATGATGACATTTCTCCTTTACCTCTGGTTTAAGATGTTGCTCTGCAATATATGCTATACCAGTGTGCGCGAAACCTCCCCAAGCCATTGCTCTCTGTACTCCACAAAACGCTATAACAGAGACAACAATAGCTAATACCTTTGTTCTCATGTTAGTATGTCCTAAATTTAACTCTATACAACTACTTCAAGTTCTCGTTGAGTAGTACTGCCAAACGCATACCTGCACGAGTTATCATATCGTAGTTGAAATACTCCATCAAATTGAAGTAACGAATTGTTATCTCTGAATTTGGATACATAATCGCCAACTGCTCCGCTGCTCTTGCGCCATTATCTGCTGCCCAATCGTGAAGATTGCCCTTTGTAAATTCTGCAAACTTATCTCCATGGCACAACTCCATATCCTCTGCCATCAACTCGGCGTGGAAGATGCCCTGACGACCGCTCAACTGGTTCCAAATCTTCGACCATTTATACATCTTATACTCTGTCGGTTTGTAATCGCTAACCTGGCGTCTAAACTCGAAATCTGCCTGCGAATGCTCGATATTTTCGATACGGATATTCGAGAAATTGTGAATATCAAGCATCAAATTTATCACATGGCGAAGAGCCTTCTTCACCTCTGCATCGGAGTGTGAGTTGCGATTACGAACAACCGCCAATGCCTCGTTGATAGCCTTCAACGCGTCATCGCCCTCAACCTCCATAGGCTGGAAGTTCTTGTCGAGGTGGAGGAAATGAATCTCCTTGGTGTGGGTAGCCTTCTTCTTGCGCTCCAAGAAATAGAGGAAATCGACATCGTCCTCGTAAGCTGTTCCCAAGTACTTCTCAACAACGCCCTTTGCCTCCGGTGTAAGATATTTAGTTGCCAAAACTACAGCACCTGCATCGACATTCTTATTCCATGCATTTGCGCTGCAAACAAGCGAGATAAACGCTACAAACAAAAGTATCTTTTTCATAATATAATTCCTTTCTTTGTGTTAGTAATTACTCTGCAAAGAGGGTGTTAAGCACATACGCCAAACGGTAGCCTCCTGTCAATATAGCACGGGCAGACAACTCCTGAACCTGCTTCTGTTGCTCCTTGGTCAATTTTGCAAGATCGGTTCCCTCTGGAAGAATTGCGTATGCCTCGTGTGCATTCTCAATACACTCCTTACCCCAAGAGCCAATACCTGCTCTAAGGTCCTTCTTATCCAAACCTCTCTGCCACTTCTTAACCTGCTTTGGCGATACATTATCAAGCATCTCTGCGTACTTCTTCAATGTCCAATTCTTACGCTTATAAGCAGCCGAGCCGTCCCAAAAAGCGTGGAAATTAGCTGGTTTGCCATTTCGTTTAAGGTCATACTTCTTTCCAATTGGATAGAACTTTTCAGGAAATCCAGTGTGCGAAGGGCAGTGCATATCAGCCACATAGTGAATCATATTGATAAGTCGCTGGCGAACCACTGAATCGGGCAGGTTCTTGTACTTTCCATTGCCCAACTCATTCATCGCATTATAGAGGTGTCCCATTGCGCGTCCCGGAGGTGTAGATATATTGGTTCCCATAGTTCCCGAAGGAAATGCCTCCCAAGTTATTTTACGACCATCTTCGGTTGTTCTAAGCGAGTGTCCATTGTTGATAGCCTCATACTCCTTTACGCCACGCCAGCAATCCATCCACATAGCGTAGTATGGAAGGGTGTGTTTAAGATAGTAACGACACTTCGCCTTTGCCTCGGGTGTAAGATGTAGTTCTGCAATATACGCCGAACTAAGGTGTCCCGGTGTACCCCAAGCCATTGCACTCTGCACCGAGCAGATTGCAACAATTGCTAAAATTGATAATTTAATTTTTCTCATAATGATTTGTTTTTAGTGGCTATTTATTTAATAGTTTGATTCAGTAGTGCAGCCAAACGACAACTTGCCTTGATAAGCATATCGTAACTATCGTCCTCTCTCATCATGTAATCCATATATGCTACTGTTCTATCCGGCTGGAAGATTTCAAGATAGCGTGCTGCAATAGCACCATTATCGGAAGCCCAATCAGCGAGTGTGCCCTTTGTAAACTCTGCATATCTATCACCCAAGCAAAGTTTCATATCGTATGCTCGGTATGCAGCCGAGTAGCCGCGCGGATAGTTGAATCCAGCCCAGGTTCTAGACCACTTAAATTTAGAAGTTGTATTCTTTCTCTTTCCATAGTCGCCATTTGGACGCGTATATTCGAAATCGTACTTAGAGTGCGGAATCTTATCGATACGGATATTGGAGATGTAGTGCATATCGCACATAGCATTGATTATAACTCGCAACGCCGTAGTTACCTCTTTTGGTGAATAGGTATTGTGAGCCTTAACAACTTTCAATGCATCATTTATAGCAGTATAAGCATCGCCCTTCTTCGACTTCTTTGGTTTGAGTTTCTTGTCGAGATGCAAATAGTGAATATCCTTGGAGTGGGTTGCAGTCTTTGCCTTTTCGAGAGCATAGAGATACTGAACATCATCGCCATACTTATTACCCAAATACTTATCAACCACGCTCTTCGCCTCTGGTGTAAGGTGTTGGCTTGCCAGAATTACAGCAGCCTCATCACAAACTTTGGTCCACGCATTCGCCGCTAATACGGTGAATGCAAATGCTAAAAACAGAAATATCTTTTTCATAGTTGTTATTCGTTATATGTTTTAATGTTACCATCTGAGAAAATTGTATTCAATACATAAGCAAGGCGGTATCCACCCATCAAAATCGCCTCGTTTGTCAAGGCAATCGAAGCCTCCTTCTGCTCCTTAGTCATCTTGGAAATATCTGTACCCTCAGGAGTAATAGCACGCGCACGATGTCCAAACTTCACAATGTCGCGTCCCCAATCTTCGAGTGTACCACTCTGCCATGCAGCAGCCTGCTCCGGCGATACTTTATCTACTAACTTAGCAAACTTCTCGTAAGTCCACTTTCCGCGACCTTGTCTATCCATCGATCCGTCCCAATAGCCATGGAAACCAAACTCCTTACCCTTATTGGTAAGTTGATACTTATATTGAGGAAAGGTCTCCTTAGGGAATCCGACATGACACGGGCAATGCATATCGCCAACATAGTGCATCATATTAACAAGTCGCTGACGCACAACCGAATCCGGCAAATTCTTGTACTTGCCATCTCCCAACTCTGCAAGAGCACTTACAAGGTGTCCCATAACGCGACCCGGACGGCTTCCACCCTTCATATCGTAATTAACGCCATCGGGCATCGCTTTACCTGAATGATGGTTGTTTACCGCTTTGAATTTTGCCGCACCACGCCACGCGTCCATCCACGATGCGTAGTATGGAAGAGTGTGTTTCAAATAATAATAGCACTTCTCCTTAGCCTCAGGTGTGAGGTGTTGTTCTGCAATGTAAGCAGTTGTTCCGTGGGCTTGATTGCCCCACGCTTTTGCGTTGTACACTCCTAATGCACCTACAAAAGCGATTGTAATGATTAAGATTTTTTTCATAATAATAAATTAATGATTTAAGTGAATGTTTGAGTAATTGTTTAATAATTATTTAAGTGTTTATTTAAGTGTTTCATTCAATAGTGCCGCCAAGCGATAGCCCGCCTTTACCATCATTTCGTAATCGACATACTCCATCTCGTTGAAAGCAACGAGGTTCATTGTACACTCCGGAGTTATAATATCGAGATACGATGCTGATATAGAGCCATTATGCTCAATCCACTCGCGCAGCGTGCCTTTGGCGTATTTATCATACTGATTGCCAGAGCTCAACTGCATATCCTCAGCCCACAACGCACCCGAATAGCCTGGGTGGCGACTTGCGAACGAAGTCCAAAGTGTTGACCACTTATATTTAGCTCTTTGGTCTGTTTTGTTACCATACTCCCAACGCACACGATAGAATGCAAAATCTTTATAGGAGTGCTCCACACCCTCGATACGGAAATGCGAAAGATTGTGAACATCAAACATCAAATCTATAGCGGTACGCAAGGCTTTGACCACCTCGGCCTTTTCGTGAGATTTATGATTTCGCACAACAGCCAAAGCCTCCTCCAATGCCGTCACGGCATCGTCGCCCTCCACCTCTGCAATTTTCAAATCCTTGCCGAGATGTACATAATGAATCTCTTTGGTGTGTTGTGCCACACGCTTCTTTTCGAGATTATAGAGATACTTAACATCATCGTTATACTCCTCGCCCAGATAATCCACAAACGCAGATTTAGCCTGCGGAGTTAGATACTTTGTAGCGAACAACAACACACCCTCATCATAGTGTGGTATCCATGCATACGACACAGATACTGTTAAAACTGAAAGCAAAAATAGTAATATCTTTTTCATAACCTAATCTATTTATAATTTATTACTCTGCAAAGATTGTATTTAGAACATGAGCCAAACGGTAGGCTGCCATCATCGCCGTCAAATCTGCCAAAGCCAGCACCTCGCGTTTCTGTTCCTCAGTAAACTTACCTACATCTGTTCCGTGAGGAGTCAGCGCGTCAGCACGATAAGCACAATCGATGCAATCTTTTCCCCAATCGTCAAGGGTACCCTTTTGCCACCTCTTCACCTGCTTAGGCGACACATTATCCACCTCGGCAGCATAACGCTCGAAGGTATAGCCTCTACGCATACGCCCCGATATACCGTCCCAATAGCCGTGAAGGTCAGCCTTCTTGCCATTACGATATATTTTTCTACTACCTGCTGGATAGGCGTTAAGTTTAACATGAACAGGACAGTGCATATCTGGTATGTAGTGCAACATATTGATAATACGCTGGCGCACAACCGAATCGGGCAGACTCTTATACTTGCCGTTACCAAGTTCCTCAATTGCATTGCGGAGATGTCCCATCACTCTTCCAGGAGGGGTATTGCTCTCCGACCAATCGAGACCGCCATCGGCCGCCTCTTGAATTGTATGCGGATTATTGATATCCTTATACTTTGCCACACCACGCCAAAGATCCATCCATGTCGAGTAATATGGCAGCGTGTGTTTGAGATAGTATCGGCATTTGGCCTTTGCCTCAGGCGTAAGATGTTGTTCGGCAACATAGACTATTGCCCCATGCTCAAAAAGGCTCCACGCCTTTGCGTTCTGCACACTCAACAATGCCACAAGTGCAAAAACGAAAATTAAAATTCTATTCCTCATAATAAAGTTGTTTCATTAGTGTCCCATAAAAATTTGGGGCTGGTTAAACATTAAATAAATTTTGCCCATTAGGGTCGGTAGTGAAGTAGTTATAGGCTATTTCAAAATCTCATTTAACAAATTTGCAAGGCGAAATGCCGCATCGTACATCGCCACATCATTTATCGGCTCTTGCTTGGTTATTTCGAGCATATCGACCACTGCATCGGGTTGGAAGGTCTTGAGCGAATGGAACACCCTCGCGCCGGTCTGCTCTGCCCACTTGCGAGGAGCGACACCCTCCTTCTTATACTTTTTCGCCATACCTTTAGTGGCGATTTGCCAATCGTAGAGATACATCTTCGCCGAAAACGCGCCGTGACTACGGTGGTAACTGCTATGCCACATCTCCTGCCACTGCCACTCATCAACCTTATACCAACGCGATGTCTTTGGGCGAGCATTATGACGAAAAAAGAGGAAATCGCCTTCGAGATGCTTGTCGATAAGTATATTTGACGGACAATGGATATCGACCACCATCTCCACCGCGGTCAAAAGTGCTGTTTTGCGCACCTCACTCGAGTTCTCTCTATTCTCAAAAGTTACTATCGCCTTTTCGAGTCGAACGACTGCATCTTCCGCATCAGCAACAACCGACCTACCCTCCTCGTTAAGGCGGGTTTTATTCTTGCCCCCATTCTCAAATTTAATATCGCAAAGAGGGGTGTCAATGATTTTTGCCAACTCTCTCTCCGCCTTTCGGGAAAGATGCTTCTCGGCAAACATCACTATCGCCCTATTCACCTCTGCAGTCCAAGCCATAGCCTCAACAGCCAACAGTGCAAACACCACCGCAACGATATATCGCAAGTTCTTCATCTTCGCCCCTATTTGAAAATTTCATTTATCACATACGCCAAACGATAACCCGCCTCAACTCGCAGTTCATCAGTAATCTCCTTCAGTCGCAACTTGTTCTGTTCGGGAAGATCGAGATAGTCAACCGTTGGCGAAAGCAGTCCATAACACTCCTTGAACATCGGAGTATTCTCCTCAATCCAATCAGACAAAGTACCCTGTTGCAGAGCCTCTCTCTCCTCTTTGGTCAGGCGACAATACTTATCGTAGAATTGGTCAGAGGTTTTGCCCTTGTTAAAGCGCGGATAGGATTCATCAATGAATTTGTGAAAACGATTTGGTTTGCCACCTTCGGTAAATTCGTATTGCTTCAAGCCGTAATATAATACATGCCCCGGGCAGTGCATATCGCCCACCATATGGATAATACACTTCAGATTTACCGTAACTGCCGAATCGCTCATATTGCGATAGTTCTTCAACTGCTCCAACATCTGCTCCATACGGGCAACTCCGTGGTCGTCCATCGTAAGAGGAGCAAGGAAGTCGGATAAATCTCCTGCAAGTTGCCCAGGGATAAACTCCCCATCTTTGATGCCGACTGCGTGCCAACGAGCCGTATGATGATACTCGTGCGAGTAGCGCCAATTGTCGAGCCACGATGCGTAGTATGCCAACGAGTGACCAAGGTACTTGCTACACATCTTGCGCGCCCTTGGCGTGAGATTTCTATCTGCAATATGGGCAATAGTACCGTGTCCTGATGCGTCCCACGCCGAGGCATTCGACACCACCACACACACCGCCACTAATGTTGCAATCAAAATTTTAGCTTGGTTTCTCATCTCACTCCTACTCCCTATTTTTCGAGTCTATATATATCGTTACGGGTCCATCATTTACGAGCGACACCTGCATATCTGCTCCAAATTCGCCGTGTTCGACATCTTCGCCCAGCACCTCCGAGAGGGTTTTCAAAAACTTCTCGTACATAGGTTTCGACACCGCCTCCTTTGCCGAGCGAATATACGATGGGCGATTACCCTTTTTGGTCGATGCAAAGAGCGTAAATTGACTAATCACAATCGCACGACCTCCTGCCTGCTGAATATCGAGGTTCATCACCCCGTTCTCATCATCGAAGATGCGCAAACGCGACACCTTGCCACACAACCAATCTATATCCTCCTGCGTATCAGCCTCCTCGATGCCGAGCAGAATAGCCAAACCCTTCTCGATTTTGCCTATTATATTTCCCTCAACCTCAACACTGCAACGCTTTACCCTCTGTATTATGACACGCATAACTTCGTTTTGTTAAATCTATTTGAAAATTTCGTTTACGATATGTGCCAAACGATAGCCTGCTTCGACATACAAACGATTGATCATCTCTTTTAGGCGAAGTTGTTGCGACTCCGACAAATCATTATATTCGCCACCGGCAGGAAGCAATACATAACACTCTCTGTACGACTGAAAATTACTTCTCAACCACGACTCCATATCTCCTCGACACAATCTTCTCTTCTCTGCCTTGGTCAAACGACAATTTTGTTCGTAGAAATCGCCATAAGTAACCCCCTTATTGTAGTGATTATATGCGCCATCAATAAATCCATGAAAAGTACGAGATTTACCACCGACTTTTATTCGATACTGCATTGATTGATCCGCAAAGAAGGTGTGTCCGGGGCAGTGCAGATCGCCAACCATATGGGTAATAAGTTTCAAACCAACCATCACTGTCGAATCACTCAATTTGCTATAGTTGCGCAACTGCCTTTGCAGTTGCATTACCTTTGCTACGCCGTGGTCATCATCTTGTCTTGGTGTTTCGTAACGAGCCTTCGAACCCGTAAGATCAGACGGCATCAACTCTCCGTCCTTTACACCCACCGAGTGCCAGCGTGCCGTATGATGGTAGTCATCGGTATATCGCACCTTATCCATCCACGATGCGTGTGACGCGAGCGTTCCGCCAAGATACTTCTCGCACATTTGGCGCGCTTTCGGCGTAAGGTTACAATCGGCAATATAACCTATAACAGCGTGTCCCTTTCCATTCCAACCGTAAGCACAGCAAGGAGCAAGTATCATTACCGCAAACAACAAAGCCACTATTTTCGTTCCCCTCTTCATCTCCATTTATCTGCTATTTTCAGCGAAGAATCGCCATAAGTTATCATCTGTCGGTACCGGAGCAACAATCTCCACCAACTCCTTCCGCACGGGGTGCATAAACGACAACGAGCGCGAATGGAGCGAGATTCCGCCATTCGGATTTGAACGCTTCGCGCCATACTTCAAGTCACCCTTTATCGGACAGCCCATTTTTGAGAGTTGGCAACGGATTTGATGATGGCGACCGGTGAGCAACTCCACATCGAGCAGAGTGTAACGGTCACTGCAACCAATCATCTCGTAGTTCAAGCGCGCCTCCTTAGCCTCGGCACGTGGTTTGTCGTAGGCGTACGAGCGATTGGTCTTGCCATCACGCAAGATATAGTGGCGGAGGCTACCCTGCTCCGCAGCAGGTCGAGCCTCCACAATTGCCCAATAGTGTTTTCGGATTTCGCCTTTACGAATCATCTCGTTCAGGCGCACAAGAGCCTTAGAGGTCTTTGCAAAGAGTACCGCTCCGCTTACAGGGCGGTCAATGCGATGCACCACGCCGAGGAAGACATCACCCGGCTTATGGTCACGCACCTTCAAAAATGCTTTAAGATAGTTTTCGAGCGCATCATCGCTCGTCTTATCGGGTTGTACAAGGTCGCCCACCCGCTTATTCACAACAAGCAAGTGGTTATCCTCGTACAAAATATCGTTTGGGTTAAACATTTTTCAGTGAGTAGTTAGTAGTGAGTAGTGAGTAGTTTTTTTTTATTTTTTCTCCTTTTATTGTTTGTTTTGTAGGGTTTTGGTTGAGGCAATAATTAAACGCATCAACTCTTGACAATCAATGTAAATACTATCGAATTCACATTTACTTATATATTCGCCTTCGTACAAAAGTTCTAACCAATATTCAGTTTCAGCGCACTCTTTTTGAGCAATAAACATTTTAGCAGTAAAGTCCGCTTTCGATTGAGCAAAGGCACACTCCTTCGCATTTGCACCTATGCTTGTTCCGCAGCGTAGTAGTTGTTTTGAAAGTATATGTTCGTGTTTTTGCTCTTTGAGATATTTACATAGTTTTACTATCCTCAACGCAAACTTCTTACTCTTGTCCAATATGACGCTATTTCCCACGATTACTCTCTATTTATTAGAAACAACTACTCACTACTCTCTACTCACTACTCACTCAAAATTATAGTTGAAAAGTAAATGGAAGCAATAATTTTGCGCTTTCGACTACCGAAGCTGAGCCGTTGCCACTCATTATAACCCGTATCGGCGAGCCTTGTCTGCGCTCCACATCAAGAATTACCTGACGACAACCGCCACAAGGATAACACTCGCGCTCCGAAGGGTTCGATGCTATCGCCAACGCCTCGACAGGGTCATCGGCATAGTTCGCCTCGACATAGTACAAGAGAGAGCGCTCGGCACACAAACCCGAAGGAAAAACCTCGCTCTCGGAGTTTGCAGCATGCAAAATTTTACCGCTACGCAGGCGCACCGCAGCACCCACCTTGAAACCTGAATACTTGGCATAAGCCAACTCTGTTGCTCGTTGTGCCTCGGCGATAAGTTCGCGGTCAGCAACCGGCAGTTCCTCCAAGTTCCCCGCCTTGATATACTTCAACTCCAAACTCTTCTCCATAATCGTCATTCATTTTATGCTTGCGCATATGCGCTCGCTATCCGCAAATATAGTAATAAATACTATATTTTCCTACAAATTATGGGCAAAATACCCGAAAATAAGTAATTTTGCACCATAAAAATTGAAATTATGTACCCTTGGGGAGATGAAAGACGATACAACAGCTACGCTGCTTACTTCCGCCGACACTTTGGCGAGCGCGTACAGAAAGTTGCGATAAATGCTGGTTTTACCTGCCCAAATCGTGACGGAAAGGTCGGCTTCGGAGGTTGCACTTTTTGCAATAACGAGGCGTTCACACCATCGTATTGTCAGCCCTCAAAAAGCATAACGCAACAGATTGAGGAGGGTATCGAGTTTCATCGCCGCCGCTATCGCACTGCATCGCGCTATCTCGCTTATTTTCAATCGTTTTCAAACACATACGCACCACTCGAAGTGTTGCGCGAACGCTATCTCGAAGCACTCTCGCACCCTGAGGTTGTAGGCGTGGTCGTAGGCACTCGTCCCGACTGTGTAAATGAGGAGATTTTGGACTTTTTTGCCGAGTTGGCGAGGGAGTATTATGTAACGATTGAGTACGGCATCGAATCGACCTACGACACCACCCTCCGCGCCATCAATCGCGGACACGATTTCGAGTGCGCACGCCGTGCCGTAGAGATGACTGCCGAGCGCGGAATTGCGGTTGGCGCGCACTTTGTTTTGGGATTGCCGGGCGAGAGCGATGAGATGATATTAGAACAGGTGGAACGCATTAACGCTCTGCCACTTACAACAATAAAATTCCATCAGTTGCAGGTATTTAAGGGGACCGCAATGGAACGCGAATATGATGAGCACCCCGAGCATTTTCGCTTTTGGGAGTTGGAGGAGTATCTCGACCTCTTCACCGAGATTTTACGCCGTCTGCGCCCCGATATTGTAGTCGAGCGATTTGCCAGCGAAGCACCTCCGCGCTACCATTATGGTCGCAATTGGGGCTTGGTGCGCAACGAAACCCTCTGGAATATGCTCGAAAAACGCCTCGCCGAGCGCAACGCTTGGCAAGGCGAACTAATGGAAAACTTTTAGTCAAAAGTTTTCAAATTGATAATTGACGAATTGACAATTAAAGGTATGTTATTTTATATATTCGGGCGGTGGGGTCTGTTCATGTTGAGCTTTTAGCCGTTGGCCATTAGCCATTAGCTAAATTAAGAATTATTTTTAACTACTCTCTACTTTTTCTGCGCCTACTGCCGAGATGCAAAAAAGGAGGCGTGTACCTCCCTTAATAAACTGTTTAATAAATTAGCATTCTATTTTTTCTCTATCTCTTTGGTTATAGACATTTGTAAGATATAAATATTCTCAACTAACGCACTTATATAACTTTTCATGAAATCTACTTCTATTTTATGAAATACCACAGGACTATTTGTAACTTCGCACTTATTATCCTTGTCAAATATAATGCATTTGCATAATATCCTCACCAAATTATTAATAGCATTACTTACCATCACAAACGCTTCACTATCGCTATGCTTTAATAGATTATAGTATATTCTTTCAATGCTATTCACACCATTTTTCACATTGTCAGTAAAACTCCTCAATTCGCATAGATCATCGTATTCTAATACATAATCTCGATTAGAATCAATTGTAAGCTTATCGTCAAGTGGGTAATCATTAAGTTCTTGAATTCTATTGCTTAATTCATTTATCATATCGTAAATTTGCCACATAAATCGTTCTCTATCCATCTTGTTCTTTAATGTAACAGTTAAAGCATATACTATGCAACTTGAAATATAGCCATATGAGATATTGATAATCATTGTCCCTATTGTGTTGTTATTCTTAGGAAAGATGATTACAACGATAAAAGCACATATGACTCCAATAAATAAATACAAATTAGGATTACGCAACTGATATTTGAAATCTCTCATAGCTATCTGCTTCTAATTGTATATGCCATTGTCCAAATCGCTTCAACCTCAAAATCTGGTGCGTTGTTACAGAATGCATAATCATCAACTATTGGTGGTCGACTAATTGACAAGAATGACACACTGTTTAGCGATGTACAATCACGGAATGCATACTTACCAATGTATTCGACACTCTCGGGTATTAAGATTGATTCCAGTGACTGGCAATCTCTAAATGCACTATCTCTAATCTCAGTAACGCTATCAGGAATTGTAATATCGGTCAGCGATATACAATTATTAAATGCTGAATCATCAATAACATGAACACCCTTAGGAATTGTCATCAGACGAAGAGAGGAACAACTCCTGAAAGCACCCTCTCCTATCTCATAGATACTATGATCATGCATTTTTACATGTTCTAGGGAAGAGCAATGTGCGAATGTATGATCTTGAATGGACCCAACACGATATGGGATTGTAATACTCGTCAGTGACTCACAGAAATAAAATGCTCCAGTTCCGATAAAATCAACACCAACGCCAATTGTAACACTTGTCAGCGAGGTACAATCTTTGAATGCATACCTTCTAATCGTAGTAACACTATCGGGAATTATTACACTTGTCAGCGAGGTGCAACCTTCGAATGCACTATCTCCAATCTCAGTAACGCTATTAGGAATTTTGACACTTGTCAGCGAGGTGCAATCACGGAATGCACTATCTCCAATCGAAGTAACACTATCAGGAATTACGTAGTTGGTTAATCCTGCTGGCGCAAATGACATCAGATATCCATCCTTAATCAAACAACGATTATCAGATGATGCTATTCCCCCATAAAAACTTGTCAGCGAGGTGCAACCTGCAAATGCACTATTTCCAATCACTGTAACACTATTAGGAAATGTAATACTTGTCAATGATGCGCAATTAAGGAACGCTTCATTTCTAATAATAGTAATATTGCGATCAAACTTAATGATGCCCTTTCCGTTCTCATAAGTATTAGACACGATGTTTGCATCAAAATCATCCGCTGGAGTCATTACAAAACATCCATTATTGTCTATTTCTTTGCTATATGGGTTGATGATATTACCATCAGTTGACGTGTACCAAATTTCATTAGGCTTTGGGCCACACGACATTACTACAAATGCAGTAGCCAAAAGAATAAATAACTTTTTCATAATTTTTGTTTTTAATTTATTTTTCTACGAATGCGCCATCAGTATCGTTGGCAATGCAGCCATATTCAGTATCAACCAAAAAGGTTACTCTACCACCTGTATATGGTGAGGTTGCCGATACTACTGCCTGTGTTCCTGCATATTCAACAACTCTAACTGCTCCTGTTATACATTGTCCATTGGCATAGATGCCATTGCTGCGAATCTTTATAGTAATATTCTTCTCTTCGTTGTAAAATGTGCGAGAGTACAAATATGTCATAACAGATTGTGCGGTTTTGAACTCTTGGGCAGTTGATCGAGAATAACTATTATAAGAATTATCTTGTGAGTAACTACTATTGTCCGAATAGTTATAACTATCAGAGTAGTCGTTGCTTTGATAGTCCGAATCACCTCTCATCTCCTCGATAGAACGCTGCTCCCAATCTGCCGTTAGGATATCTCCAAGTATATAGAACCCAACACCAAACACAACGGCACACGCTAAAACAATTAGCGCTTTTACATCTTTTTTCATGATTTTTCTAACTTATTATATGTAATAAATAATCCAAAAAACTAAATTTATGAACATGCACACAAGTGCCTGCTTGGCTTTTGTAGGCGCCTTGTCTTTTTGTACAAAGTAATAGATTAAGCTAATAATCCATCCAGTGCACAAGAGAAGAATCCACAAGTACCATTCTAGACCTGTTTGATCAACACTACTTTGCGTGTCTAAACTGAAACCACATTTAGGACAAGCAACTGCTTTTTCGGAAATATCATTTCCGCAATCTGGGCATTTAATTATTGCCATAATAATTTAAGTTTTTGTTACCGTAGCAACTCCTATGCGGTGGGTTATTTATAATAAAGAAAGTGTGGAGTTGATTTCCCGTTTACTAAATAGAGGCTCTGACAAAACCCTGCAAGAATAAACGATGCAATATCCCCACACTTGGATAGTATGGGTATATGCACAAAGCGTGCATAGCCACATAACTATACAAGAAATGAGTGCTGTTCGTTTGTCCTCTTGCTTTGAAAACTGTCAGATTTTCTATTTAGGACTGCGAAAACACTTTCTATGTCTGCCGTTAGGCTGATTTTCAGCCATTCAGCAATGCAAATTTAGAAAACTTTTCGTAAACAAACAACACTCAACGAGGATATTGCACCGAGAAAATAAAAAATCGCCTCACCGAGCGCAATGCTTGGCAAGGCGAACTAATGGAAAACTTTTAGTCAAAAGTTTTCAAATTGACAATTGACGAATTGACAATTGACAATTAAAGGTTTGTTATTTTACATATTGGGCGGGAGTGTCTAACAAGTTTTTCAGACACTCTCATTTTGTTAGACAGCTTCTTTTCGTAAAATTGCCGACTGTGGAACTATTTAACCCACTCGGCCATCTTGTCACGAGCAAAAAGATAGTAGACAACCAAACCGAGCCAGCTACATATAAGAACAAGCACGATAAAGATAATCTTCTTCAACAAATCGCCTTCAAGACGATAAATCTCCAATGCTGCCTTTACTGACAATACAAGACCGATAATCCAACAAATAAATGCAATCATAGTTTCTTCTTTTTTAGTTAATATTGATACAGATATCGTTATACTATCTACAAAGATAATACAATTTGTCATAAATTGCAAAAAACAAATCGTTCATTGCGAGAGCCTTTTGGTTCGTGGCACCGCTGCGATTAAGCCGAGAACAGAGGCTGCTTGCAGACTTTGCCGAGGCGGAGCAGTGAAGACCGGAGGTCAATCTCCCGCTTTTTTACTTAAAGAATATATGGAAGATTCCCACGGTCGCTACGCTTCCTCGGAATGACATTTTTCCACAACACTAAACTATATAATTGCGAAACTTCTTGTTATCACAAAAAACACAAAAGGCTGTCCGAAAACGGAACAGCCTTTTGTATTTCGGAAGACTCCGAATACATTGTAGCGGTTTTACTATTTCATAAACTCTGCTACCTGGTCGTTTGGAAGAACTGCCTCCTTGAAAATGTAAGCACCGGTCTTCTCCGACTTAACCATCTTGATGCACTTGGTAAACTGCTTACCTACACCTGTTCTAAGGGTTGCGACTGCTTTCTTTGCCATAACTCTTTACCTCCTATTACTTAATTTCACGATGTAAAGTTACCCTCTTCAAGTATGGATTGTACTTCTTACGCTCCAAACGGTCAGGGGTGTTCTTCTTGTTCTTAGTGGTGATGTAGCGCGACATTCCTGGTACGCCACTCTCCTTCTGCTCGGTGCACTCCAAGATGACCTGAACTCTGTTACCTTTCTTTGCCATAACTTGTTAATGTTTAGTAGATTTTCTTGGGAGCAGCAGCACCTTTGAGAGCAGCAGCGAGTCCCTTCTTGTTAATTGTTTTGATTCCCGAAGTCGAAACCTTCAAGGTAATCCATCGGCCTTCCTCCTCCGACCAGAAACGCTTAGTCTTCAAGTTTGGTGAGAACTTGCGCTTGGTCTTAACGTTGGAGTGCGAAACATTGTTTCCCACGAGGGCCACTTTTCCTGTAATTTCGCAAACTTTCATTGTTACTAAATTTTTTAATTAAATCCCATTTGGGGTTGCAAATATACAAACTATTTTTGGGATATGCAATTGTGCAGTGAAAATTTTAGAAATTTTGCAAAATTCGGCGGCAGGGTATCGTTTTCGATACCTATGTGGGGGTAACAAAACACGCAGATACCGAAAAACGATACCTGCGTGATATAAGCGGAATGGTTATACCTAAGCTATCTAACTACCACCGAAGTTGCTGCCGGAATATAATCATTGCTGCGATCATATGTGATATGGTTAATCCTCTGCGTAGCATCGACATAGACCGTTTCGAGTGTATCCATTGGACTACAATCCAACAAGGTCAACGCAGGGCAGTTGCTAACATCAAGTATCTTCAAATTATTGCCCCAACATTTTAATGTAGTCAAAGCAGTATTAGTAGATAAATCAAGTGTTTCTAAGTAGTTATACCAAATTTCTAATGTTTGCAATTTTGAGCACCCTGAAATATTAAGTTTCTCCAATAAATGCTTTTCGTTACTATTATAATTTTGATTATGTACAGTCACAGATATTAGTTCAGGGTTATTCGACAAATCCAATTCAACAAGATTTGAGCATTCCATATTCAACTTCCACAGTTTTGGATTTTTGCTAAGATCTATACTTTGTAGTTTATTGCTGGTTATGCGAACATCTGAAAGATTTGGACACTCTGTAACATCTATAGATGAACCTGCTTCTAAGCGAACATTGGAACCATTTGTTAGCATATTAAGATATTTTGATACTATCTTAATATTATCTGCCTTACCTATACTATTAAGTCTTGTAATATGTATATTATCGCCAAGATTAAGCAATTGCAACTTTGGAGTATTCAAAAGATTTAAATTGTTAACCTGCAAATTATTAGATAAATCCAATTCCGAGATATTGCATCCTTGGAATTTCACTGTTTGCAATTTTTTGTTATTTGAAAAATCAATCTTCTCCAATAAGCAGTCACTGTTACTACTTGCGTAATGGAACTCTACAAGTTCAGTATTTTTAGATACATCCACCCCTTCAAGAGCATAGCAACCACTTAATATTAGGCTCTTTAATTGAGATAAATTGGACAAATCTAATTCACGGAGGCTAAATGCACTTTCAATTGACAACGAGGTGATATTTGGTGCTTGCGATAGATCCAACTCTCCCAATGGAGACCTTTCAAAGGTATGGCTTGTTCTATATGTTATTGTTTCTAACTCACTACCGATAATTTTCAGTCCTCTCACAGGTCGTGAAACCGAGTTATCATCAATAAGTTCCAAGGAAGTTATACGACGATTATTACCAAGGTTAATCTCCTCAATAAAAGGATTGTATGCTACATACAGCTTATTAAGCATACTATTGTGCGACACATTCAGAGTCCTTAATGGAGTTCCCGATACATTAAGCTCCTGTAATTTAGCATTTTTAGAGGTGTCCAAGTGTGTTAAACTTGTGGTTGCACAATTCAATAGTCTTAACTCTTTATTACTGCTAATATCTAATGTTGATATTTGTGTTGCACCACACTTTAATGTCTCCAATTTTGAACATCCTGTTACTTTTAGTGATATTAAATTAGTCGTAGTATATTTGTCACCAGCAACATTTACATATTTGATTTGAGAATGATCACTCAAATCTAACGCCTTTATTTCTTTGGCAAGGTATAAATCCAACGACTCGATAGCCATATTCTTCGACAAATCCAAAGATGTAAAAGTAGCGTATTGACAATTCAACACTCTAAGCACAACATTCTTAGTTACATCAAGAGATGTTAGTCCTGTACAACGATTGCAGTCGAGCGTTTCAAGTTTGGTAAGAGCCGATAAATCAACACTTTTCAACCCTGAGTTGCTCGAAATATTAAGCGATGTAAGGTTTGTAAAGTGTTCCAAACCTCTTAAATCGGTAATAGACTTACTGCTCATACTCAATGCTACTACCTCCAAAGCCTCTGCCTTGGTAATTGTGCCGCTACTATCAAAGTCGCATACAGCAAGTGCGCACGCCTCAAAATTAGGATCTGCAAAGTTGATAACTTCTGCCAAGACTGTCTCGTTAGCGTGCTGGGTGATGCAGAGAGTCTGAATGAGCGAATTATCTGCAACACTCTTCAAATAGACAAATCCGTAACGCTCGCCGCCATTGTTCTTGCTCGCCGAGAAGCGCAAAGTCTCCTCACGAAGAGTTGCTCTTGACAAAGTGGCTACTGGCGAGAGCCACGAAGCAGCCGTATCATCAATCTCAACATAGTAGTTCATATTGGTCTGTAAAGGCACCTCGATAGTTCCACCCTCGCAACCTACGGCAAGAGCTTGGCCTGCTGTAATAATCAATACACCATCGGCGATATCATTAACACCCTCATACACAAAGTTGAGTGCCTGCATCAAAACACGACTGCGACCATCAGACACAAGCACAGCAATGGAGGTACGCTCCACTAAGGTTTTAGGAGTTGTTACAGATATAACTCCCGACAATGTACCGTTGTCCAATGTTCCATGCTCGTAAGATGCTCGCAAGCCATCTGATGTCATTACCTGCATCGAGGTAAGCTCGTCAGCACCATTGATAGTGTAATTAATAGTATAGGTACAGCCTAACGAGAATTTGATTGTATCGGTATCGAATGTAATGGAGAAAGGCTTACTCTTTGGAACATTAAAGGTCGTTCCATCGGCTAAGGTAAATACTACATAGTCCTCGTTTTCGGTAACCGATTGGAAGAATGAATCGCCATCTTTGCCATCTGCACCATTTACTCCGTCTTTGCCGTCAGAGCCATTCACGCCGTCTTTTCCGTCTTCGCCATTTTGACCATCTTTTCCGTCTTCGCCAGTTGCCTTGCCAAGTTTTGTCCAAGTCGAGCCATTGTCGTACGATACATACCAATAGCCCTCCTCGATTTTGAGCTGAGGAGTAATGCCGTCTGCACCATCTTTGCCGTCAGCACCATTTGAGCCATTCTGGCCATCTTGTCCATTTGAGCCATTCGTGCCATCTGCACCATCTTTGCCATCTATTGCAGAAGCGCGCACCTTGTTGCCATTATCGTCTAACAACCACTCTCCATTGAGAGTCCAATAGTAGCAACCATCTGTATATTGTTTTACACCAATAACGGGAACCTCAGCAGCACTGCCATTGGAGCCGTTTGTACCATTTGCTCCATCTTTGCCGTCAGCACCATCTTTGCCATGATATATCACGATGCTTCCACTCTTGGCAAATGTAATGGTATAGCCAATCTGCGCACCATTCTCCATAAGTGGTGTTACAGAGGTAATATAATCATTCTCTTGTAGCGCATTGACAATCGACTGCAATGCTACAATATTGGCATTCATTTCGTTACACATCTGCTTCAACTGTTCGAAAGCTCCCCAAGTAGGAATCTTTATAACGGTACCATTAGTGAGCGTAAAGAGAATATAATCGGGATTTGAGGTGTCGATACTCTGGAAAATTGAATCTCCATTGCTTCCGTCAGTGCCATCGGCGCCATCACTACCATCTTTACCGTCCTCACCATCTGCACCATCTGCACCATCGTTACCATCTTTTCCATCTTCTCCTGTTGCCTTGCCAAGTTTAGTCCAAGTGGTACCATTATCGTATGATACATACCAATAGTTATCCTCTATTTTAAGTTGCGGAGTAACACCATCTTTTCCGTCAGCACCATTCTGACCATTCTCTCCATCAGCACCATTTTGACCGTCAGCGCCAGTAGCTTTGATTTTATTACCATGCTCATCAAGTAACCATTCTCCATTGATTGTCCAATAGTATATCCCATCAATATACTGCTTTACTCCGACTTGTGGAGTCGAACCATCTTTTCCATCCTGACCATTTACACCATCAACTCCGTCCTTACCATTCTCACCATGGTAGATTGTCACAGGCTCACTATTAGCAAAAATAATTGTGTAGCCAATAGTTTCACCATTGCGAACAATAGGAGTAATACTCTTGATGTAATCATTCTTCTGCAATGCCGAAACAATTGTTTGGAGAGAAGCTATATTAGTATTCATCTCCTTACATAAATCCTCCAACTTGTCAACTCTATCCTCCAATTCGTCTATACGATTGGATAGATCAGAATCATCATACACTCCGTCTGTTGTACAACCAAAACAGAACAAAAGTGTCGTCAACAAAGTAAAAACTAACCTTTTCATAATAAGTTTTTGTTTGCTCACCAACCCCGAATGTGCGGTTAATATAAAAATAGAAAGTGTGGAGTTGCTCGTTTATCTGGAAATAGGCATTTGGCGTGGCCCACAAGTAAATAAACAATACCCCACACCGAATGGTATATAGAAAAGAATATACCAAATGCGGTGGTGAGTGTTAGATTGCTTATCCCTACTTGTTAAAATCGCCAAATTTTATCTCCAAGGATTAGCGAAACACTTTCACTAATAATATGTTTGCAATCTTACGATTACGCTACAAATTTATACAATTATTTTTTAACTAACAATCAAAGATTAAATTTTCACAAAAAAAGAGGATACTTAATGTACCCTCTCTGGATTTTCGCGTAGGAATTGTTCCCACGATTTTGTGCCTCGTTTGCGGGCTTTTTTATCGCCGCCCAAGCCTTTGACCTTATCACTACCAAGCGCCCGATTTATAGGCGAGGAGATTGAATAATAGTGGCATAGCGCCACCGCCATACCGTCCGTAGCATCGAGTTTTTTCGGTGCCTCTTCGATATGCAGCGTCTTCATCACCACGCCCGCAATCTGCTCCTTCGATGCCGAGCCTAACCCCACAACCGACTGCTTAATTCGCGAAGGTGCATACTCGAAGACATCAACCTCCTGACTCAATGCCGCAGCCATAGCCACACCCTGTGCGCGACCAAGTTTGAGCATCGACTGCACATTCTGCCCGAAAAATGGCGACTCCAACGCCACCTCGCGCGGCTTATACTCTGCGACCAATCGACTGACACTCTTGAAGATATATTGCAACTTGGCATAGGGGTCGGCGATTTTGTGGAGGTCTATCTCCCCCATCACAACAGCACGCAACTCCCTGCCATCAACCTCCAACACGCCATAACCCGTATAGTTCGTGCCGGGGTCAATGCCCAAAATGCGATATACCTCCTTCGGTTGTGCCATAGCCACTATTTAAGCAACTCTGCCAACTTCTCAAGCACCGCCTCACCACGCAAATTCTTTGCGATAATAACGCCATTCGAGCAGTCAATAAGATAATTTGTAGGGATAGACTCTACAGCATAATCCTCTGCTGCAGGATTATCAAATCGCTCCAAAGTGCTGACATTCACCCACTTCATCTGTTGCTTCTCGATAGCACCCTGCCAAGCCTCCTTCTTTGCATCGAACGATACGCCATAAATCTCAAAGCCCTTTTTGTGGTAGAGTTTATAAGCCTCCTTCAGATATGGCATCTCTCCCATACAAGGTCCACACCACGAAGCCCAAAAATCGAGCAATACATAGCGATTTTTCTTATTCTCAACGACCGACTTGAGCGACACCATCTTGCCACTCGGTGTTGGTTGTTCGATATTTATGTAGTGAGGGACATAGTCGCTACCCTCTGCTTGTGGTTCGGTCTTGAACTTACGCTCGGCACTCTCCTTCATTCGAGTAACAATAGGAAGTTGTTGCAAATGCTCAGGCAAAGAATTCAACTTCTCGAGCATACTCTTCGATGGCTCTGAATATGAGAGTTGTTGTAACATAAATACTCCGAATACATTATTCTTGTTATTCTCCAAGAACTCGACCTGCATTTGCTCGTGCTCCTTGTCTATAGCCTCGGCTTCCGCCTTATTGCCCTCGCTTACAGCCTGACGATACTTCGCGATAAGCTCCTGATTGCGTGTCATCATAGCCTCAAAAGCCTCATTGGCAGGTGTGCCAATTGCTCGCGAAATGCTGTTCTCGAAATCGTCTATAATCTGAATCTTGCCACTCTCGACAAACAGATACGCAATAGGGCGACCATTCGAGTGCACCAATTGTGCGAAGGTCGGTTTGGCATCTTTTAACACCATACGATACTTGCTATCCTTTACCTCAACCGAATCTATAACGGAGCGTGTATCCCACATATCGGTAAGATATACTGTACCTGCATCGATTGATGTATCGCCGATAGCACCTACAATTTCACATCTGTTTGAGCTACAACCCACAAAAGCCATAGCAACCATTAAAGTCAAAATAAATCTCTTCATAACGCTATAATTTTTCAAATTTTACTCCTCTTTCTTTGCCAGCGCTGCCTCCAACTTCATTACACGGCGGCGCAAATCCGGCAACTCCTTAAACACCGCAAACGAACGGTGATAGTTGATGCCTCCAAGCGCAGGCGAGCCGAAACGGAACTCTCCATCAGGTACATCTTTGTCGATACCACTCTGTGCGCCAATCTTCACACGGTCGCCAATGGTAATATGGTCGGCAAAACCAACCTGACCGCCAATAAAGCAGTTTGCACCAATCTTTGTAGTACCTGCAACACCTGTCTGTGATGACGATACTGTATTCTCGCCTATCTGTACATTGTGACCAATCTGGATGAGGTTATCCAACTTAACACCCTTACGGATAATTGTCGAATCTGTCTTTGCACGGTCGATGCAGGTATTTGCACCAATCTCGACATTATCCTCGATAATCACATTTCCGAGTTGCGGAATCTTGTCGAAACCTCCCTCCGCATTCGGTGCAAAGCCGAAACCATCAGCACCAATAACTGCTCCTGCGTGGAGGATACAGTTAGCACCTATCTTGCAACCCTCGTATATCTTGACACCTGCATAGAGCGTTGTTTTATCGCCAATCTGCACATTGTCGCCAACATAGCACTGTGGATATATCTTCGCTCCATTGCCAATCACAGCTCCAGCCTCAACAACCGCAAAATCGCCAATATAGCAATCCTTGCCAATCTTAGCTTTCTTCGATATCGATGCCAACTTCGACACACCCTTTTTCTGTGGCTTCATTGCATTATACATATCGAGCAGACGCAATACGCAGGCATTTACGTTATCGACCTTGATAAGCGTAGCCGAGACCTTCTGCTTCGGCTCGAAATCGCGCTCTACAAGCACTATCGAACACTTTGTAGTATAGAGATACGGTTCAAATCGAGGGTTTGAGAGGTATGCCAAACCACCCTCCTTACCTCCTTCAATCGAAGAGACTGTGTAAATCGAAGCATCTCCATCTCCAATCACTTCACCGCCGAGTAATCCGGCAATCATTTCCGCTGAAAATTCCATTTTACTTAATTTTTGGGCCATTAGCCATTAGCTGTTAGCCATTAGCCGTTTTATATTTATTTTATATAGTTGTCAATCTTTATATTCTGTGGCAAATAATCTGTGACATCTCGTCCAAACGCCAACAATTCGCGCACCATACTCGATGATATGTGCATATACTCGACAGGTGTAGGTAATAACACTGTTGTCAACTCGGGAAAGAGTTGGCGATTGGTAATCTCGATGGTTCGCTCGAACTCGAAATCGACCGTATTGCGCACGCCACGCACCAAAGCCGTAGCACCAACCTCGCGAGCAAAGTCGCCCGTCAAAGTTGAGTAACTCGCTACACGAACACGACTCTTGTCTTTATAGACCTCCTCTATCAATCGGCAACGCTCCTCCACGGAGAGCAACGAATGTTTCGATACATTCTCCCCCACCGCCACAACAACCTCATCGAAGAGTCGTAACGCCTCCTCAACTACCGCCTCATGTCCGCGAGTAAATGGATCAAACGACCCCGCAAAAAGTGCTACTTTTGCCATAGTAATAATATAGTAATCTACAAATATAGTAACTTTTTTCTATTCTCACGCGCTAATTCTCCTCGGGGTGGGTAAAAAAGCCCCAAACCAACGAAAAGAACTTCGATATGATACCCTTATTCGAGAATGCCTCGTACTTCCAACGCGATGCAAATATGTTGCGTACCAACATAACACGCTTACGCCACGCCCCGATATTCTGCGAGAAAACACTATCATCATCGTTGATTATCGAGGAGAGTACGCGCTCAGTATATGGACTCTGTACGACAATCTTCGGATTGGAAATCTCGATACCAAAAATTTCAACCGCCAAAGCCGTAGAACAATCCACAAATGCACGCATATCATACTCCTCACAAAGGTTATAGAAACGCTCACAATCGAGATTGTTCTGCTCTCGTTGAATGAACATCGCCCAATCGAGAAGATGACGCAGACGGATACCCTCCGAGAGGAAGTGCGTCAGCGAGTGATAATTCAAAAACAGCGCATTAAACATCGCCGAAGGCATCTCGATTTTTGTATCGAAAAGCGGAGTTGTCGGTTCGGTGCGGGCAATTTCATCAAGCAACCTGTGTAACGCCATATACTTTTTGCCATTGCGCACTGCAACGATAAAACGATGATTTTCAATCATCACCTTGCGGTAGATTATCTCGGAGTGCTTGTACCACCCATCATCGACTTTTGCGCCCAGCTCACGGGCAATATCGTTACCTTTTTTGTAATTATGGTAGAGGTAGCAGTCGAAATCGCCACACTCGCGATGGCTTGGTACCGGATAGTAGGTGCTAAATGCCAAACCTTTAAGGCACAATGTTTTAACATCTTGCTCTGCCCACTTTTCAGCCAACTCGGCACACACATCGCGTTGTTTTTCGTAACGATGTTCGATTGTGAAAGTGGCATTTATCCACTGTAATTTCAGCGATTGCGGGAACGCCTTTGCAAACTCTTTATTGTGTTCAAAGAGTTTTGTCAAACCATCAAAAGCGATAGCCAACACACCCTGCTTGCGAGCAAGACGATATACCGCCTGCCACGATACACCTTCAAAATTGTAATCTCCAATCTCTTCCGTACCGATAGCAATACGAAGAAGATGGAAGAGGGTGGTTGTAGGATTATTACTATTCATTTACAATCTTTTCAAGAAGAGTCATTTGTGTTGCGAAATTGAAGTGCTTATCGGCAAATTTTCTTCCTTTCTCTCCAATCTCTGCGCGCTTCGACAACGACATATTTGCCAATTGCAAAACACTTTCAGCAAAAGTCTCGTCATCTCCTGCTGGTATCGCTATGCCACAACCTATGCTATCAATGAGCTCCTTTGTCTCACCATTTATCATCGTAATAATCGGTTTTCCTGCAGACATATAGGCTTGTATTTTTGCTGGTACAGTCAATGCAAAAATAGGATCATCTTTCAGTGCAGCAAACAACACATCAGCCTTTGCAAATGTCGCAGGCATAGCCTCCAACGGATATGAGCCTACACAATGTACCGTAGCTGATAAATTGCGTTGAGCAATTTGTTCATCAACCCAACCTTTTGCTCGTCCGTTTCCGACAATTACGAAATGGATATTCGTATTCTCTTTGAGCCGTTCTGCGCCTTTCAGCACCGTTCCGAAATCTTGCGACTCGCCTATATTACCTGTGAACATCGCCACAAAACCATTCGGTACGGTCGGAGTTTCAACATCAGCATTCGCTGTAAGAGCAGAATCTACCCAATTCGGGAAATATACTATCTTCGATGCAAAATCTCCCTTATCGCAAATAGAGCGCTCGAAGCCCTTTGAACTTATTAGTATCTTATCCGAGTTACGATAGAACCATCGCACCATTCTCGAAAAGAACCCAAGGATATACTTATTCCGCAAACCTATTGCAGCAGTAAGGCTCTCTGGCCAAAGGTCAAGCACCCAGAAGTACATCGGTATCTTCTGCATCTTCTTTATGAGTGTTGCTGCCACTCCAATAGTCACAGGCGACACCTGATGCACAAATACAGCATCGTACTTATGACGCAAAGCGAGATATAACGCTAAAAAGCACGAGGATACGAGATATGTCAGGTAGTTCAAAGACAACATAATCTTTCCGCCCTTACCTCGAGGAACAACAAAGCCTCGTATAACTTTCACACCCTGAATATACTCCACCCTGCGCTTGAAGAGCCCATAACCATCGAAGTACCTCCCTTGTGGGTAGTTCGGAATAGCCGTCAGCACAGTTACCTCATAACCACGCTTCTGCAATTCAAAAGCGATATCATTGCATTTGAAGTTCTCGGGGTAGAAATATTGAGTTACAAGCAGAATCCTCTTGCCCATAGAGCACTATGCTACTTTCGCCAAACCATTTTGTTTACGATGCCGGTGTAGGACTGGATCAACTTCACAACCTTGGTCGAGACGTTTTCGTCGGTGTAGTTAGGTACAGGAATGCCATTATCGCCATTCTTTACCATCTCAACAGCTGTATCTACCGCCTGCAACAACGATCGCTCGTCGATGCCCGCCAAGATAAAGCACCCCTTATCCAATGCCTCTGGTCGTTCGGTCGAAGTACGAATACATACCGCCGGGAACGAGTGTCCAACGCTTGTAAAGAACGAACTCTCCTCAGGCAGTGTTCCACTATCCGATACCACTGCGAAGGCATTCATCTGCAAGCAGTTGTAGTCGTGGAATCCAAGTGGCTCGTGCTGAATAACTCGCTTATCCAACTCGAAACCGCTTGAAGCCAATCGGTTACGACTGCGTGGGTGGCACGAGTACAAAATCGGCATATCGTACCTCTCCGCCATCTTGTTAATTGCGGTAAAGAGCGATGTAAAGTTCTTCTCGGTATCGATATTTTCCTCGCGGTGAGCCGACAAAAGGATATACTTGCCCTTCTCCAAGCCCAATCGCGCGTGAATATCGCTTGCCTCAATCTCTGCCAAATTTTCGTGCAACACCTCCGCCATTGGCGAGCCACTAACATAAGTGCGCTCCTTTGCTACGCTCGAAGCATTGAGGTAGCGGCGTGCGTGCTCCGAGTAGCAGATGTTCACATCCGAAATAATATCCACGATACGGCGATTTGTCTCCTCAGGCAAGCACTCATCAAAACAACGATTTCCCGCCTCCATATGGAAGATTGGGATATGCAGACGCTTTGCGCCAATCACCGAAAGGCAAGAGTTTGTATCGCCGAGTACCAACACTGCATCGGGCTTAATCTGCACCATCAACTTATACGATGAGTTGATGATATTTCCCATCGTTGCACCCAAGTCGTCGCCTACGGCATCGAGATAGACCTCAGGCTCCGCCAACTTCAGGTCGCGGAAAAATATGCCATTAAGGTTGTAGTCGTAGTTCTGTCCCGTATGAGCGAGAATACAATCGAAATACTTTCGGCACTTGTTAATCACCGCAGCCAAGCGGATAATCTCGGGGCGAGTGCCCACAATAATTAAGAGTTTGAGTTTGCCATTATCAGCAAATTTTACATTTGAAAAGTTCATATCTTTTATTTCTTTAATTTTTCAACAGGATCAAAGTATGTATCCGGTTTCGATGGGTCAAACGCCTCGTTTGCCCACATCACCGTTACCAAATCTTCTGTATCGGAGAGATTGATAATATTGTGGGTGTAGCCCGGCAGCATATGTACCGCCTCGATCTTCTCACCGCTAACCTCAAAGTTCAGCACCTCGTCAGAGCCTACTCTGCGTTGCTGAATCAAGCCGTGTCCCGACACCACGATAAAGAACTCCCATTTGGTATTGTGCCAATGTTCGCCCTTGGTAATGCCCGGTTTCGAGATATTCACGCTCACCTGTCCGCACTTCTCGCTACGCAACAACTCCGTAAACGAGCCACGAGCATCGCAGTTCATCTTCAACTCGAACGACACCTTCTCCTTCGGCAGATAGCTCAAATAGGTCGAGTACAACTTCTTCGCAAAGGAGTTGTACGGAATTTCAGGTACGACAAGTGTCTGCGGCTGCGCCTTGAACGACTCCAACAAATCGACAATCTCGCCGAGCGTAATCTTATGCGTAGTAGGCACAGCGCAATACTTGCCGTTGTCGCACAAAACAGTCTCTACACCCTCGAACTCGCAGTGGTGCTCCTCGCCTTTGAGTGCGCCAATCATCTCGTCCACCAAGTCATCGATATAGAGCAACTCCAACTCTGTTGAACGGTCGTTTACCATAATAGGCAAGTCGTTGGCTATATTGTTGCAGAAGGTCGCCACTGCCGAGTTGTAGTTCGGACGACACCACTTGCCAAACAGGTTCGGAAAGCGATAGACCAACACGCGCGCGCCCGTACGCGTGCTATAATTAAAGAATAGCTCCTCGCCTGCGCGCTTGCTGCGACCATACTCGCTATCGCCAAAACGGCCCGCCAAAGTTGCCTGAATTGATGATGACAACATCACGGGAGCAGTATTGCCATACTTTTCGAGCGTTTCGAGCAAGGTCGAGGCAAAGCCAAAGTTGCCCGCCATAAACTCCTCGTTGTTCTGTGGGCGGTTTACGCCTGCAAGGTTAAAGACAAAGTCCGCCTCCTTGCAGTAACGCTCCAACTCCTCCGCTGTGGAGTCGATATCGTACTCGAAAACCTCCTCAACAACGACATCGCCATAGCACTTTGCCTTGCCATCGCGGATATTTTTGAGTTGCGCGCATAGGTTTTGTCCAACAAAACCCTTTGCGCCTGTAACTAAAATTTTCATAATTCGTTAGTATTTCGACCAGTCCACCCAGAGGTCTTTATCATACCTCCAACTATCAAGCAACGCCTCCTCCAAAATTTTACCCGATAATACAAGTAATATGGAGTCCTTTTCGTGCGCTTTGATGCAGTTGGCGTATCCCTCTGGCACGCAGATTATCTTGCTATCATTGTCGCTCAACTCGAAAATCTCGGGGACAAGGTCGGGCGATGGATTCTCCCAATTATCCACCTCAACAAGGGCAACTGTGAATGAGCCCTTAATGCAGTAAAACCACTTCTTCTCGAATTGGTGTCCGTTCCAACCACGCACCACCGATGTATCGGGATGATGAATAATATAGCAACGCTTCACCCCCTCAAAGTGGAAATTATTTAACGAGGATATTTGTCCACGCGCATCGCGGAAAATCTCGCCCTCAACAACTTTAATCTTGGACATTACTCGCTACGTATTTCTCTCGATTTAGCGCGTGGCTGCAAACCCAAATCCTCGCGGATAAAGCGCAACTTCAACAACAACTCCTTCATACCCTCAACATCGAGACGGCGAGTGTTATGCGAGTGGTAGTCCTCAATTTTTGAAACCTTCTCGTTGCCCTCAACGAAGAACTTATCATAATTCAAATCGCGGTTATCGCAAGGAATACGATAGTAGTCACCCATATCGACAGCCTTTGCCATCTCCTCGCGAGTAACAAGTGTTTCGTACAACTTCTCTCCGTGGCGTGTACCGATAACCTTAACCTCCGTCTCACCATATGCTGGATTAACCTTTGCGTAGGTCTGCTTCAATGCCTCTGCCAATGTTGAGAGAGTAGCTGCCGGAGCCTTCTGAACGAACAAATCGCCATTCTCACCGTGAGTGAAGGCGTAGATAACCAAATCAACAGCGTCATCGAGGGTCATCATAAAACGAGTCATCTCGGGGTCGGTGATTGTGATAGGCTTGCCCTGCTCCATCTGCTCAACCCACAACGGAATAACCGAGCCACGCGATGCCATAACATTGCCGTAACGGGTGCAACAGATTGTAGTTGCAGCGCCCTGACCGAGTTCACGGCCTTTGGCAATAGCCACCTTCTCCATCAACGCCTTCGAGATACCCATTGCGTTGATTGGGTATGCCGCCTTATCGGTAGAAAGCACAACAACATTCTTAACTCCGTGCTCAATAGCCGAGAGGAGAACATTGTTCGTGCCGATAACATTTGTCATCGTAGCCTCCATAGGGAAGAACTCGCACGAAGGGACCTGCTTCAATGCAGCTGCTGCGAATACATAATCGACACCGCGCATAGCTACATCTACCGAAGACTTCTCGCGCACATTGCCGATGTAAAACTTCACCTTTGGGTTTTGTAATGCATGACGCATATCGTCTTGCTTCTTCTCGTCACGCGAGAAGATACGAATCTCCTTGATATCCGAATCAAGGAATCTACGAAGTACGGCGTTTCCGAAACTGCCCGTACCGCCTGTAATCAACAGGACTTTGTCTTTGAAAATTGACATTGCGTAAAAATTGTTTTAATTGTTTATATTATACCTATTTTTTATTATTCTCTTGAATGGCTTTGGATAAATCGCACATCAAACTACCCGACATTACCTCCCTGCTATAGTTGTCCAATACAAACTGCTTGGCACGAGTATAATCGTATGAGTTGTAGTTCTCGATAGCTGCGCATATCTTCTGTACAATCTCCTCCTTTGTGTCAAGATCGGTCAAGCAACAGCCCAAATTATTATCTTTGAGCAACTGCATTGATGCCACCTCGTGAGGGCCGTAGGCAAGAACTACTCTATTACTTGATAGATACTCCGATATTTTTGTCGATACGGAGTATCTCACATAGGTTCTATTTCTCTTGTCAAAACTCTCCACATGCAGAAGGAAATGGCTCTGCTCCATCTGCTGAAGCACTCCCTCAGAATCCAACACACCACAAAATTCGACTCCCGACTTTACGAGCATTAACATCGCGCTCCTTCTCGGTCTTGTAGGACTAAATACCTTTATCTGTATCTCGCCATAATGGTATTTACTGTTAATCTCCTTGACTATCTCGCCTAAAGCCACTATCGTCTTCCAACGATTCGAGTGTATCGCACCTATATACGATATAAGTATAGGTGTATCCTTTTCAATCTTCTTAGGCAACAAATGCGAATATTTGTCTATATCAATACTATTGCCCAATATACCGAAAGGCTTGGAGAAGAACTTTGAGTAATCACACTGCATCTTCCGCCCTATCGCATAAGACATATAGGCCTTTGATACAGTCTCTTTATACTTTCTGCGCAACAAGCGGTAATGTACTCTATCAACAATGCTTCTTGCCGTAGAGTTGAGTACATAATCATCTGTGAAATAGACAAAAAGAGGTATATTGTAACGCTCGGATAGACGTATCGAGATACTGTGGGAATATATATTTGAGCCTAACATCGCAAATATAGCCTCAGGCTTGAACCTCTCAATCCAATCACGCAACTCGGGAGAGTCCCAGATATTGGTTTTCCACAAGTACTCTCTCACAAGCCTCATACTCCTGCTATATATTTTTCGATAATACCACGGCTCTTTGCACCTGATGTTATTTTTGATGTCGCAGATTAAATCTTGATGAGTATTGACAGTTGTACGGGAACGGCTATAGATAGATTTTAGAATATCAAATTCAGTCACTCGATAGTAATTACTGCAAAACTCCTCATTAGGCTCCTCTCCCACACCGAAATATAGTTGCGCAAGCTCGTTCGGCTCAAAACCTGAGAATATGGAGCACAAAGTCTTGCCATTATTCTCGGTCTTTGAGAAACTATTATTTGATATTACGAGGATTCTCATCTTGACGTGGAGTATAGGGATATAACATTCTCAATTCTTCCCGTACCGCCCGTAATCAACAGGACTTTGTCTTTGAAGATTGATGGTTTGGGGAAGTTGCTTGTTTTTTCTATTTTCGTATGCGTTTATCCAAACCTAACACCGTATATAACTTTATACCCAACTCGAATGCCCAAGCATTACTTCTATATTTCTTATATATCTTAGGCATTTGATGATACTGTGTTAATTCCTCCTCTGTAATTTCTAATTTATCAGCGACTATCTTAAACAGTTCCTTCGATTCTTCATCGGACAATGGAGGATTACTTAATATAGCCAACGCCTCCTCGCGAGACATCTGCTTTGTAACGACCAAACTGGATAATTGAGCTTTTCGGATATCGTAGCCGAAACGAGTAGGAAGCCACCAACCTTCTATAAATTTGGTAAGCAAATCCTCAAAATGCTTCTGTGAATACGCCTCATACCCATATTCCTCTCTTAGAGTATCTATCATGCCTTGTTTAGTGATAGGGACATAATTCAAGAGGGTAAGTGTTTTAACACCTTTCACATAAGGCAACCAGAACTTATGCCTAAACCCCGAAGTATATGTGTAATGCTTGGTTTTGAAATTGCCGTGTTTTTTCAAAACATCTCTAATATATAGGCCATCACCCGTTGGGCCGGCGCCATCATTCCACGAAGCGGGATTCGCGACAATCTCTGTGGAGATATTATATCCATTTAGGATATATTTAACACCCAATTTCTGGGAGAATTTATCTACTTGTGCGATGAAAGCGTGATCCTGAGGCGCATCAAGTCCGGCATGTCCTGTCTTAAAGAAAGCCAACTGCATCTGGCGCATATCCTCCCAGTCCATGCGCTCTATATGCAACTCGATACCCAATTTGTCGCATATTTTACGGATATTACTCTCTGCAACCGGCAGATTCCAACCAGCATCAACATGGAAAACGAATGGTCTCAGTCCCCACTCTTTGACAGCTAAATGCAACAGATAGCTACTATCTAATCCGCCACTCAAACCCAGTATACAATCATATCGTTTGCCCTTTCCGGAGTTCTTAATTTCTGTTATTTGCTGTTGCAACTCTTGCTCATGCCCTACTCCGTAATTCCACCACTTTTCAATCCTCTGCTTGAATTCATTACAACGATTACAAACGCCGTTATCGTCAAATCTGATATCGGGGTCTGTCGTATCCATCACACAGCAACTACATCTTTTGTATTCGCTATCCATAACTTAAAATTGTATTATAATTTTTTCTTCGTACAACTCTAAATACTTTTTGAAGCACTCCTGCTTATCGAAGTGCGCCACAGCATACTCTCGGCATACTCTACGCGTTTCATCTCTATCCGCTCTACATAGCGACTCTATTGCCTTTGCAACCGCCTCGATATTGCCCTGTTCAACTACTCGACCTGTTTGCGGTGTTACTGACTCCGGACTACCACCAGTACGATATGTAACGACCGGTGTGCCACAAGATATCGCTTCGAGATTTGTAGTCGGATAGGTATCCTCGTACGTAGGGTTTACAAAAACATCTGCTGCCGAATACCATTGAGCCAGCTCCTCAACACTCTCTGTTCTCGTTAAGCCAATAATGCCACTTGGTAGTTGTTTTAATTGTTCTTCCGACAAGCCAATCAACACTATCTGATACTTATCGCTCGAAAGATACGATGAGAGTTTGATGATATCTTTCAATCCTTTTCGTGGACTCCACGGTAACGCAACACCGAGAATAATGTTTTTATCGAAGATTGAGAACTTCTCTCTTAAATCACTTTGTGTTGGCTGAAATTTTTGTATATCGATACCATTGTGTATAACATTTACATCGTAATCTTTAAGGAACGACTGCTTTACAATTCCTCCCAACCAATTAGAGACAGGCACTATCGTCAAATCCTTAACCGAAGTAAACAAATCACGCTTCTCAATGTAGTTTTTCTTTGAACGATCACAAAGCAGACTTCCCGGATAAGACTTTTTCTCGGGACAGTCATAACACCCTGTCTTCCACCTATCACAGTTTGCGAACTCAAAATAAGCACAATGTCCTGTCATTGACCAACAATCGTGGAATACCCATATTATAGGAATATTCACTGATGAGAGATAGTCGAACAATACCCTCATATTCAAAAAGTATCCGTGAATATGATGAAGTTGTATAATATCCGGAGAGATTTCTTTAATCTGCTGGATAAGTTTCTGAGTTGCATTGGTTGAATGGAGACAATGCCTATCGAACAGACGAGTCATTATACCGTGCCAATAGAGCTCCAACTTATTACCAATCTTTATAGTCTTGGACTTACTCGGGTTACACACTCGTGCATAGGCGATATAACTCTCCCATCCACGCCTCATAACAGTTTCGCCAATCTGCTCGGCAATTCTTCCCACCGAACCAGAATTTACACTATCGGCTATTTGTAATAATTTTGGCATATCTCTTCTTGTATTATTTAACGCTATCGCTATTCAACTCTACCTCAGACTGCGTATGTTAAAATCCCGTAACACAAACTATTACATTTAACGGCACAAGTCTATGCTCTGTTACTTTAATTTTATGTCTGTCTTAATCTGTGTTGTGCTGATTTCGGGAGTGCGCGAAAGATATACTACTTTGCAACCCTCTTCCTCTAAAAAATCAAATTTACCTTTCCAATCATCGCCTATAACGAATGTGTCGATATTGTACTTTTTGACATCACTACGCTTCTGCTCCCAATTCTCCTCAGGAATAACCATATCGACATATTTAATTGCTTCAAGCATTGCCTTGCGCTGTTCAAAAGTAAAATAACTCTTTTTTTGTTTCTCGTTCCAATTAAATTCATCGGTAGATATTGCCACGATCAAAAAATCGCCCAACTCTTTGGCTCTGCGGAGTAGGTTGATATGACCATAATGTAATAGGTCAAATGTACCGTAAGTGATAACTTTTTTCATACTTATTTATAATATGCATTTTTGATATGAGTATGTCTTTTTTCTTCGGGGGGCAACTGCATATAGTCGCCATATAGGTGAGTCAAATATTTATCGGGGTATTGCACCCCATAAAATTTTGTACCCTCAAAATCATACAAAGTCGGGACTCCAAAATAATCAGCTTTAACGATCTCTTTATGGCCCCATGCCCCATAATAGTTCGCAATATACTCTCCTTTTCCCACTAAAAGATGTCTATTTATAATGCTATATATTGTTTTTCTATCCAACAATGGCAGACACACCTTTAACATTTTAGAGATAAACCATTTAAGAAATCTCCCTCCTCTTATCTTCCCGAAACGATAATTTTCTATCTTATACAATAAAAGTATTAGGCTGTTTCTTGAAAATAAACCCACATTCCCATTTGTTCGATCCAACGGAAATATGTCTATATTTAGACCTAATGGGAAACTACAATCCTCCAAAGTCTCCACAACGGTATTGGAATCCTCTATTTTAATAAAACCACCATAATACTGTGTGGTACTATCTATCGAAATAACATTATACGAAGGCTGTAATTCTGTTGATAAAATATGTTTTAACTGCTCGAAATACTCCCTCGGAACTCCAAAATCCATGTCATCATCCCAAGGAATCATTCCACGATGTCTTACTGCGCCCAGTTGAGTTCCCCCCAACATATAATATGGGATATTATGAGCCACACATATATTGTGAAATGCCGTTGCTATATTCAGCAATATGCGATGACACTTCTGATGTGATATCGTTTTTTCCATATGTGAAATAAGGGTCAAATGTTTATATATGATTTACTAGTTATATTCTATTCCTATAGTTTTTATAATCTTCTGTATATGAGTTAAAATACTCAAGTACCACATTTCAACCGCATTCTCCTATAATTTCAGCATACTGCACTACTCGCTTAATACAAACCTTATAGCATCTAATGCCCCTTGAGCCATATGTATAGGTGATGCCATATTGTCATAATACTCCTTGGCTCTCATACCCATCTCAATATATTTTTGTGGGTTACTTACTGCATCAATAATTATATCAACCAAATCAGCATCATTGTCAAACAACACACCATTTACATTGTTTGTAATATGGTACAGTTCTCCTCCTGTTATGGCGTTCTTATATGTTACGAATGGTACACCATACCCCATACTTTTGGCAACAGATAAACCAGCCTGATGAGGGGAGATACACAACAATGCTTTCTGAAAATGAGAAGACAATACGGTCTCATCGTATATTGGGCCGTGAAATACAACCTGCTTCTCCAATCCATTGCTAACGACAAATTGCTTTAAATTATCAGCATCTGCACCATCTCCTACAATATGCAATGGAGGAAGGATATCCTTTATTTTCTGCTGAGCCAACTTGTATGCTTGCAACAATGATTTGATGCCTTTTTTTTCATACAAAGTACCAACGAACAAAATATTTTTTTTCATCGACGGTACAAATTCTATAGGAGCAACAGAAGTTGTATTTGGGGCGACAAAGACCTTATTCATATTAAATGTTGTTCCGCGCCAGAACTCCTTTGCTTTCTCCATATAGAATATCTCAGCATCGCATGATTCGTTAACGAATTGTGATATTCTGTCTAAAAAAGAATGTTTTCTATTTACATCATATAGTTTTGTGTATGATGCCCTTATTCCAAACCCCCAAGATACTACCTTGTATTTACGTGGTCCAAATGGCAGCAGGCAATAACTCAAGGCGTGCAAATCATCCATAAAAATGACTACATCGAACTGCCTACAATAACGTCTTAACGATTTAATGCATATAAAAGGACCTAATTTATAACTATTTAACCTAATTTTCTTGAATCTACAAGCCTCTTTTGAATGATCACCTTTATATTCTCCAACAGTAAGATCTACATGGTCCGCTATAATATTGAATGTTGCTACACGATAATTCGCAATAGCACCTTGCAATATTAGAACTTTGGGCTTACTTTTCATAACTTCACACAGAAACTACTTCAACACTTCAACCACTCTTCCACACGCCAAGCCGTCTCCATAAGGATTTACCGCTTGACTCATCTTTGCATACGCTGCCTCGTCTTCTAGCAATGACGAAACCTCATTTACAATCTTATTATAATCTGTTCCGACCAACTTAACGGTACCTGCCGACAATGCCTCTGGGCGCTCCGTCGTATCGCGCATAACCAATACTGGTTTGCCAAGTCCTGGAGCCTCCTCTTGAATACCACCACTATCCGTAAGCACAATGGTAGATTTCTCCATCAAATAGACAAAGGATAAATACTCCAACGGCTCAATAAAGAACATATTGCCAAGATTTGATAAATCCTCACCGAACACCTCGTGTATCGGTTTGCGAACATTCGGATTGAGGTGCATAGGATAAACAAAATCTACATCAGGATACTTCTGTGTCAGGTCCTTGATAGCTGTACACATATTGATAAAACCATCTCCGAAATTTTCGCGACGATGCCCCGTAATCAACACCAACTTTTTGCCATTAGCAAGACGAGATACATCATATCCAGCCTTACCCAAAATCCAATTCAATTTCTCCTGCAATTCAGCATCATTCTTGATCTTATCAACGACCCAATAGAGGGCATCTATTACAGTGTTTCCTGTTACGACAATCTTCTCATCGGCAACCCCCTCTTGCTGTAAATTCTGACGACTCAACGGAGTTGGTGCAAAATTATATGTCGCAATTCGGCCTGTAATCTGTCGATTCATCTCCTCTGGCCATGGGCTATAAATATTATGCGTACGTAATCCGGCCTCTACATGACCAACCGGAATCTGCTGATAAAATGCCGCCAGAGCTGACGCTGTACTTGTTGTAGTGTCTCCGTGCACCAACACAACATCAGGTTGCACCTCTTTCAACACATCTCGCAGACCTACAAGAACTCTTGATGTAACATCATAAAGATCCTGACCTTGTTTCATAATATTAAGATCATAATCAGGCTTAATATCAAAAATCTGCAACACCTGATCCAACATCTCGCGATGCTGACCTGTCACACACACTACTGTTTTGAAATCATTTGGATATTTCTGAAACTCCTTCACAAGTGGGGCCATCTTAATAGCCTCCGGACGGGTTCCAAATACAAGCATTACACTCTTCATATCAATATCGTTTGAGGGTTAACTACTTGACCTATCTATTTACACCACAGAAATCAAGAACGATTTTATCTGTATTCTTTGGCAAAGACTTGAATGGCGTATGACCAACCAAATAGACTACAATATCGGCCTTGTCAAACGCCTCCTGATATGGAGTAAGTTTATAAACATTATGCTCCTCAACATTCGGCTCGACAATAAGGATATTTGCATTATTACAACTCTGCATAACCTTCGCTACAATATGCTTGGCAGGCGACTCGCGCAAATCATCAATATCCGGCTTAAATGCCAAACCCATCATTGCAACAACAGGTTTGCGGCCATTATTCAACTCGAATTTAAGCATCTCGTTCTGAATCTTCTCTGCACACCAAAATGCCTTGTAATTGTTAATCTGGCGAGCCTGAGCAATCATACGCGACTCCATTGGGAACTCGGCTGTAATAAAGTATGGATCAACAGCGATACAATGTCCACCAACACCGCAACCCGGCCACAATATATTAACACGAGGGTGCTTGTTGGCAAGAGAAATAAGTTCCCACACGTTGATACCTGCCTTATCGCAAATAAACGACAACTCGTTTGCAAAAGCAATCTGCACATCACGCGATGAGTTTTCGGTCAATTTACACATCTCGGCAGTACGACAATTTGTCTTGTGTAGTTCTCCCTTCACGAACTGCGAGTAGAAGGCAATTGCCTTCTCGGTCGATTCTGGGTTCAAACCACCAATAACACGATCGTTATTCACCAACTCAAAGATGACATTACCCGGTAACACTCGCTCTGGACAATATGCGATATAAATCTTACCCTTTAACTCCGGACGTTCAGAGAATATAATCTCAGCCATAGCCTCTGTTGTACCTACGGGCGAGGTGGATTCAATAACATATAAATCGCCCTCTTTCAAAAGTGGCAATACGGCACGAGTTGCAGCCTCAACATAAGAGGTGTCAGGCTGATGGTCTCCCTTGAATGGCGTAGGCACAACCATAAAGTAGGCATCGCTCTCTACCGGTTTTGTATCAGCACGGAGTTGTCCACTCTTTACAACCTCCTCGAGGAGTTCCTGCATACCCGGCTCAATAATGTGCAATTGTCCGGCGTTAGTCTTCTCTACGACCTTTGGGTTGATATCAACACCGTGAATTTGAATGCCGTGCTTGGCGGCAATAATGGCTGTTGGGAGTCCAATGTATCCCAAGCCCATAAAGCAAGCTTTCATCACTATTTATTTATTATATTGTTACATATTTTAATCTCTTTACCAGCTGTTCTTTGCCAATGGAATTCATCTGGTATTTTAGGCAAGGCAGAACCTCCTTCCAATATATCTACAACTCTTTTTGAAAATCTTTGCACAAAATCATCTCCCAAAGCGACGACATTGTCAATACCTATAGCCTCTTTGATTCCTCCAACATCCGAAGCAACAACATTAGCACCAGATTGAATCGCCTCAACCACTATCAATGGCAATCCCTCATTTTTACTTGGCAGGATCAGGACATCTACGCAGTTCAGCAGCAAAGGCATCTCGTCAACAGGCTGATTCCCCCATAGTCTACAATAGACATCTGGCATCTGCTTCAATTTGCACTCTATTGTATTTCGCAATTTACCATCGCCAATTATCCAAAACTCTATTTTCTCTTTGGACTGTTGCTGTATGGAGTTAAATATATCCGGAAGAATTTCTGCATTTTTTATTGGGACAAGACCTCCCGCAAAAGCAACCACCTTGTTTGCTGTGGATTTATACTTGTCGCATAGTTCATTTCGAACCTTATCTTCAAATCGGTTAAACTTGCTAGATGCTGCATTATATAGTACATCGCCTTGAATATTTGGCACTATATCTGTTGCTGTTCGCATCAAAGCCCCACTAACAAATATATTACGCTTCGCGCAGCACATCAGATCAGCGACAATCTTAAAGGATGTTTTATTTATGAACGGCTCCGTATGAATATCCGATCCATGCCACGTAATACAATATGGAATGTTATATTTTTCGAAAATATTGTATGCTAGCAATCCCGCAATCATTGAATGCGCGCTCACTAAATCATAATGCTTAAATTGGGCTACTAATCGTTTTAAGATAAATGACTCCACCACTCTACCCAAATGCAGTTTCACAGACAAGATATAGTCCATCAGAGAGAATGGATACCAGATCATATTTATAGTTAATCCATCTACTTCAACAACTGCTGTTCGCTCACTTTTCTGAGTGTGGCGCAATTTTCTAATAAGCCAGTTGTCGTATTGTGATAAACAAAATATGTCCACACTAAACTCTTCGCATGCACACAATCCCTTTGCACGCTCAATCACAGCATTAAGGTAGCCTTTACGGTTTCTTAAATCGCCATTAAATATAATTGCAATTCTCTTCATCTTATTTTCGAGAGCGAATAAATCGAGATGGATTTCCTCCTACAATTGAATACTCTGGGAAATCCTTACATAGCACGCAACCTGCTGCGATAATTGATCCGCTCTTGATTATTCGTCCAGGAGTCATTAAAACATTTCTGCCAATCCATATGTCATTCTCTATAATAGTTTGTTTAGCTGGCAATGCTCCTTGCTGACACATAGGCACATCTATTCTATCAAATGCATGATTAGCATCTAAAATATAACAATTTGGCCCCATCATAACATCGTTGCCTATAATTGTATTAGATGGCACCTTGCAATTAACACCTAATCCCGAATTATCACCAATCTCAATGTTGCGACCGCTACCGAAGTAAGCCAATCGCTCAACATTAACATTTTTGCCGCATTTTTTGAAAATTCTACGACATAATCGATATCTCAACCATTTACAAGCTTTACCAACAACAGGAAAATATGACACTGGCAAATAACGAGCAAAACCGTAATATAACACCAAATAAATCGTTCTCATATCATTTACTATGCTGTATGTATTTTCGTACAATTCTTATGATACATTTCGCTATGAGTAGCCACAAGCATAAAAAATCCCATTAACCAAAGACCCGTATAGAACACATAAAAGAAATTATCTATAGAGAAAAATATTCCGAATATCGCGAATATTAAATACGGAGTTTGCTTATACATCTTGTACCTTCGCCACTGAATAACAATAAACCTCAATAATAGCAGAATATACATCAATGCTGCCATTAATCCTGAATTTGCAAATAATTCGACATACGTACAATGAGAAAACGCTCTTCGAGAAGAATATTTCATAAAATTGCCCGGTCCAAGGCCGAATAATGGATTTTCTAAACCATATTCAAACGCCTCTTTTAGTATCAAAGTACGGTCATCTTCCTCAACTGACAACTCATAGCGTTCTTCAAGTAAACTACCATCATATAATCCTATTATGGAATCTTTAACACTCAAAATAACAATCACAAATACAACTGCTAACAATAAAAAATGCCATATGGATTTAACAGTATATCGTATAGTAAACAACGCCAAATATAGCGGCACCTGCATAATAAGGACTTGTCTCGAAGCCGTTAACATTGCAATAAAAAAGGACAATACTATTGTCAAAATAAATAACACCCTGAATAAGACCCTAACATACTTCCATTTAACAAGATCGCCAAGCATGTATATAGCTATCGTTGTATAAAACGTAAAATATGCCAACATATTTGCGTTTACACCTTCTCCATCTAATCGCTCTTCAAACATTGTTATTTCATCTAACACATTATCGTGCGCAAATCTCAATATTGAAATATAATACAATATGTACACTCCATATAACCAAGGAATATTCTTATTGTTTTTTGATAAATTTGCACAAATAGAACACATCATAACAACTCCTAGTAGTTGTTTCATTTGGTCAAAAGCGACATCTTTATAGAATGCGGCAAAGTATGTGATTCCTATCCACCCAAACAGAACAAACAACATTTTCATATACCAATTCTGTCGAAAGGGGTTACCATATGTTATGATACTTAATACAAATAACAGTGGCAATATACGATACAAGACCATTGCCAAATATCCTTTGTCCATAAATACAAATGCTACAACATATAGTAAGAAGAGCATTATTACATCCATCACGGATTGTTTTTGGGGGTAATTAATCATATTTCACAAAGCTTATAACTCCTCTTTATCTATATCCGTCTTAACTACTTTTGCTGGGTTGCCAGCTACAATACAATTAGCGGGAACACTTTTTGTTACAACAGAACATGCCGCAACAATCGAATTATCACCGATAGTAACCCCTTTACAAATTCTTACATTGGTACCTACCCAACAGTTTTCTCCTATGATAATCGGTGCATTTGCCGAATATTTCCACAGTTTTGATTCATGCCCTGGAGGATACACTCTCATTTTTTTTCTACTACTTGGATTTACTGGATGGTTGTTATTATCGCAAATTGTAACATTTGGGGCAATAGCTGTGTACGCTCCTATTTCTACTCTGTTGCCACAGAGGATTCTAGTATTTTCGCCTATTTGTGCATGTTTCCTGAGTACAACTATGCCATCTGTTTCTACAATTATCTTACCTCTTAGCCAACAATTATCACCAATTGTAACTTGTTCTTTTGTTGCGCCATCAATAAGAATCACATCTGCTTTAGCACCGATAATATGATCCTTACCCTCCAAAACTGCATTCTTCTTAACACGCCTTGCAGCTCTAATCCTCAATAAATAAAATAAAAATCTCAATAACATACCTAGACTATTTATTGCGTATTAATCTGATATACTTACCAATGTATTCTCTCGCGACAACTTTCTCCTTCTGACTTAACATCATATATGCAATTACCGCAGTTATAATCAAATTAACTACAAATACTATCAAAACTCTAAATATTGAAGGAGACATGAGAGATGTAACTAATAGAGAAATGCTTATGGTGACTACTGTAATAATAATGCATGGCAATATGACATTGCGTATATACATCACCGTATTAAATTTGAATATTGAGTATAATACTATCAGACAAAACAGTTGATTTATTATTGTTATCACAATTGTTACAATGTAAATGGCAGAAGCCTCAAAGCCAAGTTTGAAAAATATGTACGAAATAGGTAGTATACTACCTATTATAACACTAGTTGTTATCTGATAGCGTTTCATTTTTCCTATAGCATGTACGACCTGCGTTACGGGGGTATTAAACATACCTATCATCATCGATACAATTGTTAATACCGCAAACCTATTCGAATACTCTGGCACATCATTCCCGAGCCAAATTTCCAAAATATAGTCTATCTCCACGATTATGGGGACAGACAAAAAACTCATCAAAATATAGGATATTTTTGACATGCTAAACATTAGTTGTTCCGTACGCAAATAATTTCCTTCCGCATATGCCTGCGTCAATTGAGGTTTGAAAGCAACTAATAAGTTAGCCGAAAACGCTTGTATTGCAGATGAAATTTGCGCAGCAATACCATTTGCCGCATTAACTACAGTTCCAAAAAAAGCATTGATAAGAACATTTGTACCTTGTCCCTTCAGAAGATAGGCAAAAGATCCAAGAGTATTCCATCCAGAAAAACTTATCATTGACTTAAATTGTATTTTATTGAATTTCCTCTCCAATATTAAATGAGGAAATTTTATACGGCAATAAGCAAAATAAAGAATAAAACCGACAATTGTCACGCACATCATAGATATGGCATAAACAATCAAATGATCACCAGTAACATAAGGCAGTATAAATATGATTATTACCTTTAATACAATTTCTACAATACTGACGATTGCATAGTAATCCATCCGCTCATACGCCATAATCGCAGCACTATATGGCACCTGCATAATTACAAATACCAAAGAGATAACAGAAAATTGAAAAATACAATTTGCTGCATCCAATCTATCTGTTGGCAGAATCATTTGGTTATTGATATACCACAAACCAAATGATTCTGCCAACAAAACGACGAATATAGTCAATGCAAATTGAATTAGAACCGATGTATTATAGACTTTAACTATCGATGATTCACCATTTTTACCCAATTCATAATTATAGAATCGCTGGATTCCATTAATCATCGAAGTGTTGAGAAATCCAAACATTGCAACAAATCCACAAACTACATTATATAAGCCAAAGTCTGATGCTCCAAGAACATTTAACACAACCCTTGTTATATAAAGATTAGCCATCATGACAATAGCAAATCTTATATACAAGAATATGGTATTTCTTGCGATTCGTTGATTATCTTGTCTCATTTATCTTATCAATCGTTCTATCTTACGTCAAGAACTATATCTGCTTGACGTGAGTCTCCTTTACATCCGGCATCCGCATATAGTTGCCATATAATCTTCAATGGTATACATCTACATTTCCAGATGCAGGGAACTCATAACCCTCAAACTCTACTCTCGACAAAGGGTGAATACTACATACATAATTACCGTTCTTTTGGCTTATTCATACTCTTTGGCAATTTTACGGGTTATCTTATCTTTTTTCCTTCTATCTCTTAATCCCTCCCAAAGACATCTCTTGTATAGACCTTGGCGAATACATCCGACAGGAGGTTGTCGGTGCGGTTTGCTAGAATTACGCCCGAAATCTTCTTAAATCGTTCCAAATCATTCACTACCTCGCAGTCGAAAAACTTCTCTCCATCTTGCAAGGTCGGTTCATATATTACCACCTCTGCACCCTTTGCCCTCAAACGGCGCATTATGCCTTGTATCGCACTATGGCGGAAATTATCCGAATCGGTCTTCATCGTCAAGCGATAGACGCCGACAACTATACGACCTCCGCCACTCAACTGCGCCGCCTGATGCATCACCTGCTCCGCAATAAAATCTTTGCGTGTTCTATTGCTCTCAACTATCGCCGACATCATATTCTGCGGCACATCGTCATAGTTCGCCAACAGTTGTTTCGTATCCTTTGGCAAGCAGTATCCTCCATAGCCAAACGAAGGGTTATTATAGTGCATTCCGATTCGTGGGTCAAGACCAACGCCACGAATTATCGACTCCGTATCCAGCCCCTTAACCTCTGCGTAGGTATCCAGCTCATTGAAATAGCTCACGCGCAGTGCCAAGTATGTATTGGCAAATAATTTCACTGCCTCCGCCTCGGTCAAACCCATAAATAGAGTCGGAATATCCTGCTTCAATGCCCCCTGTTGTAATAACATTGCAAATGTGTGTGCCGCCTTATCAAGATACTCGTCACCCTCAGGACAACCGACTATGATTCGGCTCGGATAGAGGTTATCGTACAAAGCCTTGCTCTCTCGCAAAAACTCCGGAGAGAAGAGCAGCTTTGCAGGTGCATACTTCGCACGAGCCATCTCCGTAAATCCAACCGGAACGGTCGATTTCACAACCATCACTGCATTAGGATTCACCTCCATCACAACCTTTATCACCGCCTCCACAGCCGTGGTATCGAAAAAGTTCTTTTGACTATCGTAGTTTGTCGGGGCAGCAATCACAACAAAGTCGGCATCTCTATATGCCGACTTTGCATCGAGCGTTGCTCGGAGATTCAACGCCTTCTCGGAGAGGTATTTTTCGATATACTCGTCCTGAATTGGAGAGATACGACGATTTATCTTCTCGACCTTCTCCGCCACTACGTCCACAGCAACAACTTCATTATGCTGAGCCAGGAGTGTCGCAATCGACATTCCCACATAACCTGTACCTGCTACTGCGATTTTCATAATGTTATTTTGTGAAATTTATCTAAAATCAACAATCTTCTGCAACGACAACCAGCCTCTATTCTCTTCAAAATGAGACCTTTCCCCAAGGCGTTTTACCCATCGGAAAAGTGCTGTGTTGCGAGATTGATTTATCTTCATAAACTTGTAAAATCCTGCCGTAAGCACAATTCCCACACTCATCACAACATAGAATTGAACATCTACCGATGCGCCTAATCTGTAAGCAAGATACCACGCTCCGATAACGATTATATTCAGCAACAATTCGCTAATTGTTGTACCGAAGTGGGAGAAGCCCATCTCTATAAACAGATGATGCAAGTGTGTCTTATCGGGGTGGAATGGGGAGGTATGACGCAGTATTCGCATCACCATAACTCTGACTGTATCGAACACCGGCACACACATTACAGCGAGAGTAAATGGCACTACACCAACACCTTCCGCCACAAGTTTCTCACAACTACTGCCCGATGTGACCGCCACCACAACATAAGTGGACATTACCACGCCCATCATCAGCGAGCCACCATCTCCGATAAACATTTTTGTTTTCTTTCCAAACACATTATGGAAGAAGAAGGGCAACAATCCTCCAATAGACAATGCACACAGCAAAAGCAATAAATAGTTCTCCGACAGATAGAACATCACACCAAAGGCAATACTTGCCATAATGCAGTAGCCCGAGGAGAGCCCATCTACGCCATCTACCAGATTTATGGCATTTATTATACCCACCACCGCCACAATGGTCAAAGGGATAGATACCCACAATGGCACCTCATTTACTCCCCACAACCCTTGAAAGTCATTCAGCGAGATGTTTGTCCAAAATATCAGCACTAAAGTTATAGTGATCTCTACGACAAAGCGGAGTTTGGGCGAGAGCTCTGCAACATCATCTGCAATACCAACCCCCAACATTACCGACATCGCAACAAACATTGGCAACAGAGGAATGATATTCATAAACAAACCTGCCACGCAGAAACCAATCGCCATGCCAAAAAATACTGCAACACCTCCCATTACAGGAACGGGGTTGCGTTGCAGTTTTCGCGCATCAGGGCTATCTACCACCCCGTGTTTTAGCGCAAATTTCATAATTCGAGGATGCACCAATATAACCACCGCAAGCGATGCAATAAATGCAACCAAAATTCCGATTAAAGACATATAAGGAAGTTTATTGAGGGTTAGTTCATTTTTTAGCACAGCCCTCATTTCTCTTCGCACACCAGCATAACCTTGGGGCTTTGACAGGCATATAACACGCTGATTTACAGTGCATTAAACGCTTGCCAATGATAAATACAAGCACCAAAACGGCAAAAACCGACACCGCGATGCGAGCATTATGGGCTACTATTACTTTGCAAATATAAGTAATTTACATCAAATTATCAAACTTTTTTTCAAAAATTTTCGGGGGGGGGTATTTTCTTGATTATCAATCATATATACACAACCAATAATTAGTGCTATAAAAATCGATATTTATCGAATAACAAAAAATAAAGCCCCAACCGACAGCTATTATCAATTGAGGCGACACAAGGTAAAATATCACAAATCAAACATTCGATAATTCCTAATGTTGCATTCGTGCAGCGGCCTTATCCCAATCAACCAACTTCATATACTCCTTTACAAAATCGGCACGGCGATTTTGATAATCGAGATAATAGGCGTGCTCCCAAACGTCCACACACATCAAAGGGTTAAGATGGTGGCGCAGAGGGTTATCTGCATCTTTTGTCGGCACAATGGACAGCACCCCTTTATCGTCTTCTGCAAGCCAAACCCACCCCGAGCCGAATAGTCCGACAGCCGTTTCGGCAAACTTTCTATTAAACTCTTCTACCGAGCCAAAGTCGCGGATAATACAATCTTCGAGTTTGACAGGCATCACTTTTTGAGCAGGCGTAAGACCATCGAAATAGATACGATGATTGAGTGCCTGCGCCGCATTATTAAATAGCGCACCATCAGATTTTTTCACAATATCCTCAAGCCCTAAACCCTCGTATGGAGTGCCGACAACAAGACGATTTGTATTATCAATATAGGTCTTAAAATGTTTTCCGTAGTGGTAATCGACAGTCTCTTTACTCATCGTTGGAGCGAGCGCATCGGTGGCATACGGAAGCGCAGGCAATGCGAATTTTACAACAGTTGTGTTCATAGCGATTCTTGTTTTTGTTTTTTGATTATTTATGTAGATATATCCATTAAGGTATGTCGCAAAGATAAGCCACAGCATATACGGCACAAACAACCACGCCGCCACACTTCGCCGACCTGCCGTATATACGATATATGCAAAGACCGCAACATCGAGGGCAAGAATTACCAATAACCCCAGAAACGGACTTCTCAATGCGAAGAAACAGACACTCCACAAGAAGTTGAGCAGAAGTTGCAACAACCACAACCTCAACACGCTCATATCACCCTTCGCGAGCATCGTTCCCGCCGAAACGCCCATCAATATATAGAGAATACTCCACGCAATCGGGAAGACGATTGCAGGGGGCGTAGCGGGAGATTTTACAAGGTAAGGATACCACTCTTTAAGCGCATCGCCCTGAATATACGAGCCGAGCGCACCCACAGCAAAGGCAAGCAGAATAGGTATAAAATAGGCAAGAAATTTTTTCATCGTTATCACTTTTAGCAGGATAATGAGTTGCAAAGAGTAAGCCAAAAAAGCCCGACCACTTATCGCAGTCGGGCAATATACGCCTATTAATCAATAATTAGTCTCTACCAAATAGTTGTTTCCTTTTATAAAGATACTCCTGCATAGATTGTTTAAGCCGTTCAACAGTCAAAGCCTTCGCATCTACCTGTTTAGCTTTCACAAGTTTTGTTTTAGGAAGAAACACTGTCTTTGCGTATGGTCTTTGAGGTGTCTTAAAGTTTTCGCCATTTACTAAACGCTTACCCGATTCATAGTTACCAATAGAATGTTTAGCGGTAAGTGTAGATACAGAAGACTCATTCCAACCCCTGGTTAAAACCACCTCCGAAATCACATAGGGAGAGTATAATGAAAGCGCACAATCCATGTCGTAAACAATACCAGGATAGAGAGTTGCACTCTCCACAACACGAGATTTGAGAATGATAGTGTTACCATCCTCCGAAATCTCAACCGGAATACCCACCGACTGGACATCAAGTGGAGCATTTGGATTGATGTAGTCCGCCATTGCATTCTCGTAATTACAACCACACAAGTAATGCGTCACACCATTGTACCACGACATCATTGGCGGCACAACATTATAATTTACAGGAACAAATATATTACCATCGGCATCCGTCTGCAAGAACCATTTCGGACCGAAGTCGTGGAAGAGGTAACTAACTTGCGAAGCGTTATAGTCGGTCATCAAGAATAAATCCCAAGGCGAAGCTGTGCTTGTTTCACGCTCTCCCGAAATGTCCCAACCTTGACAAAGAACTCGATTCTGTCCAAGAACAGATGCATTGTAATCCGCAGACAGTTGATTAAACTCTGCCAAATATCCGTCTGCCATAGCTTTGTTCACGCCATAACTTTCAAACAGAGCATACTCTTCAGCAGCGAGAGTTTGATTTGCATTCAAATCCCCAATCGAAACCTTCCATCTTTTCACAGAGGTATTGCAATATTCGGTTTGTATTGTTGCCGTGGCAGTCCAATCTCCCTTCAATGCGTTCAACTTTGTCATATCGAGAGCATCAGCAGCAGGCATAGAGGTTGAATGAGCTTCTGCAACAGCCTTTGAGCCCTCCTTATCGGGATTGCTTGGGAGTCCCTCGGTATTCCAACCCTTCACTGCAAGAGTAAAGGCTGAATTTTCGCGAACATCAAACTCTACATCAAAACCGTAGTCCGAGTTCACTTGGTTAATCTCTTCATCTCCAAGATTCCAATATTCATCATCATTTGCCATTATGACATCTGCATATGTATACGCGTATGCATTCTTGTAATTATCGAAGTCGCGAGTATAGTTTGCTGCATATACCACCTTCTTCACAAGGTTGCCGAGATTTGCATTCTTGATATTGAACTTAACCCTGTATGGAGAGTACGACTCGTAAGGGGTTACAATCAGTTCAGGGGCATTAAGAGTATAATCAGGAAGAGAAAACTCTATATGTTGATAGTTTTGTGAAGATAAGTCCAACACCGCTTTACCATCAACTACACTTCCTCCAACTGCCGTTACAACCACATGATATTTCATTTCAGGACTAACCTTTGAAAATATCTCCGAAAGTTTAAGTTCTTGTACCCCATCTGATGCAAACAGAGGAAGGAAGCCCAAGAACGAACCAACACGCGAAGTTGACAACCATTGCACAAGGCTCTCATCTCCACCTAGGATTTTATTGACGGTGTACTGATATCCTCCTTCTGCGTCAGTGCAACCATCCTCAAATACACCTATTATATAGGCAAATGTTTTGCTATCAGGAGTAAATGTAATCACGCCATCGTCTGGTGTAAGTTGCGAGCAAGTAACTTCCACGCTTCCATCAAACTGCGAAGGAGTAGGCAATCTAAACTCAATCTTTTTATACCAAGCACCTTCATGCCAGAAGGCATTAGCGTCAATATTTGAATTCGTTGCAAGTGCAGTACGATACGATTCATAATCATACGGATACCAATACCAACCAGGACCCCAGCCATAATCAATAGTCGGCAGCAAATTTGCGCCATCAGCATAAGCCACTTCCGACATCATCAAAACGAGAGGTTCTCCAGGTGTAAACAATTCATAATTTTGAATTGTCGTAGCTTCACCTGTTTCTACACGAGGATCATCAGCGGACACTTCATTCATTATGGTTTTATACTCCCCATTAACATACTCCCGTGAATAATAGTAGTAACCTATCTCGCCATTTGCAGTACGGCGATAAGCGTTATAATGATTGATGTGCAGTGTTGTATCGCCATCTATAAGGCACGGATAGACATCTTCACACCTATGTGTTACATCTACAATATTTGTTACGCCATTATATCCTATCGTCGCTTTATTAGTTATGCCCCATTTAATGCGATGACCTTTTGCTTTGAGAGTCGCAGGGAATGTTACAGCAATATCGGCACCCTCATAATGAGTTTGAAGTATTTGAACATCTTCATCTACATAGAGGAATTGAAGTTCCACGCTTGCCATAGGTTGGATATTATTACGCTCAATTGAGAGTGTTTTTGTAGTAGATTTCTCAATAATACTACCATCAACCCCCTCAACAGAGATCTTCACTCCTTCATCAAAGGTTTGCGGAGGAAGAGCTATGTAAAAACTTGTTGGAGTTTCACCATTCAAAGTAACACCTTCGCCACAGTTCAGCGTCACCCTCTTTATGATATTATCACCGATAATCAGAGAGCCTCCCACTTCATCATCGCCAAGTTCGCCCGATGGGGAATATAGAAGTCTTGATGATGCATCTGCCGTATTTACATAGATATTGCCAGCGACCTGCTCGCCCTTATTTCCTTCAAGCGTAATGTTCCTTACTTTACCCGTACCTGTAAATTGCAATTTAAGCCAACCACACACATTCTTCAATGCAAATTGAGCATCCTCACTCTCTGCAACCATAAGGCTTGAACCTACACCAAAACTATCTTTTTTGTAGTTCTGTGTTGCAGAAAATTTAGCCAAAATCTCTCCATTGCCCATCAACTTATATTCTGCATTATATGGATAGAGGATAGAGATATTATCTCTCTCCTGCGTATGAGTACCCTGTAATACTCGACTTAGAGTACCAGAACGGTCTCCCGTTTTTCCATCGAACTGAAAACAATCGTTTGCATCGGATTTGTAGAATACCGATACTTGGTCACCTGCTGTCCATACCGTTTTGAGGCTCTCATTAAGTTCTATTCGAGAATCTTCGTCATCAAACGAAACTGTAATAGTTTCAGGAGTTTCAACGGCCGGAGCAACATCTGTGGTCGCATCAGCAATACAACTAATCGCAGCAAAGGCGATTAACATCGAAAGTAAAAATTTTTTCATAACTTATCATCTATTTTTAGTGTTTAATCATTTAAGAATCGAGTAGTATTTACCAATCTTGTTCCGGCAACACATCTGGATCTTCCAATGATGCACCGAAACCAAATTCAACCGATATCTCAACATAAGATATCTCTGGTTCGACATAAAACAATTGTATCATATCACAGAAAGCTATCAATTGTCCTCTTACCAACCCCAAGTAAGACCATAACATGTATAAAATGAGAAAGTGTGGAGTTGATCTTCATTTATCAGTCAAGAGGCATTTGGCGTGGCCCGAACACAAATAAACAACACTCCACACCGAATGGTATAAAGAGATATACCAAATACGGTGATATTGGTGAATTGCCTATTCTTGTGTTCTTCAAAAAATCGCCAAATTTTCCTGACAAGAAGTAGCGAAAACACTTTCACTAATATGTACACAACCTTGCGATTGTGTCGCAAATATAACTCTTTATTTCAAAAAGTGCAATATTTGCATCAACTTTTAATTTTTAATTTTTAACTTTTAATTAGAATTTGTATTTTTGCAAAAAATATAAATTCACGAAGCAATGTTTTTAGAGAATTGTACACAGAAAGGTTGGATTGAGGTTGTTTGTGGCTCGATGTTTTCGGGTAAAACCGAGGAGTTGATTCGCCGTTTGCGCCGTGCCGAGTTTGCGCATCAGCGCGTTGAGATTTTTAAGCCACAGATTGATGTGCGCTATTCGGAGGACGAGGTAGTATCGCACAACCACTCTTCGATTCGCTCTACACCCGTAGAGTCGCCACAGCAGATTTTGTTGATGTCTTCGGAGGTCGATGTTGTAGGTGTCGATGAGGCGCAATTCTTCGATGACAGCATTATCGATGTATGCCGTGAGTTGGCAAATCGTGGTGTGCGCGTTATCGTGGCAGGTCTTGATATGGACTTCCTCGGCAAGCCGTTTGGTCCGATGCCTGCGTTGATGGCTATTGCAGAGTATGTCGATAAAGTTCATGCCATCTGCGTACATTGCGGAAACCCAGCACAACATTCGCACCGCTTGGCAAAGAGCGAGAAACTCGTTATGCTTGGCGAGAAGGACACCTACGAGCCTGTATGTCGCCACTGCTTCCTTCGTCTGCGTAAAGAGCAGGAGGAGCAGGCACAATAAACAAGAAAACATTGCGTTAAGTTACTACGACAAAAATTAACCGAAAGAGATATGAGCGAAATTATCAACATCAAGGAGTTGAACGAGCGCATCGAGCGCGAGAGCCTCTTTGTGGATACTCTGCGTACAGAGATGGGCAAAGTGATTGTTGGTCAGCAGCACCTTGT
>JAZPYA010000016.1:0-103191 GCA_045543935.1 Alistipes sp.
AGAGGTTACCTCACAATATGGATATGTGATATTGTAAGGATATGCGATATTGCTATCGAACTTAAATGTCGCTGTGGCAGGCTCGTCTGCATCTATCTGCGCCTCGTTCGATAAAACGCCATTTACAACAATTTTATCCCCCTCGCTCCAATAGACAGGGTATGTGTCGCCCACTTTATTTCCCATCGAGGTACGGGTTTTGCCGAGCGATACGGTCAGCGTATTACCACCGCCCACTGTGTTGTCGGCTGTAAAATCTCTTTGACAACCAACAAAAAGTAGTGCAAAACCTAATATAATTCCGAATCTCTTCATAACAAAGCCAACTATCGAATAGTCAAATCTACAAATACAGGGTTATGGTCTGAAGGGTAGTGCATCTCTCCGCCACAATCGAGTTTATCGCGATTTACCTCGTAATAGAGGACCTTAAATTTACCTTTATCAGAGGAGTGTATATAGATATGGTCGATTCGTCTGTTCTTGTCTTCATCTATCTCTTTTGCGCCGTTGAAAGTTCCAATCGTACCGACTCTCTTTTCTGCTACGAGGAAACAATCTTCGTAGTGCTGACACATATATTTGTAGCACGCGCTATTTGGGCGAGCATTCATATCGCCTGCAACGATGGCTGGCAATCCATTGGTGTTGTACTTGGTATCCCACTCTACAAGGAGTTTTCCCGATTGAGCATTAGCGGTCTTTGCCAAAGGTCCGTGGTTAGCCATAAAGAAGAACTTTTTGCCACTCTTCTTGTGGGTTACTACGGTCGCCAACGATGCGCGGTAAAAACGCTTTTCGTCCCAACCCTTCGAGACCTCTTCAGGGGTTGGCGAGAAGTAGTAGATGTTTTGTTGTGAGAGTGAAAGTTTCTTCTTGTTGTAGAGGACGGCACTACCGATATTTTTCTTGTCTGTATGCGGATATGTATCCACCCACCAAAGCTGATACTTCCTGCCACCAGCCTTCTTTATGAGCGTAGCCAAGTCGTCACGACATACGCTGGTTACCTCCTGCAATGCAATAATATCGCAACCGAGATCAACGATAAGTTCTGCTACCGCCTGCTTCGAGTTGTCCCAATTGCGGGTTACAGGTGCTTTACCCTTCTTTATTACACCTCTACGCGCTGCATGCGACCAAATGTTGTAAGTGCCTACGCGAAGGTTGATCTCCTTTTCAGGTTTTGGCTTTGCATCGGCTCCGAGTGCAAACACAAATGCCAATGCTACAAGAATCATCTTTTTCATATTCGCGAATTGTTATTTGATTTTCAAATCAACATAGACAGGGTTGTGATCTGATGGATAGTGCATCTTGTCGCCGCAATTGTACTTGTCGCGGTTTACATTATAGCTCTTTACTGCAATCTTACCCTTGTCAGTCGAGTGTACATAGATGTGGTCGATGCGACGATTCGGAATAGAGAAGTTCTTCTCACTCTCACCCGAACCATTGAAAGTTCCGATTGTACCGCACTTCTTCTCGGCTACGAGGAATGAGTCCTCATAGTATTTGGTCATATTTTGGTGGAATCCATCTCCTGGACGGGCATTCATATCGCCCACTACGATAGTTGGCAGACCTTCGGTATTGTACTTTTGGTCGAACTCGGTAAGGAGTCGTCCTGCGTGGCTGCAAGCGATATCGCCCAATGGGCCGTGGGTAGCGATAAAGAAGAACTTTCTGCCGCTTTTCTTGTGGGTAACCTCGGTAAGTAACGCTCCGCGAATATACTTCATCTCATCCCAACCTGTCGAGCGTACCTCTGGAGTAGGCGAGAAGTAGTATATGCTTTGTTTTGCCAATTTGAACTTCTTTTTGTTGTAGAGAATAGCGTTACCTACATTGCGTTTATGGCCTTCCGGGTAGGTGTTCAACCACCAAATTCCATACTTCTTGCCACCAACTTCCTTTAAGAGTTGCGCCAAGTCCTCGTTGCAAACACTCGACATCTCCTGCATACCCATAAGGTCACAGTCGAGTTTTACAATAAGTTCTGCAACAGCCTTCTTCGAGTTGTCCCAACTGCGCGAAGCATCGGCTTGCCCCTTTCTTATCTTGCCTTTTCGAGCATAATGCGCCCATATGTTGTAAGTGCCAATACGGAGGTCGAGTTCCTCGTTCTGCTTTGGCTTTGCATCAACTGTCATTGCGACAAGCAAAGCCATCATGATAAGTAGAAATTTTCTCATAATAGTGGTTTGTTTTAGTGTTGAAAATCATTTCGTTTTTGCAAAGTTATGAATTTATATTTATAAAACGGCATGTTTTTATTAAAAAAATACCTCTGTGTACCAAACTTTTCGGTTAGAATAGTTCGAGCTGGTCTATTTCGTGGTTGAAACTCTTGCGGTGGTATGGCGAGAGTCCATATTGGCGCACGGCAAGGCGGTGTTCGCGAGTCGGGTAGCCCTTGTTTTTTGCCCAACCATACATTGGATACTCCTCGGCAAGTCGCAACATATAGTCATCGCGGAAGGTCTTTGCCAAGACCGATGCGGCAGCGATATTGGCATACTTGCCATCGCCCTTTACGATGCACTGAAATGGCAGCTGCAACTTTGTGTAGAAGCGATTTCCGTCTATGGCGAGAAATTCGGGTTGAGGATTTAACTGCTCGACCGCCAACGACATTCCCTCAAATGAGGCGTGTAAGATATTTATCTCGTCAATGCGTTCTGCCGACACCTCTTGTACCGCCCACGCAACCGCCTCCTTGCAGATTACTTCGCGCAGGGCGTAGCGATTTTTCTCGCTCATCTGCTTCGAGTCATTGAGCAGAGGGTGGTAAAAATCGGGTGGCAGAATTACCGCGGCGGCAAATACAGAGCCGGCAAGGCAACCTCGCCCTGCCTCATCGCAGCCCGCCTCAATCAGTTCGTGTTGAAAGGAGTTTTCAAGCATTGTTCTACGATATATTTTTACAAAAATATAAATTTTTAGTGTAAATTCATCGAAAAAATCTATCTTTGTGCTATGCAACTGACAGTGATAACTCGAAAATCGGCTTTGGCGGCTATATTGTTGCTTGTGGTTATACTCGTAGCCACAGCTCTTCGCTCGCGCCTTGCACCCTTTGGTGTGGAGCTGGCAGATAGCGAATATCACGAGCGAGTGATATCTCTCGTTTTGGCGATGTTATTGCTCTTTGGTGTGGGTATTGTAGAGGGCAGAATTTTTCCGCGTTCAGGTCTGAATAAGGGCTATTGCGCAATGCCAATCGCCATATACGGAGTGCTGTCGTGCGGAATTTTTGTTGCTCCAAATCTCTTGCCTGTGGCAGTGGTGTCGCTCTGCTTTGCTGTGGCGATATATCTGTTGTTGCGCTCGTTGCATAGTGCAGGCGAGAAGGATTCGGTCTTCTTTGCCTCCTTGTTGCTCGGAGCTACTACTCTTCTCTATCCCCCTGCGGTAGTGCTTGTGGGGGTTATTCCGTTGGCAATTTTTACACTTGCACTCTCGTTGCGACAATCTATGTTGATGGTCGTAGGTTATCTGTTGCCACCTCTGGCGGCATCGTATGCGTTATGGTATGGTGGCAGTCCGTTCAAACAGTTTGCCTGCAACTTTGCAGACGCCTTACTGATGGAGCAGATGGGCAATGTCGCGGAGGTTCCGTATATGGCGATTGTGATGACAGTCTCGCTGTCGCTCTTCCTTTTGGTGGGATTGATTTACACTGCTGTGCGAGGAGATAAGATGTTCCTGCTTGCGCGAGTTCGCCACTCGCTATATCTCTTTGTTGGAGTCACTTTTTTGGCTATGCTAATGTTTTGCATACCCTCGTGCGATCTCTCTGCGCTTGCGATTATTGCCGTGCCGACAACAATAATTATGGGGTTCATTTTCAGTCTGCTACCCAACAATGCATCGGCAATAGCCTATTGGTTACTGCTTACAATGACGCTCGTACATCTCTTTGTGGAGTAGCCCGAAGAGGGGACTATCTGAATGCGTCTGTCAGACGCTCAATCAACCTGTTTTTGATAGCGTGTTCGGTTGAAATAATCATATTTTTGATAGCCAAAGGAGTCGATTTTCCGTGTCCGATAACGACCGGCGCATTTACGCCAAGCACGGGTGTCCCGCCTGTATTCTCGTAGTTCAGCCCCTCCCAGAACGAGTTGGTCGAGCCGAGAGAGTAGTTTATTCCGTACAACCCTTCGGCGAGTTTGAGAAGGATATTTCCGACAAAGCCATCGCATACGACTACATCGGCAACCTCCGATGTGAAGATGTGCGAAGCCTCGATGTTTCCGACAAAATTGTACTGCCCCATCTCCTTGCCTACCTGCATAAGTTCGTAGGCTGCTTTAATCTGTAGATTGCCTTTGCTTGACTCTGTACCTATGTTTAATAGTGCGATGCGAGGGTTCTCGATGCCGAGTACCGATTTGGCATAGATGGAGCCTATGGTTGCATACTGCTCCAGCACATCGGGCTTGCAATCAACATTCAGTCCAATGTCGAGAATGATAACGGGTTTGCCGGTGGTGGTAGTGACGATAGTCGATATTGCAGGGCGCAGAACGCCGTTGATGACCTTTACGACCTGCATCGAGCCGACCATCATTGCGCCCGTAGAGCCTGCGCTGGCAAATCCTGTGATGCGCCCCTCGGAGAGGTGGCGGAAGCCGACTGCAAGGCTCGAGTCGCTCTTTTGTTGGAAGGCGCGTACAGGGTGTTCGTGCATCTCGATAACCTCGGTTGTGGCTACAATATCGAACTTATCGGGCGGGCAACCCTCCTCGGCGAGAATCTCTCGGATAAGATTGTCATCGCCAAATAGTACAATGCGACAATCATCGCCTATGGCATCGAGAGCCATAATTGCGCCTTTCACTGCCGCTTCGGGTGCGAAGTCACCACCCATTGTGTCTAATCCGATTCTAATCATACCCGAAAAAGTCTCTTATTACCCAAAAAGCCTGCCTCCCCATTGGGCAAGCAGGCTTTTTGGGTTTGTTTGCATAGCGCGAACTATGCCTCTACCTTCTTCTCGATAGCCAGCTTACCACGGTAGAAACCGCACTCTGGGCATACACGGTGATAGAGAACTGCCGAACCACAGTTCGAGCAAGTTACGACTGTTGGAACAACAGCCTTGTAGTGAGTTCTACGCTTGTCTCGGCGAGTTGACGAGACTTTGTGTTTTGGATGTGCCATAATTGTACTCTATTTTTAAGTTTTACCTATTATATATCCTCGTTATAATTGAGTTCTACTCCTCTGCTTCGGCAACCTCTTCTTTCGCCACCGTGAAGCGAGCCATCATCTCGGGGTTGCAACCACCCTCCTCGTGTACACGGCGGTAGGGTAGTGATATGACGATGCTCTCGTAGATATACTGCTTCAACGAGAGTTGATCACCCTTTGCAATCCACATTACATCGCCATCGTAGTCGTGTTGCAAATCCGAAAAGCGGACTGTCAGCAAACCCGAAAACTCGACCGGAATATCGCAATCCTCCAAGCAACGGTCGCACTCGACAACTACGCTACCCGAAATCACGACATTAACATCGAGCTTTGTGTCGGAGCAGTTTACGCAGGCGTGAACTTTGCAGTTGCCACCCTTTATTTCGTTGGACTCCATTTCGCCGAATAGCGTGTCATCAACCTCGAAATCGAAGGTGTGCAGACCACTCGAAAGCGACATATAGTCAATCGAAAACTTGTTGTTAGCTCCCATAATTGCTCCTATAACGGCGTAATTAGCGTGCAAATGTACGACAAAAAAGCAAATTGTGCAAAGTTTTTGCGCGAAAGTTGCTATATTTGCAGAAAATAGTGCTGAAAATCAGTCCGAAAAGGGAGATGGAGAGCTTATGAGCAGATATAAAATTTCGGTTTCGAGTAATTTTAAGGAGTTGTGGCGTTACAATATCACGCTTGTTGGCGAGTTGTGTTCGGCAGATGGAGAGCGTATTGAGTACAAATCGAAGGAGAGCTTTGTTGCGCCCGTGGGTAGCAATCTGCAAAATGCTCCTGCCGACTATGTCGCAAAACGAGACCTCTCACTCGAGAGTAGCGAGGGCGACTCGCTCAATGTGCTTGTGTATGTAGTGCCTCACACGCTTCCGAAGAGTGATGATATCTACACGACAAAGCCTTTCCCGCTTGTTGTGAAGGTCGAAAACGAGGGTAGCGTTGTGCTAAACCAATCTTTCGAGATCAACCAATGGTCGGGAGATAATATAACTTTGAGAGTTGAGAGTTGAGAGTTGAGAGTTGAGAACGGAAAACTGACAGACCCCACCGCTCTAACTTAGGGGAGGAATAAAACGGAAAACTTTTAATTAGTGAGTAGAGAGTAGTGAGTAGTTGAGAACTTTTAGCGCACCCTTACTTACCCTTAATAGCCGTTAATAACCCTTAATTCGCCTGCGCCGTGATGAGGGTTGGAGTTCAAAATATGAAAATGATATGAAACAGAATTGGAAGCCTTGTGCAATTGTAAATCCCGTGCCTGCCGTGTTGGTGAGTTGTGGTGATAAACCCGAAAATTATAATATGCTGACAATAGCTTGGACAGGAACAATCTGCTCCGAGCCACCTATGGCGTATATATCTGTGCGCCCTGAGCGACACTCATACGATATTATTAAGCGCACAGGCGAGTTTGTTATCAACCTTACCAACGAAGCATTGGCCGAGGCTACCGACTGGTGCGGTGTGCGTTCAGGTCGCAACTTCGATAAGTTCAAGGAGTGTGGCTTGACGCCCGAAAAGTCGGCTGTGGTCGCAGCCCCATCTATTGCCGAGTCGCCTATCTCGATTGAGTGTCGTGTGAAGGAGATTATCCCTCTTGGCTCGCACGATATGTTTATCGGTGAGGTGGTGAATGTATCGGTTGATGAACAATACCTCGACTCCGAAACGGGCAAACTCAATGTTGAGGAGATGCACCTTTTGACCTACGCCCACGGCGCATACTTCGCGCTCGGTAAACAGATTGGCACTTTCGGCTGGACAGTCAAAGGCTCAACCCTAAAAAAGGAGTTAAAAAGAGGCCGCAAAAAATAGTGGGACAAAGAGCAAGAAACTGTCGTTTTAATTGAGAATTAAGAATTGAGAATTAAGAATTATTTTCCACTTCTCACTCCTATATTAGCTCCTCGGTTAGGCTCAACATAGCTTTGCGAGCTGATGTTTGATTGTAGAGAATGTTGTAAACCATATTGGCGATAGGCATCTCTACGCCACATCTCTTGTTTATATGGTGTATTGTCTCTGCGGCAAAGTACCCCTCAGCAATCATTGTCATCTCGTTTAACGCACTTTTTACGGATAATCCCTTTCCTATAAGCACGCCCAAACGGCGATTTCGGCTGTGCGTAGAGTAGCAAGTAACGAGTAAATCGCCCAAATATGCCGAGGCGCGTGTCTCTCGTATGTCGGGATAGCTCTTGCGCAGGAAGGTGCTCATCTCCCTTGCGCAATTGGCTGTAAGTACAGCGATGAAGTTGTCGCCATATCCTAAGCCGACCGCCAAACCAACCGCCAATGCGTAGATGTTTTTGAGGACTGTGGCGTATTCAATACCATATAAATCGGTCGAAATGGTGGTGTGTATAAACTTGGTCTTGATTTTATTTTCAAGAACGCGAGCATTGTCTATGTCGGGACAAACTACCGTTAAGTAGGAGAGCTTTCCTTGTGACACCTCCTCCGCGTGCGATGGACCTGTGACTACACCGAGCTGGCTAAATGGGATATCGTAGCGTGAATGTATATACTCGGTAACGGTCTGATACTGCTCAGGAACAATTCCTTTTATGGCAGAGATAATAAGTTTATCCTTCAACGATACGGACAGAGGTTCGAGATATAATTTCAGATAAGAGGAAGGTGTCGCCAAGATAATAATATCGGCCGAAGCAATCACCTGGTTTATATCGTCAGATACAACAATCTTGGAGGTGTCAAACTCTATGTTTCGGAGGTATTTTATGTTTATACCCTTGTCGCTCAACGACTCCAAAACTTCACTGTTGCGAACATACCAGCCTACCGACTGCTCGTTTTCGCACAATATCTTCACAATGGCAGTAGCCCAACTGCCATGGCCTATCACAGCGCAAGTTGCATCCTTGTTTAATTTCATATCTCTATTGATAAGGTTTTGTGGTTTGTGTCTCTTCGGTATGCTCTTTTTAAAACTCCGAAGTGAAGTGGAATTTTATATCCGGGAACTTCTCTTGAGCGAGAGCTAACGCATAACTCGTATCTGCCAAAAAGACATCGCGGTCGTGCTTATCCTTTGCCATATTAGCGTGCTTACGGCGTTTGAAATCGGCCAACTGCTCGGCGTTATCGCTCTCTATCCAGCAAGCCTTATATATTGAGATTGGCTCCCAACGACACTTCGCACCGTACTCGTGTTCCAAGCGGTACTGAATAACCTCGAATTGCAACTGTCCCACCGTGCCGATAATCTTGCGACCATTCAGCGATGAGGTAAACAACTGCGCTACACCCTCGTCCATCAGCTGGTCGATACCCTTTGCCAACTGCTTGAACTTCATCGGGTCGGCATTTTCGATATAGCGGAACAATTCGGGCGAGAACGAAGGAATGCCCGTAAATTTTAACTTTTCTCCCTCGGTGAAGGTGTCACCGATTTTGAAATTTCCGGCATCGTGCAGACCTACAATATCACCAGGGTAGGCGAAGTCGATTATTGACTTCTTCTCCGCCATAAATGCCGTAGGCGATGAGAATTTCATCTGCTTGCCACTTGATGCGTGAAGGTAGTTCTTATTTCGCTCGAACACTCCCGAGCATATCTTCATAAAGGCGATACGGTCGCGGTGGTTCGGGTCCATATTGGCGTGAATCTTAAAGATAAAGCCTGTCATCTTCTCCTCTTGTGGCTCAATCTGTCGGGTTTCGGTAGTCGAAGGGCGGGGCGATGGAGCGATGCGGATAAAGCACTCCAACAACTCGCGCACACCGAAGTTATTTACTGCCGAGCCGAAGAACACAGGGGCGAGTTTTCCTGCGAGGTATGCCTCTTTGTCGAACTCATCGTAAACACCCTCTACCAACTCTACATCATCGCGCAACTGCTGTGCGTAACGGTCGCCGATAATTGTGTCAATCTCCTTCGAGTTGATATCATCAATATCTACAGTCGAAGCATTGGCCGTCTGTCGCTCGTCAGAGGTAAAGAGCGAGATATTATGTTCGTAGAGATTATATACACCCTTGAACGAAGGACCACTCGAGATTGGGAATGCGAGAGGTCGTACGCGAATTTGTAACTCTCGTTCCACCTCGTCAAGAAGGTCAAACGGGTCTTTGCAAGGGCGGTCTAACTTGTTGATAAAGACAATTACAGGGGTGTTGCGCATACGGCAAACGTCCATCAATCGGCGAGTCTGTGTCTCGACACCCTTTGCACCATCGATAACGATGATTACCGAATCTACGGCTGTAAGGGTACGATAGGTATCTTCGGCAAAGTCCTCGTGACCAGGGGTATCGAGGATGTTGATTTTTACACCCTTGTAGTCAAATCCCATCACCGAGGTTGCTACCGAGATACCACGCTGACGCTCAATCTCCATAAAGTCGGAGGTTGCACCTTTCTTGATTTTATTACTCTTTACCGCACCTGCGATATGGATAGCACCACCAAAGAGGAGTAATTTTTCTGTCAAAGTGGTCTTACCTGCGTCAGGGTGGGCAATTACTGCAAATGTTCTTCTTCTTGCAATCTCTTCGTTAAGTGTCATATTTTATTTTGGCTATTAGCCATTGTTTTATTTTTGCGAACTCCTCCCCTTCTCACGGCGCAAGCGATTTAACGGCTAGTAACGGCTGGTAAAGGCTATTAAGGGAGCGCCGCAGGTCTAAATATAAATACCTTTAATTGTCAATTCGTCAATTATCAATTGTCAATTAAATAGCTCTTGTTATTTCTGCGGTGGGTAGTCGATGGTGTAGTGCAAACCTACCGACTCCTTACACTCGCGAGCCTGCTTGATTGTTAGGTATGCAACAGCAATCATATTGCGCAACTCGCACAACTCGCGACACGGCTTGGTACGGTTGTATAACTCCTCGGTCTCTTGCCAGATTACCGCCAAACGCTTTAGTGCGCGGTCAAGACGCAAGTTCGAGCGCACGATGCCCACATAGTTCGACATTATCGAGCGCAACTCCTTTCTGTCCTGCATCACGAGTACCATCTCCTCTGCCTCGGCTGTACCCTCGAAATCCCAATCAGGAATACCCTCCTGAAAATCGACCTTATCCAACTTTGCAAGGGCGTGGTTGGCAGCGATATTTGAATATACAAACGCCTCGGTAAGCGAGTTAGATGCCAAACGGTTTGCGCCGTGCAAGCCCGTGCAACTGCTCTCCCCCAAAACATAGAGGCGGCGAATTGAACTCTCTCCGTTGTAATCCACCTTCACGCCACCGCAGCAGTAGTGCGCAGCAGGGCATACAGGAATCATATCTTTGGTGATATCGATACCAATAGACAAGCACTTCTCGTAGATATTAGGGAAGTGGTGTTTGGTCTCCTCGGCAGGCATATGGGTAACATCGAGATAGACAAACTCCTCGCCTCGAATCTTCAACTCGTGGTCAATCGAACGAGCCACAACATCGCGCGGAGCAAGCGACTTCATCGGGTGGTATTTGTGCATAAACTCCTTGCCATTTTGTAGGCGGAGTACTGCGCCATAGCCACGCATCGCCTCGGTAATAAGGAACGAAGGACGCTCCCCAGGGTTGTAGAGTGCCGTAGGGTGGAACTGAATATACTGCATATTCTCGGTCTTTGCCTTTGCACGGTGGCACATTGCAATACCATCGCCCGTAGCAACGCTCGGATTTGTTGTGGTATGATAGATATTGCCACAACCTCCAGCTGCTACAACGGTAAATTTGGCAAGAGCCGTGAATATCTCGTTTGTTTCGGTATTGAGGATATATGCTCCGAAGCACGCCAAACCGCGGGTGTGGCGCGTTACAATCTCGCCGAGGTGGTGCTGTGTAAGCAAATCTACGGCAAAGTGATGCTCGAGAATTGTAATGTTCGGGTGGTTGCGCACCTGCTCGATAAGGGCGCGTTCAATCTCTGCTCCCGTAAGGTCCTGATAGTGGAGAATACGGTGTTCGGAGTGTCCTCCCTCGCGGTGGAGGTCAAAACCACCATCTTCACGGCGGTCAAAACGCGTACCCCAACGAATTAAATCCTCTGCCGAGCGTGGCGCGTTGCGAACAACCAACTCCACCGCCTTTTGGTCGCACTTGCCCGCACCGCAAACAAGCGTATCTTCGATGTGCTTCTCGAATGTGTCGGGTGCGTAGGTTACAGAGCAGATACCGCCCTGCGCATAGTTGGTGTTACACTCGTTGAGTTCTCCCTTGGTAACAATAGTTACCGTTGCTGTGTCGGCCACCTTGAGCGCGAAACTCAATCCTGCCGAACCTGAACCAATAACCAGAAAATCACTTTTCATTTTCTTGTGTGATAGTTTATTTGCGATGCAAAGATAAGAAAAATTTTAGTTTTCCGTTCTCCGTTTTCCGCTTTCCGCTTCGAGCAGTCGCTCGACTGCTCGTTTTCCCTCCTCTCCAAGCGAGATGGTGTAGTCGTTTACGAAGAGTGAGATGTGTTTTTCGATTACATCATCTTCCAGCTCTTGGGCGTGTTGCTTTACGAAATCGCGCGACAAAAGTGGATTTTCAAAGGCAAAACGAACACTTTTTGAGAGTAGATTATCGAATTTCGATATTATGTTTTCATCGATTTCTCGTTTAACGATAATAGCGCCGAGTGGCAAAGGTAGATTTGTTTCGTTTTCCCACAACTTTCCGAGGTCGGCAACGAGTTCGAGGTTGCGCCTCTCATAGACAAAACGACCTTCGTGAATTAGTACCCCTGCATCGGTTTCACCTCGCTCTACAGCCTCGGCAATCTCCGAGAATAACATCTGCTTAACCTCTTCCACTTCGGGGAAATAGCGCATCAGCAGAGCATTGGCTGTAGTATTTTTTCCGGGTGAGGCTACGGTGCGAATTTTGCCGGTTTCACCCTTCCTACGCACTAAAAGTTGCCCATTGCCACGACCAAGTGCCGAGCCACTATCGAGCAACCTATATCGGTCAGCCACAAGCGGATAGACTGCATAACTGATTTTTGAGATATCCGGCTCGCCACGCAGTACGCCCTCGTTCAACTCCTCAATATCGTGATACTCAACCGCGAGGTCGAAGTCGTGTTCGATACGATTGTTTATAATCGCATCGAAGGCAAATGTATCATTCGGGCAGGGCGAAATATGGAGCGATAGTTTTTTCATCAGAAATTCTCCAAGTTGAGGTCTAAAATTGTATTTGTGAGATTTTCGAGTGCGAGGTCAATGTTCCACTCACTGCGCTCCTCGCCGACATGGTTCGATATGGCTCTAATCTCGCCACACTGCACCCCTTCGGCTTGCGCCAATGCAAAGAGTGCCGCACCCTCCATATTTTCGATTTCGGCGCCATCGGCATTCATTGCACAGTGCGATACGGTGTTACTGCGCACCATAGGCAAATCATCAACTACCATAGTGGCGAGGTATGAACGGTTATAACCTGTTGATAGATAGGCAAATCGTTCCTCCGCAACGGCTACGACATCGCCTTTTTGCAGGTTGTGGTCGTAAGCCCCTGCAATACCGCAAAGCAGTAACGGCTTGCGCTCGGTGCGGAGAATGCGCGCCACCTCGGTAGCCGTCTCGACAGCCCCGATACCGCAGATGCGAATATCGAGGTCTGGGCGCACCGCCCTCAAACGAGAAGCCTCAAACTCGGTCGGAAAAAGAAAAATCATAACGCCCCTAACGACTCTAATTACTCTATTTGCCAACTACCGCTTCGAGTTCCTCGACCGAAGATGGTATATGTTTGTCACCAATTACGCGACCACCCTCGGCAGTCACGACAATATCGTCCTCGATACGGATACCGCCAAAGTCGCGATACTCCTCCAAGCGGTCGTAATTTACGATACCTTTATATAATCCCTCTGCCTTCGATTTGTCAATCAGGGCAGGGATAAAGTAGATGCCCGGCTCGTTGCTCATAACAGTACCCTCGCGCAACCTCCAAGCAGCACGATAGACGCAAGTACCCGATGCAATAGCACGCTCCTTGAACTCCGAGAAGTCGTAACTGCGCTCGCCCATAGCCTCGCAGTCGTGAACGTCCATACCCAAGCCGTGCGACAAGCCGTGAGGCATAAAGAGATACATCGCTCCAGCCTCGACTGCATCTTGTGGTGCGCCCGAAATCAAGCCCACATCGTGCAAGCCCTCCGCCAACGAGAGCAGAGCCTTCTTGTGCACCTCCTCCATATACATCGCTCCTGTTTTCATATTCTTCGGAGCTTCATCGTGCGCGCGCAATACTATCTCATATATCTCGCGTTGCTTCTGCGTAAACTTGCCCGATACAGGATAGGTACGAGTGTGATCCGAGCAGTAGTTCTCCACCGACTCTGCACCCGCATCCACCAAAAGCAAGCGACCATTCTCCAAAACGCCATCGCAGTTGAGGTTGTGCAGAGTTTCGCCGTGTTGCGACACGATGCTTGGGAACGACACACCAAGACCTTGCGCCTTTGCGACACCCTCCATCGCTCCTGCAATCTCGCGCTCGACAACTCCCGCCTTACACATCTTCATAGCGGTAGTGTGCATAGCGTAACCGAGTTGGAAAGCGCGCTCCAAAGCCTCAATCTCCTCGGCAGACTTCACCTCGCGCATCTCCGCAACAGCAAACATCAAATCGACCGATTTGTGAGCATACAACTCCGAAATTGGCAGACCGAGAAGGCGCGAAAGTTCTATTTTGCTCTCGCCACGATATGGTGGCAGGTAGTGAATTTTGCGCCCTTGCTTCATTGCAGTTGCAATAACGCCATCAAGAGCCTTCAAAGGTTGGCATTTCGATACGCCCACCTCTGCACCCAACTCCACAAGGCGTGGCTGTGGTCCTGTCCAGATAATATCCTCAACTGTAAAGTCATCGCCAAAGAGCATCTCCTCGCCCGACTCGGCATCAATCACCGCCATCAAGGTCGGCAAGTTCAGACCGAAGTAGTAGAGGAAGGTCGAATCCTGACGGAAATAGTAGGCATTATTCGGATAGTTATTTGGCGAAAAGGTATTGCCCGGAATAAGAATCAATCCGTTACCAATTCGCTTGCGCAACTCTGCGCGTCTTTGTCTGTAAGTATCTGCACTAAACATACTCTATAAATAATTAGTAAGTCAATTTAATGTATCCGCTAACAGGGATATTCACTCGTTGCAATCCCGTTACAAGTTTTTCACCCTTTACCACATTGCCATAGGTATCGAAATACTCCACTTTGCGAGGTGCCTTCTGCAACTCTACGATAGGTCTCTCTTCGCCCGTAGCGTTGATAATGTAGATATCGCGGTCAGGCACACCTGCCTCAACCATTACACGCTCCTGATAAACGGTAATAATACGCTCCTCATTGTTTTCAGCCTCCAAAATCGGATAACAAGCCTCTGGGTGATATGGCTTGAATGAGCAGTGCAACAAGGCATTGCGGTGCTTCTGCGAAAACTCTATCCAGTGTTTAACCATCTGCTTCTGCGCCTCTGGAATATCACGCAACATCACCGAATATTGCACCACTCCATACATTGCCGACAGAATATGGCGAGCAGCCACCTCCGGTTTCTCGGTGGTATTCCACTCCAACATATCGGCATGAACGGCTGTTGTGCCACTTGTTAGACGCAAATTTGCTATTCGCATACGATTAAATTGCATATTGCCGGGGCAGTCGTGCGCACGGAACATATTTCCGTATTGGCGAATTGCCGGACCAATATATCGCTGTCGAAACTCAATAAGCACATCGGGTTTGATGGCTTGCAGACGCTCCGTAACTCCCTTCATCAAGACATTTACCGCCTCCGGAACACTCTTTATATCGCGACCAGCATAATCCTCGGCGATGGCCGGGTCGGTGCCATAGATGCGAAATGAGTCGATAAAATCCAACTTAAAGCCATCTAAATTCCACTCGCGCAGAGCCTTTTCGTAGGTCGAACAGATAAATTCTCGCACCTCTGGGAAACGAGGATCTAAAACACCCGCCCCACGACCCTCCGGTATTGCGAGATATTTTCCTTCAAAGCGCTTGAAGTTTTTGCTATACTTGCCGACAAACGGCACCGAGTACCACAACATATACTTCATTCCCATATCCTGTACACACTTGACATGGGCTGCCATATCCTTAATGCGTGTAGGAGCAACTTCCCAATCACCACAATAGGCGTAACCACGATTGTTATCGGCGGTCTGCCAACCATCATCTACGATTATTGTCTTCATTCCAAGTTTTACAGCCTCACGACACTCAGCCTCAATTTCGGTATCGGTAATCTGCTGATGGAACTGATACCACGATGAATAGAGAGGATCGAATGCACTGTCGGGTACTCGACACACCTTAAAGTCATTCTGCGACTCAATCCACTGCACACCCTCACGCACAGCATCAGCCCAAAATATATCACGATTATCGAGTAAGATGGTAACCTTGTAGTAAGAGCGTGGAGCATCGGGTTCTGTAAAGAAATTTAATATACCACGCAAAAGGGCATTTTCCTCTCGGAAGCCCATATTTGCCTCTACACGGCGTATAATCTCACTGCTTGCAATGGTAAGGCGGTTGCGATTGTTGGCATTTATGAACGAATAGAGGGGAATACTATGTGCCAATGCCGAATGGTAGCCATTTCTCCAATCGGGTTTTAGAGTTGTATAACCCTGAATGTCCGCCTGCCACAAATGGTGAGCATCGAGTTGAGGGGTGCGAAACTCTACCGACACCATTGGAGGCGTTGTAGGTTGTGGCGTGCTCATTTCAATAGTAATAACTTCACAACCATCTTTCGAGGTGAGTGAGGTTTCAACACTCCAAGCGCTATCCTCACTCGAAATTGTTACATCACCAACCGTCTTGGTCTTAACAATTGCGCTAAATGCCATTGCATTTACCGATAGTGCAACTGCATAAATCAACAAAATTATTCTCTTCATAGTTTATATAGGTTTGATTATTCTATCTCTTTACTTCTTTATATAGTTTGTCGCCGCGGCGTACCAACTCAACGGTCTTTATTGAGCAGACATCGCCCTGCTTAACACCCTCTACGACCTTATTGGCAAGGACTATGCCCTCCGCCTTCTGCTCCACAACACCCGTTGTTTCGCCCATAATCAATATATCATCGCCCTCCGCCAAGGTCGAAGCCTCAACGGTAAGTTCCGCGACACCGATGTTTTTGAAATAGTTGGTAATCTTGCCGACATACTCCTTGCGATGTGTTGCCGAAGAGCCATAGGCGTTGGTATGCTCGACAATGCGTTTGTGAGCGTAGTAACCACCCCAAAAACCACGGTTAAAGACACGCAACAACCCCTCTTTCAACGCTTCGGCATTTTCGCGAGTATATTCGCCGGCTTCAATCAATCGCAACGCCTTGTCGTACGCCTCAACCACTCGTTTTACATACTCGCCACCGCGCGCACGACCCTCAATCTTCAAGACGCGAACTCCAGCCTCAATAAATTGGTCGAGGAAATCGACAGTACACAAATCCTTCGGCGAGAGAATGTAGCGACCATCTATATCGAGCATTTCGCCCGTATCTTTGTCCTGAATGGTATATTTTCGTCTGCAAATCTGACGGCAAGCACCGCGATTTGCCGAGCAGGCGGTTTCGTGCTCGCTCAAGTAGCACTTGCCCGAGATAGACATACACAACGCACCGTGAGCAAACATCTCTATCTCGACCAACTCGCCCTTCGGACCGCGAATATCTTGCTCAACAATTGCGCGATGCACCTCGGCAATCTGTTCGAGCGACAACTCTCGCGCCAAAACCACCACATCTGCCCACTGCGAGAAGAACTTTACAGCCTCCGAGTTAGAGATGTTGCACTGCGTGGAGATATGCACCTCAACGCCTGCATGGTAGGCGTAGGTGATAACCGCCAAGTCCGAGGCGATGATGGCATCGACACCCACCGCCTTTGCCTTATCGACAACCTCGTGCATCGCTTGCATCTCATCATCATAGATGATGGTATTGACCGTGAGATAGGTCTTGACGCCCGCCTTGTGGGCAATTTCGACAATCTGCTCCATATCGGCTTCGGAGAAGTTAGCTGCCGAAGCGGAGCGCATATTCAATCGCCCAATGCCGAAATAGACCGAGTTTGCACCAGCATTTATCGCGGCGTGGAGCGACTCGTAACACCCTACGGGTGCCATTATTTCTATATCTGTGCGTTTCATATCTTTTTTGTTTTGCGGACTCCTACCCTTATCACGGCGCAAGTGTTTTAGAGGTTGTTAGGGGCGTTAGAGGCGTTAGAGGCGTTAGGGGTGCGCTTTAACTTTTAACTTTTAATTTTTAACTTTTAATTTTGCATTTTGCATTCTGCATTCTGCATTTTGCATTCCTCTTTTGTCTAATGCTTTCTGCCTACAAGGTTTTCGGCATAGCGGCGCAGTTCAATGGTGCGCTCCTGCGGTGCTTCGAGAGTGTCGAGAATGCCGAGTGCCTTCTGGAACTTCTGCGCTATCTGCTGTTCAACCCTCTCGGGAACTCCCAACTCATCGTATAACGCCTTGATTTTGGAAATCTTCTCGGCATCACTCAAATCTTTGCGAAGATGCGTTGTGCGCAACACCTCTCTCTGCTCCTCGTTGGCACGCGAGAATGCCTCAATCATCAAAATGGTCTTTTTGCCCTCAAGGATATCGCCACCTATCTTTTTACCAAGTCGCTCATCGCCATAACTATCGAGCAAATCATCTTGGAGTTGAAAAGCCAAACCTACCTCACGCGCAAAGTCGTAGAGGCGTGTGCAGTCGTGTTCGGAGGCGTTGGCGAGAGTTGCTCCGATAATTGCCGAACCTGCGAGCAGTGCCGCAGTCTTCAACTCAATCATCTGCATATAATCGACCACCGAGACCTTCTGCTGTGTTTCGAAATCCATATCGAACTGCTGTCCTTCGCACACCTCTGCCGCCATCTTGTTGAAATACTCGAAAATTAGCGAAAGTCGCTCCGAGTCGGTGCGTTGCAGGTAGTTGTATGCCAAAATCAACATCGCATCGCCCGACAAAATCGCCACATTGTCGCCCCACTTTGCCGGTACGGACGGGCGACCTCTGCGCACTGCCGCGTTGTCCATAATATCATCGTGGAGCAGCGTGAAGTTGTGAAAAATCTCCACCGCCATAGCGGGCATCAATGCACGCTCTATATCCTCGGCATAGAGGTTATAGACCAACATCAAAAGAGTTGGTCTGATACGCTTGCCCCCCTCCTCCAAACCGTACTTTATGGGGGCATAGAGTCGCTGTGGCTCCTTCGGAGTCGGCATCTGTGCGACATAACGCTCAAAGAGCGCCAGAATTTCGCTATTGGTAAATAGTCTCATATTCTAATTACATAACTCTCAAACGATCAAGTTCATCAAGGCGCGAATAGGCCAACTTCTTAACCTCCTCCCAATCGTAAAAGTGAGGTGTGGAGGTTGCGATAGGCATATCCACATCACGCTCATTAACTTGTGGGCGCACCAAAACCTTACCCTCATTGTTGCGATAGAAGATAAAGAAGACATTGGCTGCTTTTGGTGTAATCTTGTAACCGCGCCAATGCTCTGCTACATAATCCACATTCTCGTTGCCTTCACCAAAGTAGAGTGGCATTCCCTCCAAACCAAAGATGTTGAGTAGCGGAATAATGTTCAAGTCGTGTCCGAAGCAGAGGTGTGCAGTGGATTGTTTCTTGCCCGAAAGCACCTCTTCGGCATGCTCTACTATATAATCGACCAATACTCGTGATTGAGCCATATTGTTTGCGAGAATAGGGTGTGCTGCCGAGCCACAACGATAGTGCCAAGCACAGTTTTCGTGCTTGTAAATGATGTATCGCTCATCGGCAGTAAATACTTCGTCAATAAGTGTACGGTCGTTAATGCCGAAGTTCTGCGCAAATGCCATTCTCTTGTATATGTCGGTCATAATTTTGAATGCCGGCTTCTCGAACTGCGCAAAGAAGAGTTCCGGATTTGTGAAGAGTGCATGGTGTGCATGGCTTAAATCCTGTCTGCCTCCCCACTCAACAAGTTTGGCATTCACCTCCTTCTTCATAAAATCCTTGTACATCTTCTCCTCCGCAGCAGGGTAGTTGGGGTTATGTTGCGACTTTTGAGGTCGCATCGCAGCACCCGTCTCCTCCGATGCCTTCATTGTGCTGTTGAGTCGAGGGTTGTGCTCTTTGAGCCCCTCGTTGAAACCGACCATACTCATCACGGCTCGCAACGATGTGGAACTAACAGAGATAACCTCGGAGCCCTCTTTGAAAAGGGTGCGGAAGCGCTTGCAATAACGCTTTGCAATCCCCTTGTGCTGATTGAAACCCTCTTGTGTCAGGTCGCCAATGTGGTCAATATGGTGGTTGTAATTCCACTCCATAAACTCCTTTACACGCCCCCCGAGAGGGGTGAGAATACCCAACTCAGCCGCCTTCTGAAAATATAGATGGGTTTCTGTTGCATACTGCTCGTTTGACTCGAAACGAGATCCGTGGCGCAGATATGCCGTCATATAGAATGGCTCGAATCCCTTTGGTGTGGTTGGCGCAGGGGTTGTAAATATATCACCGGTATATGCGGTCATCGATGGTACGGCAATACGGGGGGTTGCATCGACCTCTTCGCGTGAAGTGAGAACAGACGGGTTGGTACTCTTCTCAGTGCATGCAGCCAACGATAGAGTTGCAACAAACAATAAAAATAGATAGCGTTTCATATTATTTAGTGTTATGTTGGTGCGTCAAATTCATTTCAAAGTGCAAATATATAAAATTTGACGGATAAAACCGCGCGATTTTTGCCCGATTATCTAAAATGTAGAATTTGAACAAATCGATAACGGTAAATTTTGAAATCTCACAATTTATCAGTAACTTTGGCTGATAAATGTGAAGTGAAAAACTATTTCAAACAAACTAAAAATACTATTTTACTATGAAAAAACTTGTTTTCGGTATCGACATCGGTGGCATCAACACTGCATTCGGACTTGTTGATGAAAAGGGCGAAATTTTTGCTGAATCGGTAATTTCGACAAAGGCTTATCCAAAATTCAGCGACTATCCTCGCTATATCAACGATCTTGCAGAGGCGATGAAGGCGTTGATGGATAGCGTGGGATTTGATTTTAGTTTGGTGGGTATCGGTGTTGGCGCACCAAATGCTAACTACTACAAAGGTACAGTCGAAATGCCCGCAAACCTCTGGAAATACTCAACTCCTGACGAGGGCAAAGAGGAGGAGCGCAACTTTAACTTTGCAGATGACTTGGGCAAGCACTTCCTCAATGTACCTGTCTATATTACCAACGATGCCAACGCTGCAACTATCGGCGAGATGGTCTATGGCGGAGCAAAGGGTATGAAGGACTTTATAATGATTACTCTCGGTACGGGCGTAGGCTCGGGCTTTGTCGCAAATGGCGAGATGATCTACGGACACGATGGCTTTGCCGGCGAGTTTGGTCATGTTATCGTTGAGCGCGGTGGTCGTGAGTGTGGTTGCGGTCGTAAGGGTTGTCTTGAAACATACGCTTCGGCAATCGGCATCAAGCGTACAGCCTTCGAGTTATTGGCTGTTATGAACGACCCTACACCTCTGCGCGAACTAACCTTCAATCAGGTGGATTCAGCTATGCTTTCACAGTTGGCTGCCAAGGGAGATCCTATCGCCAAGGAGGCGTATCGCCTTACAGGTCAGAAGTTGGGTTATGCTCTGGCAGATGCTGTTACTATCACCTCGCCTGAGGCTATATTTGTCTTTGGCGGTCTTGCAAAGGCGGGTGCAATCCTCTTCGATCCTATCAAGTGGTATATGGAGGAGAATATGCTCGCCGCATTCAAAAACAAAGTCAAAGTGCTTCCAAGTGAGTTGCAAAACAAAAATGCAGCTATTCTCGGTGCGGCGGCATTGGTATGGCAAGCAAAATAAAAAATCGTTTTTAGAGGGTGATTTCGGCGTTGAACAGCGGATTGTGAAATGCTCACATAGCTTACTATGCTGCGCTTCCACAACCTTGTTCGCCTTGAAATCCCTCCACTAAAAACAATTTTTACGACAACGAGGGTGATTTCGGCGTTGAACAGCGGACTGTGAAATGCTCACATAGCTTACTATGCTGCGCTTCCACAGCCTTGTTCGCCTTGAAATCCCTCCACTAAAACTAATAAAACCCACCACTAAAACCAACAGAGATGAAGAGATTTTCAATTTTGTTGCTTGTACTTGCTCTTGTTGCGAGTTCTGCCGTAGCGCAGATGTCGCACGAGGAGCAGGAGGCGTTCAAGTTCGCTGACAAGCTCATCAAGAAGATGACCTTGCAGGAGAAAATAGGACAGTTACAACAATTTACCACCCGCAAGAGTGCCGTTACGGGTCCTGAGGGCAAGCAGCGCGATATCGAAACCGCTGTTCGTCAAGGAATAGTAGGCTCATTCCTCTCGATTAAGAGCAAAGAGGATATGCTACGACTGCAAAGAATAGCTATCGAGGAGAGCCGTTTGGGTATTCCTTTAATCTTTGGTTACGATATTATCCATGGTTGTCGTATTATCTTCCCCGAAAATCTCGCAATGTCGTGTTCGTGGGATATAGATGCTATTGAGCACTCGGCAAGGATTGCAGCTGAGGAGTCGGCAGCAGTGGGGTTGCATTGGACATTCTCGCCAATGTGTGACATCTCGGCAGACCCTCGTTGGGGGCGTGTGTCGGAGGGTGCTGGCGAAGACCATTTCTTAGGCTCGGCTATTGCCGCGGCAATGGTGCGAGGTTATCAAGGCAAAGATCTCTCGTCGGACAAGACTATCGCTGCGTGCGTGAAACACTTTGCTGCGTATGGCGCAGGCGAGGCTGGTCGCGACTACAATACGGTGGATATGTCGCGCTTTATGTTTATCGATCGTTATCTTCCTCCATATCGCGCTGCGGTAGAGGCTGGTGCTGTGACTGCGATGTCTTCGTTCAACGATTTTGAGGGTGTTCCTGCCTCAGGTAACAGATGGCTTTTGCACGACCTTCTCCGCGAGGAGCTTGGCTTTACTGGCTTTGTTGTGTCGGACTATAATGCTGTGCAAGAGATGGTTGTGCATGGCACTGCGGCAGACGGCAAAGATGCCGCTTGTCAGGCAATGCGTGCCCACCTCAATATGGATATGGTACATGGCGACTATATCACATACGGCGAAGAGCTTGTCAAAGAGGGTAAAATCTCCGAAAAGTTGATAAATCAGCTCTGTCGCGAGGTGTTGGCTGTAAAGTATCGTCTTGGTCTGTTTGACGATCCATTCAAGTATGGTCGCCAGGATTATGACAAGACAGTATATCGCTCTGAGAACTTGCAATTTGCACGCGATCTTGCAGCAAAGTCGATGGTTTTGCTCTCGAATAATGGCGCACTCCCTTTGAAGGAGGGTGTAAAAATTGCGCTTGTAGGCCCATTGGCCGATGCTCCACGCAATCAGATTGGCGCTTGGCCAGGGTGGGCAGAGGCGAAACGCTCGGTGACTATCCGCCAAGGTTTGGAGGCGCGTTTTGGCAAAGGTAATGTTCTATATGCCAAAGGATCTGACTTCCGCAAGTCTATCGATGGTGGTATAGAGGAGGCTATTCGTGTGGCAAATGAGGCTGATGTGATTTTACTCTCTATTGGTTTGAGCTACAAGGAGAGTGGTGAGGCTAAATCGCTTACAGAAATTACCGTTCCAGAGCCTCAACAGGCGCTACTCGATGCGCTGAAGCAGACTGGTAAGAAGATAGTCGTGTTGCTCGGTACAGGTCGTGCAATGGATATCCGCAACGAGGTGGAGAAGGCCGATGCCGTGCTTGTAACTTGGCATGGAGGAACTATGGAGGGCGTGGCAATTGCCGACTTGGTTTCGGGCGATAAGAACCCTTCGGGCCACCTCACAATGTCGTTTCCGTACTGTGTAGGTCAAGCTCCTATACACTACAATATGAAGGCGACAGGTCGCCCTATGCCAGATGCAAATCCGATAGCGAAATACTACTCTCGCTATCTCTATACACCTCACAAACCAATGTTCCCATTCGGTTTTGGCTTGAGTTATACGGAGTTTGAGTATAGCGATTTGAAGGTTTTAACTCCGAGAGTAGAGCTTGGTGGCGTAGTAAAAGTGAGCGTAAAAGTTGCCAACAAAGGCAAGGTTGCTGGCGATGATGTGGCGCAGTTGTATGTGCGCGACCTTGTGGCGGAAACAACACGCCCTGTGCGCGAGCTGAAAGGATTTAAACGCTTGACTCTGAAGGCTGGCGAAGAGAGGATTGTGGAGTTTGAGATTCCGACCTCGGACTTGGCATATTGCCATCGCGATTTGAGTGTTAGGGCCGATGCGGGCGACTTCCTCGTATGGGTTGGAGCCGACTCGAACGCTTCTCTCGAAGGAAAATTTACAATCAAATAAATAACTCAAAAAAATGAAAAAATTTCTTTTATCAATCGTGCTCGTTGCCACAGCCGTAGTCGCTATGGCCGAGAGCCGTACCGACAAATTGTTGCGCGAGTTGCATAACCCGAAATCGGACTATGTTTTCGTAATCGCACACCGTGCCGATTGGCGTAACTTCCCTGAAAATTCGTTGGAGGCTATCGAGTCAGCAATCAAGATGGGTGTTGATATTGTGGAGTTAGATGTCCATCGTACTGCCGACGGGGCATTGGTTGTCTGCCACGATAAGACAATAAATCGTACTACAAATGGCAAGGGCAAGATTAGCGAATTGACTCTCGACTACATCAAGAGTTGCTACCTTCGTGCAGGACACAACGCTGTGACACACTACAAGATGCCTACATTGGAGGAGGCTCTCGATGTATGCAAAGGTCGCGTACTTATCAACCTCGACCAGGCTGTTAATTATTACGACCAGATTATGGAGATGCTTGTCGAACGCAAGATGGCTGACCAAGTGATTATGAAGAGTTCAAAGTCGCCGGATACGATGAAGGAGTTTTTCTCGAAGCACAAGGAGAATATGCTCTATATGCCGATTATCAACTACAACGCAGCGCGTTGGGAAAAACACAAGGAGCTCTTCAATGACTACCTTAAAACCGACCTTCCGTTCATCGCATACGAGATGTGTTGGGACGGCTCGTTGCCTGGCGAGGCAAAGGTGTTTAAGAAGGTTGTTAATAGCGGCAAGCGACTCTGGATTAACACTTTGTGGGGCAAGCTCTGCGGAGGTAAGGAGAATGGCTACTATGATGATAGGGCTGTAGGTAATGAGGATAAAATCTACGGTAAAATCCTCTCGTATGGTGCTTCAATGATTCAGACCGACCGCCCTGCAATGCTTATCAAGTACCTCGAATCGAAAGGTCGTCACACACTTAAATAATTGATAATTGACAATTGATAATTGACAATTAAAAGAAAAACTATGGGATTTATTTCAGCATTTAAGAAGTTTTACGGCATAAGTAGTCCTGCTCCTCTTCGCACTGACCTTGACGAGAAGAAACAGCAGAGATATCATCACTCGTTGGCATTCCAATCATTTGTGGCAGGAACACTCGGTTACAGCCTCTACTATGTATGCCGTACATCACTCAATGTGATGAAGAAACCTATCCTCGACAGCGGTATGCTCGATGCTACGCAGTTGGGTGTTATCGGCTCGGCACTCCTCTTTGCCTACGCCATCGGCAAGTTGGTCAATGGCTTTATTGCCGACCACTGCAATATCAAACGATTTATGGCAACAGGTTTGTTGGTTTCGACCTTGGCAAACCTTACGATGGGCTTTATAGGTCTGTTCGGCTCGAACAACGAATTTATAGGTGAGGCGGCTATTCCATCAGCGGTAGTATTCGTAATCTTTGCTATTATGTGGGGTATTAATGGTTGGTCGCAGTCGATGGGTGCCGCACCGGCAATTATCGCCCTCTCGCGCTGGTTTCCACTCTCACGCCGAGGCACATTCTACGGCTTCTTCTCGGCAAGCCACAATATCGGCGAGTGGTTGTCTTTCATCTTTGTAGGTTCGCTTGTTGCAGCTGCAGGTTGGCAGTGGGGATTCTTCGGCTCGGCTTTGGCAGGAGCCATTGGTGTTGTCGTTATCCTCTTTATGATGCACGATACACCAGAGAGCAAGGGTCTGCCTTCGATTGAGGTATTGACCGGCGAGAAGGTCGAAGAGAAGAGACAGGAGGAGTCGGTTGGCGATATTCAGAAGTTGGTATTGCGTACCCCTGCCGTATGGATTTTGGCTCTTGCCTCGGCATTTATGTATATCTCGCGCTACTCACTCAACTCGTGGGGTATCCTCTTCTTGCAGGAGCAGAAGGGTTTCTCGCTCGAAACAGCAACCTTTATCATCTCGATCAACGCTCTGCTCGGTATCGTAGGTACGGTGTTGGCAGGTTGGCTTTCAGATGTGTTGTTTAAGGGCGACCGCAAGATGCCGGCATTCATTTCGGGTATTTTGCTCTCCATTTCGTATATCATCTTCATCTATGGCGGTAATGAGTATTGGATAAATGTTGCGGCTATGGTGTTGTTCGGTATTGCTATCGGCGTGTTGATTGCATTTTTGGGCGGTTTGATGGCGATAGATATCGTACCTCGTAAGGCGACCGGAGCAGCCCTCGGCGTTGTGGGTATCGCAAGTTATATCGCAGCGGGTTTGCAGGATGTAATTAGCGGTTGGCTCATCGACAGCAATATCACCGAAACGGTCAACGAACTCGGCGAGGTGGTTAAGCACTACGACTTCTCGCAGGCGGCTCTCTTCTGGATTGGAGCCTCGGTAATATCGTTCTTGTTGCCAATTCTCAATTGGAGAAAAAAGGTTCAGGAGTAAGTTGAGAGTTGAAAGTTTAGAGTGGAGAGTTTGGTAAATTTTGCCAAACTCTTCTTTTTTGTGTAATTTTCAATCCTCAATTCTCAATTCTCAATTTTTTTTGTGCTATCTTTGCCACGATAAAAATATATCTATTTTTAATTTTACAACGATGAGCGAGAAGAAATTGCACTTTGAGACATTACAGATACACGGCGGGTATGCACCTGACCACACTCTGTCGCGCGGTTTGGCAATCTATCCAACCGCAGCTTATCACTTTAAGACCTGCGAATATGCGGCTAACCTCTTCGAATTGAGCGAGCCGGGAAATATATATACACGAATTCACAACCCAACAACCGCAAACTACGAAAATCGCGTTGCAGCGCTCTATGGCGGTGTTGGTGCGCTGGCAACCTCATCGGGTATGTCGGCAATTTTGCTTACGGTAACGGCTCTCGCCAAGGCGGGCGACAATATCGTAACCTCGCCTTATGTCTATGGCGGAACACACAACCAATTCACCATCTCGTTGCGAAACCTTGGTGTCGAGGTGCGCTTTGCAAAGAACGCCTCGCCAGAGAGTATCGAGGAGTTGATTGACGAAAAGACTCGCTTCGTATTTGTGGAGTCGATGTCCAACCCGGGTTGTGTCGTAGCCGATATTGAGGCGTTGGCAAAGGTTGCCCATTCGCACCAAATGCCACTCGTTGTGGATAACACCTTTGGTGCTTGTGGATACCTCTGCAACCCATTCGAGTGGGGAGCAGATATTATTACCGACTCGGCTACAAAGTGGATTAATGGTCACGGTACTGCGATGGGCGGTATTATCGTTGATGGCGGTACTTTCGATTGGGGCAATGGTCGCTATCCCGAGATTGACGGACCTTCGGAGGGCTATCACGGCTTGAACTTGTGGCAGACTTTCGGTAATCAGGCATTTATTGTAAAGTGCCGTGTTGATGGCTTGCGTGACTTCGGTTGTTGCCCTTCGCCATTCGATACCTACCTGATGATGCTCGGTCTTGAAACCCTCTCGTTGCGTGTTCGCCACGAGGCTGAGGCTACGGCAAAGTTGGCGGAATTTTTCCGTGCGAATAAGAATGTCAAGACGGTAAGTTATGTCGGCTTTGAGGATGATGCAAGTTATGCGTTGGCACAAAAGTACTTCCGCAAGGGTGCAGCGTGTGTAATCTCGGTGGAGTTGAAGGGTACTTTGGAGAGTACCGTGCGCTTTGTCGAGGGGTTGAAGTTGGTTGCCAATATGACTATGATTGGCGACTCGATAACCGTTGTTACCCACCCTGCATCGACCACTCACAAGCAGTTGAGCGATGAGGCAAAGGTTAAGGCTGGTATTGCTCCGACCTTGTTGCGTATATCGGCAGGTTTGGAGGCAGTAGAGGATATTATCGAGGACTTTGAGCAAGCGTTTGCTAATATCTAATGCAAAATTCAGAATGCAAAATGCAAAATTAAAATTGGCTAATGGCTAAATTTTTTCACGATACAACCCCTTTACACTTGGAGGGAGGAGAGGTGTTGAGCGAGCTGACAATCGCCTACGACACCTACGGCGAGCGCAATGCCGATGACTCGAATATCATTTGGGTTTGTCACGCCTTGACCGCATCGTCAGATGTCGAGTCGTGGTGGCCAGAGATGATTGGCGAGGGCAAGTTGCTCGACTCTTCGCGCTACTTTATCATCTGCGCCAACTTCCTATGTTCGCATTACGGCACTACGGGACCTCTCTCTCTGAACCCTGCTACGGGCGAGAAGTGGTACAACGATTTTCCTGTGGTTACCGTGCGAGATATGGCGGTGTGCCATCAACGATTGGCAGACCACCTCGGCATTAAGCGCGTGAAGTTGCTTATCGGTAGTTCGATTGGAGGCTTCCAATGTTTGGAGTGGTCGCTGATGAACCCCGACTTGGCAGAGAATTTAGTACTTATCGCCACCGGAGCAACAACAACACCTTGGATTTCGGCATTCAACGAGTCGCAACGCTGGATTTTGGAGAATGACCCTACCTTTGGCGAGCGCCGTGACGATGCGGGTGAGCAGGGTATGGCTGCGGCACGAAGTGTGGCGTTGTTGAGTTATCGTGGCGGTCCAGCCTACTGCCTTACACAGCAGGATAACGAGGAGTTGAAGGGCGACTTGTTCAAACGCAGAGTCCACTCCTACCAGCGTTATCAGGGCGAGAAGTTGCGCCGTAGATTTAATGCCTACTCCTATTACCGTGTATCGCAGGCGGTAGATTCGCACAATATAGGTCGTGGTCGAGGTGGCGTGGTGGCTGCTTTGGCAACCATTAAGAGCCGTACCTTTGTGGTGGGTATCACAAGCGATATTCTCTTTACGGAGGTCGAGAATCGCTACCTTGCAGACAATATCAAGGGGGCGCACTACCACCTTATCGACTCATCGTTCGGACACGATGGCTTCTTGGTGGAGGCAGAGTCGTTGAACAAACTTATTTTGGAGTTTATAAATAATTAGAGATATAAAGATGGGAAACAAACAACTTACAATCGGAATGTTCGGTTTCGGAAATGTAGGGCGAGGTCTCTACGATGTGCTGAACACCATCTCCTCGAAAGAGGCGGTAATTAAGCGCGTCTGTGTGCGCGACATTACCAAGGAGCGTGGCATTGATGCCGACTTCTTCACCGATAATGCCGAGGAACTTTTTGCCGACAAGGATATTAATCTTATTGTGGAGCTGATTGACGATGCTGAGGCTGCTTATCATATCGTAAAACGCGCCCTTACAAGCGGAATCTCTGCTGTTTCGGGCAATAAGAAGATGTTGGCGCACCACCTGCCCGAACTTATCGAGTTGCAGCAGAAACACAATGTTGCGCTCCTCTACGATGCTTCGGCGTGTGGAAGCATTCCGGTTATCCGCAACCTCGAGGAATACTACGATAACGACCTTCTCGTATCGGTTAAGGGCATCTTGAATGGCTCGTCAAACTTTATTCTATCAAAGATTTTCAACGAAAACTACTCTTACGATGTTGCACTCCGCCGTGCGCAGGAGTTGGGATTTGCCGAGAGCGACCCGACACTCGATATCGGAGGTTGGGATTCGCTGTTTAAGTTGATTATTATCACCGTTCACGCCTTCGGTTGCTATGTATCGCCCGAAAAGATTTTTACTTACGGTATCTCTTCGATGAACGACAACGATATCCGCTTCGCAAACGAGAAGGAGCGCCGTTACAAGTTGGTTGCCCATGTAGAGAAGTTGGATAACGGCAAAATTATAATGAGCGTAATGCCACAACTTATTTCGCGCGACAAGTATATCTACTCGGTTGAGGACGAGTTCAATGGCGTAGTTATCAAGGGAAAATTCTACGACAAACAGTTTATGTTCGGTCGTGGCGCAGGTGGTCACCCGACAGGCTCAGCAGTGTTGAGTGATATTATGGCTTGCTTCTACAACTATCGCTACGAGTACAAGCGTATGATTGGTCGCACACCTGTTGAATATACCGATGATGTTTTGGTGCGCGTATATCTCCGCTATACCAATGCCGAGGATAGAGCATTGTTCGAGTTCGATAGTATCGAGGAACAGTACATAAGCAATGACTATCAATATGTTGTAGGTCATATCTCGTTGGCTAATCTGCATAAGATTAATGCCCAGATTCGCGAGCGCGACCTATTTATAGCGGCATATCCGACAAAGTAAAAAAAGAGATTTTTTGAAAACCCCAACACCGATGAAGATACTTGCAATATACTTTGGAGCCGGCAGTGGCATATCGATATTCTATGAGCGTATTATCTGCGAACTCGCAAAGAGAGCCGAGATAGATGTGTTGAGCGACCGCGAAGCAAAGGCATCTTTTGTCGGTGTGCGCAACCAATACCATCTCACATACACCAAGCGTATGCAGAGCTGGTATCGTAAGTTTTTGCGTTGGTTTGGCATTACGCCTATCTCTGATAGGTGGAGTCGCAAGGCTTTGGATTTGGTGGCGAAAGATTATGATGTGGTGCTTGCCTTTATGGCGACTTCGCAACTTACGCCTGCCGTATGCGGAAAATATATATCGCAGAAGTTGGGGTGTAAGTTTGCCATATATGCCGTAGATGCTATTCCGGGACCCGGAGGTTGGACTCGCAAGCGCAACGAGTTCCGAGGCAAGCAGAAAATCGTTGCTCGAACATTCTCGGCTGCCGACTATGTCGCATCGTCAAATCCCCATATGCTTGAGTATCAACTCACTGTATTTCCACATAAAGAGGGGTTGCAAACAGGTGTTCTGCTGACCCCTTCGCCCGACCGATACTACAACGCTGCGCCATCTAACGAGTTGCTATTCTTGTACACGGGTAGCCTTTACGGAATGCGTAATCCCGACCACTTCTTCAAGGCATTCAAGCGTCTGCTTGCGAAATATCCCGATGCCAAGGTTATGATTGTCGGTATGAAGTATAAATTGCGCAATATCAATAATATACTCACTGCCGAGGAGCGCAAACATATTATTTTAGGCGGTCATACCACCGACTTGGAGCCTCTGTTCAGTCGTGCAAAGGTGCTGGTGGATATCGATGCCGACCTCGAAAAAGATCCATTCCTCTCGAGCAAAATCGTTACCTATATGAAGGTTAATCGCGTGATTTTGAGCGAAACGGGGCGTATAACCCCTTCGCGCGAGATGTTTGCAGGGTTGAATACAGTGGTGCAGTGCGACCACAACGAAGATAGCCTCTACGAGGGTATGCTCCGCGCTATTGAGGTGGCGGATTCAAATCCCGACTTCTCGGAGCGTGAGCCACTGATTAAGGAGTTCTCAATCGAGAGCGTAAGTGCCAAACTGCGAGAGGGTTTGGAGTCTATCACAGCAAAATAGATAATTCAGAATGGTCTTGGGCTCCCCTGAACCTTGTCACGGCGCAAGGAGTTCCGGGGATTATTGGGGTTTTCTGGGGCGTTCACTTCGTTCGCTTGCTGGGGAGCGCTGTCGCTTTTTTTAGTTTTCCGCTTTCCGTTCTCCACTCTCAACTTCTCACTCTTCGTAGTAGAGGCTGTCCATCAGGGCGTCTATCTCACGGCGTTCCTTCTTGGTCGGGCGACCTGCGCCACGCTCGCGGAATACGAAGATTGTTTCACGAGGTTTATTCAACTTATCCAGTTCGCTCTGAGGTGTCGTGTCGATGCAGTAGTCTGGCACTTTTGCCGCGGGCTGGCGGTTGATAACCAAATCTTTAACAATATAGGAGTAGGTGACTAATGTGCGTTTTACGCTTATCCTGTCGCCCACTTTTACTTCGCGTGACGGCTTGGCGTAGGCATCATTTACAAGAACGCGATTGTTGCGCACAGCATCGGCCGCATCGCTACGCGTCTTGAAAATACGCACTGCCCACAGATATTTATCGAGTCTTACCTCCATACTCTAAATGTGTTTGTCCTTGTTTTGTTGTGATGGCGGAACAAGTGTTCCTTGCTCAACTTGTCGGCTGATACTCAATATGATACCTACCGCTATTGATGCACAGAACATACCTGTTCTTCCTTGTGTTAGGAATGGCAAATTTTGTCCCGTTTCGGGTATGATGCCTATAGTTACACCTATGTGTAGAAAGCCTTGGCTCGTAACAAGCAGTGCCAAGCCAACGACCAACAACCCTGCGTAGAGCCATTCGCACTTCTCGAAGATGCGTAAAGCGCGGAAGAAGAGCCACAAGTAGAGTAGTACAATCACAAACGAGAGCAACAACCCGAACTCCTCGACCACAATGGCAAAGAGGTAGTCACTTTCGGGGTGGGTAAGTCGCGCACGCATAACACTGCGACCTGCACCAACACCAAACAATCCTCCATTCTGAATAGCCATACGCGAACGGTCAGAGTCGGAGTATCGTTCCATAACGCTCTGCGATACCTGCTCGGTCTGTGTGCCTTTGCGAATACCAAAATGCACCATCATTCTATCTATAACAACCGAACCTCGACCTGCAATAAAGAGCAGTGGCAGACCGATAACGGCCGCCATAACGATAAGTTTTGCAATCTCCTGCCAACGAATGCCGGCAATAAATAGCATAACTATAGATACGACAAAGAGGTGTAAAGCCGAAGATGTGTGTGCCGGCAGAATCGCCATACACGACAACGCAATAGGCAATACTATCGGAAAGATCTCATCGAAGAGGATATCGCGCTCGCGCTTATCGCCCCACTTGCGTACATCGATAGTCGATGGCAACAGATGAATCTGCTTTATGCGGTGATGCTTTGCCGAGAGGCGCGCCGCGAGGAGCATAATAGTGCCTATCTTCAGCAACTCGGAGGGTTGAAAACGGAAGAAGCCGAGGTCGAGCCAACGATGGGCATCGTTTGTGGCTTCGCCAAAGAAATATGCCGCAACGGTCATCAATAACGCCCCGATATAGGCGAGTAGCGTGAATTTGCGTAGGAATTTTGCCCCCATAAAGTAGCAGGCAAACATCAATGCAGCCGAGAGACCGAGCGTAATAATGTGTTTTTGGAGATATTCGCCCGTAGAGCCACCTTTGAAGCCGAGTTGCGAGGTTGCCGAATAGACCACTACCATCGAAATAGCGAAGAACATCGCCACAATAACCCACAATACGCGGTCACCCAGCAATAGTCTGCGCTTGGAGAGTATCGATGGCACTTCCTGCTCGATATATTCGCTATCGTTCTGCCTCATAGTCTGCTATTTGTTAAGTATATTTTCGGTTATCCACTGCTTAAATTCGCGACCGCGATGCTCGTAACTCTTGAAGAGGTCGAAACTTGCGCACGCTGGCGAGAGTAATACCGTGTCGCCCTTGTGTGCCGTGCGCACTACCGCCTGCATAGCATCTTCAAAGGTGTGGCACGAAATAATGTTTGGCACTACACCTGCAAACTCCTTCTCGAATCGTGCATTATCCACACCCATACATATCATGGTATGTACCTTTTTCCGTGCAAGGTCGAAGAGTGGGGCATAGCTCGCACCCTTATCCGTACCGCCCACAATCCACACCGTTGGGCGTGTCATACTTTCGAGGGCATACCACGCAGAATCGACATTTGTAGCCTTCGAGTCGTTGATATACTCGATGTCGTCTTTCGTGCCGACAGGTTCCAAGCGGTGTTCGATTGGGTTGAAGTCGTACAATGATTTTTCTATTTGCTCTGGGGCTACTCCCGCTGCGAGTGTTGCCAAAACTGCCGCCATAGCGTTGTAGGTGTTGTGCTTACCCTTGATTTGCAGACGCGAAATATATATCGTTAGTGAATTTTCGCCAACCTTTGCCACAAACTTTTCGCCCTCGGCAGGGTGGGCATCGCCCGACTCGCTTGTAATGTAGTTGTCAATCATAAACGGCAACTCTTTCGCCTCGATTTCGTGTTGTTCGAGTTGGCGCAAAATAGTCTCATCATCTGCCGAATAGACAAAATAATCGCTCGGCGTTTGATTTTGTGTGATGCGCATCTTCGACCGCGCATATTTCTCGAATGAGTAGTCATAGCGGTCGAGGTGGTCGGGGGTGATATTCATCAACACGCCGATATCTGCCTTGAAACGGAACATACCATCGAGCTGGAATGAACTCAACTCCAAGACATACCAATCGTACTCTGCGGTCGCCACCGAGTAGGCGAACGACTCGCCGATATTTCCACCAAGAGCCACATTCGCTCCGCTATCCTTCATGATTTTGTGGATAAGCGAGGTAGTTGTGGTCTTGCCGTTGCTACCCGTAATGCAGATTGTCTTTGCATTGCCCATATAGCGACAAGCGAACTCCATCTCCGAGATTACCGGAACGCCCTTCTCGCGCAGAGCCTTTACGATAGGGGCTTTGTCGGGAATACCTGGCGACTTGATAACCTCCGAGGCGGTCAAAATACGCTCCACCGAGTGTCCACCCTCCTCGTACTCCACGCCCCACTCATCGAGTCGCTCACGATAGCGAGGAGAGATTGTACCCATATCCGAGAGTAGGACATCAAAACCCTGCTTCTTGGCGAGTATTGCCGAGCCGTAGCCACTGATACCGCCACCCAAAACTGCTATAAATTGCTTTGCCATCGTCTATCGGATTTTTAGGGTTGCAAGAGTGAGTGCCGCAAGGATAATCGACACAATCATAAATCGTATCATAATCTTCGTTTCGAATATGCCCTTCTTCTGGTAGTGGTGGTGAATAGGCGACATAAGGAATACTCTGCGACCTTCGCCATACTTGCGTTTGGTATATTTGAAATAGCCTCTCTGCACCATTACCGATACCGCTTCAACGAGGAATACTCCGCAGAGCAACGGCAACAGCAACTCCTTGCGGATGCAGAGCGCGAAGGTGGCAATAATACCACCGATGGCGAGTGAACCCGTGTCGCCCATAAAAATCTGCGCAGGGAAGGAGTTGTACCACAAGAAGCCTATCAGCGCACCCAACATCGCTGCACCGAAAATCATCAACTCTCCGCTGTTCGGGATATACATAATGTTGAGGTAGTCGGCATAGATGATATTACCCGAGAGGTATGCCAGCACCGCCAACACGCCCACAATAGGTATCGACACGCCCGTAAGCAAGCCGTCTAATCCATCAGTGAGATTTGCTCCGTTGGATACTGCCGTAATAACGAATATCGCAACCAACACATAGAGTACCCACGACAACAACTCGTTGCCACCGACAAACCAACTATAATCGAGCTCGTTATCTTTGAGGAACGGAATGGTTGTCTTGGTGGTCTTTATCACATCTTCACTTAGTCGAATTTGCTGTGCCGAAGTGATAATTGTTTCGCCCGTCTTCTCATCTACAATGCTCTGCTCGACAGGTACGGTGGTATGCTCGCGGATTACAATATCCTCCGAGAAGCACATCACTGTTCCCACGATAAGTCCAAGACCTACCTGACCTACAATCTTGAACTTGCCCTGCAAGCCCTCCTTGTTGTGGCGGAAAACCTTGATGTAGTCATCGAGAAAACCGATAACTCCGCACCAAAGCGTAGCCACAAGGAGCAGAATGGTGTAGATATTGTCCAAGCGTGCAAACAATAGCACCGGAACAATAATGGCGAGCAAAATGATAATACCGCCCATCGTAGGTGTTCCCTTCTTTGCGAGTTGCCCCTCCAAGCCGAGGTCGCGAATATCCTCGCCAATCTGGTGGCGTTGCAACGAGCGGATAATGCTCTTACCGCAGAAGATGACGATAAGCAGTGCGGTAACCACCGCTGCCACTGAACGGAAACTGATGTAGCGCATCATACCCGAACCCGGCAGGTCGATGATGCTGTTTAGGTAGTCAAAAAAGTGATATAACATAATTAAAATTCAAAATGCAAAATTAAAGTTGGGTTATCTGTTAAATTGGTTGAAGAACTCCTTTATGACCTCTTTGTCGTTGAAGTGGTGTTTTTCGGTGCCGATGATTTGGTAATCCTCGTGTCCTTTGCCTGCCAAGAGGATAATATCGCGTGGCTCTGCCAACATCACAGCGGTCTTTATCGCCTCGTGGCGGTCGGTGATTTTCAGGTATTTGTCGCCCAACTCAACACCCGCCTCCATCTCTCGCAAAATATCCTCCGGATTTTCGGTGCGAGGGTTGTCCGATGTGAAAATTGCCACATCTGCCATCTTTGCCGCCATACCACCCATTACAGGGCGTTTGCTCTTATCTCTGTCGCCACCGCAACCGCAGACAACAATCAGTCGCTGACCACTTTGGCGCAATTCATCTATCGTGTTGATGATATTTTCGAGCGCATCGGGGGTATGGGCAAAATCGACCACTGCCGTAGTACCGTCTTTGGCAATCACAGTTTCAAAACGACCACTCACAGGTCGCAACATACTCAAATGCTCCAAGACTACATCTTTGTCGAAGCCGAGCAATACCGCTGCGCCATAGACCGTCAAGAGGTTATAGGCGTTAAAGCGACCGAGGAACTGCACCCACACCTCCTTGTTGTCGATGCGCAACTCCATACCCTCTGCCATCATCTCCACGACCTTGGCGCGGAAATCCGCCATCTTCTGCAATGAGAGGGTGTAGCGTGATGCTTTCGTGTTTTGCAACATCACCTCGCCATTGCGGTCATCGCAATTAACGAGTGCAAAAGCCGACTTTGGCAGTGCATCGAAGAAGGATTTTTTGGCACGGATATACTCGGCAAATGTCTTGTGGTAGTCCAAGTGTTCGTGAGTTATATTTGTAAAAAGTCCGCCGACAAAGCGCAAACCTCCGATGCGGTGTTGCACAATGGCGTGCGATGAACACTCCATAAAGCAGTATTCGCACCCCTCATCGACCATCTCGCGCATCATAGCGTTCAGGCGAATGGCATCGGGTGTAGTGTGAGTCGAAACAATCTCCCTCGCTCCAACCTTATAGACAACCGTAGAGATAAGTCCCGCCTTGTGTCCCATAGACTGCACAAGGTCGTACAAAAGGGTAGCGATGGTGGTCTTGCCGTTTGTACCCGTAACGCCCACCACCTTCAATTCGTGCGATGGGTTACCGTAGAAGGCAGAGGCGATAATGCCCATTGCCACATTGGTATCTTCGACCACAACAAAGGTGCAGTCGGCATCGGCAACCTCGGTTGGTATATGCTGGCATACAACCGCAACGGCGCCGCCCTCTATCGCCTTGGCGATAAAGTTGTGTCCATCGACCGCTGTACCTGCAACGGCAAAGAAGCAACTCCCCTCGCCTACGGTGCGCGAGTCGTAGGTCAGCCCTGCGACCTCTACCTCGTCACTGCCCGACAATGCGGAGTATGTAACACCTTGTAGTAACTCTTTCAGTATCATTTCAGTGTAATTGTTATTCGTTTATTTGTCGTGGCGACTGCGGTATTTGGCGAAAGGCTCTGCTTTACAACCTTGCCATAACCTACAATTTCCACCGTCAAGCCACTCTTTTCGAGCAGATATAGGGCATCATCAAGTCCCATACCCACCACATTCGGAACGCAACCCTCTCGCGTTTCGAGAGTTGAGATTTGCAACTTGCCCTCCTCGCCTACCGCGCCTTTGCCCCAGCCGTGGCGGCTCTCGGTGGAGAATTTGTCGCCATACTCGGAGGCCACCTTGCGCATCTTGTCGATATTGCCACCCTTGATAGCCGAAGTATGAAAATCTCCATCGGCAACCTCCTCGGCATACTGCTTGTCGCGGTTGTATAGGAATGTTGCCACTTGCTTCTGCACAGGGCCCGTAAGACTTGCTCCGTAGTAGAATTTGCCTGTCTGTCGCTTGGTAAATATCGCAGTCATAATGGTATAACGCGGATTGTCGGCAGGGAGATAGGTTACCATCGAGCCGTAGTAGTAGCCATCACCTCGCTTGTATCTTACGCCGTTAATCTCGGAATCGACCTGTGCCGTACCTGTCTTTGCTCCGGTGCGGAACGAACACCTCTTCTCGCCAAAGAACTCGGCTGCCGTACCCGTTAGTGACACCTCCTCCATAAAGGAGCGCAGGGTGTCGATAGTGCGTTGCGAGCAAATCTTTTCCTCTATAACTCGCACGGGTGCTTCGCTCACCACCTTGCCATCACGCTCGGTGCGCAAAATAAGGCGTGGCGCAACCATTCGACCATTGTTTGCTACGGCATTGTAGAGTGCAATGGTGTGCAACGGAGTAATCTCCAAGCCGTAACCATACGCCATATTTACAAGAGCATTGTAACGAGAGTGGTGTCGGTTGTTGAGGTGTGGAAGTGGCTTTTTTTGCGCTCCCATCTCCTCTAGACCGACTGTTTCGTGCAGATGTAACTTGCGACAGAAATCGGAAAACTCGACAGGTTTATCGCCAAATTTGTCGAATACCGCCTTCGTGAAATAGACATTTGCCGACTCGGCGAATGCTCGGCGCATATCAATTATACCGCCTGTTTCGCGCGCTATGGCGTGCGAGTCCTGCACATTTGCACCTCTTGCTCCTCCAACCCTTACGCGCTTGCCCAACTCCGAATTGTACTGCTTTGAGGTCGGCACTCCGTGTTCGAGCAGCGCCATTGCCGATACGAGCTTGAAGGTCGAACCCGGGTTTACGGGTATTCCGATAGCGTAGTTCTGCTCCTCGACACACTCCGAGCCGTTGCGTTTGAGGTTTGCCATTGCGAGAATATCGCCCGTAGCACACTCCATAACGATAGTCGTTCCCCATATCGCATTCTGTGCCAACAACTGCTCCTTCAAGGCGTTGTCCGCCACATCCTGAACATCGATATCAAGTGTGGTAACAACATCGTAGCCATTTTGTGCCTCTACATTGTTCTTGTCGTTTACTCGGGTTTTATAGCCCGGAGCGATGGTCTGCATCAATTGCTTGCCATCGTGTCCTGCCAATGTATCACGCATTGCGCGCTCAATACCGTATGAACGATGATGCTCCAAACGACCTATTGTTCGCAGGGCGATGTTACCCTGCGGATAGACGCGATAGTCGTGGTCCTCGGTACGATATGAGGAGCCAAGTCCATTGCGCAACAGAGGGAAATTCTTTATCTCGTGCCACTCGTTGATATCTACATCGCGAAATATACGCCTTGTGATATGTTTGCGATAGGTGACAACCTGCTTGGTGGAAATCTCCTCCTCTTTCCAGAATTGGTACCACTTTGGCGTTTTGGTAACTTTGTCTGTTCGTTGCTTGATAGCCTCCTTTCGCCACTTTATCAACTCATCGTAGTACTCTTTCGATGAACGGTCGCCAAAGTAGGTGGCAAGTTTTCGCGACAAGGTGTCGGCATTTTTTCGATAACGCTCGTAGTTATCGAAACGCTCGCTACCGAAGTCGATAAGTAGCGTTTTGCGCGTAATAGAGGTCGCCAATGGCTCCCCATTACGCGAGTATATCGAGCCTCTTTGAGCCTTTACTATCTCGGTCTTGACAATTGTTTTGTTTACCTCCTCGAATCCGCGAGATACCTCTCTGTTGAGCATCACAAAGACGATGATATAGACCAAAAAGCCCACAACCACACCCGTAAATGTCAGGTGCAGTATCTTTATACGCCTTGCGATATCCTTTTTTAGTTTGTATCTCTGTTCGTCCATTGGTGGTTACTTCAAAATTTTTGGCTGGGTTTTAGGGTCTTCAATCTCGATATTTCTCTCTGCAAGTTTGCGAACTATTGCCGAGTGTGAAGAGTGGCGATAACACTCCTCCGAAGTGCGTATTGCTCGCTCCTTCAGCAATGCAACCTCTTTTTCCAACTCTCTGTATCGCATATCGCGTTGCAGAGAGCCGAAGATTGTAGCGATACTCGCAAAGAATATCACACCTAACATCGTTAGTAGCGTGTAGATACGCTCTACCTCTTTGGCTAACAATATGTCACCCGTGATAACACTATTTATCCACACCAACCAACGGGGCTGTTTTGTTTTCTGCTCCTCCATAGCTCGCTCTTCCTCCTCGCGAGCGATGTCGTCTGCAATATCCTTGTCGGCAGCACCCGTCTGCACACGGCGAATCTCCGTGCGCACTACACGGCGCAGAGCCTCTTGGGCTTCGCGCTCGGCAATCTCCTCTCGTGAATCGGTGAAGTATTCGCTCTCGTCGTACTCTGCCATAGTGTTACAATTTTATCGCTGCGCGCAACTTTGCCGAGCGCGAGCGTGGGTTAGCCTCCAACTCCTCGGAGGTTGGAACTATCGGTTTGCGTGTTACAATTTCAAATGGCGTGGTGGCACGACCGAAAAAGTCCTTCTCTACTTTGCCCTCGAAATTGCCACTGCGCATAAAATTCTTTACAAGGCGGTCCTCCAACGAATGATACGAAATAATCACCAAACGACCACCCGGTTTCAACACCTTCAATGCCTGCTCCAATGCCATTTTCAACGCCTCCATCTCGCCATTCACCTCGATGCGCAACGCCTGAAATAGTTTTGTCAGGAACTTCGACTCATCTTTCTTGGGGGTGCAAGGTGCAACTGCCTTTACAAGTTGGGCTGTGGTTTTAATATCTTCGTTTGCTCTTGCGCGAGCAATGCAGGCGGCAATTTTCCAAGTGGTATCCAACTCGCCATATTGCGAGAATATCTGCGCCAACTCCTCCTCCGAATAGTTATTTACAATATCTGCCGCGGTGCGACCTCCTCGCTGATTCATTCGCATATCGAGTGGAGCATCTCCTCGGAACGAAAAACCTCGCTCCTTGGCGTCAAAGTGGTGCGATGAAACACCTAAATCTGCCAAGATGCCATCAACCTCGGTTACGCCACGCAGTCGCAATGCCGAACGAAGAAATCGGAAGTTGCTCTCCACGAAGTGGAAATGGTCGTCATCGGGGGCATTTGCCAGCGTATCGCGGTCTTGGTCGAAAGAGTATAGTGCGCCCCCTTTGCCCAAATCTTCGAGTATTCGGCGTGTGTGCCCACCTCCTCCGAAAGTGAGGTCGGCGTATGTTCCGTTGCTCTTTATGTCGAGCAAATCTATTGACTCTTCGAGCAATACAGGAGTGTGATACGATGACATATTTTGGCAATATTTCAATATTGCCACAAAGTTATATAAATAAACGGAAAACGGAAAGCGGAAAGCGGAAAACTTTTGTTTTCGGTTTTCGCTTGGAGTGGAAAACGGAACCGACGACAAGCCGAGCGCAGAGGGTGCTCGCACACTCTGCCGAGGCGCGAAGGAGGAAAAGCCTGCAAAGCAGGATTAAAGCGGAAAGCGGAAAACTTTTAATTTAGTGAGTAGAGAGTAGTGAGTAGGCGCAGCAAAATGGCATTCGCTCCCGCTGGTCGCTGAATGGCAACGAATGGCAATCGCTCGTTACACTCGCTGAATGGCAAAGCGCCTGTCATTAAGCACTCCTTTGGAGTGCGCTGCCATTAAATGCCATTAAGGGCTGAAAGCCCGAATGCCATTCAATGCCATCAAAAATTGGCGCAAATTTGATAAAGACTGTTAAGGGTGATTAAGGGTAATTAAAGCCCCTCCCTTACTAGCCCTTACTAGCCTTTAACAACCCTTATCAAATTTGCGCCGTGATAAGAGTAGGAGTCCGCAAAACCAAAAGCTGAGCGCATAGGGTGCTTGCACACAATGCCGAGGCGCGACCCCACAACAACACTGTTATTAAAATTTTTAATTAATTACAAATAGCAACCTTTTCAGTGTCATTTAGTTAATAATTTTCGTAAAAAATAATTTTTTTGTGAAAAAATATAACAAAAAGTTTGCAAGTATAAAAAATAGCTGTACCTTTGCATTACAAATGTGGGGTTCTCCCACTTGCTCATTAACCTAACTAACCTAACATCGGGTATCCGAGAGTTTCCCAGACTCTCGGATACTATTTTTTTTACACGCGCGTGCCGATTATTCCAATCTTTTTTACTATATTTGTGTGTTTTAATCTGTCAATTGCGAGGATTATGGCTGAAATAGAGAGAAAACGGTTGGCTATGGTGGCGGAAGATGAGTGGTTACAGCCTGTTGAAGAGGCTGTAAATGAGCGATATGATGCCTATTGCCAACATCTTGCCGAGATTGAGCGTAATGGTTCGATTGTAGATTATGCCAATGGCTATCGCTACTTCGGTTGGCAGTACGATGAATATATGTCGGGCTGGTGGTTCCGCGAGTGGTTGCCTGCGGCATACGATGTCTATATCTTTGGCGATTTCAACAATTGGCAACGCACACAGTTGCGTTTGAACAAAGATGCAAATGGCGTATGGAGTATCTTTCTACCCGATGCTATGTATGAGTTCCGCCTGACACACGGCTCGCTCTACAAACTTCATATTCACGGACAAAATGGTTGGCACGACCGTATTCCTGCCTATGCCACACGCCTTATTCAAGATGATACAACGAAGAATTATTCGGCGCAGTTTTGGATTCCGCAACCATTTGATTGGGGCGATGACAAACTCGTTGTCGATAAAAATAATCTGCTGATTTACGAAACGCATATCGGAATGTCCTCCGAGAAGGAGGGTATCAGTACCTACAAGGAGTTTGAACAGAAGGTGTTGCCGCGAGTGAAGAAGGCGGGTTATAATGCCATTCAGGTTATGGCTATTGCCGAACACCCCTACTACGGCTCGTTTGGCTACCATGTGGCGAACTTCTTTGCCCCCTCCTCACGCTTCGGCACACCCGAGGAGTTGAAATCGTTGGTGCGTAAGGCGCACAAGTTGGGCATTGCCGTAATTATGGATATTGTTCATGCCCACTATGTCAAGAACTTCAACGAGGGAATAAATGAACTCGACGGCTCGCCTTACCACTACTCGAAGGAGGGCGATGCAGGCTATCAGCAGTATTGGGATTCAAAAATCTTCGACTATGGCAAGCGCGAGGTGGAGCATTTCCTCCTCTCGAATGTGAAGTATTGGCTCGACGAGTATCACTTTGACGGCTACCGCTTCGATGGAGTAACCTCAATGATATACCACCACCACGGATATACCGACTTCGACTGTCGCGAAAAGTTCTTTGATGAGGGCGTTAATCGTGACGCTTTGGTCTATCTTTCGTTGGCAAATAAACTTGTTCACGACTTCCGCCCCGAGGCTGTAACTATCGCCGAGGATGTCAGCGGTATGCCGGGAATGTGCCGCACGATTGAAGATGGTGGTATCGGCTTTGACTTCCGACTTGGAATGGCAATACCCGACTTTTGGATACGCCTTATCGAAGATGAACGCGATGAGGATTGGAATGTCGAGGAGATTTGGGGCGTACTGACCAATCGTCTGCCGAAGGTCAAGACTGTGGCATACGCCGAGTCGCACGATCAGGCGATGGTGGGCGATAAGACGATCGCCTTCCGCCTGATGGACAAGGAGATGTACTTTGCGATGAACAAAGGGTCGGAGAACTTGGCTGTGGAGCGCGGTATGGCACTACACAAGATGATTCGACTGATGACAATATCGGTGGGTGGCGATGCCTACCTCAACTTTATGGGTAATGAGTTCGGACACCCCGAGTGGATAGATTTTCCGCGTGAGGGCAACGATTGGAGCTACTCGCACGCACGCCGTCAGTGGTCGTTGGCTGACAACGGATTTTTGCGCTACGGACAACTCGGAGCCTTTGACAAGGAGATGCTGAAGGTGGTCAAGAAGTATAAGGTTTTGGCTGATGGTTACCCTTACAAGTGGCACTCCGACCAAGAGAATCAGACTATCGCCTACTCGCACAAAGGGTTGTACTTTGTCTTTAATTGGAGTCCGACCAACTCGGTACCTGACTACTGTGTAGAAGTGCCGTGGGCAGGAAAATATACCATTGAACTCTCGACCGATGAGGTGCGTTTTGGTGGCTTCGACCGCCAAACAAAAGGGCAAGAGCATTTTACGGAGACGATTGTTGATGAGTGGGATAATCCACACCACTTTATCAAAATTTACAATACAGCACGAACTGCAATGGTGTTGAAATGGAATAAATAATTAACTAAACAAGATATGGAGAAGCAATATAGTGATTTTTTGAAGCGGATAAAGCAGTTTATTGCATCGGATAGGGTATATACCGATGAACTGCGCCGTTTTGCTTGGGGTACAGATGCCGGCTTCTATAGCCTTACTCCACAGGTAGTTGTGAGAACGAAGAGTGAAGAAGAGGTTTCTAAATTATTGGAGGTAGCCTCCGAGTTGCATCTGCCGGTTACTTTCCGTGCGGCAGGAACATCGCTCTCGGGACAGGCGATAAGCGATTCTGTGCTTGTCGTTGCCGGCAAACATTGGGAGAGATACTCGGTAGGTGAGGGAGGTGAAACAATCACCCTCCAACCCGGCATTGTGGGTGCAGAGGTAAATCGTATTTTAGCACCTTACGGTCGTAAGTTCGGTCCGGACCCTGCATCGATAAAGAGCGCGATGGTGGGCGGTATTGTGATGAATAACGCCTCGGGTATGAGTTGCGGAGTGTGGGCAAATAGCGACAGAGTGCTACTTTCGGCTCGATTGGTCTTTGCTGATGGAACGATTCTCGATACCGCCGACAAGGCAAGTTGTGAGGCTTTTGCAGTATCGCATAAGGCGTTGATTGATGAGATTTGCGCTATTCGCGATGAGATTTGTGCGGACAAGGAGTTGGCGGAACGAATTAAACGCAAGTATTCGATAAAGTGTGTTACTGGATTAAATCTGTTGCCGTTTGTGCAGTTTGACGACCCATTCGATATTATTCTTCACTCGATAGTAGGCTCGGAGGGAACGCTGTGCTTTGTCAGTGAGGTTACGATGCGTACCTTGCCGTTGTTGCCTCTACACAAGAGTGCAATGGTCTATTTCCACTCGATTAAGGAGGCTTGTGAGGCGGTAGTAGCAATTCGCAATTTGAATGTTTCGGCTGTCGAACTGCTTGATTCGCGCTCATTGACCGCTGCGGGCGATAAGACGGGAGTTGGATTGACGGCACTGCTTATAGAGGTTGAGGATAGCGAGGTGGCTGCTCTTAACGATAAGGTCGAGAAGGTTACGGCAGAACTCGAAAAGTTCAATACCGTTACGGGCGTTCACTTTACCGATGACGAGGCGGAGCGCGCAAAGTATTGGGCGGTGCGCTCGGGTATCTTCCCTATGGTGGGCGGTCTGCGCAAGGTGGGTACAACCTGTATGATTGAGGATATTGCATTCCATATCGAGGATTTGCCACAGGCTACGGTGGAGTTGTCCGATTTGCTCGATAAGTTTGGATACGATGATTCTTGCATCTATGGTCACGCCTTGGAGGGCAACTACCACTTTATTATAAATCAGGACTTCTCCTCTGCTGATGAGGTTGAGCGATATCGCCAGCTGATTGAGGCTGTGGCGGAGTTGGTGGTGGATAAGTACGATGGCTCACTTAAGGCTGAACACGGTACAGGTCGCAATATGGCTCCATTTGTGGAGCGTGAGTGGGGCTCGAAGGCGTATGAGATGATGCGCCGAGTAAAACAGGCTTTTGATGGCGACAATCTGCTCAATCCGGGCGTGATTTTCAACGAGGATAAGGAGTGTTACCTCAAAAACTTCAAGTCGTTGTCGATTCTTACCCCTGCCGAAGATGCTTCGGAGGAGGTACGCGAAATGTATAAGCAACTCAACCGCTGTATCGAGTGCGGTTTCTGTGAGGTTAATTGCGTGTCGTGCGGATATACCCTCTCCTCGCGAACACGAATGGTATTGCAACGCGAAATAGCGCGATTGAGAGCTTCGGGCGAGGATAACAAGCGACTTGCTACCCTATGCAAAAATTATGCATACTATGGTAACGATACCTGCGCAGGCGATGGTCTATGCTCGAAATCGTGTCCTATGGGCATCAATATCTCGGAACTTACGCACGAACTTCGCCGTCTTGAAATGGGTGCGCTCGGAAATGGGGTAGGCAACTTTGTTGCAGACCATTTTGCAGGCGTTAAAGGTGCTTTGCGAGGGGTGCTTGCGGTGGCTGATATTGCCCATTCGGTGCTTGGCTCAAAGGCGATGTCGGTAATCGGTAAGGGGTTGCACAAGGGGTTGAAAATGCCACTTTGGACTCCATCATTGCCAAAGAATTACCGCTTCAAAGAGGGTAGAGTGGAGCGCACGGAGCAGAAAGACAAGGTGGTCTATTTCCCAAGTTGCTTAAATCAGACAATGGGTACCGAGAAGGCTTCGCGCCACTGCCGACCATTGGTCGAGGAGATGATGTCGTTGTTTGCAAAGGCGGGCTACGAGGTTATTCTGCCAAAGAATATGGAGTCGCTCTGCTGCGGTACTATCTGGGAGAGTAAGGGCTTGCCTGAAACGGCAGACAAGAAGTTGCGCGAGTTGGAAGATGCCCTTTGGGAGGCTTCGGAGCAGGGCAAGTACGATGTTGTCTGCGACCAAAGTCCGTGCCTCTATCGAATGAAACATAAAATTAAGAAGATGCGTCTTTACGACTCGGCAGAGTTTGTTTGGGAGAAGATGCGCGACAGATTGGAGTTTGTGCAGACCGACACTCCTATTGCAATCCACCTCACCTGCTCAACCCGTAAGATGGGTATCGAGTCGGCTGTTGAGGGGTTGGCGCGACTCTGCTCTACGAATGTGCTTGTGCCTGAGGGTGTTGGCTGTTGCGGATATGCGGGCGATAAAGGTATGACACACCCTGAACTGAACGCCTACGCACTGCGCAAGTTGCGTGCGCAAATCGAAAAGGCGGGCGTTGAGGTAGGCTACTCAAATTCGCGTACTTGCGAGATTGGTTTGGCGACCAATTCGGGTGTGCCATATCGCTCGATTATCTACTTGGTGAATGAATGTACTGAATAAAAACCATAAATAAATTACAGTTATTATTAAATTACAGTTATTATGAAGAAAATTTTAATGACACTTCTATTCTCGGCGTTTGTTGCGCCGATGGCGTTTGCCTATGTTGCACCCAAGACAAAGCACCCAGAGCCTATCTACACCAGGATTAAGGTACACTGTACACAACTTCCGAAGGTGGGACAGATTGATGTTTCGGACGCTGATAACAACACTCGCAGTCGTTGGTCGGTGGGTACCGAAGGTCTTGACAGAAATTATGCAACCTTCTCGAAATATAAGGAGTATCTCGGCCCTCTCGGAGTAGCTTGGTCGCGTTTCCAGAGCGGTTGGGCAAGATGTGAGCAGAAGAAGGGCGTTTACGACTTTGCATGGCTCGATGAGTGTGTCGATGGAGCTATCGAGCAGGGCGTGAAACCTTGGTTGAGCCTCAGTTATGGCAACCCGTTGTACTGCAAAGGTGGCACAACGCTCAAATCTACCGTTTGGACTGATGAGCCTACGATGAAGGCTTGGCGCAACTATGTTCGTGCTATTGTACGCCATTTCGGAGATAGAGTTACCGCCTATGAGGTGTGGAACGAGCCTGATGGTCAGAAGGCAAATACCCCTGCTATTATGGCAGAGTTGCTTATCAATACAGCCGAGGTGGTGCGCAAGGAGAATCCAAAGGCGATGATCTATGCCTTGGGCTTAGCAGCTCCTAATTGCGCCTATATCAAAGAGGTGCTTGATATATTGAAGAGTAGAGGTAAGTTGCACCTTATTGATAAGGTAACCTTCCACGCTTACTATCCAAATCCCGATAATGCGACAGTAGCGATGAAGGCATTCCGCAATTTGGTACAGAGCTATCGCGCCGACCTTGGAGTCTTTCACGGAGAGGTTGGTTGCCCATCGAACTACGAGTATGGTCACGCTATGAAGTACAACGAGTGGGACGAGTACAAGCAGGCAAAGTGGGATTTGCGTCGTATGGCAAACGACTTTGCGATGAATATCCCGACTTCGATATTCTCGCTTGTGGATTTGCAGTATCCGAATTTGCTTCAGTCGTTTGGTTTAGTGCGTATGAATTTGATGCATGAGCCTATGTATAAGCGTCCTGCATACTATGCAGTTCAGCACTTTACACGACTTCTTCACGATGGCATTCAACCTTTCGAACTCAAGCATACCGCCTTCCATAATCGCGAGATTCAGAGTGTAGGTCTTGCCAACAAGAGTGGCGAGATAGTCGGTGCAATGTTGTGGTTTAGCGATCTTGTACCAACCAGTACCCTCGATAAGGAGAATGTCAGCATCATACTTCACAACTTTGCAGTGGAAGATTTGGTCTATGTTGAGCCTATTACAGGCTTCGTTCACGACCTTGGAACTATCCTCACTCGTGGTGCAAACGAAGGCGATGCTGCATCTGAGACTGTTAGTGATCTTCGTTGCGCAGGACTTCCATTGTGGGATGCTCCAATCCTCTTGATTAAGCGTTCGGAGTTGAAGTTGCAGTAGACAAGTTTGGCTGCTTGTTGTGAGGCATATACGGAAAATCGAAAAATTTCGTTATCTTTGCGACAAAATAAAAAAGAAAACTTTATTTACTAATTAAAAACTTATAATTATTATGTTCAAAGGACACCCAAAAGCCCTTTATGCCCTCGCTCTCGCTAATACAGGCGAGCGATTTGGCTACTACACAATGTTGGCTGTGTTTGCCTTGTTCCTCCGCGCCAACTTCGGTCTGGACGCAGGTGTGGCAGGTGCAATTTACAGTACTTTCCTCGGTCTTGTCTATTTTATGCCACTCTTCGGTGGTATCTTGGCAGACAAGTTCGGTTATGGCAAGATGGTTACCATCGGTATCTCGATTATGTTCGTAGGTTACCTTCTCCTCTCGTTGCCTCTCGGTGGCGATACCTTGGCGATGATTGCAATGCTCGGTGCGTTGCTCTTTATCTCTGTCGGTACAGGATTGTTCAAGGGTAACTTGCAGGTTATGGTTGGTAATCTCTACGATGACCCTAAGTATGCCGACAAGCGCGACTCTGCATTCTCGCTCTTCTACATGGCTATCAACATTGGTGCATTGTTCGCTCCAACCGCAGCCGTAGCAATCAAGGATTGGGCAGAGAAGTCGCTCGGTTTCGAGGGTAACGATGCCTACCACTTCTCGTTTGCAGTGGCTTGTGTAGCGTTGATTGTGTCGATGGCTATCTACTACGCTTGCCGTTCATGGTTCCGCCATGTTGAGGGTGGCAAGAAGAGCGATAAGGCAGCTGCCGCACAGGTTGAGGATAACCTAACCCCTGCCGAGACCAAGCAGCGTATCATCGCATTGTGCCTTGTATTTGCTGTTGTAATCTTCTTCTGGATGGCATTCCACCAGAACGGTCTTACCTTGACCTACTTCGCTGACGAGTTCACTGTTAAGGAGGCTTTCGGCTTGCAGAGCATGGCATTCAGCGTTTGGAACTTGGTAGTTGTTATCGTAGCAGTTTATGCAGCATTCTCTGTATTCCAGAGCAATAGCACCAAGGGTAAGGCTGCATCGTTTGCGGTTTTGGCTGCTGCGGTAGCATACCTCGTTTATAAGGGTATGAATGTTGGCGATGCTTCGGTTGCAGTTTCGGCTCCAATCTTCCAGCAGTTCAACCCATTCTATGTTGTGGCTCTCACTCCTGTATCGTTGGCTATCTTCGGCGCACTCGCAAAGCGTGGCAAAGAGCCTTCGGCACCTCGTAAGATCGCTTACGGTATGCTCGTTGCAGCGGTAGGTTTCGCTGTTATGGCATTTGGCTCGCAGGGTTTGCTCACTCCAAACGAGCAGGCTGAGGCTGTTAAGGCTGGCGCAAACGCACCACTCGTATCGGCAAATTGGTTGATTATGACCTACCTCGTATTGACCTTTGCAGAGTTGTTGCTCTCGCCAATGGGTATCTCGTTTGTATCGAAGGTTGCACCTCCAAAGTACAAGGGTATGATGATGGGTGGCTGGTTTGTGGCTACCGCAATCGGTAATATGCTTGTTGCTGTTGGTGGTTTCCTCTGGGGGGGTATCTCACTCACCGTTGTTTGGTCTGTATTTATTGCATTGTGCTTGCTCTCGGCGTTGTTTATGTTTGTTATGATGAAGCGTTTGGAGAGTGCTACCAAATAAAAAACACAAATATAGGGCGATTGCTGCCCCTAAAATTTCTCCCGAAATCCTCACATACGGTTAGTATGCTGCGGTTTCGGGAGAAACTGTTATTGTTGCACTCGCCTCTCTATTTGCGTTTTTTGTGGGGGGGGGAGGCCGAATCGAGTTCCGACCTTACTGTGGTGCGCTGAAAAATTGAGAATTGAGAATTAAGAATTGAGAATTAACTACTCACTACTCACTAAATTAAAAGTTTTCCGTTTTCCGTTCTCCCGCCCTTGTCACGGCGCAGCCATTCTGGGGGTTACTGGGGGCGGGCGTTCCGCCCTTACTAGGGGCGCTCCCGTTGGTCGCTTACTGGGGTGCGCTAAAAGTTTTTAACTACTCACTAATTAAAGGTTTTCCGTTTTCCGCTTTCCGCTTTCCGCTTTCCGTTTTCCGTTCTCAGCTCTCCACTCTCAACTCTCCACTCTCCACTCTCAACTCTCTTATTCGTTCATCACCCTATTCTGGCGGTTGATGCTCTCGACATGTATTGCATCGAGTAGTGTACGCAGAAACTCCTCACTTAAATTGAGCGATTCACTGCGCGACAACGCACGCTCTACAATATCCTCCCAGCGCAAAACCTGCAAGATGCGTACATCGTTTTCGCGCTTGATGCGACCAATCTTCTCGGCTACATTCATACGCTCCGAAAGCAACTGCAAAATCTCGTGATCGAGGCTGTCAATCTGCTCGCGTAACCCCATAAGGGCAATTTTGTAAGACTCCGAATCGGACTCTCCAGCACGCCACTTAATGTTGTCAAGCAGTACGGAAAGTGCATCGGGCGTAAGTTGCTGTTTGGCATCGCTCCACGCCTCGGCAGGGTTGATATGGCTCTCAATCATCAGACCATCGTAGTCCAAATCGGCAGCTTGTTGAGTGATTTCAGGGATAAAATCACGGCAACCGCAGATATGCGAAGGATCACAAATCATTGGCAAATCAGGCATTCTGCGTCTCATCTCGAGGGCGAGATGCCACATCGGAGCATTGCGCAACTTTCCTGCGCCAAAGCCCGAGAATCCGCGATGGATAAGACCAAGATTATTAATACCGCAAGCGGCAAGTCGCTCTACGGCTCCACACCACAAATCTACCTCGCCATTTACAGGGTTTTTCACATAGACCATCTTCTTTGTTCCACGCAAAGCCTCGGCAACCTCCTGCATCGAGAATGGGTTGGCAGCGGTACGCGCACCTATCCACAATACATCGATATCGTACTCCAATGCGCTCTCCACGTGCTTGGAGTTGGCAACCTCGGTAGCGAGTGGCAATCCTGTCATCTCTCTCGCCTTTACAAGCCAAGGAAGTGCCTCTACGCCTGCGCCCTCGAATGTTCCCGGTTTGGTGCGTGGCTTCCATACGCCAGCACGCATAATATCCACCTTACCAGTTGCGGCAAGGGCTTTCGCAGTTGCAAGAACCTGCTCCTCGGTCTCGGCACTGCAAGGTCCTGATATAATCAATGGTTGTTTATCTTTCATAATGGTATCTATTTTTTGTCTAAAATTTTTCGTATCTCATTTGCTCGTTCGATAGTCTGTCGTATCTCGGCGTGGTTGTCCTTTTCGAGTGCCTTGCGGAATATCTCGAGCTGGTGTATATATTCGCGCAAAACATCGAGTACATTGTATTTGTTCTGCATCAATATCGGTATCCACATATCGGGCGAGGACTTCGCCAAGCGCACCGTACTCTCAAAACCACCACCCGCAAGATTGAGAATGGTGTCGCTCTCGCGCTCCTTTTCGAGTACCGTAGTAGCGAGTATAAACGATGTGATGTGCGATATATGGCTCACATAGGCGGCGTGCGTGTCGTGCTGTGCGGGCGACATACGCATAATTTTCATACCTATTGTGGTAAATATATTTTCGATAGTAGCAATAGCCGAGTTATCGGATTTATCCTCCTCGCAGAGTACGGTATTACACCCTGCAAATGCCCCCTCGATAGCCGCCTCGGGACCACTGTGCTCCGTACCCCACATTGGGTGCGTTGCAACAAAGCGCGCACGGCGAGGGTGCTGGCTGATAATCTCGCACAACTCCTCTTTCGTGGAGCCCATATCCATAACTATCTGGTTGTCGTTTACGCGATTGAGCAACTTGATTGCCAATGGCGGAATTACATCTACGGGCGTTGCGAGCGCGATGATATCGGCAACCTCTGTCGCCTTGTCGAACTCCACAACCTCATCGACCAGTCCCAACTCCAACGCCTTTGCGGCATTGCGAGGCGAAGCATCAACGCCAAAGATATGCTCTGCAAGCGCGTGTTTGCGTATCGCCAACGCGAACGAACCTCCAATTAAACCTAAACCTATAATGCAGATATTCATTCTCAATCCTCAATTCTTAATTCTTAATTCTTAATTCGGTCAAGCACTCTTTGCAACATCTCTTCCGAAGCACAAAGGCTTATGCGAACATATTGCATACCCCCATCTCCAAAGACTCCCCCAGGTGTTATGAATATATTTTTGTCGTATAACAACCTGTCGCAGAAGTCGTAGCAGTTTTCGCCATTTGGTACTTTGCCCCAAAGGAAAAGTCCTGCCTGATTTGGACGACACTCCACTCCGAGAGCTTTCATAATCTCCAACCCCAATTTTTCGCGGCGGCGATATACTCTGTTCTGCTCGGCATACCACTCATCGCCCAAGCCAAGTGCTGTAGCGGCTGCTAGTTGCAAAGGTAGGAACATTCCCGAATCCATATTGCTCTTGAAACGCAAAATCTCGTCAATACGCTCCTTTGCACCTCCAATCATACCTACGCGCCAACCCGCCATATTGTGGCTTTTACTCAATGAGTTTAGCTCGATAGCGATCTCTCGCGCCCCCTCGATTGATAGCAACGACAGCGGATTGTCGTTACGCAAAAAGCAATAAGGATTATCATTTACGAGAAGAATATGGTACTTGCGACACCAATCGACTATCTTCTGCAAATCCTCCTTCAATGCCACCGCGCCCGTAGGCATATGCGGATAGTTGATTATCATCATTTTTACCCCCTCGGTTGGGAGTGTATCGAGTTCGGGTATATAGCCGTTCTCCTCCTTTAGCGAATAGTTTATCACCTCTCCCTCGGCAAGTCGTACGGCTGAAGAGTAGGTTGGGTAGCCCGGGTTTGGCACTAACACCTTATCGCCCTTCGAGACATAGGTCATCACGGTGTGCATTACACCCTCTTTCGAGCCTATGAGTGGCAATATCTCTGTTTCGGGATTTAGTTCCACTCCGAAGCGAGTTTTATACCACGCGGAGAGTGCGTTTCGCAACTCCGAAGCACCGCGATATGATTGGTAGCCGTGTGCCGAAGCCTTTGCCGACTCTGTGGCGAGTCGCTCCACCACTGAAGGGTGTGGAGGAAGGTCGGGAGAGCCAATGCCTAGCGAGATGATATCAGCCCCTGCGTGGCGCATCTCCTCTATCTCGCGCAATTTGCGCGAAAAGTAGTACTCGCTGACCGAGCCCAATCGAACCGCTAAATCGAAGTCGTATGCTGTTTTCATAGATCTTTTCCTTTCTGATAGATACCGTAGATATGCACCTCTACACCGCGCTCACGCAGTCGCTCCACCGCTTTCGAGAAGTTAGCCCCTTCAGAGAACTCCATATCGGTATGGAACATATAGTGCCATGGCTCGGTGGGAATAGGGTAGGACTGCAACTTTGTCATATTGAGGTTTAACCCCTCGAAACAGCCAAGTGTGTCGTAGAGCGAGCCTGAAGTGTTGTTGATTTTGAAGTAGAGTGATGCTTTGCCCGTGCCTTCGCAAGGTGCCGGCTCGGCAAGGGAGCGATCTCTATAGTCAAGTCGCAAGAAGCGAGTGTAGTTGTCGTGTATGGTGTGAATATCGGGCGCAATAATATCGAGGTTAAACAGTTCGGCTGCCAACGAGCTGGCAATTACCGCCTTTGAGCGTGAGCCACTCGCTTGGAGTTGTGCGGCACTTAACGCCGTATCGGCACTCTCGATTAGTTGCCAGTGGTGTTTGTTGAGGTAGTCGGTGCATTGCAAGAGTGCCATCTGGTGCGACTCCACTTCGCAAATATCCTCCAACTGCACACCGCGATTGACCATCAGATTTTGGCGAATGCGAAGATATGCCTCACCCGTAATATGGACATTGCAGTTCTGCAAGAGATTGTAGTTGGGGAGTATTGAGCCGGCAATCGAGTTCTCAATAGCCATAATGCCGTAGTCGACTCTGCGTTGCTCGACCGCTTGTGCCACTTCGCGGAAGGTGTTGCAAGCGAGAATTTCGATCTCTCCGCCCTCTATGCCTTCCGCCACAATGTGGTGGAAACTGCCTCTATATCCTTGTATTGCTACTTTTTTCATAATTCTCTGTATCTATCTATAAGTATAGATGGCAAATATATAAAAATGTTAATTTTTGAGTCGTATATTAAAAAAGACCGCCCTTTCGAGAAGCGGTCTAAGTCGTTACATGTCAGGCATATACACCAACTACCGCTTCTATTCGCACGAAAAGAAGTAAAAGTAAAAAAAGTAGTTTGACTGGTGGTGTAACATATCTTTCTCAACCTTTTCTAATGCAAATATAGGAAAAATAGATTAAAATATCAAATATATGCAATAATTTTGCTTGATGACAGGTATTAAGACTGCTCTCAAGCTACATTGTTTGGCTATCAGAGAGTTTTTTTGTGAAAAAATATCCGTGAAAGGATTCAATCATACCATTTTTTCATATCTTTGTATGACTAAGATACTTAAATGCAATTTTTTAAAACTATGAAAAAATCTATTTTGCTACTCTTCGCGGTGCTATTTTGTGGCATTGTGTCTATCTCTGCGCAAGAAGAGATTCCTCATTCAGTTAAGATGCTCAGAAAAGGTGGAGCCAGTAGGCTCAATATCATTCTGCCGCAGGTTAATGGCTACAATTGTTACAAGGGAGATTTCCATATTCACACCTCCTACTCCGATGGTTGTATAACCCCTGCTGGGCGCGTTAATGAGGCATGGCTTGATGGTCTTGATATCATCGCCATAACCGACCATTACGAGCGACGAGCAGGCGAGGCTAGATTTATGAAGGTGATTGCACCTTATGCGGAGGAGGGACAGCAGTTAGTGAGTCTGTCGGCACAAAAAGCGGGCTCTGTCAAAGCTGACTTCGAGGCCATTCACAACGAGGCGGTTGCTCAGGTGGAGAAGATTAAACGCCCATTATTGCTGATTAAGGGTTGCGAGATGACGCGCTCGACTAAGACTTCAGGACACTTCAACTGCCTATTCCTCAAAGATATAAACAATCTTTACGACAAGGATTTGAAGGTTGCGCTTCGCAATGTGCGCGAGCAGGGTGGTTTTATAATTCATAACCACCCCGGTTGGAATCGTGATACTTCCGATAAGAATGATTTTCACAAAGAGGTCTACAAGGAGGGGTTGATTGATGGCGTAGAGGTTGTTAATGGAACTACATTCTATCCCCACATCGTAGGTCGTTGTATAGACGAGAAATTAGCGATGTTTGCCAATACTGATATACATTCTATATCTCCATATAACCAACTGGCAAATACAAGGGGCATCTATCGAACAATGACCTTAGTGTTTGCAAAGGAGCTGACTCAAGAGTCCATAAGAGAGGCTCTCTCGAAGCAACGCACACTTGCCTATGTGGGAGGTTATGTGATAGGAAACGAACAACTATTGTCGGACTTTTTGAATGAGTCGGTTACATGTCGTAAGATCCAAGAGAGCAAGAAGGAGGGTACTTGCAGGTATCAACTCGTGAATAATAGTTCTATTGCCTACACATTGCGCTACGGCAAGAAGGCTTTCAAGTTAGAGCCGTTTAAGCCTATCTTTATAGATGCGAGAGATGGCGACAAATCTCTTGTATGTGATGTTGAAAATATGTATCACAGAGGTTATAAACACCCTTCGATAACAATTAAAATTGACAAATAACAAAGATGGCTGTTTGTTAATTTCGAACAGCCATCTCTCTTATGGTAGCTCCTATTCTGCAGTTTTCGGGGCACGCTATCCTATAATAAATATTGTAGGGCGTTTGTTGATGTAGGGTAATCCCATTTTGCGCCACTCGGCAATGGTGGCAGTGCGTATATATTCATTTTGAGAGGTTATATCGCACGCGATGCAGAGGCGTGTCTGCGCTCCGCACGAGACGATAATCTGCTCCGCCAACTTGGTGTTGCGGTAGGGAGCTTCGATAAAGAGTTGCGATTGATGTTCGGCAACGGCGCGGCTCTCCAAACGCTTGATAGCGCGCGTGCGTTCAGGCTCTTTTACGGGGAGATATCCGTTGAAGGCGAAGGATTGACCACTCAATCCCGATGCCATTACTGCCATAATAATCGATGAAGGGCCAACCAACGGCACTACGCGGATACCTGCGCGGTGGCATGCTTCGACAACAAGTTGTCCGGGGTCTGCAACAGCAGGAACGCCCGCTTCGGAGATAACACCAGCCGAGCGACCGTCTTTAATCTTGGCAACCATACGCTCCACATCGCGTGGAGAGGTGGTGTGTTCGCTCAACTCGTCAAACTCCAACTCGTCAATCTTGCCCGACAAGCCCGCTTTCGATAAGAAACGGCGTGCCGAACGGAGATTTTCGACAATGAAGTAGTCGAGCGAGGTTATCACATTGCGATTGCCTTCGGGGGCTACATCATAGGGTAGTGTATCCTCCGAAATTGGACAGGGAATTAGATATAGTGTGCCTTTACTCATTTATGTAAATTCGCTTTACTCGTTTTGCCACCGAGGTAAGAATCTCATAAGGTATTGTGCCAAGCACAGCCGCCATATCTGCCGCGGTATTACCCTTCTCGGCAGAGAAAATCTCTACAATATCGCCCTCCTCGACACCCTCGATGTCGGTAATATCAATCATACAACTATCCATACAGATATTGCCTACTGTTTTGGCTCTCTTACCCGCTACAATCATCTCCCACGCACCATTTCCGAGGTGGCGGTTCAGACCATCGGCATAGCCGACTGGAATGGTGGCGATACGGCTCTCTTTCTCTATTTTGCCGTTGCGACCATAACCTACGGTGTCGCCCGCGTGAAGGGTGCGAATCTGCACTATGCGAGTGCGGAGTGTCGAAACAGGCTCCAAAGCCTCGCCTGCGGTTGCCGAAAAACCATATAGACCAATTCCGAGTCGGCACATATCGAAACGAGCCTCCTCGAATCGCAACATCGCCTCCGATGCTGCTGCATGGCGCAGTGGGCGGTACGGCAAGGTCTTCATAATGGCGGTGCTGATATGGTCGAACTCTGCGATTTGCTCCTTCGAGAAGTTGTCTTGCGCAGTGTCGTCTGCTACGCAAAGATGAGTGAAAATCGAGGCTACACGCACACTCTGAGCGACCTGTGCAAGAGTTTTGCATAGCTCCGTAATATCCTCTCTTGCAAAGCCGAGGCGGTGCATTCCGCTATCAATTTTCAGGTGTATCGGATAGTTTATCTCGCCGGCACGCTCCACCGCCTGCACAAACGATGCGAGCGAACGGAACGAGTATATTTCGGGTTCAAGCGAGTGGGCAATCATAGTGTCGAAACTTGCATCATCGGCATTCAGCACTACGATAGGCATCGTGATACCTCCCTCGCGCAGAACCACACCCTCATCGGCAAATGCCACTGCGAGATATGCTACGCCCTGCTTTTGCAACATCTGCGCAACCTCGGTTTCTCCTGCTCCGTAACTCGAAGCTTTAACCATTGCCACAAGGCGAGTCGAACAGCCTATCTGCGAACGGAAGTAGTTTATATTGCGAGCCATAGCCTGTAAATTCACCTCCAAAACGGTGGTGTGGCTATGTTGCTCCAAGCGATGCGATATACGCTCCAAACGGCTGGCGCGATTTCCCTTTATCAATATGGCGCGATTGGCAATATCCAACTTTGAGATATTCGATAAAAGCTCTTCGGTAGTATCGAAAAAGAGTGCGCCCTCGCCAAACTCGCCACGAGCTTTCATTAGCCCTTTGCCAACGCCTACAAAGCAATCTACGCCCGCTTCGCGTACCATATGCAAAACTTTTGCATAGATGTCGTCATCGCCACTTTGCAGAATATCCGACAAGATAACCATCGTCTTGCGACCACCTGCCACCGAGCGAAGATTATCGAGCGCAATAGATAGTGAATTGAGGTCTGCGCTATACGAATCGTCAATAATAACAGAATTGTCGATGCCCTGCTTAACCTCCAAACGCATCGCTACGGGTTGCAACTGCGAGAAGTCGGGCATATCATAACCCATCTCGGCAAAGAGTGCTGCGACAATCTCGGCGTTGTGTTGAGAAGCCTTGTCACTCATCTGTGGCACTCGTGCTGTGGTTGCTGCATCGATAAGGTTGCGATTGTCAAATCTCTTCTCGACAACCTCCGCCAACGGAGCGTATGCCGAGTGGTATATTATATCGGATGCGGTCTGCGCCAAGAGAACTTTCTCGTCAATCTTCTCCTCCAACGATGAGAAACCCTGCTCGTGGGCATCACCTATCGAGGTGAAAATCACCGTGTCGGGTTGAATCATCTTGTAGAGTCGCTCCATCTCGCCCTTTTGCGAAATGCCGGCCTCGATAATTGCTACATCGTACGAGTTGTCCAACATCAGGAGCGACAACGCCACCCCTAACTGCGAGTTGTAACTGCGTGGCGAACGGAAAATCTTTGCATCGCTCGGTGCGCACTGTGCAATCCACTCCTTAACGGTGGTCTTGCCATTCGAACCTGTAATACCAACTACCGTACCTCTGAATTGGTTGCGATGGTGTGTTGCTAAAGCCTGCAATGCCATCAATGAGTTTTCTACCACAATGGCTCCACACTCCTCTGCAAGTTCGATTTCGCGCTCCACCATCAAGGCTTTTACACCACGCTCTGCAACCTCTGCAATATGGTCGTGCGCATCGTGATTAACACCCTGCATCGCTACAAATAGTGTGTCGTGCGTCAGGGCGTACGAACGGCTGTCTGTAGCCACCGATGCCACCTCCAAATCGCACCCTACAAGGCGACCTCCGACAATTTGCGCTATATCCGATAAGAGATATCTCATATTCTAATCTCTGAATGTTACTACTGTTATACCTGCTCCACCGCGGTCGGGGTGATCATCTACGGCACTCGCCACTTGTGGCAACGAGCGAAGATAACGGCGTACCTCCTCTTTCAATGCGCCCGTACCCTTGCCGTGCAGAATGGTTACACTGCTAACGCCCACCATAAGCGCATCATCAACCAAGGTCTGTACCCTCTCCAACGCCTCCATAACACGCTCGCCACGAATATCTATCGAGGAGGTAAAGTTGAGTCGGCGTTGTGAAATATCAGCAGAAATTACCGTGCGTGGTGTTTCGGGGCGTGTTGCTCGCTTAAACTCTGCCGAGGAGATAACCTCCAAACGAGCCACCTCGACCGTGGTCAAAATAGCACCAAACGCCACTTGCGCCCTCTTGCCACGAATCTCTTTTACTACGCCCACGCCATTCTGCCCCATAAGGCGCACTTTTGCTCCAACCTCCAATGGCAGAGCCTTTTTTGTAGGTTGCGCAACCTCTTGTTTAGGCTCGGCAGGGTTATTTTTGCGCTCCTCGCGCCTCTGCTGACGGCGGCGAAGTCGCTCCATCTCGCGCTCTATGCGCTCATTTGCTTCGGAATTATCCGCCTCAATCTCCTCGCGGAACTCCTCGAACTCTCGGCGCAACCATTTGGTCTGCTCCTTCTCGGCTTGCGCCTCGCGGATACCTTTAATCGTATTCTCAATTTGGCGATTTGCTTCGGCAACCAACTCCTTCGCCTGCGTCTTTGCTTCGTGGATAATGCGGTTGCGCTCCTCACGAATGTTGGAGAGCTTTTCGCTCAACACCTGCTCCATCTCCTCGACTTTGCGGTCGGTTTGGCGTATGCGCTCACGCTTCTGCGCCCAATAGTGCTTGTCACGCGCAACTTCGCGCAACTGCTTTTCGAGGTCTATATGTTCCGAGCCCGCCTTCTCCTTTGCCGAGGCGATAATATCCTCGGAAAGACCAATCTTTCGCGCAATCTCAATAGCAAACGAACTACCCGGCTTGCCACACTCCAAGCGGAATAGCGGGCGGATATTCTGCACATCGAACATCATTGCACCATTGGTTACACCTTCGTGATTCGAGGCGTAGTATTTTATGTTGGAGTAGTGGGTGGTAATAACACCGTAACAACCACTTGCTACCAACTTTTCGAGTATCGCCTCGGCAATGGCTGCGCCAATCACAGGCTCTGTTCCCGAGCCGAACTCGTCAATCAGCACCATTGTACTCTTGTCTGCTCCTGCCACCATTGCCTTCATATTGAGAAGGTGCGAGGAGTAGGTCGAGAGGTCGTTGTCGATGGATTGTTCATCTCCGATATTTATATATATCTTGTTGAATACGGGCAACTCGCTCGCCTCCGATGCGGTAATCGGATAGCCGCATTGGAACATATACTGCAACAAACCGATAGTCTTTAAGCAGACCGACTTTCCGCCCGCGTTAGGTCCCGAAATAACAAGTATGCGCCTTGCGTTGTCCAACTCGGCATCAAGCGGAACAATTGTACGCTTTTGGCGTTTGAGCGACTGCGAGAGAAGAGGGTGCTTTGCCGTATGGAGTACCAAGCGGCTATCCTCCGACATAATTGGTCGCCCTGCGCCATTTTCGATAGCCCAACGAGCCTTGGCACGCACCATATCTACTACCGCCATAAACTCCTCGGTGCGCTCTACATCTTTGATGTCGGCACGCACAACATCTGTAAAGGCGGTCAAAATACGGACAATCTCCCTGCGCTCCTCGTACTCCAATTCGCGCAACATATTGTTCAACTCCACAACCTCGGCCGGCTCGACATAGAAGGTCTTACCCGTAGCCGACTCATCGTGGATAAAGCCGTTGAGTTTGCGCTTGTTCGCTGCCGTAACGGGAATTACGGCTCGACCTTCGCGAATAGAAATCGAAGCATCGCTCTCGACTATACCACTCGACTTCGCAGACTGCAAAATTGCCTGTAGCCGTTTCGACACTTGCCCCTCGTGACGGCGAATCTGTGCCCTGATTTGGCGTAACTCCTCCGATGCACCATCGCGAACAACCCCCTTATCGTCAATAATACGGCGAATATCTGCTACGATATTCCACAACGCCTTGACAGGTTTTGCAAGTGCGGTGAGAGTAGGGTATTGCTCGGCATTGCTCTTGTGTAAGAACTGCACAAAGTCGCCAGCCGAAATCAAAGCCTTGCCCAACTGCACAACCTCTGCCACCTCCAAGAATGTACCCTCGACCTTTGCCTTTTCGACAATTTCGGCAATGTCGTAGAACTCATCGGTTGGAGCCTCGCGCTCGGAGAGGAGAATTTGACGCATCTCCTCGGCGAGGGCGTGTCGGCGTTCAATCTCTTTGCGAATAGCGGTAAATCCCTCGCTTTCGAGCAATTCGCGGGCGTGTTGCATCGTACACAACGCAACAACCTGCTCCCGAATGGTCGTGAAACCAATCTTCGTTTCGAAATTATTAGGGTAAATTACCGTCTTCATTTTGTTTTCTGAACTCTGACCGTGGTCAAGGCGCAACTTTTTAAGGGCTAATAAGGGATAGTAATGGCTATTAAGGGTGCGCCGCAGACCTAAACAAAAATACCTTTAACTGTCAATTGTCAATTCCTCAATTGTCAATTATTTATTCGCCTTTCTCTTGGCTTTGTCGGCTGCCTTTGCAGCCTTGTCAGCTTGCTTCTCCTCGTAGGTCTTTTTGCCGAAAACGGTTACATTGATGTAGCGCTTCGGATTCTCCTTCAAGTCAGCCAGCAATACAGATAAGTTCTGCGATGCCTGCGCCAACTCCTTGTACAACTTCTCGTCAGATACGAGGTTGCCGATAGAGCCACTACCGCTGTTAATCTTTGCCAATAAGGTATTAACCTCTGAAATAGCCTGCGCCAACTTCTCGCCACTCTGCTGCTCGTTCAAGGCGTGAGTTACCGAGTTGATGTCGGTGATAATGCTATCCAACTTTGCACCATTCTGGTTGAGTGTAGCGCAGAAACCATCGATATTGCCGATAATGTTCGACTTCTTCAAATCTGCCATAACTGCGTTGAGGTTTGCAACGGTCTTTGTGAGATTTTTCGAGTTGTCGTCAATCAAAGAATCCACACCCGAAATGGTCTGGTTGAGGTTGTCGAGCAAATCTGCAACCTTAACCTTGATATCGCCCAACTCGTTTGCCAAAGTGTCGAACATATCGAGAGTTACACCCGTCTGGATAGAGTCGCCATTTTTGAGATATTCGGCAGCCTTGCCGAGTTGGATTTCGATGGATTTTCCACCCATCAAACCTGCGCTGAACATCATCGCCTTCGAGTCGGTAGGGATATTGTACTTCTTATCCACCGTAAGGCTTACATCCACGCCTCCCTGCTCAAGGTTCAACTTTATGCCCGTTACCTGACCAACCACCACTCCGTTGATAACTACGGCTGCTGCGTCCTGCAAGCCATTTACCTGCTCGTAGTGAGCCGTATAGTTGCGAGTGCGTCCAAATACATCAAGGCCTCCCAAGAAACGGATTCCTGCCCAAGCAGCAAGCAGTATTACCACTGCGTAAATTCCAATCTTTACCTCTTTTTTCATCTTTCGATAAATGTTTAATGTTTCTTATATTTTTCTGTTCTCCAATCCTTGATAACGCCACTCCAATTCAAGCCGAAAGCAAAATCATAGGTATTGCCGTCTGCATCTTTGTAGCACTTCAAATCGAAAGGTACATCCTCCTTGTTCTCCTCCACGGTGCGCATATCCTTCGGCATCTGCATAGGGAGCAATCCCGAAGGCTCAACACTACCCTTGATAATATCGATATATGCTTGGTCCTTGATGCCGAATCCTATCAAAATAGCATCAGCATAAGGCTCTACCTCCGAGAATACCATAGGTCGCTCACCACGAACAACAAGAATTACAGGTCGCTTACCCATTAACTTCTTTGCACGAATTACGGCCTCCATTTCGTACTTATTATCCGTAGAGACGGTTTTGCCCTTGTATGAACGATTCGTGAAATTCTCGAATGGGTCGCCTCCTGCAATACTCTTGGCACGAGCATATTTTGCCGTATAGTCGCTATACTGCAATGAGATAGGAAGATAGCCTGTTCCACCTGCCTCCAAATCGGTATAGGAGTGTCCGCGCTGCGAACTTGGTGCATGTATGAATACCATTGCACAATCAGCCTCCTCAGGGGTATCAACTATCTCGAAGTGCTTTTTGAGCATCTCGATATTAACACCGTAACCCATGCGTTTTGTGCCCACTATCTTGTCCTTCCACCAATCGTGTTTTGGAAGGAACTCTCGATTCTCGATAAACACTTTGGTCTTGTTCGACAATGGAAGTACAGAGTTGTGGTTTTTGAGCATAACCACCGATTTCTGTTGTGCCTCATATCCCGCCTTTGCAAATTCGGCACAACCCACAATCTTCTGACTGCGATGTGGTTCAAGATATGGATTTTCAAACAGACCTACGCGGAAGAAGTTGCGCAGAAGTCGCACTGCCGACTCCTCGAAACGCTCACGGATAGCCTTCTCGCCAAGTCGCTCCACTCCGAGGGCGTAAGCCTTCTTAATGCCGTCAGGAGTATTGACTCCTCCAAATTGGTCAACACCAACTATCAATGCTCGATAGAAGTACTCCTCAACAGGCAAATGCTCTAAGCCATAAGGCTTACCGTTAGAGAATCGATGATTAACATACTCCTCTGCTACTCGCCAATCGGTGCAGATAACACCATCGTATCCATATTTGCCACGCAACAAATCTTTTATTATATACTTACTGTATGCATTTGCCACATTTTCACCCGATGGGTCCTGATTGTAGGCAATGGTATAGTATGGCATCACTGCCGAAGCGGCTACCGTACCATCTTCGAGTTTGAATGCTCCCTCGGTAAATGGAACAAGATGCTCCTCGAAGTTGTTGCCCGGATAGACAGCGTACTTACCGATTCCGAAGTGGGCATCGCGACCTCCTTCGCCCATTGCTCCACCCGGCCAGTGCTTTGCCATTGCATTGACACTCTGATAGCCCCATGCACCCTCGACACGATTCTTGTCGTCTGAGGTCTGGAAGCCATCACAATATGCGCGAGCATAGTCTGCCAAGAGTCCCGAATGTTCGCCATAGCACATTCTTGCACGGCGCCAACGAGGCTCGGTTGAGAGGTCGATTTGTGGAGATAAAGCAGTTGCAATACCCATTGCGCGATACTCCAATGAGGCAATTTTACCAAACTGTTTCATAATAGCAGGATCAAATAGCGCCGCCATTCCTCGCTCCATTGGCCAATAGGAGATTGCTCCTCCTCCTGCATCGAACTCATCATTACCTGAACTACTTGCAAGGTGTCGAGGGTCCGAAGAGTTGTTGGCTGGGATACCATATCCCGTCTTCTCGCACAACGCCTGTATGTTATTGTTCCACTCGGCAGCCGTATATGCATTGTTAATAGCTCTTACAAGGAAGTGTCGTACATTCTCCTCTACATATTTGATTTGCTGGTCGGTCAATGCCGAAGGGGCAATGCCGCGAGTCTCAGGAAAACTCAAGCCGTTGTAATAACCATGCTTTGCAGGATCAACATCGGTATAGTTGCCAGGTATATCCTGATGTGAAGAGTAGAGCATCAAGCCTGCAATCTCATCGAGCGAGAGTCTCGATGCCAAGTCCTTGGCACGCTCCTTCGAAGAGAGTCGCCAATCCTCGTACTTGTCGAGCTTGCCGTTGCGATTGAGGTCTTTGAAGGCAAAACCTTCAACCTCCAAAATCTTGATACCCGAATTTTGATTATAGCCAAGTGTGCTACCTCCATCTTGTGTGATTTCGATAAAAGCACCCTTGTCCACTTTTTGAATTTTGGGTTGTGCTATCGCTACATTCGCCATGAACAATATGCCCGATAGAATAACAATCTTTTTCATACGCTGTTTGATTTTTTGTGATTATTTGTCAAAAGTTATGATAAAGGCCTGCGGAAACTCCTTGCGTACCTCTGCAATATATTTTTGTGCCATTGCTTTGTTGGTAAAACTGCCGTAGCAATACTTGTATTTCAATGCGCCTGCACCCTCCAATACCCAAACCTTTCCACGAAGACTCTTCAACTCGGGGTGGTCGGTAGGTATCTTCTTTACGCTCGCCATAAGTTGTATGGAGTAGCGCTTCTCTGTAGTGGAGCTTTTAGCCTTCGGTTTAGCACTTTCGGGTGCTTTTTCGGGTTGTACGGTAGGAGCTGTTGTGCTATTTGCTCCATCTAAAAGCAGTGAGCGCTGAACATTCTCTATATACTGCTTTACAGCCCTAAAAATTGCTCCAGCAATCTCCTTTTGCCCCTTTTCGGAGGTTATATGCTTCAAATCGGCAGGGTTAGACATAAAACCTATCTCGGTCAATACGCTCGGCATATCGGTTGCATAGAGAACTTTCAGTGGTTGCTTGCGAACACCTCTGTTGTTGTAGCCAAGTTTTACATACTCTTCCTGAATAAGGCGCGCCATCATCTCGCTATACTCGCCGTATGTGAATTGCAGATTTTGAATATATGCGCGAACGATTGCCGCAGTCTTTTGGTCGGACATATCGAGCAACTCATCTTTGTTGTTGAGGTAGAGCGCATTCTGATTTACGCGTTGCTCCATCGAACTCTCTCCCATAATCAGTGTTTCGACACCTCGCACCTCGCTATTGCGGTGGGCGTTGGAGTGAATCGAGATGAAGAGGTCGCCATTGTGCTTGTGGGCGATATCTGCTCGCGCCTGTAAATCCTCCGAAAGAACGGTCGAGAAGTGTTTATCTACGGTGCGAGTCTGCACAACCTTTATATTTGGTAGATTCTTTTCGATGAGCGCACCCACTTTGAGTGCCACTTGCAGATTTATATCCTTCTCGGCAATGCCATTGTAGCCTGCACCCGGGAAGCGTGAGCCTCCGTGACCAGCATCGATAACGATAACCTTTACGCCCTGCGCAACATTTTCTGCTCCAAATCCGTTATGAGGAAATAGCAGTGCAAATGCCGCTATGATGGTCGCTAAAAAAGCGTGCAAAGGTCGAAAGTTTAATATAAAGTTTGTCATATACACTTTTTTCACTATCTTTACGCGCCGAAAAAAACGCGCACCCGTGCGTGTACAAGGGGTTTTAGGCGTTTTTGCCGACTTGTCGGCAAAGTTACGAAAAATTTTGGAATTTTTGAAACATTTGAGGCTGAAATATCTCGTTTTGTCGGTTATCGCGTTAGCGGTGGCTCATGTTGTGCTTGGCTCTGCCACACCGCGACCGCTTGTCGAGCAGGCTTTGGAGCAGTTGCGAAAGAGTGATTCGCTTGCTCCTGTTACTCTGTTACGCGACACCATCAAGCGTGACACTGCAATCCGCCGAAATGTTAATCCTCTGCGCCGTAGTCGCCGAGCGCGAAGGTTGAGCGACACTGTCGCTACAGTGCCACTGCGCGATTCACTTGTGCGCGACTCGCTTGCAATGCAGGATACACTCGTTGTAAAATCTGCTTCCGAACGCGACACCACGGCTCGGAAGTCGAGTGGCTCTCCTATCGAGCAGATTATTTCGGGTAAGAATACCGACTCGCTCTACTATGATGTAGTGAATAAAAAGGTCTATATCTACAATCAGGGAGAGGTTAAGTATGAGAATATGGGTTTGCAGGCGGACTATATGCAAATCGATATGGCAACCAAAGAGATTTACGCCTACGGAAAGGCTGACTCGGTTGATGGAAAGCCGACAAATACCCACCCTGTATTCAACGAAGGAGGTTCGTCATATACGATGGATACCATTACCTACAACTTCGGCTCGAAGAAGGCATTTATTCAGGGTGTAGCAACTAAGGAGGGCGATGGTTGGCTTGTCGGAGGTCAGATTAAGAAGATGCCTGACAACTCCATCAATATCCGCCACGGAAAATATACTACTTGTGACCATACAGACCACCCTCACTTCTACCTTGCGATGACCAAGGCGAAGGTTATTCCGGGCAAGAAGATTATTACGGGTCCTGCCTACTTGGTTATGGAAGATGTGCCAATCTACTTTGCTTGTATTCCAGAGGGCTTCTTCCCGATAAATATAGGACCGAAGTCGGGATTGTTGATGCCATCGTACGGCGAAGATGCCTCGCGAGGTTTCTTTATTCGAGGTTTGGGATACTATTTCATATTGAGCAAACATATAGACCTTGCCCTTACGGGAGGTATCTATACGCTCGGCTCGTGGGAGGTTAGTGCCTCTTCGCGTTATGCGAAGCGATATAAATTCCGCGGAAATGTCAATTTCGACTTCTCGTCAATCAAAACGGGCGACAAGGGCGAGGCGGACTATATCAAGCAGAACAACTTCCGCTTCACTTGGACCCACTCGCAAGACCCGAAGGCCAACCCGGGTTCGACATTCTCGGCATCGGTGAATCTCTCTTCGAGTGGTTATTCGCGATACTCGGCAACAACGCTGAACGATATCCTTGCTACGCAGACCAACTCCACAATCTCCTACTCGAAGAGTTGGGCGGGTACGCCATTCTCATTGTCGATGAACTTGTCGGTGTCGCAGAACTCGCAGACACGACAGCTGGCGGTTACATTGCCTAATATCTCGTTCAATGTGGCACGTGTCTATCCATTCAAGCGCAAAGAAGCGATGGGCAAACAGCGTTGGTACGAGAAGATTGGTTTTACCTACTCCGCAAAATTGACCAACTCGGTAACATCTGCCGAGAAGGATCTCTTCACGATGCAGACTTTGAAGAATATGCGTAACGGTGTTGAGCATACACTGCCTATCTCGACCTCGATAAACCTCTTCAAGTATATCAACATCTCGCCTTCGTTCAACTACTCGGAGCGTTGGTACTTTTCGCGACAAAATCAGCAGTGGAATCCCGAGACCAATCAGGTCGAGACACTCGATCCTGAATATGGCTTCTACCGTATCTACAATTATAACGCCTCTATTTCGGCGAACACCACAATCTACGGAATGTGGCAAATGAAGAGTAAAACGGCAAAAGTGCAGGCGGTGCGTCATACCATCACTCCACAGGTCGGTTTCTCGTATGCTCCGGACTTCAGCAAGCAGAAGTATGGTTACTACAAGACCGTGCAGACCGACTCGCTTGGTAACTACAAAATCTACTCGCCATACTCGAATCAGCCTTATGGTGTGCCGGGTGCAGGACAGCAGGCAAACCTGAACTTCTCGCTCTCGCAGTCGCTCGAGATGAAGGTGCTGTCGAAGCGCGATACATCGGGTGTGAAGAAGATTAAACTTATCGATGAGTTGCGAATCAGTGGTTCCTATAACTTCCTTGCCGACTCGCTCGGATTGTCGAACTTGCCTATATCGTTCCGTACCACAATCTATGGTAATTTCGGTATTAACCTCTCGGTAACACTCGACCCATACGAGGTGACACCACAAGGTGTGCGAATCAACAAGTTAATGATTAAACGAGGTCTGCTTGGTCGTGTCACAAGTACAGGCTGGAGTTTTGGTTATACATTTAAGTCGCGCGAAAACAAGTCGCAACCTGCGGTGAACGATATCAACACCATACCGCCAGAGTATTTTAATCCATTCTCCGATCCTTACGGCTTGATGGACCCGACACTGCGAAGGCACTATATGGCAAGTTCATACTACGACTTTTCGATACCGTGGAATATCGGATTTAACTATGTTATCAGTTACGGTATCTCCTATGTGAATAACGGTACTACGGGCTACAAGAAGAATGTGACGCAGACGATAGGTTTCAATGGTAGTGTGAACCTCACGCCAAAGACCGGTATATCGTTTACGACAGGTTTCGATATCCAGAACAGAAAACTCAGTACGACCTCCATCTCCATAACGCGTGACCTGCACTGTTGGCAGATGTCGTTTATTTGGATTCCATTCGGAACTCACAAGAGTTGGAGCTTCAATATCGGAGTTAAGGCATCATCGCTTGCCGACCTTAAATACGATAAGAGTCAATCGATGTACGACAACCTTTTCTAATTTCTTGGGGAGAGATTGAAACGGTACATCTTTTGTGCAACTATAGTTACAGAGAACAATAAAATTAAGAGATATGACAAAGAAAAACGCAGAAAATCAGGTTGTTGAGGAGAAAGAGGGCTTTGCAGGTGGAGATGGTTATCCTAACTGCGAGGGAGAGCCTTGTGCCAATATGGCAGATGAGACGAAAGACGAGGCTGACACTGTGGCAGAGGAGCAGACCGAGGAGCAGACCGAGGAGACTCCAAAAACGGAGGAGATAGATTGGAAAGATCGTTATATCCGTTTGCAGGCGGAGTTCGATAACTTCCGCAAGCGAACCTTGCGTGAGAAGATGGCTCTTATCGAGTCGGGCGGTAGCGATGTTTGGAAGGCTATTTTGCCTGTGCTTGACGATATGGAGCGCGCTATTGCCGCTTCGGAGAAGAGCGAGGACATCGCGGCTTTGCGTGAGGGAGAGAAGCTTATCTACAACAAGTTTGTCGATATTATGCGACAGAAGGGCGTTGTAGAGATTGAGACTCTCGACAAGGAGTTTGATGCCGATTTGCACGAGGCTGTGGCGCGATTTGCTGCGGGCGAGGAGAAGTCGGGCAAGGTTATCGATGTTGTACAACGCGGCTATAAGCAGGGCGAGCAGGTGCTGCGCTATGCAAAGGTTGTTGTAGGCGAGTAAGGAATAGTTAGGAGTTAGAAGATAGGAGATAGGAGTTGAAAAATAATTCTCAATCCTCAATTTTCAATTCTCAATTATGAAATTTTTATGGCAGAAAAGAGAGATTACTACGAGGTGTTGGGCGTTGAGAAGAACGCCAATGCCGATGAGATAAAAAAGGCGTATCGCAAGGCTGCGATTAAGTATCACCCCGACAAAAATCCGGGCGATAAGGAGGCAGAGGAGAAGTTCAAGGAGGCTGCCGAGGCGTACGATGTGTTGTCGAACGAGGAGAAGCGCGCCCGCTACGACCGCTTCGGTCACGCAGGAATGTCGGGTGCCGGTGGAGCAGGTGGCTTTGGTGGCGGCTTCGGTGGCGGAGGATTCACGATGGAGGATATCTTCTCGCAATTTGGCGACATCTTCGGCGGACACTTTGGCGGTGGCTTTGGTGGAGGTTTTGGTGGCGCGCGAGGTGGCGGTCGCTCGGTAAATCGTGGCTCGGATATCCGTGTGCGCATCAAGCTGACACTTGCCGAGATTGCCAACGGCACAACCAAAAAGATTAAGGTGAATAAGTATATCGCCTGCGACAAGTGTGGTGGCAATGGCGCAAAAGATTCGTCATCGTTTTCGACTTGCTCGAATTGCGGTGGCTCAGGATATGTTGTGACGGTACAAAATACCTTCTTTGGTCGTATGCAGTCGCAATCGGTTTGCCCTGTCTGCGGTGGCGATGGTAAGGTTATTACCGACAAGTGCGATAAGTGTGGAGGCGAAGGCTATATCAAAGGCTCGGAGGTTATCGAGATAAATGTTCCGGCAGGCGTTGGCGAGGGTATGGCTCTGACCGTTTCGGGCAAGGGAAATGCTGCGCGTCATGGCGGTATCAATGGCGATTTGATTGTCGTTATCGAGGAGGAACACAATCCTGAACTCTTGCGCGATGGCAACAACCTTATTCACAATCTGAATATCACTGTTGCTACAGCAATTCTTGGTGGCGAGGTTGAAGTGCCGACCATCGAGGGTAAGGCGAAGATTAAGATTGCCGCAGGAACGCACGCCGGTAAGGTGTTGCGTCTGCGTGGCAAGGGATTGCCTGATGTAAATGGCTATGGTCGTGGCGATATTATGGTTGTGGTGGATATTACCATTCCTACATCGCTCACCTCGGAGGAGAAGGATTTGGTTAAGAAACTCTCCGAAAAACCTCACTTCAAAGAGGCGGAGTCGGTGGAGAACCAAAACATCTTCGAGAGAATGAAAAACTTTTTTAGATAAGTGAGTAGTGAGGAGATAAGAGATAGGAGTTAGGAGATAGGAGTTAGGAGTTAATTCTCAATTCTCAATTCTCAATTCTCAATTGAAAAAGAACTATGGGACTTTTCACGCCGGTAAAGAAGCACGCCAATAAGTTTCGCTATATTCCGCGTTACTACGACCCCGAGAAGGAGCGTAGGGAGCAACGCCGCCGCGAACTGCACGGCACATCTTCCGAGCAGGAGGGGCAGGAGTATCAGCCCGGGCAGTATATCCGCACACAGCGCGATGCAAGGCGTGTAGCAAAGAGCAACAACGAGGGCGGTCGCAAGATGCCTTCGATGCTCTTTTTGATGTTGCTGGCGGTGTTAGTCATTATCGTCTATATGCTCTATCCGCGCATTGTCGAGGCATTCTCTTCGGCTCGCACTTCGCCAGAGGAGCAGGCTCAGCAGGAGATTGAGGAGTTTAACCCATACACACCAATTACAATAGTACCAAACGATTATAAGGAGGAGTAGAGGTGGCAGATTGCATTAAGTTACTACCCGAAATTGTTGCAAACCAAATCAAGGCTGGCGAGGTTGTAGAATCCCCTTCATCGGTAGTGAAGGAGATGATGGAGAATGCCATAGACGCAGGGGCTACGGAGGTTACTGTGAACTATGTAAATGGCGGTCGTGACCTTGTGCAGATTATCGACAACGGGCGCGGAATGTCGCCCGTAGATGCGCGTATGGCTTTCGAGTGCCACGCAACGAGCAAGATTACATCGCTTGACGATATTTATGCTCTGCACACATTCGGTTTCCGTGGCGAGGCGTTATCCTCCATCTCGGCGGTGTCGCAAGTGGAACTTATCACTCGTCAGGCCGATTGCGAGGTGGGTACGCAGACCATCATAAATGGTGGCGAGTTTGTGTCGCAAACCCCTACGGCGGCACCTGTCGGCTCGCAATTTTTGGTGCGCAACCTCTTTTATAATACCCCCGCACGAAGAAAGTTTATCAACAGCAAGGAGTCATCTTTGTCCTCGGACATCAAGCGCGAATTTCGCCGTGTGGCACTCTGTCACCCCGAGGTGGCTTGTACGCTTTTGAATAATAGCGCACCGATATACTCTCTGCCCGAATCTTCGCTCGTGGAGCGTATTGTGGGCATTATGGGTAACGCCACAAGACGCAACCTGTTGGAGGTCGATGTAGAGACGACTATCGCCAAGGTTAAGGGCTATGTCGGTCGCCCCGAAACTGCCCGCAACAACTCGAGCGAGCAGTATATGTTCGTAAATGGGCGATTTTTCCGTTCGCCATATCTCAATAAGGCGGTGACAAAGGCGTACGAAAAGTTGATACCTGAAAAGGGATATCCTTCATTCTTCCTCTATATCGAGGTCGATGCGGAGCGTGTAGATGTCAATGTTCACGCCCAAAAGACCGAGGTAAAATTTGCTGACAATGAGGCTTTATGGCAGATATTGCACGCTGCGGTGCGTGAAACTCTTGCCAAGAATGGGGCTATGCCGTTAATCGATTTCGAGGTTGAGGAGTCGGTGGATATTCCTATAGCAACATCGGGAGTGTGCTACGAAGAGCCTCGCACGACAACTTGCGAACACTACAACCCATTTGCCGAGGGTTTTGAGACTGCAGGTGGCAATGGCGGAGGTTGGAGTGCAATGCCGAAAATCTCGGAAGAGTTCGATTTAAGCCCTTCGATTAATTTGGGCGAGCGCGTGCCGAAGGCTACTGATTTTGATTTTGACTACTTAGAGTCGGGCGATGGCGAGGAGCAACAACTCGATATCAATATGGAGAGCGATGTACCGCTTAATATATCCATCTGTGGTGGTCGGTATGCGGTGGTAACATACACCTCAAAGGCGTTGTTTGTCGATTTGGCGCGAGCGAAGGAGCGACTGCTCTACAACAACTATATGCTCTCGTTGCAGAGTGGCTCGGCGGTGTCGCAACAGTTGCTCTTTCCGGAATTGCTGACCTTGACCGAGGAGGAGTACGACTTGGTAGAGGAGTATGCTGTAGATTTGGCTGCGCTTGGATTTGATTTGAAGTCGAAAGAGAACTATACGATTGAGGTCTTTGGTATTCCTGCGGATATTCGCACCGAGCAATTAGATAGAACTCTCTACGACTTGATACAGAGCCTCAAGTTGCCACAATCGGTTGTGGAGGTGCGCCGTGAGGCGTTGGCACAAACCATCTCCCGTAGTGCAACGGCAGGACAGGGTAGTTTTGCGCAAGAGGAGGCGGAGTATCTGGTGTCGCAGATAACCGTTTTGGGCGAGAGCTATACTCCGACAGGTAAGCGTATTGTGTCGGCGTGGTCGCTGTCGGATATAAAAAAATTATTCGAGTAATAGAGTAATATATTATGAATCCATATTTCAAGACACCCCCTGTGGTGCAGAACCTTATAATTGCCAACTGCGTAATGTACTTGGCAGTTGCGCTGATACCTGCGGTAAATCACTTCTGCGCAGAGTATCTACAGTTGTGGTGGTCGAATATGCCCTATAGTCCGCAATTCCATAGTTATCAGTTTGTGACCTATATGTTTCTGCACGGAGGTTTCGGACACCTCTTCTCGAATATGTTTGCGTTGTGGATGTTCGGTCGCACTTTGGAGTATGAACTCGGCTCGCAACGCTTTCTGACATACTATATGGTGTGCGGTATCGGTGCAGCATTGATACAGATAGGTATCGCAACTTTGCTGGGCGAGAATCTTACTCTGCTCGGTGCTTCGGGTGCTGTGATGGGTTTGTTGCTTGCTTTTGGTGTGATGCACCCGAACAATATGATATATATCATTCCGTTGCCATTCCCGATTAAGGCAAAGTGGTTTGTCGTGGGCTATGCCGTATTGGAGATTGCCCTCGGCTGGTCGGGCGCAAATACGGGCGTTGCCCACTTTGCTCACGTAGGCGGAATGTTGTGGGGTTTGGTTCTGCTCTTTTGGTGGCGCAAACGCGGTAAGGTATTCTTTTAGAAGATATGGCAGAGTTCTATAGCAATAGCATCAGCCGAAAAAAGAGGGGCAGAAGTAGAGTGTATAGTGGCAAAAGTGTCGCTCTGTTTCTGCTTGATATGGTGGCAACAATCGCTATGTTGTTGCTCCTGTTCTCTACCGTTACGGCTATTATCTGCCAATATGTATCGCCCGAAAAGAGCGGGGTGCTGTCTGTCATAGGCTTGGGTGCGCCTATAATCTATCTGCTCGATATCGTGTTGATGTTCTATTGGGTGGTGCGTTGGCGTTGGTATCGCGCTACGGTGATGATTGCTACGGTCGTGTTGGGCTTATTCTACCTTTCGCGTTACTACAAAATCGAAATTGACCGCAAGTATGACACCTCGTATCGTGAGCGTCTATATACCAAGGTTATGACCTACAATGTTTGCGAGGGTAAGTCGGAGGGGTTGGCTCAATATATCGGAAAACATAACCCCGATATTATCTGTCTGCAGGAGATGTTTGGTCTGGAAAATCTTGCACTTCTGCACGAGAAATACAAATCGACAAAGCGCGATGGCGATGGCGTAGGCAATCAAATTATGTCGAAATACCGAATTATACGCAGTGGCGAGATAGAGGGCTTGGATAGAAAAAGTGCTGTTTGGACAGACTTGAAGGTAAAAGATGATACGGTGCGAGTAGTCAGCCTTCATCTGCAATCGACATCTATTCGTCAGGAGGATACCCACTTTTTGGAGAAGCATCAATACATCGCCGACAAGGAGCGTGAAGGTAAGTTGCGCAGTATTGTAAGTCGATTGGTCGAGAATAACTGTAAGCGTGCTGTGCAGTCGGAGAAGGTGGCTGAATTTCTGGATAGCACTCCATACACCACAATCGTTTGTGGCGATTTCAACGATGTGCCACTCTCCTATACCTATAATAATATAGCGGATAATTTAGATGATACCTTCTCGAAGATGGCAGATGGCTTTGCTTATACCTACGATACCGAATACCGCCTTCTGCGTATAGATAATATATTGGTGTCGCCATCGGTCGAGGTGGTGTCGTATGAGGTGGATAATGAGGTTGATTTCTCGGATCACTATCCCGTTATTTCGCGCGTGAAACTCAATTCAAACAGAAAATAGCTATGATTTTAGATTCAATCAAAAATGCCGAGCTCTACTACTCGTTGTCGCCTCGCATCAAGCAGGCTTTCGAGTGGTTGGCACAGACCGATGTTAAGGCGTTGAGCGCTGGTCGTCACTATATCGATGGCGAAAATCTTTTTGTAAATGTTGCAGATGTAGAGTTGAAACCACGCGAGGAGGCTGCTCTCGAGGTGCATAACCATTATATCGATATTCAGATTATGGTGGGTGCAGCAGAGGAGTATGGCTGGAACGAGCGCTGTAACTGCCATTCGCCACGCGAGGAGTTCAATTTGGAGCGCGATGTGCAGTTCTTTAACGATGTTCCGCAGACCTTCTTCTCGCTTACCGAACAACAGTTTGCGATATTCTTCCCCGAAGATGCACACGCACCGATGTTGGGTAAGGGCGCAGTGCGAAAGTTGATATTTAAGTTGCTGGCGTAGCAACAAGCAGACCGAGCCTCGTTCGGGCAATAAAAAAACCGCCGAACTTGTGTTCAGCGGTTTTGTGCCCAGGACGAGACTCGAACTCACACGGGCTAACGCCCACTACCCCCTCAAAGTAGCGTGTCTACCAATTCCACCACCTGGGCTTTGAGGAGCCGATTTCTTCAAATCAGCGTGGCAAAGGTACGCAAAAATTTGATACTTGCAAACTTTTAGAGCGAAAATCTGCACGAAAAACAGATTTTCGCTCTAAAATAATCGAAATTATTGCCAAATACTACTATTTGAAAATATCGTTAAACAGCTTTGCCAGACGATAGCCACCCTTGCGGATCTGCGACTCGAGCAGATCTCTATAATTAAGAGCATATTCGCGACTATCTATTACAGCTCCTTCGCGATACTTTCGGGTTGCTCGCGAAGCAATAGCCGAATCTTTCCCCCAATCATAGATATCGCCCTTTACAATCTCGGCAATCTCCTCAGGCGTACATGTATCGATAAGATATGCAGCCTCATCAAAGCCCCATGGGTGCAATCTACCAAAGAATCCGCCATCCCACAAACGATGATAAATTGTCTTTTTACCTGCGAATGTTACAGTATAACCGCCTGTTGTCTGGTCATCAGGGTAACGAATATGCTCCGGACAGTGCATATCACCCAACCAGTGAATAAGCATTGCTATCTTGTGGAAACGAAGCGAATCGTCCATTGTTTTATGGTTCTCCTTCAAATCCTTGGCGAACCCATCAGCGAGTAACACGCAGTTCTTCACAAACTTATCGCCTTTACGCGTACCCATGAATACGCTACAATCGGCATTTGCCTCGAAAGTATGTGGATATGTTACCTTTCTTGCAGCATTCGATGGCTGAAAGTCCAATTCAATAAGCATATCCGGCTTATGTTCATCTGCCCACGATGCATAATAAACAATAGATTTACCATTAAGATACTTTTTAAGTGTCTTTTTCGCCTTTGGTGTAAGGTGATTTTCGGCAATCTTTGCTACGGTAGCGTGCGCACGGCGATCCCAACCATACGAAGTGCCACACATCAGTACGGCAACAATACAGAGCAATAATAGTCTCTTCATAGTGGTATATAGTTTTTTGTTTTAATCTTTTAATTGCAATTTTGAGTGGTATTTCGTTTACATCGCTATCAACTACGAACTCGCCTTGTGGCTCAGCAGCGGTCTTAACGCTAACTGCCAAAGTTTGCTGACCGATATACGATGCGAACTCCGCAACGGCAGTGTACTCCTCGCCTCTATTTGAATATATCATTCAGCAGTTTTGCCAAGCGATAACCTGCATTTCGCACCTGATGCTCGGCGAGTTTGCCATACTTCTTGCTATATTCGCGATTATCTATTACAGCCCCCTCGCGATATTTGTGTATAGGACGAGAGACTATTGCGCTCTCCTTGCCCCAATCGAAAAGGTTGCCTGCGGTAATCTCTTTTATCTCCCTCTTTGAGCAGGAGTCTATTACCAATGCGCAATCGCTGAAACTCCAAGGGAACTTCCTTCCGAAGAGAACTCTGTCCCACAAACCGTGATAACCCATTTTTTTACCTCCGTAGTATATCTTGAAGTTGCAGGCTGTTTGGTCCTCAGGATAACGAATATGTGCCGGACAGTGCATATCGCCCACCCAATGTACCAACATCGCAATTGAGAGCATTCGCAACGAGTCGTTCATTGTGCGGTGGTTAGCCTTCAAGTCGGCTGCATATTGATCGGCAAGATATACGCAGTTTTTGACAAACTTATCCTCCTTTCGCATACCATCGAAGACTGTGCAGTCGTCATTCACCTCAAAGGAGTGCGGGAATGTGACTTTGCGCTTAGCATTCGATGGCTCGAAGTCCAACTCCATAAGCAAATCCGATTTGTAGGCATCTGCCCACGATGCGTAATAGACGATAGACTTGCCATCAAGATATTTGTCCAACAACCTTTTCGCCTTTGGCGTAAGATGATCTTCGGCAATTTTTGCAACGGTAGCGTGTGCGAGGCCACCCCAGCCATACGAAGTGCCACACATCAGTACGGCGACAATACAGAGCAATAATAGTCTCTTCATAGTGGTATATAGTTTTTTGTTATGCTCGTTTAATTGCAATTTTGAGTGGTATTTCGTTTACATCGCTCGCCACAACAAACTCGCCTTGTGGCTCGGCTGCGGTCTTGACACTTACTGCCAAGGTCTGCTGACCGATATATGGTGCGAACTCCGATACGGCAGCGTGTACCGCCTCAATATCCTCAACTTCAACCTCAATCTTATCGGTTACCTCCAATCCCGAATCCTTGCGGATATTCTGGATACGGTTTACCAACTCACGAGCCACACCCTCCTTCTGCAACTCCTCGGTGAGGGTGATGTCGAGAGCAACGGTGAGTTTGCCCTCGCTTGTTACCAACCAGCCCGGCATATCCTCCGACATAATCTCGAAGTCGGCAGGGGTTACGGTAATCTGCTCACTACCCATATCAAGTACGATTTCAGTAGAAGCCTCAATTTCTGCAATCTTCTCCTGCGAGAACTCGGCAGTCATAGCAGCAATCTGCTTCATATACTTGCCATAGCGAGGTCCCAAGGTCTTGAAGTTAGGCTTGATACGCTTGGTGATAAGACCTGTCGTTTCGCGGATAAGGTCCATCTCTTTGATATTTACCTCATTGAGAATAAGCGACTTAACAGCCAACAGGTGCTCCTCGGTCGTGTCGTCAAGCACAGGGATAAGCACCTTTGCAAGCGGCTGACGCACCTTGATATTTACTTTACGGCGCAGAGCGAGTACCATCGAAGATACCTGCTGTGCCATAGCCATCATATCCTCCAAACGGCTATCGATAAGCGACTCATCGCACTTAGGGAACGATGCAAGGTGAACGGAATCCTCCGAGTGGCGACCACTCATTGCGTTGAGGTCGCAGAAGATGCGGTCTGAAATAAACGGCGCAAATGGAGCAGCCAACTTCGCAACGGTTTCGAGGCAGGTGTAGAGAGTCTGGTAAGCCGAGAGCTTATCCTCGTTCATCTCTCCACCCCAGAAACGCTTGCGGTTAAGGCGTACATACCAGTTCGACAAATTCTCGCCCACAAACTCCTGAATAGCGCGAGCCGCAGGTGTTGGATCGTAGTCCTCCAATGCAGCGGTAACATCTTTTACGAGAGTATTCAAGAGCGAGATAATCCAGCGGTCAATCTCTGGTCGCTTCTCCATCGGCACCTCTGCCTCCTTGCCCGTGAAGCCGTCGATATTGGCGTAGAGTGCAAAGAATGAGTAGGTATTGTAGAGTGTTCCGAAGAACTTACGGCGCACCTCATCAACGCCCTCAACATCGAATTTGAGGTTATCCCACGGGTCCGAGTTTGAAATCATATACCAGCGGGTAGCATCTGCACCGTACTTGTTGAGTACCTCGAAAGGATCTACGGCATTACCCAAACGCTTCGACATCTTGTTGCCGTTTTTGTCGAGTACAAGACCGTTAGAGATGATATTCTTGAACGCTACGCTGTCGAACAGCATTGTAGCGATTGCGTGCAAAGTGAAGAACCAACCACGAGTTTGGTCCACTCCCTCGGCGATAAAGTCCGCAGGGAACAACTTGTCGAAGCAGTCGGCATTCTCGAATGGGTAGTGACGCTGCGCATAAGGCATAGCACCCGAATCGAACCAAACATCAATCAAATCGCTCTCGCGGTGCATTGGCTCGCCCTTTGACGACACCAATACGATATTATCTACATAAGGCTTGTGAAGGTCGATATTCTCGGTCGAGTAGTTCTCTGCCGACATATCGCCCACCTTGAAATTCTTGTATGGATTCTCGGTCATAAAGCCCGCAGCGATTGACTTCTCAATCTCCGCCATCAACTCCTCAACCGAGCCGATACACTTCATCTCCGAGTAGTCCTCGTTAGCCCAGATTGGGAGTGGAGTACCCCAGAAGCGTGAACGCGAGAGATTCCAATCAACCAATCCCTCCAACCACTTGCCGAAACGACCGGAGCCTGTATATTCAGGTTGCCACTTGATGGTGTCGTTCAACTCCATCATTCGCTCGCGGAGTGCCGTAGTGCGGATAAACCACGAGTCGAGAGGGTAGTACAATACCGGCTTGTCGGTACGCCAACAGTGTGGGTACGAGTGGGTGTGCTTCTCAATCTTGAAAACTTTGCTCTCGCCTTTGAGCATTACGCAGATGTCGATATCGAGCGTGGTGTCGCTGTCCGCCAACGCAGCATCGTAGGCATTCTTAACATAGCGACCTGCCCACTCGTTGTAGAGTGCTACATCGACATACTTCTCAACGAACTCCTTATCCAAATCCTCCAAGCGGAAGAAGCGACCTGAGCGATCCACCATAGGGCAGTTCTTGCCTGCGGTATCGACCATAAAGAGAGGTGCAATACCTGCGGCACGAGCCACGCGGTCATCATCAGCACCAAAGGTAGGTGCGATATGTACGATACCCGTACCGTCAGAGGTGGTTACATAGTCGCCTACGATTACACGGAACGCATCGCCCATAGGCTTAACCCATGGGATAAGTTGCTCGTAGCCGATACCCTCCAACTCCTTGCCCTTGAAGGTCTGCTCCTCAACCTCGAAAGTACCCTCCTGCTTCTTGCCAAAGTAAGAGCCTACGAGGTCTTTCGCCATAATGATTGTCTGGCGAGCCTCGGTGTATGGGTTTTGGCACTTTACTCGAACATACTCAATCTGCGGACCTACACAGAGTGCAGTGTTCGAAGGGAGTGTCCAAGGTGTTGTGGTCCAAGCGAGGAAGAATAATTCGCCCTCTGCACCCTCGAAGAGGTGTTCGCTCTTTTCGTTGCGCACGATGCGGAATTGAGCCGTACAAGTTGTATCCTTAACATCGCGATAGCAACCCGGCTGGTTCAACTCGTGAGTCGAAAGCCCTGTACCTGCGGCAGGGGAGTATGGCTGAATGGTGTAACCCTTGTAGAGCAACCCCTTGTCGTAGAGTCGCTTCAAGAGATACCACAAAGTCTCAATATATTTGTTGTCGTATGTAATATATGGGTCGTCAAGATTTACCCAATAGCCCATCTGGCGGGTGAGGTTGCTCCATACATCGGTGTACTTCATTACATCCTCGCGACAGCGACGGTTGTACTCCTCCACGGTAATCTTCTTGCCAATATCCTCTTTGGTGATGCCGAGAGTCTTTTCAACGCCCAACTCCACAGGCAGACCGTGAGTATCCCAACCCGCTTTGCGGTTTACACGATAGCCCTGCTGTGTCTTGTAGCGGCAGAATACATCTTTGATGGTACGCGCCATAACGTGGTGAATGCCAGGCATACCGTTAGCAGATGGCGGTCCTTCATAGAAGATAAATGCGGGCGCACCCTCGCGTGTTTCGATACTTTTGTGGAAGGTATCCTTCTTGTCCCACTCTGCCAAAACATCGTTGGCAAGAGCCGATAAATCGAGATTTTTATACTCTTTGAACTTCATACGACACTTAAATTCAAGTTATAATCGTGCAAAGGTACAAATAAAAACGGAAAACGGAAAGCGGAAAACGGAAAACTTTTTTGAGTTGAGAGTTGAGAGCTGAGAGTTGAGAGTTGAAAAAAAACGGAAAACTTTTGTTTTAGTGAGTAGTGAGGAGATAGGAGTTAATTCTCAATTCTCAATTCTCAATTCTCAATCACCCCTAACGCCTCTAACGCCCCTAAAATGCCTGTGCCGTGACCACGCTCGGAGTTCTGATACCCCTCCCTAAAACTCTGCCGTTATTCCGAAGGTCGGAACGAGCGTTCCATTTCGCTGTTTTATGCGCTTGAGTGTGTATCGTTGCTCCTCGATTGGGGCGGTAGGGTTTTCGATTACACCCGTACTCAACAGTGCATCGGGCAGAGTTATCTCGCTGAAAGTTATATTTTCGAGGTCGAGATATATGCCGAGACTCCATTTGCGGAACTCCCACACCTTATCCACGCGAATATCGAGTTGCACAAATGGCTTCAAACGCCCCTCGTTATAACGCGAGTAGTCGAGTGCAGCACGCCCCGTAGCGTCCCAATATATTTTCAATGAGGTCTGTTCCTCATCGTATGGAGTGTATGGCGCACCACCTATTGCGCTTAACTTTGCACCTATGCTCCAACGGCGTGGCAGGTCGTAAGTTCCGCTGACATTTGCCACCCAACGATTATCCCACGCCGAAGGGATATAGGGCGCGTGGCGGTCGCTACGATACTCGCTCCAATAGAGGGTGAATGCTCCGACAAGGTTTATCTTGTTTGGAATTTGCCAACGAGCCGACAACTCTACTCCGTAGGCGCGACCTTGTGCGGTCGATACCAATGCTTCATTGCCCGTAACGCCATAGTCATTACCCTTGCAGGTCAGCGGAACATCATCAACAACAGAGAGTGGCACTTGCGAGTATAATTTATAAAATCCCTCCAACGACACCGCCAACCTATCACGCAGGCGATACTCGCTACCCACAGCCGATGAGAATACACGCATATAGTCCAAGTTCTTATTCACAAGTTGGTCGTTCTCACCACGATAGCCGAGCGAGGTAAGCGGTGGCAATTCGTAATAAATTCCTGTACTACCACTTATGTAAAACCCTTTGCCAAGTGCATAGGAGATGGAGGCACGAGGGGATAGTTGCTGCCACAACTTCGCCATACGCGAGGAGTAGGTAGCTCCATCGGCTCGCACTCCAAGTGAGGCAGTAAGTCGCTCATTCAGCGAACGATAGTCTGCCGAGAAAAAAAGCGCATAACCGACAAAAAGTAGTCGTGTATCGTAATTGAAAAACGCCTGCTCTCCACTTGTTAATCGTTGTTTTGAGGTTGCGAGAAAGTGGCGCAACGACAACTCTGCACCCTCACGCAGTCGCCACCGTCCGAGTAGCGAGCGATTCTCAAATCGGGCAGTCGCCTTACCCTCGGTCGAGCGTAGTCGAAGTCGCAAATTATCCTCTCTCGACTCGTCGTTGTCGATATATTTTCGGTTGCGGTTAGCGAGAAAACTATACCCGACCGAGAAGGTCTGAATATGTTTTCCGCCAAAGTGTTTCAGAGTCGCTCCGAGAGTAAATGTTTCCTGCTCGATTTTTGGAATATAACTCAAAATATACTCATTTTCGCCCTCTTTGTCATCGAGATTCAGGCGCAAGCGGTCAATACCCATAAGCCCCAAAAATGTTATTTCGTAACGCTCCGATGGACGAATACGAATCTTCGCTTGCGCATCAATATAATTGGGCAGAAATGGCAAACCGAGCAGTTTGAAAAGTAACTGCAAATAGGATTGTCGCACCGAAAAGAGGTAGGTCGCTTTCGAGTTGAAGTGTCCGCTACCGCTAAATGCCGCCTCCGAGGCTCCAAGTGTCGCCTTGAAGCGTTGCTTGTCGGGGTTGCCCTCACGCAGGGCGATATCCATCACCGAACTCAGCGCATTGCCCTTGTCCACAGGGAAAGCACCCGTATAAAACTTTACTTGGCGGATAAGGTCGGCATTGAGTATGCTGACAGGTCCTCCCGATGCACCCTGCGTAGCAAAGTGGTTGATATTCGGTATCTCGATGCCGTCAATGTAAAAGGTGTTTTCTGATGGTCCGCCACCGCGCACAATCAAATCGTTACGGTAGCCTATCGGCGAAAAGGCGACACCGGGTAGGGTACGGACAATTCGTGCCACATCGCGATTGGCACCTGCACTGCGTTCCAACTCTCCAATACCCACTGTACGCAGACTTACGGGACTTTCGATATCACGAGCATAGACAGAAGGTCCAACCGACACCGCCTCAATCGTGGAGGCGGACTCCTCCAACTCAATCTCAACGAGAGGTGTCGATGACGAGATGATATATTCGGGTGTTACAACTGTGGTGTAGCCAATACTCGAAGCCTCGAAACGCGCCACTCCACCTGCTACGTTTTCGATTGTGAAGTATCCGAGAGTGTCGGTAGCTGCACCTTTGGTGTAGTTGCCATCAACAACTACGGCAGCGTAGGGGATACCTTGTCGTGAGGTTGCCGAGATAACACGACCACGAATATCAAAAGCCACCGCAACGGCTGGTACGATAATTATTATTGCAAGCAGAAATAGTCTAACCGATTTTGTCATAAAAGAGTCTTTTGCGACAAAATCTTCCAAGAATTACGCCATTAAAATAACGCTTCGTGGCGCATGTGCGCGTAGAATGCACTTTTTTGCACTTTTTTATCGAAAAATTTGGACATTGCGAAAAAGTGTATTACTTTTGCAGTCGATTTCGAGAGGAATCTAGATGGTGGATGTAGCTCAGCTGGTTAGAGTTGCGGATTGTGGTTCCGAAGGTCGTGGGTTCGAATCCCATCTTCCACCCCAAAATTTTGGTCTGATGGCCGAGTGGCTAGGCAGAGGTCTGCAAAACCTCGTACAGCGGTTCGAATCCGCTTCAGACCTCAGTGCTACCAGAAATGGTAGCATTTTTTTTGCGGAATTAACAACTAGTAACGGAGCGCTATCCACTCTCCACTCTCCGCTTTCCGCTTTCCGCTTTCCGCTTTCCACTTTCCCCTCTCCACTTTCAATTCGTAACCATATATTATAATAGGTAAAAACGCCTTTTGGGCGATTTGTATGCCCTTTCGTAGTGCGCGAATTTGGGCGAAACCCCAAAAAATCTATATCCCTATAAGTTATAATTTGTAATTATTTCCGCCCGCAAAACCGATAAATAGTAACTAAAAGTGCACTTCAAAAGGTAAAAAAAAGCCCAATTTATCAATTATCAATAAATTTGCTTACAATTTGTAATTACGACACACACTTTTCTCGATAAATCATAAGTGCCATATACATATATAATGGCGATTTGTAAGCATTATTAAAAAAATTAAAAAAATTATTCAAAAAATTTTGGTATATATGCTTTCTAATTATAACTTTGCTACCGAATAATTTTAATTTATTAACAGAAACCATTAAAAGATTAACGCTTATGGGAAGAAGATTTCTACTATCGTTAATTGCTATTCTGGCAACGAGCGCATTATGTGTATCTGCTCAGAATATGCAAGTTACGGGTGCAGTGACTAGTACAGATGGAAAACCTATAGTCGGTGCAACCGTAGTTGTAGAGGGTACTGCAATCGGTACCACTACAGATGCAAATGGTAAGTATGCCCTTTCTGCTCCGGCAAAAGGCTTGCTTACATTCTCGTTTATTGGCTACATTGATGCAAGTATTCCTATCAATGGTAAGACTGTTGTCAATGTAACACTTAGCGAGGACACTAAGAATATCGACGAAGTTGTTGTCGTAGGCTACGGCTCAGGTCGTAAGGTCGGCACACTCATTGGTTCGGTAGATCAGGTTAAGTCTGACAAATTGGAGGAGCGCCCAACTAACAATGTTATGGACGCTATGCAGGGACAAGTTCCAGGTTTGCAGATTTTCAGTGGTATGGGAGAGTTGTCTGCTGAATCGACAATCCGTCTTCACGGTATGGGTTCAATTTCGGCAGGTAATGAGCCTCTTGTATTGCTCGATGGTGCACCTATCACTACCGGTACATTGATGCAGATGAACCAAAACGATATCGCTTCGATTTCGGTATTGAAGGACGCTTCGGCAACCTCTATCTATGGTTCGCGTGCGGCTAATGGTGTTATCTATGTAACCACCAAGAAGGGTTCTCGTGGTCAGGAGAATGCAGTTGTAACATTGCGCTCTCAGTTCTCGCTATCGAGCCCAATCGAGCCTAAAATGCAGCGTATGAATACTGACGAATTGCTCACCTATGCAGGTAATACTCTTGCTGTGCTTAACGGCTTGGATATTACAAATCCTGATATGGCTGCAGCAGGTCGCGCAGCTGCCATCAGCATGTTAGGAGCTGATGAGAATGTTAATGTAAACTGGTGGGACGAGATTTTGAAGAAGAATGCTCCTATGTACCAAGTTGACTTGAGTGTTTCGGGTGGTACTCAAAAAACATCTTATTTCATCTCTGGCTCATACCTTAATCAAGAGGGTATTGTTCCTGGTTCGACAAACGACCGCTATACATTCCGTGCTAATGTAGATTCACAAGTAAAGAAGTGGTTAAAGGTTGGTATGAACCTCGGTTTAGCATATTCTAATTTCAGCAATGCTTATAGTGGATATAACTCGTCAAATTTATGGACTGGTTCTCCAATGTTGGCAGCTGTCTTGATCCCTTCTTATCAAAATAACAAAGATGCGGATGGTAACGATATGTTGTTCTTGGATAGTTATATGCAGCCTAACCCAAAATACTCGCATAGATGGATGGACTTTGGTCGAAATAGATTGCAACTCAATGGTAGCACATTTATCGAGTTGAAGCCTGTTAAAGGTCTTACTCTTCGTTCACAGTTGTCGGCAAATGCATTTGATTATCGCACTACAAACAAGTATAATCCAGATGAGCCAACTTCTACGGGAACAGCAGGAACTGGTCAAGTATCGGAGTCGTTCCAGCGCAGTTACAGTTGGACTATTACCAACACCGCAGAGTACAAACATACATTTGCAGAGAAGCACAATATCACTGCACTCGTAGGACACGAGAGCATCTATGGAAGTGGACACTCATTTGGCATTGGTACAAAGGGTATTACAAACTCTGACCTTCTTTATTTGAGCAAAGGTACTGAAATTATTTCATTGCCAACTTACAGCACATCAACATACGCATACAATTCAGCATTCTTCCGTGCAGAGTATGACTATGCAGAGAAGTATTTGGTAGATGCTTCGGTTCGTTACGATGCTTGTTCGCGTTTTGGCGCTGAGAATCGCGGTGCAATTTTCTGGTCGGTAGGTGCTATGTGGAACTTAAAGAAAGAGGCTTGGTTGCAGGATGTAAATACTATCTCGAACTTGGCAATTAAGGCTTCGTATGGTACACAGGGTAACTCTGGTATCGGCAACTATGCTCAATATGAAACTATCGCATCAAGCCGTTATCCTTATATGGGCGGAGGTGCATGGTATCTCGACAACGCAGGAAACCCTCAATTGGCTTGGGAGCAGCAGTCGACTTTGACTATTGGTGCTCAGATTGAGTTGTGGAAGAAACTCTCGATTGGCGTAGATTGGTATCGCCGTGAAACTACCGATATGTTGATGCCTATGCCATTGGCTCCATCTTCGGGCTTCACCAGCCAAACTGCTAATATCGGTGCAATGCGTAACTCTGGTGTAGATCTTAATTTGAACTACAATATTTTCCAGAATAAGGATTGGTTTGTAAGCTTCTATGCTAACTTCAACTACAACAAGAACCAAATTACCAAGTTGTGGGAGGATGGTCTTAATGATGTTGCAATGAACTCAATGATGCACTATGTAGTTGGAAAGCCATACGGAGAGTACTATGTACAAGAGTTCCGAGGTGTAAACCCTGAAACTGGTGCGCCACAGTGGACTGCTGCTGATGGTGGCGTAACAGAGAAATTCAATGAGGCCGTTGAGGTGGATTTGAATAAGTCTGTTCAGGCACCTTGGTCGGGAGGTTTCGGATTAAATGTATCGTGGAAAGGTATCGGTTTGACCGCTGACTTTGCTTGGGTTGCAGGTAACTACCTACTTAACAACAATCTCTACTTCTTGGCAGATCCAATGATGGCTTTGAATGGCTATGGTGCTGTTCGAGATGCTCTCGACTATTGGAAGAAGCCAGGTGACAATACCAAATATCCGGCATTGTCGTATAGACCAGAATTTGACTCGAATATTATTGAGGATGCTTCATTCTTGCGTTTGAAGAACTTGCAGTTGTCTTATACTTTGCCACAACACATACTCAAAGGCAATAAGGTTATCTCAGGCTTCAAGGTATTTGTAGGTGCTCGTAACCTCTTTACCGCTACTAAGTATGGTGGCTTCGACCCTGAGGTAGCATCTGGAGATGTCGCTAGTGATATCGAGTATATTCCTAACTCACGCCAGTGGACATTTGGTTGCGAATTTAAGTTCTAATCCGAAAACTTGATGTATAACAAATTAAATATAATGAATATGAAAAGAGTAAAATATATTTTCGCTTCGTTGTGCGTGGTTATCGGTTTCAGTTCTTGCAACCTTAATATCACGCCTGATACCGACATTGCTGGACCTGATGCAGGCACATTGTTCTATGTTGAAGGCTTAGTAAATGGAATATATAATAATACGGCAACTATTCAGTCGTATGAGTATTTGCGTTACCCTGACTATCAGGCAGATTTATTCAATGAAACAACTCAATCAGGAAATCGCGGTGCGTTTTTCGCACAATGGGTACTCGACTACACTGACCAAGATTGTGAGGCATTGTGGAATGGATATTATAACATCATTGCATCTGTCAACTTTGCTATGGATAAGGCAAATGATGCATTGGCAGCAGAGCCATCAAATGAAGCGGCTTTGAAGCAATTGAAGGGTGAGTTGTATTTCTTCCGTGCTTACTTCCTCCATCAGTTGGCATTGCGTTTCTGTCAGGACTATGACCCTGCAAAGGCTACTGAGCAGTTGGGTGTTCCTTGTCCTACAAAGTATGATGCGTTGGCTAAACTTAACCGTGGTACATTGGCTGCTACCTACGAGCGCATTACTAAGGATATTGAAGAGGCTGAGAAACTTATCTTGACAGCTGGATCTGCAAACTCTGGTAAAATTTCAGTAGATGCTATCACAGCATTCAAGGCTCAGGTGGCATTGCAGATGCACGACTATGCAAATGCAAGTCTTTACGCAAAGTCGCTCTATACTAAATATCCTCTTGCAACATCAAAAGATGATGTTAACAATATGTGGAAGCATGACTCTTCGACTGAGACTATTTTCCAGATTAACCTCACAAAGTCAACTTTGGCGTTGGTTGGTAATCTAACCTACGACTACACTTGGGGTACATGGGATCCAACTTTTGCTTCATATATTTTTGACCCTGCTTATGTTCCTCAACAGTGGGTGTGCGATTTGTTTGATGCAGCAGACTGGCGTTATGGTGCATATCTTGGACCAAACCTTACAAAAGTAATTGATCCAACTGCACCTGAGCAGGCAAAAGTACTCTTGAAGTTTACTGGTAATGAGGATCTCTTCGACAAAGAGCACACTCTTAACTACAAAAATATGCCAAAAATCTTCCGTGTAGCTGAGATGTATCTGATTGATGCTGAGGCTCAGTATCGTGAGAATGGCGATGCTCTTACTCCGCTTAACGATTTGCGTGCAGCGCGTGGTTTGGCAGCAGTATCTTCAACTGGTGATGAGTTGTTTGCAGATATCAAGAAGGAGTGCGTTCGCGAGTTTATTGGCGAAGGTCGCCGTTTGTTCGACTTAAAGCGTTGGGGCGATGGTTTCAAGCGTAATGGACAAACTGCATATTTGACATATTTGACTCCTGGTTTTTACGAGTTGGAGGTTGAGGCATCTAATCCAATGTTCGTATGGCCAATTCCACAAATTGAGGGTTCTAACAACCCTAACTTTGGTAAGCAGAATGAGGGTTATACCCAGTTCTAATAATCCAATAGACAAATACCAAACGAGGTCGCTGTGATGGCGACCTCGTTTTTTTATGCTTGGTTGCGAAACCGAGATAAGTAGTGAGTAGAGAGTAGTGAGACGCTGGGCGAACTATCCGATAATCAAATCTTCGGTGCGCAATTTTGGTACATAGTGCGTGCCATTTTCGCGATAGTAGCTCTGCGACTCGCCCTCCGCAATATCCACAACCTCGATACGCTCCGCCGAACGCCCCAAGGCAATAATAAGCTGTGGCTCGAGCGTGAGTCCCAACGCCTCGCGTATAGCCGTATGGTCGAAAGCCGCAATAATAACACCATTCAGCCCCATCTCCACAGCGCGCAGGAGCATCGTCTGCGCCGCAATACCCATATCCATATCGACAAAGCGACCTTGCTTGTCGGTGCATATCACAACAAAGGCGTGTGGCTCAGTGCCGGGCAGTGGGAGATTCAGCTCGGGCAAGGCGCGCCCCATGCGTAGATGCGGAACAACCAATGCACTCTCCTCTGCCGTAACAAGGCGAAAACGAAGTGCCTGCTGATTCATTGCCGAGGGCGATAGGCGCACCGCCTCCACAAGCGACACAAGTTGGTCGTGTCGCACCTTGAACGAGTGGTCGAAACCGCGAGTGGAGCGATTCTTCGCAAGTAGCGACATCAGCGATACCCTGCGAGTACGCACAGAGGCGCATTTCTGCGCCTCGTACTCCTCCATTCTGCGACCAAGATAGTTGTCTGCCATTATTTTCTTCTCTTTTTAGCCTTTTTAATCTTCACATCTACATACAAAGGCAGGTGGTCGGAGGCGAGTGAGCCATAGAAAACCTCATCTCTCAACACCCTGAACTTGCCGTTTGTACCCAATACATAGTCGATGCAGGAGCGCGGATTTTTCGCCGAAATGGTAGGCTTTTCCTCATCGCTAAGCACGGTCGAGAACTTCTTGAATGCCATCATCGGCTTCGAGGTTGGACGCGCATTCATATCGCCCACAATAAATACGGGCTTGTTCAACTTCGATACGATATCCTTGATAATGCCTACCGAAGTGATGCGGTCGGCCTGCACCAGCGAGAGGTGTGTGGAGATAATATAGTACTTCTCGAACTCCACAACGAGCGCTCCTCGTGGCTCCTTGCGACACGGCAAACGATGAAAATCCACCGAAAGAGCCGGTTTTTTCGACAATACGCCAATGCCATAGCTTCCGCCCTTATACGGAATAGTTCGGTGGTAGTAGGCGTGATAACCGGCGTGTTCTGCCATCTCGCCAAGCACATACACCTTGTTGCGGCGAGTCATACTATCGACCTCCTGAACCGCTACTACATCGGGGCGTATATCGCGAACAATATCCGCGCAACGCTTAATAGACTTTATGCCATCACTGCCGATGCAGTTGTGAACATTGTACGACATCACTCGCACCTTCTGTGCCATTGCGGTTGTTGCGTCAATAGCGAATACCGCCAAAATGAGAAGGATTTTTTTCATAGTTGTTTTTAGTTATTGGCTTTTTCATATCCATCGCGGCGAGCCTTCCAAATTGTGAGGAATACAAATGCGCCCACGACTGCCATAGCAATCATTCCTATAAATACATAGTTCCAGCCGAAGTGATCGACCAATACGCCCACTCCCAAGCCCGAAACAAATACGCTCAGATATCCGAATATGCCGACCAAGCCGTTTGCTGTGGCGGCAGCCTTCTTTGTTGCTTGATTGGCAGCTGCGATGCCGATAAGTGCCTGCGGACCATAGATGAAGAAACCTGCCATTGCCAACACACAAATCAATACCATCGGCTCGATATCGTGTGGCAGGAGGTAGAATATGGTCATAAATAGAGCAGTGCCAACCATACACCACAAGCAGGTGCGATGAGCCTTGCCATCGAAGAACTTGTCGGTTGCCCAACCTGCGACCAACATACCTATAATACCGAAAATCTCAAATATAGCGACTGCTCCTCCGGCGGTGGCATACGACAAATCTCGCGCCTCAATCAGGAACTTTGGTCCCCAATCGAGTACCGAGAAGCGCACAACATATACAAAGAAGTTTGCGATGGCAAGTACCCAGATAATAGGATTTTTATAGACCATCTTGCTGACATAGGCACGGCGTGCGTTGGCATCTTGCGACTCGTTATCGAGTGATGTTTTGGTCATTTCGAGTTCGGGCAGACCAACCGATTTAGGCGTGTCGCGCAGGAATACGAATAATCCCAATGCTCCGAGCAGAGCAATCAACCCCGGAATCCAGAAACACCACTGCCACGCGCCCGTATGCTCCGAGCGTGCAACGATACTTTGCAACGCTTTTGCTTGTGGTTCGGGAATATCGCACTCAACAGCCAACTCGGCAGGCTCAATCTTCTTGTTTGCCTTCATCGCCTCCTGTACGGCGAGGAAGTTGTCGTGCGAAAACTCATAGACCGTGCATACCTCTCTGCCATTCTCGTATGTAGGGCGGAAGGTGTAGTTGGCATAGACGAGATAGCCCTCGTCAGACTCTCTGATGTCGATGCTGTTTACCTTTGCGATATGGTGCGATGATTTCTTTACATCATCTTTGAAATTTTTGGATACATAGTTGTAGGTAATCTTCTCTACCGCCTCGCTGTCGTTACTGACATTAACCCCCATCGTACCCATAATAAATCCGCAGAGAATGGCCAAAAGTGATGCGCCGATGGAGTGCGAGGTGTTCCAAATAGACATCTTTGTCGCCAACTCCTGCGGTGGAATCCAGTGCGACAAAAGTCGTGCGCAAGGGGGAAAACCACTACCTTGGAAGATGTTGTTCAGCACAAGCAAAATGGCAAATGCTACAACCAAAATATGGGGAGCAACACCTATCTCGATACCGAGCAAGCGTGGAGCAAAGCCGAATGCAATGCTTGCCAAAGCGCAGAGTAATAATCCGAGCGACATATGGTAGCGAGCATTCATACGATCTGCCAAGATGCCGTTCAGAAAGCGTGAGAAGCCATATATCAGACCTACCACCGCCAAGATAATACCAAACGAGGTGTTCGATATTCCATACTCGGCAGCTAAACCCGGCATTGCAAACGAAAAGTTCTTGCGAACAAAGTAGAAGAAGGCGTAGCCCAACATCGTTACGATAATGGTGCGCCACTGCCAAATCTTAAATCTCTTCTGTGTTTGGGTATCCATAGGTTTGTAGTTTTTTAGACGAGAGACGAGAGTTTTAATGCAAAATGCAAAATGCAGAATGCAAAATTATTTTTCAACTACTCACTACTCACTAATTAAAGTTTTTCGTTTATTTGAGCCCATGCGCCTCTTTTACGAGTTCGCCCAAGACCTCGATGCTGTCGCAAACAAGGTGTGGCTGTTTTGGTGCTGCATCGCACACTTCGAGAGTTGTTTCACCCGACAAGACCAACACTCCGAATGCACCTGCATTGTGTGCCATCTCAATATCGGTGTAGATGCGGTCGCCCACCATTGCTACCTCATCGGCCTCATAGCCGAAGCGTCCGAGAATACCCGAGAGCATATTTGGATCGGGTTTGCCGAGTGTGATATCGGGGTGGCGACCTGTGGCGTGAGCCAAACATTCGCAAATCGAGCCACAATCGACCAAAACTACCTTCTGGTCGGTAGGGCATACGCGATCGGGGTTGGTAGCCACATAAGGCAAACCCTGCGAAATCCACCACGCAGCACGGCAAAGACGGTCATACTGCAAAGTCTTATCAAAAGCAACAATTACTGCGTCAGGCACATCGTCAGCCGAATCGGAGGTCGATATAAACCCTGCCTTCTCGAACTCGGCAATCATCGAAGGTGTGCCGAGCAAGAATAGACGCTTCGCCTCTGGGTAGTGGGTTTTGATATAGTCGATAGTTGCGATAGAGGTTGTGTACATCTCCTCGCGTGTAGCCTCGATACCGAGTTTTGCCAACTTCGCAAGATAGTCTGCAATGCCTGCCGAAGGGTTGTTCGTGAGGAACGAGTAGTTTAGCCCCATCTCCTTCACTCCACCCAAGAATGCCTTTGTGTATGGGAATAGTGTTGTTCCAAGATAGATTGTGCCGTCCATATCGAGCGCAAAGTGCTTCAACTTGCGCAGACGCTCCATCAACTCCTCGTGCGCATAGATTGAGCGATATTTGTTAAAAGTGGCCATAATGATTTTTCTCCTTGTTATTTTATCAAGCAAAGATAACTATTTTTTTGTAATTTACCCAAACATTATCGAGACAAATGATTAAAAAAGAGATACGCTCCGAACTTGTGAAGCATATCTCTATTGTGCAAAGAACCAATCTTTAGAATATGTAGTTAAGACCTATATTTACGCCCGGTTTGTAGGAGTTTTTCATCTTTAACTCCGAAACCGGAACATCAAGATTGGTGTTGGTATATACCTTTGTGTTAAGTGGTACTGCAACCTCTGCCGAGAGTATAAAGTTGCGGTTCATCGCCAACTTCAAGCCCACACCTGCACTCATGTGCAACTTGCGCTTCTCACCTGTGTAGATGAGGTTCATCTCTGCATCGGAGAGAGTTGTATCGCCTGCATCGTGCGCTGTGCGCAAAGCCTTCATCTCGTCGAGGCGATACTGCTGTACGCAAGCACCCATATCGAAGAATGGGTTTGTTGCGAGGTAGAAGTTCTGCTTTATGAAGCGGAACGATACAATCTTAAATCGCATTTCGAAGTTAGCCCAAGCATAACCATCTCCAATTACGCTGTTGTATGGCACACCACGCACGGTGTTGATACTTCCCAAACCATCAGAGATAATCTGGCGGAGGTAGAGTGTGTTGATATTCTGCAAGGTGTAGTACGGTGCATTTCCTGCCAACTTACCCTGATATGCGAGGTGGTATGCGAAGGTGATTTTATCCTGCCAAACAGGTACATAGTGGCGGAAGTGAGCAGCCAACTTCAAGTAGTGGTAGCCATTTTTGCCACGACCGTTGAGTATATCGGGCGAACCGTAAGCATAAACTTCTGCCCAAATACCTCGTGTAGGGTCTGCCTCGTGTTCACGACTATCGTAAACCAAACCCGCCTTCAATTCGAGGTGGTGACCACCGGCTGCCTCATTCGGGCGAATAAGACCTACGCCTTGATACAACTGCCACAATGAGGCGTAGTCGATACCTTGATTTTGCAGGTAATCGTTAGCAACAACATCGTATGCAGGCTTGCCTTTCTTCTTTACGGATACATTCTCGATATCGTACCACCAATAAGAGATACCTGCTGCCCAACGGAATTTTGGGAGAATGTCGCCCTGAAAGTCCGCCATTATACGCATCGAATTACGGCGTACATTGTACATCGCCACACGATTCATCTGCTTCTTGCCACTTGCAAGGTCGGTGAAGTATGGCGCAGCTGCACCATTAAAGCCCATAAACGGATACATCTGCGCAAGGATATAGGTTGCAGCAAATGTAAGTCGCACCTTCGGGATAAGATACTTCGAGTCGTAGAAGAAGTGGAGTTTAACCTGGTCTTTGGTAGTCCACGATAAATCGACATTGAACTTGTGCTTATAAGCCGGATAGGTCGAGCCATCGCCATAGTCGAAAATCTCGCACAATGCACCAATCTGGAAGCCTGTGTCGCTATTGTAACCAATCGATGGGAACGGAGCGAAGTTCCAACCCTTCTTTACGGTCTGCTTCTTGCCATCGGCAGTAGTAACCTCCGACTTCTTTTCAGCCTTATCTTTTTTAGGTTCAGCCGAGGCGGTGAACGAAACAAACATTATGGCAACGAGTGCCAAAGCAAAAAATCTCTTCATAACTAAATCAATTTAAGCAGTTGCGCCATCAAGATACCCAAGTAGTTTCCGACAGCATATCCAATCAATCCTGCGCTGATACCTGTAACGAGCGATGCACGATTTTTCATTGCATTCGAGATCATCGGCACGAATGGTGGCGAGTTGATAAATGCCACCGAGGAGATTACCATCGAATCGGCATCTACGCGGAACAAGCGGCAGACGATAGCGTGAATAAATAGCGATACGAAGATTGCAAATGTGAGGAATGCAATCATATTCAGATTCTCCATAATCTTCAAGTTCGACAGGTCAGCCATTGATGCAATCGCCAACGAGAAGATGTAGATGAGATACATTCCAAGGTCGTAACTCTTATCGAGTTTTTTGACAGGCTTCCAGAACGAGAGAGCAATGCCGAGAGTTGTGAGCATCAGAATAAATGGAGCCATAAACCAACCGCCCTTCTTTTCGTTCATAAAGTTAGCCAAATCGGCATCGAATATCCAACCGATAAGGTATGCCAAAGCAACTGCTATAACTACCACTACAATAGTCAATCCCAACACCTTGCCAATCTGAGCAAATCCTGCCTTTGACCACAAACCTTTGTAAGGGTTTGCCTTTACGGCAGCCATCTCCTGCTTGATAGCCTCGGCATCTTCCGCCGAGATTGTGCGCTTCGCTTTCTCGCCATAGAGCCAACGGAACAAGCGAATGCCTCCTGCCAAAAGGAAAACAAAGTAGAAGAAGCAGATAATGATATCGTAGGTTGTCAATAGTATGTAGGTGCTGTCGCTAATGCGCAAGCCCTCCTTGATTGCCGCAGCATTGAGCGTTCCACCCGTACATTTTCCGGCTATCATACCACCAATATCTGCGCCTTGGCTAATGTCTTGCCCGAAAAGCAGATAGCCACCTATAACGGCAATGCACACTGCGATAACTCCACTTGTTACAACTCGAAGTTGCAGAGCCACTTCGCTGGTCTTGAATGTGCAGCCGAAGAGCATCATCGGGATTGCCAACGGAATCATAATTGTCGGGATAATCCCTTGCAATTTAGCAATTTCTGCCGGCATCGGGATATTCGCGATAACGAGTCCGATAGCGTAGAGAATCATTACAGGACCGATTTTGTCCAACCAGGAGTACTTCCGGCACAACCATAGCACTCCGGCAGGGATAGTGCAAAACATTATGGTCAGCCACAGATAATTTACTATTGCCATAAAAGATTTTTTCGGGCTACGCACCCTATTTCAAATTACAAATGTATCAAAAAGTTCCATAGTGGCAAAAAATGGACACTTTTTGCGTGAAAAATAGGTATTTATACCTACTATAAAAAGAGAGATGGCTAAAATTAATTAGCCACCTCACTCAAACTAAATCTCAAACAATTTCTTAATCTCTGCGCTTTTCGATTTGGCGTTTTACGGCATCGAGAGCCAAATCCACTGCCTCTTCAAATGTGTGAGCGCGCTGCTCACTAACAATATCTGCGCCAGGAACATGGAGCGCAACAAGTGCAATTTTGTTACCTCTCTCGCTGTCCTTGTCCAGCTTCAATGTTACATCAACACCTGTCGAGTTACCCTCAAAACGCTCTAATCTCGACATCTTCTTCTCTACAAATTCGATAAGCTGCTTGCTCGCATCGAACTTAACTGATTGAATTTTAACCTCCATAGTACTAATAATTTAAGGTTTATATAAATTTTGGCCATTAGCCATTAGCTAAATTAAAAATTGAGAATTGAGAATTAAAAATCAACTTCTATCTCCTATCTCCTAATTCCTATCTCCTATCTGTTTGAGAGTTATTTTCAACTACTCACTACTCGTTACTCACTAATTAAAAGTTTTCCGTTTTCTGTTCTCCCACCCTTGTCACGGCGCAACCATTCTGGGGGTTACTGGGGGCGGGCGTTCCGCCCTTACTGGGGGCGCTCCCGTTGGTCGCTTACTGGGGTGCGCTGAAAGTTTTTAACTTTTAACTTTTAACTTTTAACTACTCACTACTCACTAATTGAAAGTTTTCCGTTTTCCGTTTTCAGTTTTCCGTTATCTATGCGGGTGCGCCCGCTTATAGACCTCTTGCAACTGCTTGATGCTGTTGTGCGTGTAGCACTGCGTGGTCTTTAGCGAGGAGTGTCCCATCAACTCCTGAATATCGCGCATATCCGCCTCCTTGTTCAGCAGATGGGTGGCGAAGGTGTGTCGCAATACGTGAGGCGACTTCTTGCCTTGCACATTTGCACTCGAAAGTTCCGACTTGACAATGCGCTGTATGGTGCTACGCCCCAACACCTTGCCCTGCTCAGATACAATCAATGGCGTGTCCGATGTTGTGGATATGCCTATACTACTCAACATCTCGAGATACGAATTTATACGCGATGCCATATCGGGCAAAATCGGTATTATTCGATGTTTGTCGCCCTTGCCACGTACCTGCAAAGTGAGCATATCCGCCGAAAAGTCGCCTATGCGTATGCCTTGCAACTCGGCAAGTCGAATGCCACAACTGTAGAATAGCGCAATAATCAAAGCGTTCCTCTGCTCGGGGAATGAGCCGTGTTCGCTCTTTTCGCGCAGAGTCTCCAGCAGAGGTTCCATTCGTGTCTCCGGCACAAAGGTCGGGAGTTTGCGCGCCGTGCGCAACGATGTGATGTTCTTGAATGGGTCTATGGATATCTTATTCTCTCGTCTTAAGTATCTGTAGAAACTGCGTAGCGAGGATAGTTCTCTGTTCATCGATGCCGCGCTGATAGGCTTGCGATTGAGTTTTTTGTCGGTCTGCGCATCGGTGCGATATATAATCCATTCGCGTATATCCTCGGCGGTGATGCGGGAGAGGTCGAACTCCTCGGACTTTATTTGCGCACATTGAGCGCACCAATCCCTGAACGCCTCTATATCGTGTCGATAGTTGCGTACCGTAAGCGCAGAGTAGCGTCTTTCGGCTTGAATATATGTCACAAACGCATCAATCATACCTCTATACATTATAAACACGATTCGATGATGCAGTGGCTTTCACTCCGAACCTATACAAATATAGAGATTATAATCGAAAAATGCAATTGTTGCGCGAAAATTTGTTGATTTTTTTGAAAAACGAAGAGACTTATTGTTTTTCAATAAATTGTTATTAAAAAAATTTTATTTTGTAAATTATTGATATACAGCGATATGCAAAGTGAATATAAAAATAATTGTAAAAATAATTAAAAAAATTTAATAAAAAGCTTGCACGGTATTAAAAAAACGCTTATCTTTGCATCGAAGTTTTAAGGTTCATTTTAGGTTAGTAGTTTTAGGTTGGTTGAGGAAATCGGAAGGTTGCAACATTGGGTTGCTAAGACTACGGGAGGTGCTCTCTCGTGAGTCGAATACCTCCGAAGACCTCATTTTTTTTGTGCCTATATCGCGGTGGTTGGCTTGCCTTTGGCAACCCTACCTCGGCATCACCTCGGCAAAGCTCACTTCAAACATTTCACTGTGCTATGCACAACAAATAATTCGCAGACATCTCCGTTGCCAAATAAATTTGTCTTGGAGTTGTCTGCAAATCATTTCGCCCTGCGGGTGCGAAAAGTTTTTTATTCGCTTTGCTCTCGGTTTGCGTTCGGGCGAGGAAATCGGAAGGTTGCAACATTGGGTTGCTAAGACTACGGGAGGTGCTCTCTCGTGAGTCGAATACCTCCGAAGACCTCATTTTTTTGTCTTTATAAAATCGTTCTGATGAGTTCTTTTTGCACGAATCAGCGGATAGCGAAATGCTCACATACGCCAAGTATGCTCAGCTTTCGTCTCTCGTCTGAACTCCTAAACTTGTCAAGGCGCAACAAAATTAAGGGTTTGTAACGGCTAGTAAGGGTTAGTAAAGGGGCGCCGCAGGCCTAAATAAAAATTCCTTTAATTATCAATTGTCAATTGTCAATTATCAATTTGTCAATTGTCAATTATAAAAACTCTCAACTATCTCAGTCGCCGACACTCAAACCACGGGTTGCGAAGGTCGGCTTTGTTGTAGGCTAGTGGGCGGTGGTAGGGTAGTGAACGGACAACCCCTCCCGACTCGACCAATATCAACTCTGCGGCGGCGGTATCCCACTCGTAGGTGTCAGTTGTACGCGGATAGTAATCTATCAACCCCTCCGCCATCATACAAAATTTATAGGAGCTACCTTGCTCGATAACCTCAAAGTTTGGATACTCATCGCTGATTTTCGAGATGCACGCCGCAGTGTCGGCGGTCTGGTGCGAGCGAGATACTGCGATGCGGAACTTGTCGCGTTTTTCGTTGTTGAGGGGTAGTCTCCTCGCGTGCGCGCGTATATCCTTATTAGTATAGCGTGCCTCCTCGTTAGGCTCGATGCCCTCCAACACCATTGCGCCACACCCCTGCTCGGCGAAATACAACTTCCCGAGATATGGCACATAGACAACTGCTCCGATACACTCATTATTCTGCATCAGGGCGATATTTACCGTAAATTCGTTGTTCCCCTTGATAAATTCGATTGTGCCATCTAATGGGTCCACAAGCCAAAACATCTCCCAATTTTTACGCTCCTCGTAGAGTATTTCGCGCCCCTCCTCCGAGAGTATCGGAATGCGGGTTTCGCCCAACACCTCTTTGATTTTGTTGTGGGCAAGGCGGTCTGCAATAATCAGCGGAGTATTATCGCGCTTAACCTCGATGCTGTAGTTCTTGCTGTTGTGATAAACCTTCATTATCTCTGCGCCGGCACGCACAGCAGCATTGAAAGCACACGGCAGAAGGTACTCTCTGATATGGTTCTCTATCATAGTCGTTTTTGGTTGTTTTCGGTTCGTTGAACAAAGGTTGTAATCGGTTGCACGATGCGACTGACACGCACTCTGCTCTCTTTGTAAAGATAGTGATAATTTTTTACTTTTTCAATAACAAAGCGGTAAAAATTGTAAGATATTGTGTCGAGCGAAACAAAGACCCCCTTATTCGACATTACACGACACGAAAGATAGAGCAGGAGCGCGCCTATAAGCAAGGTTGTCACTGCTACGCCCAACAGTACTTTGCTCCCAATAAGGTGGGAGAGAACGACCAATACTGATGGCATCAGCAACACCGCAAAGGAGATAAATTGTCCCTGCTTGGTTGTTGCCAAAACTCTATCCGTAAAGAGTTCGGTGGTGGCGTGGTTATCGCTGTCGCTCGGCTCGAGCCTGACCTCTGCTCCGACCAGAGAGGAGAGAGCGATATGCTCGGAGGTGTGGTGCGAGGCTATTGCAGTTGCGCAGTAGGCGAGGGTTTCTGGCGTTACGATTGACTCTCCATACAAGAGTAGCGAATATCCGTATGATGCTACTTCGCGTGCGATTGTCTCGGCGAGTTGGTGGTAATCAAGGGGCAGATCGACTACTACGACACGCCGAAATGCGCGATGTCGTGAGCGATAGAGTTTGCGTACCCCATCGAGGTGCGTGTGATTGACCTTTACGAGATGATATCGGCTAATCAGATTGTCGAAAGGCACTTTTTGTTGTTGCAAATCGACCACTACAATCACTTCGCAGTGAGGGTATCTCTCCTCCAATAGGACAGAGAGGGGTGCGGTGGTATGCGGATATACGACTACGGCAGATATGCCGATATGTTCGATATGTTCGCGCAGTGGAGTGGTTGCCGAACACTTGCGGTGTGCAGAGTGCCACAATCGCACAAAGAGTATCGCCCCAAGAAGCACTGCGAGCGATAGCAAGAGAAGCAAAATGGATATTAGTTGCATACAATACGGCATTTATAAGAGTCTATGCGTTGTGTGAATTGGGTGCGCTCCTTTGCTGTCAGTAGTCGTGCGCACGAGGAGAGCGAGTAGCACGATTGTACTGCGTGGCGCAGAAAGGCGGCGCGATGTAGTGGTGTCAATCGCTCGATTGCAAGATGCGATGAGCGTGATGCTATATCGCCACGAATGGCACATAGGGCATAGAGTCCGGCGTGTGCCACCTCATAATCGGGCGAAGCGACAAGCCGTTGCAGATAGGTCTCGGCATCAACAGCCAAAAGCGATTCGGCAAGATAGACTCCTATGAGTTGCAGATTTCGATTCTCCGATGCGAGCATCGGGGTATATGCAATAGGCGCTCCGGCTCTGCGTAGCAACTGCGTAAAAATCGCTATTTCGTATATTGTCAGAGGCGTATCGAGATGGGTAATATGTCGTATCGCTTGGTGTGGATACGATACAATTTGTCCTATTGTGGAGTAGAGTTTTGTATCGGGCTGTGTATTGAACAATGGATCTATTGCGACCTCGATAGTAGATGCCGAGGGGGCTAATCGCAATAACTGCGATGTGCGGTATAGCGCACCTGACCTACGCGCACGATTGATAAGTACTATCAGTCGATGCTCCAACCTGCAGACCTCTACAATAAGTTTAAGTCTGTTTGTTGCAGTGCCGTGAATATGGTCTGAAATAAAGATCATCGAGTTGAGTATGGTGGTTGTAGTAAAGTTGCGACATAGGGCGCGCATATCCCTATCGAGAGGGTCTTGTTGCGATACAATCATCGTTGCGATACGGGAGATACATTGCCTCATAAATAGTCGGCTTATCTTGTCGTGGAGTGTGTGGAATGACTGTGCCGTTACCGAAATTATCGGCAGGGCAAAGGCGAGTGAAAGAGTTACCTCCCAATTCAATAGTGCGGTCATCGAATATGTCTGAATAGTTAAAGTTTTAAGGCTACCTTTCCGCGTAATCTCTCCGGCGAAACAGGAAGGGTTATAAATTGATTTACCCCCTCCTCGAGCAGGGCTGTAACTGTGCTTTCGGAGATATCGTGCGAGAGGATGAAAATTTGTGGCAGTATGGAGTCGCGCCTAATCCGCTTGATGGCATCAGTGCCATTTAGAAACATTCGCACATCATCGGTCAGCACGATGTCGTATCTTGCGTTCAAGCACTTTGCGAACAGCTCCTCGCGCGAAGATGTTTGCTCAAATGTCGCCTCAATATCGCCGAGAAGCCCCGTGAGCAATGCCCCGAAATTGGCATCTTGTGAGTGTATAACAATTCTTCTCATTGCCGTTAAAAGTAGAAATCTGCGCTACTTAAAGCCAAAAATATGCCAATCTCTACCGCGATATGCCGAGATAACGAAAAAACAACTTTCTCGGGGTTGGCGTGAAACTATTTACTCTTTTTGCGCTATATTTGCAGTTGTAAAACCATTAAAAATTTACTCGCTATGAGTACTATTGAGATACTTCCACTACTCCTGTTGCCCTTTGCCGGCACTATATTCGGCTCTTCGGCTGTGCTGTTTGTCAAGGAGAGCCACGCAAAGCAGATTCGCAACACACTGCTTGGCTTTGCCTCGGGCGTGATGGTGGCAGCCTCGGTGTGGTCGTTGCTTATTCCGGCAATGGAGGCTTCTGCACCAATGGGCAATTTCTCGTGGGTTCCTGCGGTAGTGGGTTTTCTTGTGGGTATAGGCTTTATGCTCCTGCTCGATATGGTTACTCCGCACCTCCACCTCGATAGCGACAAGCCTGAAGGTGTGCAATCGAAGTTGGGACGCTCCTCGATGTTGATACTCGCCGTAACGCTCCACAATATCCCCGAAGGTATGGCTGTGGGTGTTGTAGCGGCAGGCGCATTGACTGGCGAGGCGGGACTCTCTTTTGCAGGCGCATTGGCTCTCGCCATAGGTATCGCCATTCAGAATATCCCCGAAGGGGCGGTAATCTCGTTACCTCTGCGCGCTTCGGGCAATTCGCGTGGTCGAGCTTTCGCCTATGGGGCGATGTCGGGCATTGTTGAGCCTATAGCCGCCGTATTGACCATTCTCTTTATCGAACATCTGTTGGGCGTATTCCCATATATGCTTGCCTTTGCTGCAGGTGCGATGATATATGTTGTTGTGGAGGAACTTATCCCCGAGGCGCACGGCGAGAAGCACTCCAACCTCCCTACAATCGGCTTTGCCGTAGGTTTTGCGCTGATGATGGCACTCGATGTGGCTCTTGGATAGAAGTTAGAGAGGAGAGCAAATAATAAATAATTAGGAAATAATTTTTAATTTTTAATTTTTAATTCTCAATTTTTTTATACCTTTGCACCCGATTAACCTATTGTGGGTTAGTGAAAACCATTTATTAACAATTAAAATTTTACAAGCATTATGGCTGTTAAAATTCGTTTGGCACGACATGGTAAGAAGGGTTATGCTTTCTATCACATTGTTGTTGCAGATAGCAGAGCGCCACGTGATGGTAAATTTATCGAGAAGTTGGGTACTTACAACCCAAACACGAATCCTGCTACGATCGACCTTAACTTCGAGCAAGCTTTGGGTTGGTTAATGAAGGGCGCACAACCTACTGACACTGCTCGTGCGATTCTCTCGTACAAGGGCGTGTTGTACAAGAAACACCTGCTCGGTGGCGTAGCTAAGGGTGCTTTCTCTGAGAGCGACGCTGAGGCTAAGTTCAACAAGTGGCTTGGTGAGAAGGAGGGCAAGGTTACCGCTAAGGTAAACAAGTTGGCTGCCGAGAAGTCGGCTGACAAGAAGGCTCGCCTTACTGCTGAGGCTGCAATCAAGGATGCTCGTGCCGCTGCTATCGCAGAGCGTAAGGCTGCTGCTGAGGCTGAGGCTGCCGCTGCTGCTGCAGAGGCTGCAGAGACTCCTGCTGAGGAGGCAACCGAGACACCTGCTGAGGAGTAGGTCAAAAGATGCTGACGGTAGGGCGCATAACCAAGCTCTTCGGAGTAAAGG
>JAZPYA010000017.1:0-30883 GCA_045543935.1 Alistipes sp.
GGTGTTACGGTTGTTACGGGGTGTAATGGGTGTAATGGGGTGTACTGGGTGTTACTGGGGGCGCACCTTCGGTGCTTACTGGGGATTACGGGGGATTACTGGGGAGTTTCTCAGTTTCCCCTTAATCTCTCTAATCTCCCCTAATAACCCCTAATAACCCCTAATAACCCTTAATAACCCTTAATAGCCCTTACTGGCCTTTACTGGCCCTTAAAAGCAAAATACTTGTAGAACAGAGGTATGGTTTGCAGACCTTTGTCGAACTGCGCCAATCCGTAACTCTCGTTCGGAGAGTGGATTGCATCCTCCGAAAGACCAAAACCAATAAGTATCGACTTGGTGCCGAGGATGCGCTCGAAACCACTCACGATAGGAATCGAGCCACCCGAGTAGAATGGCAGCGGCTTACGGCCAAAGGCCTCCTCTACGGCCTTTTCGGCAGCCTTGTAGGCATCCATATCGGTAGGCGAGACGTATGGCGCACCACCGTGAAGGAACTTTACATTGACCTTCACACTCTTTGGCGCGATATTGCGGAAATGCTCCTCGAAGAGGCGACCTATCTCCTCGAAATCCTGGTCGGGAACCAGGCGCATCGAGATTTTGGCGTAGGCACGCGAAGGGATAACGGTCTTTGTTCCCTCCTCGGTGTAGCCACCCCAAATGCCGTTCACATCGAGCGATGGGCGGATACCCGTGCGTTCAATGGTGGTGTAGCCAGCCTCGCCCTCAATATCGTCTATATCAAGCGCTTGCTTGTAACTATCGAGCGAGAATGGAGCCTCATTAAAGGCTTTGCGCTCCTCGGCAGTAAGTTCGCGCACCTTGTCGTAAAAGTGAGGAATTGTGATGTGTCCATTCTCATCTACGAGCGATGCAACAAGGCGAGTCAGCACATTGGCAGGGTTCGCCACAGCACCGCCAAAAAGCCCCGAATGGAGGTCTTTGTTAGGACCGATAACCTCCACCTCCATATAGGTAAGACCGCGCAATCCGCAGGTGATAGATGGTGTATCGAGCGAAATCATCGAGGTATCCGATACGAGGATAATATCCGCCTTGAGCTTCTCCTTGTACTCCTCGCAGAAGCCGTAGAGCGAAGGCGAGCCAATCTCCTCCTCGCCTTCGAGCATAAACTTGACATTGCAAGGGAGCGAGTCGGTGGCGCACATCGCCTCGAACGCCTTGATGTGCATAAACGACTGACCTTTGTCGTCGTCAGCACCACGCGCGTAGATGCGGTTGTTGATAATGGTAGGCTCGAAAGGCTCAGTTCTCCACTCCTCGCGAGGATCTACAGGCATAACATCGTAGTGGCCATATATCAATACGGTCTTCGCCTCGGGCGAAATAATCTTCTCGGCATAGACTACAGGATTGCCCTCGGTAGGGATAACCTCGGTGGAGTCAGCACCTGCCTTTGCGAGTGCCATAGCGAGATGCTCGGCACACTTAATCATATCCTCCTTGTGCGACGACTGCGCACTGATCGAGGGGATACGCAACACCTCGAACAACTCCTCAAGGAATCGCTCTCGGTTCTCTGAAATATAGTCGTGAACTTGTTTCACAATTAAAAATTAAAAATTAAAAATTAGTTTTCCGTTTTCCGCTTTCCGTTTTCCGTTTTAGAGATTGCAAATCTCCTTAATCTCTGCAATAAACTGCTGTGCTACCTCATCGGCAAAGGCTTGCGACTTTGCCTCGGTGTAGATGCGGATAATAGGTTCGGTATTCGACTTGCGAAGATGTACCCAATGCTCTGCAAAGTCAATCTTCACACCATCAATATCATTTACACGCTCGTGTGCGTAGCGCTCCTTAATAGTACGCAACACCTTATCCACATCAATAGCTGGCGTCAGTTCAATTTTATTCTTCGATGCAAAATATGCAGGGTAACGCTTGCGCAATTCAGTCATCGTGCAACCCTGCTCTGCAAGATAAGTCAAAAAGAGTGCCACTCCAACCAACGCATCGCGACCATAGTGCAACTCAGGGTAGATTACTCCGCCATTGCCCTCGCCACCGATAACTGCGCCTGTCTCCTTCATCTTGGCAACAACATTGACCTCGCCTACAGCGGCAGCCGAATAAGAGCCACCACGCGCTACGGTAACATCGCTCAATGCACGCGAAGATGAGAGATTTGAACAAGTGTTGCCCTTCGTGCGCGAAAGAATATAGTCCGCAACAGCAACCAAAGTATACTCCTCGCCAAACATCGTTCCGTCCTCATTTACGAGCGCCAATCGATCCACATCAGGATCGACTACAACACCCAAATCTGCACCCTCTTTTACAATTACCTCCGAAATTTCGGTGAGGTTCTGCGGAAGTGGTTCAGGGTTGTGCGCAAAGTGTCCGTTAGGCTCGCAATTGAGCTTTACAACCTCGCAACCCAATTTCTCCAAAAGTGCGGGAATTACAACACCGCCAATCGAATTTACTGCATCTACAACTACCTTGAATTTGCGAGCCTTAACTTTCTCGATATCAACAAGATTTAGAGCAAGTACTTGCTCAATATGTGTAGGATTGAAGTCCTCGCGCAAAATCACTTTTCCGATACTATCAACATCAGGGAAAAGGAAGTCCTCCTGCTCTGCCAAAGCAAGCACCTGCTTGCCCTCTTGGTCGTTCAAAAATTCGCCCTTTTCGTTGAGCAATTTCAAGGCGTTCCACTGCTTCGGATTGTGTGATGCAGTGATGATAATACCACCATCAGCCTTGTGGGTAATAACCGCCATTTCAGTACCCGGAGTGGTGCAAAGACCAACATTGATAACATCTGCTCCGCAACCGAGGAGAGTACCCTCGATGATGTCATTGACCATCTCGCCCGAGATGCGGGCATCGCGACCTACAACAATACGCAATCGTTTGGCGTTATTCTTGCCTGCGATAAAACGAGTGTAGGCGATAGTAAACTTTACAATGTCAATCGGAGTGAGGTTTTCTCCAACTTCGCCACCGATAGTACCACGAATACCGGAGATAGATTTAATGAGTGTCATAGTAGAAGTTTTTATTTTTAATAAAAAAATTTCGGTTTTACTTTGAAAATCGATGTAAATGTACTATTTTTATGCCAAATATCCAAGGCTATAACTGCTAAAAATTGAAAGTATGAGCGAAAAGAGAGTTATTCCGGCATCGGAACTGATTATAAATGAGGACGGTTCGATATTCCATCTTCATCTTCGTCCCGAGCAAATCTCAGATATTATTATGTTGGTGGGCGATCCTGCTCGCGTGAATATGATTGCATCGTATTTCGATAACATCGAGTGTGATGTCGAGAGTCGCGAGTTCAAGACTATTACCGGAGCCTACAAAGGTCGCCGTATGACTGCCATTTCGACAGGTATCGGCACAGACAATATCGATATTGTAGTTACGGAGTTAGATGCACTTGCGAATATAGATTTTGCTACTCGTCAGGTAAAAGACGAGTTCAAGCAACTAACGCTGTTACGCCTCGGCACATCGGGGGCTTTGCAGGAGGATATCAATGTGGGCGAGCGCGTATTTGCCCGCACCTCGGTAGGTTTCGATGGATTGCTCAACTACTATGCCGGTCGTAACGAGGTCTGCGACTTGGATATTGAGAAGGCATTTGTGGAGCATACGGGTTGGAATCCACAACTTACCGCACCATATTTTATCGATGCGGACAAGTCGCTGTTCGAGCATTTCAAAGATGTCACTCGCGAGGGTATCACCATTGCAGCACCCGGCTTCTACGCACCACAAGGTCGTTGGGTTCGCCTGCAGCCGCAAGATTTGAAGTTGAACGAGAAGATTGAGTCGTTCCGTTTTGATGGCAGACGCATTACCAACTTCGAGATGGAGTCCTCGGCATTGGCTGGCTTGGCAGCGTTGATGGGACATAAAGCGGGTACAGTATGTACGATTATCGCCCAGCGTATCGCGAAAGATGCCTGCACGGACTATAAGCCATTTGTGCGCAAGATGATTGAGGAGGCACTGGAGAAGTTGGCAACATTGTAAACGGAAAACGGAAAACGGAGGGAAATGCAAAATGCAAAATGCAGAATGCAAAATGCAAAATGCAGAATTACCCAGTAATCCCCAGTAAGCACCGAAGGTGCGCCCCCAGTAACGCCCAGTAACCCCTATAAGAAAAGCAAACACAAACAAATTAGTATAAACGCAAAAAATAACAGAAATTATGAAATTTACAGTATCAAGTTCGGCTTTGTTGTCGTTATTGGCGACAACGGGCAAGGTTATCAACAGCAAGAACACACTTCCGATCCTCGACTACTTCTTGATGGAGTTGCAGGGCAATGTTTTGAAGGTTACCACTTCAGACCTCGAGACCACTCTCGTTGGTACTATTCAGGTCGACAATGTCGAGAAGGAGGGTACGGTTGCTGCCCCTGCAAAGTTGATGCTCGATGTATTGAAGGAGTGTTCGGAGATGCCTCTAACACTCGAAGTAAACGAGAACAATTGGGAGATTAACATCGCTTGGAACAGCGGTAGCTCTTCCGTTCCTGGAGCAAATCCTGTAAGCTATCCGCAAACTCACGAGTTGGCTGCAGAGAAGACAGAGGTATCACTCGATGTTGATGTTTTGGTAAATGGTATCAACAAGACCATCTTTGCTACGGCTGACGATGAGTTGCGCCCTGTGATGAATGGTGTATATTTCAACCTCGATGAGAACGAATTGACCTGCGTGGCTACAGATGCCCACAAATTGGTTAAGCACACCGTAGAGTGCGCGTGTGGCGTAAAGGCTGCATTTATCTTGCCAAAGAAGCCTGCAAACTTGTTGAAGAATATCCTCTTGAAGGAGGAGGGCGAGGTTAAGATGACCTTCGACCAGAAGAATGTTGTTTTCGAGTTGTCGAACAGCACTTTGGTTTGTCGCCTTATCGAGGGAGCATACCCTAACTACAATGTAGTTATTCCACAGGCAAACCCTAACAAGTTGCTCGTTGATCGCGTTGGCTTGTTGAACGCTATCAAGCGTGTAGCAGTCTGCTCGAACCCTACGACAAACCTTATCCGCTTGGATATTGCAAACAACAAGGTTGTGCTTGCAGCGCAGGATGTAAACTTCTCGATTTCGGCGAATGAGACTTTGTCGTGCAGTTATGAAGGTGCGCCAATCACTATCGGTTTCAAATCGACCTTCTTGGTGGAGATTTTGACCAACCTCGAAACACCGACAATCCTTGTTGAGTTGGCAGATTCGACTCGTGCAGGAGTTTATAAGCCTGTCTATGACGATGTTCAGAGCAGCGCAACTTTGATGCTCCTGATGCCGATGATGATTAACGCATAACGATAGAGTGGAGAGTTGAAAGTTGAGAGTTGAGAACGAAAAATTCTCAATTCTCAATTCTCAATTCTCAATTGAATTTCACTATGAAATTGAACTTGAAGCGCCCGATGGTCTTCTTCGATTTGGAGACCACGGGTACTAATATAGCAGCAGATCGCATTGTCGAGATATCGGTTGTGAAGGTTATGCCCGATGGCGAGCAGATTGTTCGTACGCGCCGAATAAATCCCGAAATGCCTATTCCTGCGGAGGCTACGGCTGTGCATCACATCACCGATGAAGATGTAAAGGATTGCCCTACATTCCGCCAAGTAGCGAAGTCATTACGCGAGTTTATGATTGGTTGCGACTTCTGTGGTTTCAACTCCAACCGCTTCGACTTGCCACTGCTGGCAGAGGAGTTTATGCGCGCAGGGGTGGATGTAGATTTCTTCAGAAAAGCACAATATGTCGATGTGCAAAACATCTTCCACAAAAAGGAGGAGCGCACCTTGGTCGCTGCTTATCGCTTCTACTGCGGTAAGGAGTTGGAGGCGGCTCATAGTGCCGATGCCGACACGATGGCTACCTACGAGGTGCTTTGTTCGCAACTCGACCGCTACAGCGACTTGGAGAACAGCGTGGAGTTCCTCTCGGAGTACTCTACTCGCAACAAGACAGCAGACTTTGCAGGTCGTATCAACTATGACGACAAGGGGACAGAGGTCTTTGCCTTCGGAAAGTATAAAGGACACTCTGTTGAGGAGGTATTCCGCAAGGAGCCAAGTTACTACTCTTGGATTATGGAGGGTGATTTCCCGCAATACACCAAGAAGATTTTTACGGAGATTAAACTACGCTTGAAATAGCCTATTTGATGAAGATACGCAGTTTTATCATAACCCTTGCTTTGTTCGTTTTCGGCGCTGTGTCGGCTGTGTCGGCGGAGGAGATTGTCGTTATCGGGGGAGCGAAATACACCATTCACGATGTTGTAAAGGGCGAAACGCTCTACTCTTTGGCTCGCCACTACGGCGTTACTGTTGATGATATCAAGGGGGCTAATGCGGTATTAACCGAAGGCTTAAAGGCGGGACAACGCATCAAAATTCCCGTTAAGTCGGCAGTAGAGAAGAGTCCGAAAGTGCAACTACATAAGGTTGTGCGTGGTGAGACGCTCTATTCGTTGGCAAAGCAGTACAATGTTGCTATTGAGGAGATACAAGCGGTAAATTCCCATATCAAAAAGGGATTGAAGGCGGGGCAACTTATCGAGATACCAATCAAAGAGTCGCAAGTCGAACAACCTGCACCGCAACAGCCGACACCTGTAATACAAACGGCGGTTGTTGCATCTACGACAGAACAACCTCAAATCGAAGAGATTGCAGAACAGACCGTTGTTAAGTCTGTATCGTTCCGCGCTCTGCGACAAGGAGAGAGGGCTGATGTTGCGTTGCTATTGCCTTTGGGTACAAAGGAACAACCTTCGCAGAACTATCTCGACTTCTATCGAGGTTTTTTGATTGGGTTGGATAGTGTGCGTATGTCGGGTTACTCGGTAAATCTGAATCTCTACAATACAGCTCACGACTACAATCGTATTGAGCAGATTATCGCTTCGGGGGCATTGCACAACACAGATCTGGTCGTAGGACCTGTCTATGAGGACGAGTTGATACCCGTGACTACAGCGTTACAGGAGCGCAATATACCGATTGTTTCGCCTTTGGCAAATTTGACGCATACGACAAGCAATGCTGTGTTTCAGATGTCGCCATCGCCTGCCACCAAGTTGGAGAAGGTACGAGGTATGTTCGATGGCTCGAAGCGAGTAGTAATTATTTCTACCGACAATACCGACAAGGAGTTCGATTCGGAGGTGCGTTCGATGTTGCGAGATACCTCGTATGTGGTGGAGCATAAGTATATCTACGAACACCCTTCAGTAATCGAGAAGCGCGAAAAGGAGCGCGAGAAGATGCGCGAAGCAGGATTGGAGGTTGATGATACCCCATCGCCAAGCGATATGTCACCACTATTGCGTGGCGAGGAGCCTACCGTGATAGTCATTACTGCCGACAACGAGGTGGAGATCGATAGAATTTTGGCTGCTATAGCCTCAGCAAATATCGCCCTTACAGCACGCTCGCAGAGGGTTGTGCCGTTTGTTGTATTTGGCAATAACCGCTGGAATCGCTATCGCAATATAGACCGATCAATCCTCTTTACGAATAATGTTACAATGCTTTCGACCTATCACGCACATCGTAGCGAGGCGATAATCCGCGCCTTCGACAAACGATTTGTCGATGAGTTCGGAGCATTGCCATCGCTCTATGCCTATCGTGGATACGATGCGGCAGTTGTCTTTGTTAAGGCGTTATACAACACTATCGAAACAGGCTTGGAGGGAACACTCTCAACACCTCTGCTCTCACCTTACGCCTTCGAACAGAATACGACAAGTGGCATCAGAGTGAACAATCAATGGATAAAGGTAAATTACAATAGTAACTTCACCATAACAACCGAATAAGAATGTCAAATATACAGACTCCGATACCGGAAAAGACCATCGAGCGACTCAGCGAATATCGCCGAACACTACTTGCTTGCCATAAGCGAGGTATTACCCATGTCTTTTCGCACATTTTGGCAGGTATGCACGGCATAACGGCTGTACAGGTACGCCGCGATTTGATGCTTATAGGCTTCTCAAGCGACACGAAAAAGGGCTACGATGTGAAGGTGCTAATCGACTTTATCGACTCGATTTTATACAGCGAGAACACAATGAATGTGGCAGTTATGGGTATGGGACACCTTGGTCAGGCGATTACCAAGTATTTCAACTCCAAGCAGTTGAACATTCGCATCACAGCCGCCTTTGATGTCGATGAGGCGAAGGTCGGACACACCATTATGGATATTCCGTGCTATCACATCAACGACTTTGAGGAGGTGGTAGAGGATAAAGATATTAGTATTGTTATTATCTCGTTGCCATCATCTTTGGCTGCTCAATATACCGTACCGATTATCAACGCAGGTATTAAGGGCGTATTGAACTTTACATCAGTACCGATGAATTTTCCGCAAGGTATTGTGGTCGAGAACTACGATATCACAACCATTCTCGAAAAGGTTGCCTACTTCGTAAAGGCTGCCGAGGAGAACAATAATCAATAGCAATGAAGGTCGTTTGGGGTTTCGATAATCCTCCTACACTATGTAATGCAGTAGCAACGGTGGGTTCCTACGATGGAGTACATCGAGGACACCGCGTACTACTCGATGAGGTGATACGCCGTGCCAAGGAGTGCGGTGGCGAGAGCGTTGTGTTGACCTTCGAGCCTCACCCTCGCATCACACTCGGCAATGACGAGGGGTTGCGCCTACTCTCCACCTTCGAGGAGAAGTGCCGACTTTTGGAGAGAGTGGGCATCGACTATGTTGTTGTAATACCTTTTGACAAGGCTTTCAGCCAACTCTCGCGCGAGGAGTTTATTGATGATTACCTTGTCGGCAAACTCGGCATAAAGCAACTTATCGTAGGCTACAACCACCATTTCGGACACAACAAGGAGGGAGATCACTCGTTTCTGTTGCAACACGGAACTTTGCAGGTGGTCGAGATATCGCAATATCTGGCAGATGGAAATAAGGTCAGTTCAACCGTTATCCGCAAGGCTCTTGGCGAGGGAGATATTGCACTTGCACGACAGATGCTCGGACACCCATACATAATAGTAGGTATGGCTGACGAAAGAGGGGTTGTCGTGACTGACCGCTGGAAACTACTGCCTGCAGATGGAGTGTACGACTGCTGTATCGAAGGCGAGGAGTGCTGTTGCGAAATTGTCGATGGCATTTTGGAACAGAATTGTAAATTTGGACAAGATATAGAGATAAAGTTATGATTTTCTACGATGAGAAGATAAGGGTTAGATATAAGGAGACTGACCAGATGGGCATAGTGCATCACTCGAACTACATCGTATATTACGAGGTGGCGCGTGTTGCGGCATTGCGCGCGTGGGGTATGCCTTACGATGAGATGGAGAAGAAAGGTATCATCTCACCTATCTTGGAGGTCGGCTCAAAGTATATTCTTCCGGCACACTTTGATGAGGAGATAACCGTGCGCGTAATAATCGAGGAGATGCCGATGGTGCGCCTAAAAGTGCGTTACGAGTTGTACAACGAGTCGGGAGCGCTGATTAATACGGGACACACTTGGCTCGGCTTCCTCAATAGTGAGAGCAAACGACCTTGCCGCGCTCCGCAATATCTAATTGAAGGATTGAAAAAGGTCGGACTGACCGAATAGATAGAGAGAAAGTGGTGCAACTCGTTACTCCGAAGTTGCACCACTTTTTGTATAAAGTTGTATAACAAGAGCTATTTTGAAGCTGCTCGCAGGCTGGAAAAGCGGAGTTTACTTGGCGTAAATGAGCATTTTCCAGACAAGGCAGATGCCGAAAGAGCCTTGTTATAGAGCTTTACTTAAAGGGTGAGTTTGGCTCTCGCGACATCACCCAATAGAAAATTCTATCGACAAGTCCGGGAGCAAATTTTTTAACAAAATGAGTTGCGCGCCCCTCCGCCTCCATCAGACAGAGGCGTTTGCGCTTGGCAATACCATCGGCTACGATGCGCGCTACCTCCTCGGCAGTCATCATCTTGCTCTCCTCGCGCGGAGTCTCGCCCTGCGCTGAGCCATCGGCAGTAAGGGCCGAGAAGCGAACATTCGAGGCAGTAAATCCCGGACAAGCAACCATCACATGCAACCCCTTTTTGATATTCTCTACGCGTATGGTTTCGAGCAGTCCTGTCATTGCAAACTTCGATGCCGAGTAGCCGGTTCTGCCGGGCAGTCCGTGCAGACCTGCCACTGACGATATGCCTACCAACGATCCTTTCGAGGCTTGCAGATAGGGCAATGCATACTTTGCGCAGTAGGCTGTACCCCAGAAATTTACATCCATCAGGCGATGCAGAACACTCATATCCACATCGTCAAAAATTGCACGCATCGATATACCCGCGTTACAAATCAACACATCTACCCCACCGAACACCTCAACCGCCTTCTCGATTAGGCGTTTGCAATCGTACTCCTTCGTTACATCGGTAGCGATATAGGTAGCCTTGCCACCCTCCGACTCGATAATCTGCACAAGCAGTGCGAGTTTCTCCTCGTTGCGTGCGCCAAGCACCACCTTTGCACCCATCTTCGAGTACAAACGAGCCATCGCCTCGCCAATACCTGACGATGCACCCGTAATCACTACGACCTTTCCGTCTAATGCGTTTTTCATATCTTTTAAGCCATTAGCTCTTAATCGTTAACTAAATTATAACTATTTTTTCAACTACTCACTACTCTCTACTCACTACTCACTATTTTCAGTCCATCGTAAGCAAATTCTACCCCCTCAGGCAGTCGCAAGTTTGCCACGCAGTGCAGACCAATATCGTGCGACATATGTGTAAGGTATGCCCTCTGCGGAGCAACCCTCTCTATCACCTGCAACGCCTCCTCGACCGAAAAGTGCGAGTCGTGTGACTCAAAGCGCAAAGCATTGATTGCCAACACCTCTACACCCTGTAATTTGCGTAACTCCTCTTCGTCTATCTCCTTGAAATCGGTCAAATAGGCCAACCTCCCAAAGCGAAATCCCGTAACCTCAAATCGCGAGTGTTTGCCGCGAATAGGAATAATCTCCACGCCCTCAACCTCGAAAGGTTCTGTGTCAAACTCGTGCAACACCATCTGCGGAACACCGCGATAGGGGTTATCCGAGAAGGCGTAGTCGTAGTCCTTACGCACACAAGAGCAAGTATCGTGCGTGCCGTAGATATGTACGGTGTGTATTGCCTGCGGATAATCGACAAAATTCAAGGCGCGAACATCGTCTAAACCGCCAATATGGTCTTTGTGTTTATGTGTCAGTAGAATTGCCGTAATATGGCTCACCCCCTCGCGCAACATCTGCTCGCGAAAGTCGGGACCTGCATCTATCACAAATCGTTTATCGCCAATCTCTACCATTGCCGAGGTGCGTAAGCGTCTGTCGCGCTCGTCTGCCGAACAACAAACTGCACAGTCACAACCTATCACAGGAACACCTTGCGAAGTACCCGTACCGAGAAATGTCAGGCGTATCGATGTCGATAATGGCTCCATTTTTGCGTTTTTATATCCAAACAACACGACAAAGATACAATTCTTTTGGAAAATTGAGAATAAAAGTTTAACTTCGCGGTGTTAATTAACACAAAATAATCTATTTATTATGGCTTACAAAATTTCAGATTCGTGTATCGCATGCGGTACTTGCATCGATGAGTGTCCGGTTGAGGCTATTTCTGCCGGCGACATCTATGTAATTGATGCTGACAAGTGCATCGAGTGTGGCGCATGTGCAGGAGTTTGTCCTTCCGAGGCTATCAGCTTGTAGTCTGACGGAAGCCAAAACGAAAGAGAGGAGTTTGTTTATAACAGCTCCTCTCTTTTTGCATCACTACCCACACTATTAACTCTGCTGAGGATTGTGCTTATACTTAAATATAAGTGCAAACAAAATCGCTACTACCAACGCATAGCCTGCGAAAATCAACCAAGTGGTTGACCAGCCCTGCATCATCGCCACACCCTCTGAACCATTATAGACAAAGTGATTTACAACTGCTTGTGCGCCGAGTGTTCCGATTGTTGCACCCACTCCATTGGTCATCATCATAAACAACCCCTGCGCTGACGAGCGAATATCCTCCGAAGTCTCCTGATTTACATAGAGCGAGCCCGACACATTGAAGAAGTCGAACGCCACGCCATAGACAATCATTGAGAGGATAAACATCCACACGCCTGTACCCGGATTGCCCAAACCGAACAAGCCAAATCGCAAAACCCACGCAAACATCGACATCAACATCACATTCTTAATACCGAAACGCTTCAAGCAGAACGGAATAAGCAAGATGCAGAGAGTCTCCGACACCTGCGACAAAGAGATAAGGATATTTGCGTGCTGTACACCGAAGGTGCTTGCATACTCAGGAATAGCCTCGAAGTTCGAGATAAACGGATTGGCAAAGCCGTTGGTAATCTGCAACGACACACCGAGCAACATCGAGAAGATAAAGAAGATTGCCATCTTCTTCTGCTTAAACAAAGCAAAAGCCTTCAAGCCGAGAGCCTCGCCAAGCGATTTCTTCTCGCCCTTTGCGATAGGACACTGCGGAAGGAGAAAGGCATATACACCAAGCAACAAACCGAGCGTTGCGCACTGCGCAAATTGCATATACGAACTCTGGAAACCTGCCAAGTCGCAACCTACCATTGCGCAGATAAAGCCTACCGTACCCCATACACGAATTGGAGGGAAAGCCTTAACGGTATCCAATCCTGCACGCTCCAAGAGGCTGTATGCCACCGAGTTCGACAAGGCGATTGTCGGCATATAGAACGCTACACTCAAAGTGTAGAGCGAGAACAATGGAGCAAACTCCACTGCACCCATCGCGCCTGCACCGTAGAGTGCTGTAGCACCCGCAAAGAGAGCTGCCAAGGTGTGGCACAAGCCGAGCATACGCTGTGCTTGAATCCAACGGTCGGCAATAATACCCACCAAAGCCGGCATAAAGAGCGACACGATACCCTGCACGGCGTAGAACAATCCGATGCGCTCCTGCAAGCCTATATTAAATAGGTATGTACCCATCGAAGTCAAGTAGGAACCCCACACTGCATACTGCAGGAAGTTCATCACGATAAGACGAAATTTGATGTTTTTCATATTGCGTGTTGAATAATTTAGATTTTAACCTTCTTCATTGATTTACGGCTCTTCTCTGCCATAAAGCCCATTACATGGCTCTCAATAGATACATCAATCGTGCTAGATAGTAATTTCTCGTCTTGTGCCGATACTGCGCGCAAGAAATCGCGTACGAGCATGTGGTCACCACCACCATGTCCCGAACCCTTGTACTCGGCAATCTCCGACACCTTCTGATCCCAAACACTCTTGTGTCCCGAACGGAAATCATAGAATGTAAAGGTCTTCATATCGCCCTCGATAAAGCCCTTTGTTCCCATAATACGGGTACGGCGACCTCCCCAAGGGGTGAATGCGTCCATCGAAAAGCTGGCTGTAACGCCATCCTTAAATCTCATTATTGTCACATAGTGATCGCATTGGTCGTTGTTGCAACGGAATACGCAACGACCATAGTTTGTGGTTTTGAGCTTCTCGCGGATAAGTTCAGGATCTTGCTTTGGAAGGTCAAATACATAGAGGTGTTGCTTTCTCTCCATATAGATGTGCTTTGCAGAGAATGGACACTCCTTCTCGTGAGGGCAGTCACCACCGCCAACATTGTCTATACAACGCTCGGTTGCACCTTTTGGCATATTTTCAGGTCGGAACAGATACAGCGAACCCTCGGCAGCGATGGTTTCGCAAGGTTTGCCGATAAGCCAACGCATAATGTCGAGGTCGTGGCACGACTTTGCAAGGATAATCGGCGTGGTCTTCTCGGAAAGAGGCCAGTTACCACGAACATACGAGTGTGCCATGTGAGCATACCTGATAGGTTCGAAGTGCTGGATATTGACAATATCGCCAATTGCACCCGAGTCGAGGACCTCTTTGAGTGCAATGAAGTATGGAGCATAACGCAATACATGGCATACAGCAACGATACGGTTGTATTTGTGAGCCTGCTTCAAGATAGCACGACACTCCTTCTCGGTCGGAGCAACAGGCTTTTCGAGCAATACATCGTATCCGAGTTCGAGAGCCTTCATACAAGGCTCGTAGTGGAGATTGTCGGGAGTAGCAATAATAACCGCATCTGCCAACTTCGGACGCGAAAGAGCTTCATTGAAATTCTCGAAGACATTCTCACTCGGGATGTTGTGCTTCTTTTGTAGTCTGGTACGGCGATGAGGATTCAAGTCGGCTACTGCCACAACCTTCATAGAGCGAGGGAATTTCTCGGCATAACCAGCATAGGTGCCACCACGGCTACCGGCACCAATAACCATCACAGTTACAGGCTTCGATAAGTTCGCATCCATAGAAGGAATTACGGTCTTAATTTTGCTTGTGCTGGCGATATCGGGAATCTCACTCTCGCCGAGAGCCGAAATCGAGTTCGCCTTGGCTGTCAAATCTACTGCTACGGCACCTGCCATAAGTAATCCCATTCGTTTTAAGAAGTCTTTTCTATCCATATAAATACCTTTATGAAATCATACATATATGCAAATATAACATATATTTTTGACATTTCCACTATGTGCGTACAAAAAAATTATAGGGAGATATCCTCAAAAAAATTAGTTTTGAATAATATTTTTTGAAAAATCCTTTGCGAAAACAAAAATATGTTCTACATTTGCACTCGCAAAACAAGCATTGGGCTATGGTGTAATGGTAACACTACAGATTCTGGTCCTGTCATTCCAGGTTCGAATCCTGGTAGCCCAACTCAAACAAAACAAAGCAAGGAGATGTCGTAGCGACATCTTTTTGTTTTTAGGTTATAGGGCATTCTGCATCTCTCGCTCTCAACTCTCAACTCAAAAAGTTTTCCGTTTTTCGTTTTAATCCTGCTGCGCAGGCTTTTCCTCCTTCGCACCTCGGCATAGTCTGCAAGCAGCCTCTGCTCTCGGTTTGTCGTCGGTTCCGTTTTCCCACTACAAGCGAAAACCGAAAAACTAAAAGTTTTCCGTTTTTCGCTTTCCGTTTTCCGTTTTTTCGTATCTTTGCGCCAAAGATGCGAAAAGTATGAAAATTGGAGAGATTCAAACTCTGCGTGTGGCGCGAGTTTCGGAATTTGGACTATATCTTGCAGACGAGGAGAGTAATGAGGTGTTGCTCCCAAATCGCTATGTGTCGCTGACGCAGAAGGTTGATGACGAGGTCGAGGTCTTTGTCTATCACGACTCGGAGGATAGAATCGTGGCAACGACCGAAACACCGAAAATCACCGCCGGAAAGTGTGCCTATTTGAAGGTTGTGGATAAGAATATCCATGGCGCATTCCTCGATTGGGGCATTACGGGCAAGGATTTGTTCCTGCCAAATCGCAATCAGCAGGGCGGTGTCGTGGTCGGCTCGTATAAGGCGGTCTATCTCTATGTGGATAATATCACCGACCGCTGTGTGGCAACCTCGAAGTTGAAGCAATATGTTAATAATGAGGATATTATAACTCTCTCGCCACGCCAAAAGGTCGAGGCTCTAATCGTGTCGGAGAGCGACATTGGCTACCGTGCAATTGTCGAGAATCGCCATTGGGGAATGATTTATAAAAATCAGCTTTTCCGCGATGTGCAGTTGGGCGATAAGGTCGAGGCGTATGTCAGTCGCATAACCGATGATAACCGCATTGACCTCTCATTGCAGCAGAAGGGTTTTGCGCAGGTCAAGGACTCGGCAGAGGTTTTGTATGATGCTATCGTGGCAGCGGGTGGTACGCTTGCACTCTCGGACAACAGCTCACCTGAGGAGATAAGAGAGAAGCTGAATATGAGCAAAAAACTCTTCAAACGCTCGTTGGGAGTGCTTTTGAGCCACGGAAGGGTGAATTGCACTGACGATGCAATTCAAGTTAAAAGTTAAAAGTGCAGAGTTAAAAGTTAGGCTTTTAGCCATTAGCTATTAGCCATTGGCTTATTAGTGAGATTAAAGAATTTAGGGAGTTTAGCGATATGCTATTCTCCCTAATTTCATTAAATTCCCTATACTCCTTATACTCTCTACTGCCGGGTATCGTTTTCGATACCCGTGTTTGCGTGGGTGTGTTCCACTTGTGAGGTGGGTATCGTTTTCGATACCCGTGCTTGCGTGGGCGCGTTCTTCTTGTGTGTCGGGTATCGTTTTCGATACCCGTGTTTGCGTGGGTGCATTCTTCTTGAGTGTCGGGTATCGTTTTCGATACCTGCGTTTGCGTGGGTGCGTTCTTCTTGCGTGATGGGTATCGTTTTCGATACCCGTGTTTGCGTGGGTGTGTTCCACTTGCGTAATGGGTATCGTTTTCGATACCTGCGTTTGCGTGGAGTGCGCTCCTCCTGTGTGCTGGGTATCGTTTTCGATACCCGTGTTTGCGTGGAGTGCGCTCCTCTTGCGTGCCGGGTATCGTTTTCGATACCCGTGTTTGTGCGGAATGCGCTTCTCTTGCGTGCCGGGTATCGTTTTCGATACCTGCGTTTGAGTGGGTGTGTTCCACTTGTGTGCCGGGTATCGTTTTCGATACCCGTGAGAACGGAGGGCTGCTATTTGTGTTTTTTCCCCTTTTACTGCTGGGTATCGTTTTCGATACCCGTGCTTGCTTGGGTGCGTTCTTCTTGCGTGTCGGATATCGTTTTCGATACCTATGAGTATGGGTATAGCGTTGGTAATTAAAGCTATCGCCTCGCAGTTCATTTTGTTCTGCGAGGCGATAACTATTTTTCGACTACAATCTATTCCCAGGTGATAGTATCTGTAAAAGTGTTAATAGTACCATTATCGAACTTCTCCTCTACTATCATTTTGATAATATATCCTTCAGTATCAAATTCATACTCATAAGTTGAAGTATAAGGAGATGCATCCTGCATGTAATAACCTATACTTCGAGAACTTACCGGCAACTGCTTGGTTCGTACGCCTAAAAGTTCTGGATGAGCCGAGAACAAGATATCAGTATCAAAAAATGGATAATAACCACTCTTGCAAGGTTCGCCATAAGTATAGAGTACCTTATAATCGCCCAAGACACATATCAATTTATCTCCATCCCACTCCCAAGTACCTTCATTGTCGTAACGACCATATTCATTGTAACTTAGGTTTTCAGAATCACCATCGCCATAATCCACACTTCGTACCAATCCGTTCGACAAATCATATTTACATTCGTAAGTCTCAGTAAAGTTATCGTGAGGGCTCTTGATTTCACACTCCTCTGTGTAGATAACAGCCGTATTGGTCCATGTATACTGAGCTATACCTCTACTCTCCTCATTGTTAGAACTCTTATATTCTTCAATGGTTTCAACCAATCTTCCGTTACTATCGTATTTGAAAGTAGTAGTCGTCCGTGATGTTTGAGCGTAAGCAACCGATTCCGAAACAATCTTTGTAATCTTTTTCTCGTTAGCATAGTCATTTACAAAGCCAGATGAATTTCCATCTTCCTTGCTACAAGAAGCCAAATTCGCAGATACAAGCATAGCCATAACTGCCATTCCAATAAATCTAAATCTTTTCATTTTTTTTGTGTTTTTGTTTTGCCCACCAACCCCGAATGTGCGGTTATTATAAAAAAGAAAGTGTGAGGTTGTTCGTTTTATCTGACGATAGGCATTTGGCGTGGCCCAAGCACAAATAAACAATACCTCACACCGAATGGTATATAGAAAATGATATACCAAATGCGGTGTAGAGTGCTGTTGCTTACCCTTGTGCTTGTAAAATCGCCAAATTTTATCGTCAAGGTTAGCGAAACACTTTCACTAATAAAATGTCTGCAATCCGAGGACTGCAATGCAAATTTAGAAATTATTTTCTATACTTGCGGTATTGTGAGCAAAAATTTTTATTTTTGCGGTAGGAAAATTGCGCCAAATAATAAAGGCTATTAAGGGCTAGTAACGGCAAGTAAGGTAGGCGCAAAACACTAATACCCCTAACGCCCCTAAAAAAGCCAGTAGGCTTTTAGAATTTATGTCAACAATCGCAACCGCAGAGCGTGTATCGCTCGAAAAGTCAGATAATTATGTGTTCCAGCGCTCGGTGCTGGCGTATCATCGTGCTGCCGAGTTGGTCGAGGGCGATATCCTCGAAATCGGCACCGGCTCGGGTTATGGCGTGGAGGTAATCGCACCAAAGGCGACACGCTACATCTCTATCGACAAGGAGTTGCCAACTGTGCCCCTTCAACTCGAAAATGTCGAGTACTACGATATGGAGGTGCCGCCAATCGACTTCGAGAACTGCTCGTTCGATTCGGTGGTGTCGTTTCAGGTTATCGAACATATCGAGGAGGATATCGACTTTGTGCGTGAGGTGGCGCGTGTGTTGCGCCCGGGCGGAAAATTCGTTGTTTCGACTCCTAACGCCCCGATGTCGCTCACTCGCAACCCTTGGCATGTGCGAGAGTATAATGCTGACGAGTTGCGCAACCTGTTGGAGTGCCACTTTTCGAAGGTCGAGGCGTATGGCGTGGTCGGCAACGAGAAGATTATGGAGTACTACCGCAAAAACCGCCAGAGCGTGCGCAAAATCACCCGTTTCGATATTCTCGACCTGCAACATCGCCTGCCTCGCAAGTTGTTGCAATTTCCTTACGATGTGTTAAACCGCCTAAATCGCAGGTCGCTCCACAAGAAAAACACCTCGCTCACCGAGTCGATTGTGATGTCGGACTACTCTATCGTGCCGTACAAGGCCGGTATGGAGTGTTTCGACTTGTTCTTCGTGGCAACGAAATAATTATACCACACATAGACAAAACAATAGCGACAGCCCATTGGACTGCCGCTTTGTGACTCCGCCAGGATTCAAACCTGGAACCGCTTGATCCGTAGTCAAGTACTCTATTCAGTTGAGCTACGGAGCCGAATTGCGAGTGCAAATATAGGGGCTTTTTTCGGATTGTGCAAGTATTTCGGAGAAATTTTTTAATAATTTTTAGAAAATCGTCATTTTTTCCTCTTTTTCTTGATTGTTGCACCACTTTCGAGCGTTCCAAGATAGCGCATTACGCCCTTCGGTGTGACCAAAGCCAAGCGCGTCTGTCCCGTGATATTCGACAAAAATATCTCCGCCAACCATCGCTCCGCGCCATTCATAAAGGAGAATGTTATACGCCAATTAGAGCCATCGAGCGTAGCGGTGTAACCCTCGACAAAGGAGTCGAGATTTACCGTATCGATAACATACGAGGTAAACTCTACGGGCAGGTGCAACACCACCTTATCGCCCGACACGCCCATAAAGAGGTAGTAAGCGTATATCGAGCGTGTATTTCCCGTAACGACATTCTGCATCGTAATGGGGCGGAAAATGTAGTTGCGCGACTTGACAATATCGTCAATCTCCGCAGCATACGCCACCTTACGAGCCTCACGCCGAGCCTTTGCGCTCGACAAGCTATCCGTTTCGCCGACAGCAGCGCGTGTTGCAACACTCGCCAAGAGCATCGCAACAAGGAGTATTATGCGCGCCATAGTTAGTTAAGACCTGAAATGCCACCCACATATTGAACATCGGGATACCACGGCGAGGCGATGGTAAGTGTCGCACTACCCGACGAGGTGTAGATTTCGAGCGAGAAGTCGTAATCCGAGCCACTGAATAGCGAGGAGGTAAATGTTACGAGCCACCCCTCTTGTGTCTGCTCGGTAATATACTTCTGCACCGAAGGCACAGTGTAGTTGAGCATTACTGTATAGTAAGGAGGTGTTACACCCTTGATGTATGGCAGAAAAATATCGACCTCGTTGCCCCAAACACTCAACTCGAAGTTGGCGTTGTTCAAGAGTCGCATCTGCCCTGCGGGCTGTTGTTGCATCGATTGGGGATTGAATTGGAAGTTGCGAGCAAGAACTATCGAGTCGATATATTTCTCGTACTCGGCCTGTCGTTGCGCACGGCGCTTCTCGCGTTCGATGTGTCGTTGTTCTCGTTGTTGAGCCTTCTCGGAGGAGGTTTTGGTTGTTGCCTGCGTGTAGCCGATAATGCACACACCAACAGCAAATAACACTGATGCCGTAATTAGAATTTTGCGTTTCATAAGTCGTAAGAATTTATTTCTTACAGCATAGTGGCAAATATCGTGCAAATTTGAGGGGGGGGGTATGGGGTGCGGGAAAGCGCAACAGTATAGGGGTAATGGGGGGGGTATAGGGTGCGCGGTCCCTTACTAGCCGCTACTTGCCCCTTACTAGCCGTTACTTGCCCTTACTAGCCGCTACTACCCCTTACCAGCCGTTACTACCCCTTATTAATTCGCGCCCACAACCAAGATTCGAACGGTCGCAGCAGGTTTGAGCAGAGCAAGATATATGTGCGTAGGCAGACAACGAAGTTGCGAGAATATGGCTGATATATAAAAGGATATTCATATACTTTTATTTGTCAGCCATAGGCTCGATATTGCGTAGCAATGCGCCTACGCACTCTATCGCAGACTACTCTGCCACACCGCCACCGACTGAACGAATCCCTCCCTTTCCGAGAAAACAAAAGCAGCGATGAGTTTTTTCATCGCTGCTTTGTTGAGCGGAAAGGGAGGGATTCGAACCCCCGGTACAGTTACCCGTACACCGCATTTCGAGTGCGGCCCGATCGACCACTCCGGCACCTTTCCTTGTGCGTTTTGCGGTGCAAATGTACGAATTTATTTTTTAATTCCAACTATTTCAACCAATAATTTGCACTTTTTTTGTGTAAGTTGACTAGTTGAATATGATTTTACAAATTTATGTGTTATATTTGCATATACTAAATATATTATTCTGCGCGTTTAATATATAAATTAGAGTTTATTATGAAGAGATTTTTAACAATAGTTGTAGTTGTGGCGTATTCCGCACTCTTTGTGGGGTGTGCTACTGCGTGGCAGAGTGTAGCCTACACAGACGACCTCTACTCCATACATAACAAGATAGCGATTGCCGAGCAACAGAAGGCCGAGGCGGAGCTCGCCAAAGCGCAATATGAGGCTCAACAGGCGCAATATGAGGCTACCTTGGCAAAAATCAAGGCCGAGACATCGAAGCAGGGCATTACCGTTACTGACGACAGTTCATTCAACGGTTACAATGCTGTTTTGGCGGATACTTACGAGAGTGCCTATGCGCGCCGTTTGTACGGATTCTCCTCGCCAACATATCGTATGCCGTCATCGTACTACGATTGGCGATACTCCGATGCCTTCCACTACGCATCAGCATACGACCCTGCATTCTACAATGTGATGGTTTCAGGTGATATGGTCTGGGTTGAGCCTAAGTATATAACTTCGATGTTTGGCTCGTGGGGAGCAGTTGCCGTACCATCGTATGGCTGGTACTATGGTTGGAACTCGCCATACTACTATTGGAATAACCCATATCGTTGGGGGTTGAATTGGTACTACGGGTGGAATTCGCCATACTATTGGGGTTGGAACTCGCCTTATTATTGGGGGTGGGGATATCCACATTACCATCATCACAGACCGCCATATCATCGCCCACCACACTTCGGCACGGGTGGCGTAGGCAACACAGGGCATCACCACAATCGCCCGGGTATGATTGTTGGTCGTAATCCTGGAGCATCACGACCTGCAGATAGAGGTGGAAATGTACGACCTTCGCAACCTTCGAGTGGTCGTGGAGGTCAGCCGACATATCGCGGAGGAGGCTCATCGTCAAGCGGATACAACAGCGGAAGCTCATCGTATCGCAGTAGCGGAAGCTCATCGTATCGTGGGGGTGCATCAAACAATTCGTCATTTGGCGGTAGTTCGCGCGGTGGTTCGTCATATAGCGGTGGCTCATCGTACAGTGGCGGAGGTGGAGGAAACTCGCGTGGCAGATAGTTCTTTTTAACACTAAATTTTACAACTATGAAGAGAGTTGTTTCAATCTTGGCTCTACTACTTGCATCGTCACTCTTGGTGCAAGCTCAAAATACATCGGGAATACTTCTCAACAGAGATATTCTTCCTGCATCGTCTATCCTCTCGCTCTCGCAACGCGAAGCGGTAGGTACAGCGCGCTCGATGGGTATGGGTGGTGCATTCACCTCGTTAGGTGCAGATATGGCATCTTTTGGATACAATCCTGCGGGGTTCGGAATGTATCAGCGAAATGAGATATCTGTTTCGCTCGGTTTAGGCATAACAAATGCCAAGAACTACAACGCCTACAACTATGGCGACAACAATAGTGTGCGTTGCGCTATAAACAATATAGGTGCTTCGTTCAAGGTCTATGAGAGTACAGGCACATTGACAGCGATAAACTTCACCTTCGGCTACAACAAAATGGCTGATTACAACTACGATATGTCGTACGAAGGTCCTGCAACAGTATCTTCGTTAGCAGACGCCTTTGCCGATATTGCAAATGGTGGAGGGTTGGGCATAAACCAAAACAATAAAATTACCGACCCGAATGGCTATTACGACTACGATATGAATCCCTACTATTGGGGCACGGTTATGGGATACAAAGGTGGCTTGATAAATTTAGGTTCAAATGGTTGGTATCCCGATGAAATTGCTCCGGGTGCGCAGATGTCGCAATATACCAATATGTCGAGTCGTGGCTCGGCAGGCGAATTTTCGTTTGCCGTAGGTTTCAACCTCAACAATATAGTCTATCTCGGTGCTTCGCTCGATATTCAGAGTATCTCGCGCAAGCAGACTATCTACTACAACGAGTATATCAGCTACGCCGAGGGTGGGCAACCCGATCCAACTGCCTACCCATACCAACTACAACAATTCGAGTTTGGACAATCGATGTATGTAGATGGCTCAGGCGTAGGTGCGAAATTTGGCGTTGTAGTACGCCCCGTAGAGGCGTTGCGCATAGGTTTTGCAGTGCATACACCTACCTACTACTCGCTGGCTTATCGCTACACCGCAGCACTCTCTTCGGTCGCTTTGAACGCAGGCGACAATCCTAATGGTTGGGAGGTTATAAATGGTTCTGTATATGCCGATGAGGCTACCCCAACACTGCAAGACGGTGGCGAGCATCGCTGGGCATTCACTACACCAACACGCTTGTTGGCTGGAGCATCATACACCATTGGACAATATGCGGTGGTTTCGGTCGATTATCAATATGATGCCTATCGAGCATTGAAGTTGAACTATTCGCCAGCAGATACAGGCTACACAAACGACACCTTCCGTGGTAATTTGAAGGGTGTACATACCGTTCGTGCGGGTGTAGAGGCAAAGCCATTACCTTGGCTTGCATTGCGTGTGGGAGGAGGATATAGGAGTAAAGTCTTGAATAAGGACTACGACTTTGTCGCCTTCTCGGAGCCTATAGCCGATAAGTTATGGTATGTTTCGGCAGGCATAGGCTTTCGTTTGAGCAAGGTTACTTCGATGGATTTGGCATACCAATATCGTAATACTCGCTATTCGGACTACTACTCGTTCCACACCAATCTTGGCAATGTGGCAAACGCTAGTCCTCTCTATGGTCTTGACCTGATAAATCACAATATCGCATTGACCTTCGCGTTCCGATTCTAAACGCACAACAATAGCATTAAACCCAAATATGGCGACCTCGCGGTCGCCATATTCTTTGAAGGAGTTGCATTAGAATCCCGATTGGGTTTAGTTAGATAGGATTGTAGAGTGTAAAAAAAATCGGTCCAACTCCTCTTATATAGAAAACACACACTTTTTTCGAGTACAAATGTAATATGAAAATTTATCGATAAAAAATAATTTCAACGAAACCCGCAAAATAATCAACAAATGCCCTTTAGAATCTCTCCAAAGGGCATTTTCAAATGTTTAATGTCTGTTTTTAGACTTTGTTTAGCGCATCGAAACCTCGACCATAAACGCCCATTACCGAGCCGATGGTTATAAAGGCTTCGGGATCGACCGAGCGAACAACTTTCAGCACCATTGTAAGGTCGCGCTTGCGACATACACACATCACAATTTTCGAGTTATCCTTCGAGTACCAACCCATCGAATCGATTACAGTAGCACCACGATGTGCCTCGTTATTAATGGCATCTGCCATCGACTGATAGTCCTTGCAGATAATGAAAATCTGACTCGATTGCTGGTTACCCGATAGTATCATATCCACCGTGTAACTAAACACCGCCACCATCACAAAACCGTAAATTACACCATCGATACCAATATCTGGCAAAAATAACGCTGCCGAGATAATCAGACCATCGGTGTAACGGATAAACTTGCCGTAAGATATTGTGTAGAACTTATTTACAATCATCACCACGATATCCGAGCCACCCGTAGAGCCACCCTGCATAAAGCAAAGAGCCACTCCGACACCCGAGCAGATACCTCCGAGAATAGCCGACAACAATCGGTTATTCAAATTGAAGAGATCCACGATTGTGCCAGCTGCGACCGATAGTCCATCGCGAGCTACGATATATTCGGCAACCCAGCCATCGGGCGTAGTAAACCATATCTGCAGAAAGTGCATCACCACCGACATTGTGATGACACAATATATCGTCTTTACGCCGAAATTCCACCCCACGACAAAGCCTGCAATAATAAGGAGTATAGCATTGATAATCAACACCATTGTACCGATTGAGATAGCACCTCCCGTGATGTGGTAGAGAAGCAACGAAATACCTGTTGCACCACCACCTGCTGCATTCGCAGGCAAGATACAGCAAATCCAACCAAATGAATAGAGTGACATACCGAGAGTCATCATCAGATACTCCTTGATAGTTGTCAGCGCACTAGTTTTGTTAATAGATATCCCCATAACAAATAGTATTATTAGGTCGCAAATTTATAAAAAATTTCGAGAAAATATCACTCTGCTTGTAAATTCAATCTAAAAAGATTGGTATCGTAGAGTTCAAATCCGCACTTCGAGTAAAGTGCGTGTGCCACCGTGCGCGAAGGGTTGGAGGTCAGGCATAGCTTTTTTACCCCCGACTGCTCGGCTTCGGCTATAGCACGCTTGACCATAGTTCGCCCGATATGCTCTCCTCGCACCGATTCATCAACCACAACATCCTCTATCCACGCCTTACGCCCCGTAGGGATATCCACGACAACAAGCGATAGCATACCAACGATAGTGCCATCGTACTCGGCAATGAACAGATGCGTATTACAATTTTTCAGCATCTCCGAGATATACTCTTGTGTCGGCATCTCCGCCGTAGCCGAGAGCTGTGGCAGGAGTCGCTCGAAAGCCTCTAAAAGTTTTGGCGAAAACTCCGTAACCCTATAAACATTCATATCCGCAAAGTTTCTCGATGCAAAGATAGTAAAAAAGTTGAAAGGAGAGCAGAACTCCGAGCCTTATCACGGCGCAGCCATTTTAGGGGCGTTAGAGGCGTAAGAGGCGTGAGGGGCGTTAGGGGTGATTGAGAATTGAGAATTGAGAATTGAGAATTGAGAATTGAGAATTAAAAATTAACTCCTATCTACTATCTCCTAACTCCTCACTGATGAAAACTTTTCCGTTTTCCCGCCCTTGTCACGGCGCAACCATTCTGGGGGTTACTGGGGGCGGGCGTTCCGCCCTTACTGGGGGCGCTCCCGTTGGTCGCTTACTGGGGTGCGCTAAAAGTTTTTAACTACTCACTACTCTCTACTCACTACTCACTAATTAAAAGTTTTCCGTTTTCCGCTTTAATCCTGCTTTGCTGGCTTTTCCTCCTTCGCACCTCGGCATAGTGCAAACAAGTTTGCTCTCTGCTCTCGACTTAATCGCAGCGGTCCGTTTTCTCACTACAAGCGTAAAACTGAACACAAAGTTTTCCGTTTTCCGCTTTCCGTTTTCAGTTTTTTATGTATCTTTGCAGATGTATTATGCAATAGAGTGCAATTATGTTTTGGAACGAAATATGGGATTTTATTAAGCGTAATATATTCGGTATAGTGCTGATTATTACATTGGTAGTAGCTGCACCTTGGTCGCTTATATTTGTTCTTCCTGTGGCAATATTCTTCCTATTGCTGCTTATTATTATATGGCGAGTACGCCATCAGCAGCAGAAGATATTTGACGAGGCTCGCCGTCAGGCAGGTGAGCAATACCAACACCAATCGCAACACTCTTGGTGGCATCGTGCCAACAAGAACGAAGGCGAGGTTACGGTGGTGCAGACCGAACAGAACGAACAACGCGTAAGTGATGATGTCGGCGAGTATGTCGATTTCAAAGAGATCAAAGAGGATAAAACCAAATAACCCGACCATAGAGTCGTGTGTGCGCAATAGAATGAAGATATTTAGCAATTTTTTGGGCGCGATAGGTCGCTATGTGATGCTTATGGGCAAGGTCTTTTCTCGCCCTGAAAAATGGGGCATCTACTATCGCCGGACAGTGAGCGAGATTGAGGCTCTCGGTATCAATTCGATACCGTTGGTGGCTATTATTTCAGTCTTTATCGGTGCGGTTATTACACTGCAGATGGCACTCACCTTGGAGTCGCCATTTATCCCTAAGTATATGATTGGTTACGCTACGCGCGAAACGATGTTCTTGGAGTTTTCATCGACCGTTATTGCCATCATCTTGGCGGGTAAGGTTGGCTCGAATATCGCCTCGGAGATAGGTACAATGCGTATCACCGAGCAGATTGATGCCCTCGAAATTATGGGTGTAAACTCCGCTGCGTACCTTATTATGCCGAAGATTATCGCCACCGTGTTGTCTTTTCCGCTGTTGGCGCTGTTCAGTATGATTATCGGAACGGTCGGAGGCTACATTATCGCAATGACGGGCGTTGTACTGCCTTCGGAGTATATCGAGGGCTTGCACTACTGCTTTGTCAAGGGCGAGATAACATACTCGCTGATTAAGATGGCAGTCTTTGCCTTTCTTGTAACCTCCATTTCGGCATTCTATGGTTACTATGCCGCAGGCAACTCGTTGGAGGTCGGCCGTGCTTCAACACGCGCTGTGGTGGCAAGTTCGATTGCCATAATGATATCAAACCTTATCATCACCCAGTTAATGCGAACATAGTATGATTAAAGGAGAACACATATATAAATCTTTCGATGGTCGCACCATCTTGGAGGATATTTCGGTCGAGTTCGAATCGGGTAAGACAAATCTTATCATCGGTCGAAGTGGCTCGGGTAAGACTGTGCTTTTGAAAACTTTGGTCGGACTTCACGAACCGGATAGTGGTAGCATCTTTTACGATGATAAGAACTACACCTCTCTATCCTTTGCCGACCGTAAGGCTGTACGCCGTGAGGTGGGTATGATTTTTCAGGGCGGAGCGTTGCTCGACTCCTCGACAGTCTATGAGAATGTGCGTCTGCCACTCGATATGTTTACCGACAAATCATCTGCCGAGAAGGATAAGCGAGTTAAGGAGTGCCTTGCGCGTGTGGAGTTATCACACGCAGGACACCTATACCCATCAGAACTTTCGGGAGGTATGATTAAGCGAGCCGCTATTGCCCGTGCGATAGTCCTCAATCCGAAATATCTCTTCTGCGATGAGCCAAATTCGGGTTTGGACCCGCAGACCTCTATTGTGATTGACAACCTTATCCACGATATTACCGTAGAGTACAACATCACCACCATTATCAACACCCACGATATGAACTCCGTAATGGAGATTGGCGAGAAAATCGTCTATATCCATCAGGGTAAAAAGTGGTGGGAAGGCACTAAAGATGATATTCTCCACGCCGACAATAAGGAGTTGAATGATTTTGTATTTGCCTCTGCAATGGCAAAACGAGCAAAACAAGTACTCTAATAGGCTCTTGTTTACATCTTGGTAACTTGCCCCTACAACCTAAAATTTTGTAGTTTTCACAATTTTGCATATCTTTGCAGCGGTGAAACAGTTGATGCAATATAGGAGAAAGGTCGCTTATCTGCTTGCTACGCTGATGATTACAGCGTTGGCGAGTAGGACATATCTCACTCATGGTAGCGACTACTACGAATCAATTTGGAATACCGCACAGTCGGCTTCGGATAATGGAGCGTGGGTGGAGTGTAACTGTCCTGTTTGTCACGCCGAAGATTATCTTGCAGTCGAAGCAGAGTATTTCTACTACAATCCCATCATCACAACTATCAATCACGAATTTGGCGTTATAGCGACTGCCAAAGCAAACAGTATAGTTGTCACCTCCTCGCTCCGAGGACCTCCCTATTTATCGTAAAACAGACAAATTACCCTTTTGTACGCACTAAATGTGTGCGACAAGATTATTGTTTAACGATAAATACAAACCCAAAATGAAAAAAATATTCTCAACTATTGTAGTTGTATTATTTGTGTGTGCATCTGCATACGCACAAGGCGGTCATCAACATCAACACCGCCACGGACAGAACCATCAAGCCCACAATCACGCTCAAGGCGAGCAGTGTGAGGCTACAATCCACGGACACATCACCGACTCCCGTACAAAGGAGCATATTCCATATATCACAGTTACAATTGACGGTACAACCGTAGGTACTACGACCGATGCCACAGGTCACTACACCCTCTATCACGCCCCTGTCGGCAAGTTGAAGGTTACCGTGTCGGCTATCGGCTATGCCAGCAAGACCAAAGAGGTAGAGGTTGAGTGTGGCTCGGATATTATTTTGAACTTCGAGACCACCGAGGAGCAGATTTCGGTAGATGCGATTGTAGTATCGGCAAACCGCAACGCCACAAAGCGCAGCGAGGCTCCGACTCTTGTAAACATTGTAGATTCCGACCTTTTGAATAAGGTTTCGGCACCAACTTTGGCGGAAGGATTGTCGTTCCAGCCGGGTGTGCGTGTTGAGAATTCGTGCCAGAACTGCGGTTTTGCACAGGTGCGTATCAACGGTTTGAGTGGTCAATATTCGCAGATTTTGATAAACTCGCGCCCTGTATTCTCGGCATTGGCAGGTGTGTATGGTTTGGAGCATATCCCTGCAAATATGGTCGAGCGTATCGAGGTTGTGCGTGGTGGTGGCTCGGCACTCTTCGGCTCATCTGCTATCGGTGGAACAATCAACATTATCACCAAAGAGCCATTGCGTAATTCGGGCGAGATTGCACACTCGCTCACATCAATTGGTGTAACGGGCGCACTCGATAACAATACAACTCTCAACGCTTCGCTTGTAACCGATGACCGCAAGGCAGGACTTACAATCTATGGTCAGAATCGTCTGCGCGATGCCTACGACCACGATGGCGATGGCTTTGTGGAGATTCCTGTAATCAAGTCGCAGACTATCGGAACGCAGGCGTATATCAAGACCAGCGCATATAGCAAACTGACACTCGACTACCACGCCACAAACGAGTATCGCCGTGGTGGCGACCAGCTCGACCTTCCGCCACACAAGGCATGGATTGCCGAGACTACCGACCACCTTATCAATAGCGGAGGTTTGACATTCGAGGGAACATCGAAGAACTCGCGTCACCGTTATAGCGTCTTTGCATCGGCACAATCAACCAAGCGCGATAGCTATTATGGCGCCGAGATGAACGAGAAGGCGTACGGAAAAACAGATGGCGTAACGGCTGTTGCGGGAGGTCAATACCTCTATCGTATCAAGTGGTTTGAGCTTACCACGGGTTTGGAGTATAGCTACGATTACCTCTTCGATAACCCTATCGGATATGCCAGCGATGAGTTCTACAAGAGTATGATTATCGAGCAGCATGTGCATAATGCGAGTATCTATGCGCAGGGCGAGTTCAAGTTCAACAAGTGGGGCTTCCTTGTGGGAGGTCGTCTGGATAATTGGTACAACGCATCGAATAAGAAGTTCTTGTGTATCCCTTCGCCGCGTGTGACATTGCGCTACAACCCTACGCACAACATCAACCTCCGTGCAACTTACGGCTCGGGCTTTCGTGCTCCGCAGGCATTTGACGAGGATTTGCATATCCTTATCGTAGGTGGCGAGCGTACCCGTATCCGCTTGGCGGAGGATTTGAAGGAGGAGCGTTCGCACTCGTTCACCCTCTCGGCAGATATGTACAAGACTTGGGGGCGTGTTCAGGCAAATCTCCTCGTTGAGGGATTCTATACACGATTGAATGATGTATTTGCGCTGCGTGACACCGGAGAGATAGGAGGAGATGGCGCAACAATCTATGAGCGTTATAATGGCTCGGGTGCAAATGTTATGGGATTTAATGTCGAAGGTAAGATTGCATACGCGCCTTGGGTAGAGGCTTCGGCAGGAGTGACCGTGCAGTGCAGTCGCTACAATAAACCGGAGTATTGGAGTGATGATGAAGATGTTGAGCCGGCAACAAATATGTTCCGTTCGCCAAATGTTTATGGCTACTTTACCATCACAACCCAGCCACTCAAAAACTTCAAGATTGACCTTTCGGGTAACTATATGGGCCGTATGTATGTGGACCACTATGCAGGTGGAATGTTGCCTGATGGCTCGATACTCGACCAAGACCGCATTGAGCATACCAAAGCCTTCTTCGACCTCGGTGTGAAACTTTCGTACGACTTCAAGATTTGGAAAACTATCGGCTTGCAGGTCAATGCAGGAGTTCGCAATATCCTAAATTCATATCAGAACGACTTTGACCGTGGACCTGCACGAGATTCGGGTTATATCTACGGACCATCGCTTCCGCGTTCGATATTTGTCGGAGCGAAGCTATCCTTCTAAAAAATCGTACAGAGTGGTAAATTTTGCACTGCTCTTCGATAAGCGAGTTCCTCACATACTTTGGCGTATGTGAGGAACTCGGTTTTTAGGTTGGAGGGAACTCCTATCCTTGTCACGGCGCAGCAGCCATTCTGGGGGTTACTGGGGGCGGGCGTTCCGCCCTTACTGGGGGCGCTCCCGTTGGTCGCTTACTGGGGTGCGCT
>JAZPYA010000018.1:0-11983 GCA_045543935.1 Alistipes sp.
TACTCTTCTCGGCGTGTCCGGGGTAGATTGTAACCTCATCGCCCAACGGCAGAATCTTATCCAAGATAGAGCGAATAATCGTTGGATAGTCGCCTCCCGGAAGGTCGGTGCGACCGATGCTCTCGCGGAACAAGGTGTCGCCCGTAAAGAGCGATTTTGACTCCTCGTGCAAGAGCGAGATACACCCCTTTGAGTGTCCCGGAGTGGCGATAACTTGGAGCGTAGTCTCTCCAAATCGCAACTCCTCCGCCTCGGCAAGGTCTATATCTATAGTTTCGGGAAGCGCGCCCAACTCCATACCGAACATTGCACCACTTGCACGACCACTTTTGAGGAGTGGCAGGTCGGCAGACGAAACAGCAAACTTCACCCCGTAGGTCTCGCGCAGAAACTCAACGCCAAGGATATGGTCGAAGTGGCAGTGGGTATTTACCGTCAAGACAGGCTTCAAACCCTGCTCCTCGATAAACTCCGCCAACATCTTATCCTCACGAGCCGAGAGATTTCCCGCATCAATCACGATGCACTCCTTCGTATCGTCCCACACAATATATGTATTCTCCTGAATCGGATTAAAAACAAACGACTTAATCTGCATAGTGTTCCTTATTTTTTGCAAAAATAAGAAAAAGAACGGAAAACGGAAAGCGGAAAACGGAAAACTTACTAAATAATGACTATTCCGATAATAAAAAATCGTCATTCCGAGAGTCGTTAGGCTCGTGGGAATCTCCCTTATTGTTGTTAAAATTAAAGTGGAAGATTGCCGCAGTCGTTACACTCCTTCGCAATGACGGTTAGTCTTTTTTTTGCACTTTCAGAAATAAGTTGCTATATTTGTAATCGCAATCGCAAGGTTGCAGACATATTACGAAAGTGTTTTTCGTGGTCTTACTATGAAAATGTGGTAGTTTTCTTTTGAATCAAAGACAGCGGACAGCACTCATTTCTTGTATATGCAGTGTGGCATACTCTATGCCTACACCCTGCACTATACAGGTGTGGGGCAGTAGCGTTTATTTGATTCAGGTTATACCACAACCTTCATAGTAATAAGCGAAAACAACCTCACACTTTCTTTTTAATAACGCCTTATTCGGGGTTGGTGGGCAGAAAATAACAAATACTATGCATCCAAGAGTTGAAGCCTTCTTGAAACAAAAAAGAGAAGCAGAGAGAGTAGCAGAACTTGAAAAGAGAAATAAACTCTTCAAAGAACTTGGCTTATACACCGAGAAAGAGGTCCCTGATTCGGAGTCGGAGACGTGTGACAGAGTAGCTTGGGTCAATGACAAATATGTTTATTATAAATGGGAAATAATAGATGTAAGCGACGAGGAGTACAATGAAATCTTAAAGTACGCAAACGCAGAATCAAAAGATGGAGACAACGGAGAAAATTATATAATAAAATTTGCTAAGATTTGGTTAATTGCACTTATAACCATTGCTACCATCACATGTATTGTTGGCATAGTTGTAAGTGATGAACTTTTTGGATTTAATTGGTTGATGTTCTTGTGCTACCTGCTCGGAAGTGCATTAACAGCTCTTGCAGGTTTCTTCGTGTATTTTACAATAAAGGTATTTGCCAATATATCTCGCAAATCGTCTGCTATTTATCAACTATTAAAGCTTCATGAATAACACTTATTATATCGTAACAATACCAACCATCAAGTGAGTGTAGGAAATTTAATGAGAATAGGGAGAATAGCATCGCTAAACTCCCTATTTTCTCTAATCTTACTAAAAGCCAAAAGTTTTCCGTTCTCAACTCTCAACTCTCAACTCTCAACTCAAAAAAGTTTTCCGCTTTCAGTTTTCAGTTTTCCGTTTATTATATTCCTGCTATTTTCTTGATTTCGTTCAACTTATTCAACGCCTCCAATGGGGTGAGGGAGTTAATATCCAATCCCTTGATTTGGTCACGAATTTGAATCAATACAGGGTCATCGAGTTGGAACATCGACAACTGCACATCGGGCGTGCGTACCGACTCGGCGACATCGGCAACCTCTTGTGCCGACATCTTCTTGCCACGCTTGCGCAGTTCGCCCTTCGGCACCATATCGCTATTGCCATACGCCTTCTCCAACGCTCCGAGAATTGCCGTAGCACGCTCCACAATAGTCGCTGGCATACCCGCCAATTGCGCCACATGAATACCGAACGAGTGCTCCGTACCGCCACGCTCCAACTTGCGCAAGAATACCACCGTGCCGTCAATCTCCTTGACCGAAACATGGAAATTCTTTACTCGGTTGCAGACCTGCTCCATGTCGTTGAGTTCGTGGTAATGCGTTGCAAAGAGTGTGCGAGGGTGGGCCGTAGGGTGGTTGTGCAAGTACTCAACCATAGCCCACGCTATCGAGATACCATCGTAGGTACTTGTGCCTCGTCCAATCTCGTCGAGCAGCACCAAACTGCGCTCCGAGATATTATTCAAGATACTTGCCGACTCCAACATCTCGACCATAAAGGTAGATTCGCCCTGCGAGATATTGTCCGATGCTCCCACGCGAGTAAAAATCTTATCCACCAAGCCAATCTCCGCCTTCGCAGCCGGCACAAACGAACCCATCTGTGCCATCAGCACGATGAGAGCCGTCTGACGCAACAGAGCCGACTTACCCGACATATTCGGGCCGGTAATCATCATAATCTGCTGTGACTCGGTGTCGAGCATCAAATCGTTCGGAATATATCGCTCGCCAACCTTCATCAAGGTTTCGATTACGGGGTGGCGTGCCGATTTCAGTTTTATTGTAGTCGAATTATTCAACTCGGGGCGAACATACTTACGCTCCACCGCCACAACCGCCAACGAGTAGAGGCAGTCGATGCGTGCAACAATCTGTGCATTGCGCTGAATATCTCGCAACGAGCCTGTAACATAGGCGATTAGGTCGTTGTATATCTGCTGTTCGAGTTGTAAAATTCGCTCCTCCGCACCGAGAATCTTCTGCTCGTACTCCTTCAACTCCTCGGTGATATATCGCTCGGCTGCTGCCAAGGTCTGCTTGCGAATCCAACGCTCCGGCACCTTATCCTTGTGGGTATTGCGCACCTCGATATAGTAGCCAAAGACATTGTTATAGCCGATTTTGAGCGATGGAATACCCGTCAGCTCGCTCTCCTGCTCCTGAATCTTTTGGAGTACCTCCTTACCGTGCAAAGCCACTCGGCGCAAGTCGTCGAGTTCTGCCGAAACGCCATCGGCAATAATGCCGCCCTTCTGAATCTGATTGGTTGCAGGGTCGGGGTAAATGGTCTGCGCAATACGCCCCGACACCTCGGTCAAAGGGTTTATCTTCGATGCTGCAAGGTGGAGAATATCGCTATCCGAGGACTCCAACGCCGCCTTCAACAGCTCTATCGCCTCCAACGAATTTTTCAGTTGAAGCATCTCACGAGGTAAAACTCGCAAACTCGCTATGCGCGAGGCAATTCGCTCGATATCGCCCGTCATCGAAAGATGCTCGTTTACTGCCGAGCGAGTCGCTACATCGTTCACAAACACCTCGACCATATTCTGTCTGTCCTCGATGCGTTTCAGGTCGAGAATCGGCATCGCAATCCACTTGCGCAGAAGTCGTGCGCCCATGGCGGTTCTCGTTTTATCGAGCGTCTTTGCAAGCGAAAAATTTGTATCTCCACCTGTCGAAGCGAAGAGTTCGAGGTTGCGCGAAGTGAACTTATCAATCCACACATACTCCTCACGGTCAAGACGCGACAACGAGGAGATATGCGCCACATTGTTGTGTTGTGTAAATTCGAGGTAGTAGAGTATCGCTCCCGCAGCCGAAATGGCACTGCGCATACCCTCCACGCCAAAGCCTTTGAGCGATGGCACCGAGAAGTGCGTTTTCAGTTTGCCGTAATTGACCTCGTAGGAGAAAACCCAATCTTCGAGGCAGTAGATGTAGTATCGTGAGCCGAAAGCCGCCACAAATCGCTCCTTCAAGCCACGCTGATAGACAATCTCTTTTGGTGCAAACGAGGAGAGCAACTTTTCGATATAGCGGTCATCGCCCTCGGCAACCGAGAACTCGCCCGTAGTGAGGTCGAGGAACGCCACGCCCGTAGCCGACTGACCGAAATAGACCGATGCGAGGTAGTGGTTTTCGCGCTGCTCGACAACATTGTTTTCGAGTACCACGCCCGGAGTAACCACCTCAATAACACCTCGGCGCACCACATCTCCTTTTGCGGTTTTGGGGTCTTCGAGCTGTTCGCAGATAGCCACACGCTTGCCGGCACGCACCAAACGAGGAAGATAGGAGTCTATGGCATGATGCGGAAATCCTGCAAGCTCCACCGTTGCAGCACCACCATTGGCACGGCGAGTGAGCGTAATGCCGAGTATGGCACTCGTCTCGATAGCGTCTGCACCGAATGTCTCATAGAAATCGCCCATTCGGAACAGCAAAAGCGCATCGGGATATTGCGCCTTCACCTCATCGTACTGCTCCATCAACTTCGTCTTGCCCGACTTCTTCTCCTGCTCTTCGCCTGTTTTCTTTCCTCGTGCCAAAGTTCCTTACCTATTTAAGTGTTATAATTGTGCAAAGATAACAAAAGTCTTAGACTTTTAATTAAAAATTGAGAATTAAAAATTAAAAATTATCTATCAATCGTCATTACGAGCGAATGTAATGAGCGTGGTAATCTCCATTATTTTGGCTTTTAGCTTTTAGCTGTTAGCCATTAGCCATTGGCTTTTTAAGGTATTTTTTGTTGATTTAAGAAATAATTTCTAAATTTGCGTTGCAATCTTCGGATTGCAGACATAAAACACGGAAAGTGTAAGCATATTCTTGTAGATGGAATGTAGGAAATTCTATGCAGAGAGAGTGCTGACATTCTTCGCTTCGTATCCATTCGGATATGGGCGTGGAGCAGTATCTTATTTTATCTGCAAGGTATCCTACAACCTCATCTACAAAAATAAGTTTTCAGCGCCACGCTTTCTTTTTTGTGCAAACAATTAACATACCACCTGCGGGGTGTAGATAGTAATTTGGATTTGAGCAATTTATTGTCAAACTTAAATTTATATTACCATGAAAAAATTTTCTCTTTTTATTGCTTTTGCAATGATAGCATCTATGGCGGTGGCACAACAGCGCACCGAGCGAGTGGAATATCAAGAATCTTCTGCTCGAAATCTCGAACCAGAGCAAGCTGTAATGATTGCACCAATGATTGCAGACATCAAGATTGTTGCCGATAAAATTTATTATACAGAGAAGGAGGCCTTCAAAAATTATCAAGTCTCTTCAAGTATCGTTTCGCTCGTTCCAGAATTCAAAAAAATTGCATTAAGTCGTGCTGCTCGTGCATATAAGGCTGATGCGATAGTAGGTGCAACAGTTGATGTTATAACAAATGAGAATGGCACACTTGAAATAACTATTTCGGGATACCCTGCTTGTTATACCAACTTCCGCAATGCCACAAGCGAAGATATTGCCCTTGTAGAACAAGCAAAGCGTGTTTCAGGTAGCAACAACGAGGATATCTTGAAAAATCCAAAGAACAGAACAAACCTTACAATTGAGAAATAGCGGTTACTACTCATGAAAAAGATTCTATTCACATTCCTTCTGACACTCTCGGTGGCGAGTGCTTCGGCGCAACTTATCCAGAGTTCGGCACTTATTACAACAAAGCGTAAACTGCCCGAAATTAAAGCTGGCTACGAGCAGTCGATAGACCTCTCTTATGGTACGCTTATGTCGTATCCGCACTCGTATATATCAGCCACTTACATTGGAGGTTATCGCTTTGACCATCGTTTCTTTCTTGGTGCTGGCGCAGGCGTAAATCTGGCTATTGCACGCAACTCCGAATTGATAGGCAAAGAGACTACCGAAACCTCTAATCTTCTCAATATCCCATTGTATGCCCATTTCAGGACCTACTTCCTGAACAGACGATGTACTCCATTTATAGGTATATCACTCGGAGCACTGCTCTCTACACCTCGTTATGCAACTCTTGCCCTTGGAAAAGCAAAATATGGAACTTGCGGACTACTATTGAATCCACAAGTAGGTGTAAATTATAGAATGAACGAAAAATCGAGTATCTATTTTGCTGTCGGTTTTGCCGGACATACATTTCCAAAGTTCTCGGATATTACGGCTTATAATATGATGTATGCGCCCAAATTTCACTATGGCGTAGATGCTCATTTAGGTTTTACATTTTAATTCAGCATAGAGTATGAAACGATTTCTATACGAAATATTTATATTTGTGTCTGCATCAATGATTTTAACTGCATGCGAGCACTTTTCCGAAACAGGAGCAAAGATAGAATTGTTGAGTGGCGATACTTTTGAATTCTCTGGTGAGGGTGGCTCACAGGAGATCGAAGTCTCCTTGCCGTGCGACTGGAACGCTTCGTGCGAGGAGGATTGGGTTACCATAACGCCAAGTAGTGGCAAAGTAGGAAAAGTAAAATTGACTATTACGATTGATGTCAATGAGTCCATAGAGCAGCGAGCAGCAAGTATATCGATAGGAAATAGTGAATTTGAACTATTCAAAGAGATTACTATATCACAAAAAAGTACTACTCGAAAACTTTTCTATACAAGTGCCAACAATGAGATTGTAAATCCTTATAGCACAGATGTATTTGGAGCCAATATCATCTCTAATACTTACAATAACGGCAAAGGCGTTATTTCCTTTGATGGACCGATCACTTCGATTGGAGAGCGTGCATTCTCTCGTTGTACCTCGCTGACAAGTATTACAATTCCTAGCAGCGTTACTTCGATTGGAGATTGGGCATTTCGTGAATGCACCTCGCTGACAAGTGTTACAATCGGCAATAGCGTCACTTCGATTGAATATTTCGCATTCAGTGATTGCGCCTCGCTGACAGCATTTTACGGCAAATTCGCATCAACAGATAACCGTTGTTTAATTATTGATGGAGTGTTAAATTATTTTGCTCCAGCAGACTTAACTGAATATACAATTCCCGATAGCGTTACTTCGATTGGAAATAGTGCATTCCAAGGTTGCTCCTCGCTGACAAGTGTAACAATTCCTGATAGCGTTACGAAGATTGGAAGTGCCGCATTCGAGGATTGCACCTCGCTGACAAGTATTACAACCGGCAATAGCGTCACTTCGATTGGAGGTTATGCATTCCGAAATTGCACCTCGCTGACAAGTGTAACAATTCCTGATAGCGTTACTTCGATTGGAGGTGATGCATTCTATAATTGCACCTCGCTAACAAGTGTAACTATCGGCAATAGCGTTACTTCGATTGGAAGTTTTGCATTCGAAGATTGCACCTCGCTGACAAGTGTTACAATTCCTGATAGCGTTACGAAGATTGGAAGTGCCGCATTCGAAGATTGCACCTCGCTGACAAGTGTTACAATCGGTAATGGCGTTACTTCGATTGGAAATAAGGCATTCTCTGGTTGCACCTCGCTGAAAGCATTTTATGGCAAATTCGGATCAACAGATAACCGTTGTTTAATTATTGATGGAGTGTTAAAGTATTTTGCTCCAGCAGACTTAACTGAATATACAATTCCCGATAGCGTTACGAAGATTGGAGATTATGCATTCGAATATTGCGAATTGCTGACAAGTATTACAATCCCAAATAGCGTTACTTCGATTGGATATCAGGCATTCGAAGGTTGCACAGGCGAATTGATAATTGACAGCAATGCATTGGGTTTATATGGTGGACAATTTACAAAAGTAGTAATTGGCGATAGCGTTACTTCGATTGGAAGTGGTGCATTCGAAGATTGCACCTCGCTGACAAGTGTTACAATTCCTAATAGCGTTACGAGGATTGGAAGTGATGCATTCTCTGGTTGCACCTCGCTGACAAGTGTTACAATTCCTAATAGAGTTACTTCGATTGGAATTGATGCATTCGAGGATTGCACCTCGCTAACAAGTGTTACAATTCCTAATAGAGTTACTTCGATTGGAGGTTATGCATTCGGTGGTTGCTACTCGCTGAAAGAGGTTTATTGCAAGCGAACAACTCCACCGATAGGAGCAACGAGCATGTTCAGCAGCAACGCCTCAGGGCGCAAAATTTATGTACCAACCGCATCGGTTGATGCATATAAAGCGGCTGATGGTTGGAGCTACTATGCTTCGGATATTGTCGGTTATGACTTCTAAACGGAAAATTGCGCAATTTAATAACGACAAGTAACGGCAAGTAAGGGCCATTAAAGGTTAGTAAGGGTATGCGCTCTTCTTTACTAGCCGTTACTAGCCCTTAATTACCCTTAAATATGCTGCGCCGTGACTACGCTCGGAGTTCGCACAACGGAAAACTTTTGACAGCACCCTCCGCAGAAAAAAAATCTGCGGAGGGTATTTTTTTTTGGGGGGGGTATTGAAAAGGCTTGTAAGGGCAAGTAGTGGCTAGTAAGGGCAAGTAGGGTGGCGCACAAGGGATTGAATTGACAATTGATAATTGACGAATTGAAAATTAAAGAAATAAACTCTTTACTAGACCTTAATGGCCGTTACTTGCCGTTAATAGCCGTTATAATTCTATCCCTCGAAGAATCTCTCATCGAAATTGACAAAATAGAGCCGTTCCGTGGCACGGGTCATTGCCGTATAGAGCCAGCGCAGCATATCTTTGGTCATCGGCTCATCGCCAAACAAGCACCTATCCACAAATACCGCCTTCCACTGTCCGCCCTGCGCCTTATGGCAGGTTACGGCATAAGCAAACTTTATCTGCAAGGCGTTGAAATAGTCGTTCTCACGAATCTCTTGCAGGCGTGTTATCTTGCTCTTAACATCTAAATAGTCCTTCTCGACCTCCCTGAAAAGTCGCTCGCTCTCCTCGCGCGTAAGCGATGGCGACTCGGAGTGCAGTGTATCCAACAGCACCTTACACTCAATCTCCGTATCGTCATAGTCGCCAAACGATAGGGTAGCCGTAGCAAAGCGAAAACCGTAAAACTCCTCCACACGGCGCAACCTCCGCAGGCGGGCAATATCGCCATTGGCAATAAAGCTTATCGGGCAGTTCTCGATGCGCTCGGTGTAGTGGTAGTTATTCTTCGCAACCATCAGGATATCACCGCTTTCCAACTCCTCCTCTGCCATCAGATTTATACGGCGAATACCCTCGTTATAGCGATTGGCCCGCTTGTTTGAGCGAGTGATAACAATTGTCTCGTCACGCCCATAGCGGTCGTAGCAATCCTGCAACGCCTCCAACAACTCCGTACCGCCCACAGATGCGACATCTTTGTAATCCATATCAAATTTCGGTATCTCGTAGATGCCGTTTTCGAGCATACATCGCACCAGCGTTGCGTTGAAAAGTATTCCCGAATCCTGCTCCTGACGCACAACCTCGTCCATCGAGCCATAGACCACCTCGCCAAAGTTGCTCATTTCGGCGATATCGAGGGCAGGGGAGTAGTCAGCACCCACGGGTGGCAACTGCGCATTATCACCCACCAAAACCAAGCGACAATTTCGCCCCGAACGGACATACTGCACCAAATCTTCGAGCAACGAGCCACTGCCGAACTGCACCCCGTCAGAGCCCGTATGAGCCGACAACATCGAAGCCTCGTCAACGATGTAAATCACATCTTTATCGCGGTTTATATTAAGTGAGAATTTAGATTCGTACGAGGCGTTTGTTCGCTCGCGATAGATATGTTTGTGAATGGTCAGAGCCTTCTCGCCCGAGTAGTGCGAAAGCACCTTCGCAGCGCGCCCTGTGGGAGCAAGCAAGATGGAGCGAATACCCACATTTTTCAATGCCGCAACAATCGCTGCAACGAGCGTGGTTTTGCCCGTTCCGGCGTATCCGTTCAGCACAAAAATCGAAGAAGAATCGCCCTCTGCAAGGTACTCGGCGAAGGCTTCAACGATTTTTTTTTGATTATTCGTTGGTTGATACAATAATTTTGCGTAAATTTGGCTCGCAATATCGGAGATATTCATCTTATGTTGCTTAATTTTGTACAAACTTAACAATAAAATATCAAAATGGAAAAGAAAAGTGTTCAAATTATTATCCAACTCGCTCTTGCAGTAGTGGTGTTGGGACTTGCTTATTGGGTTTACATGCTTATCTCTACGCCTATCAAATTCGAGAACGAGCAGAAAACTCGCGAAGCAGCAGTTATCGAGCGTATCAAGGACATTCGTACTGCCGAGCGTACCTTCAAGAGTAAGTATCAGCGTTTTACCGCCGACTTCGACACTCTTATCAACTTCGTTCTCACCGAGCAGATGGAGGGCGAGCGTAAGAAGATTGACGAGGACGACTCCGTAGCAATGGCGCAGGCAAAGAAGAAGTATGGCAAGAAGTTCAAGAATGTGGAGAAGTTTACCTTCTCGGTTAAGGACTCGTTGTTTAAGCACCTCACACCGGAGCAGGTAGCAGAGTTGCGCTATGTGCCTTACACCAACAACCAAACCGAGTATATCCTCGAAGCAGGTATGTTGGCTACCGAGTCGAAGGTTATTATCCCTGTTGTTGAGTGTCGTACTCCGTACATCGCATTCCTCGACACTGTAGCTTATCGTCAGGAGGTTATCAACCTTGTGGATAATATGAAGAATAACTTCAACCGCTACCCGGGTATCAAGTTCGGTGCAATGGACAGAGGTAACAATGAGGCAGGAAACTGGGAGTAATCCAAATTCAGCCGACAAAAAGGTGTCCATTCAAGTAAAATTGGGTGGACACTCTTTTTCCGCGGATAAAATCGTAGTAGCAGAAGATGTTGAACGCGTGGAGTTTATCATTGATACTCCGCGTGTAACTCTCGCTCCACGCGAGGAGATTGCGCTCGATACCGCATCGGAGTTGTTGCGCCTTGTCGGAAAGCCCTGTCGCATCAACGAACAGAGCGTTTGTAGCGAATTGCAGTCCGACATCGTAGCCGTTATGGCAATCGACAACCAAGCCCTGAATGCTATTATCGAGCGATGGGGTAGTCGCGCCTCTTTCTCTTCGCCACTCTTGGATATGCGACACAGCGAGGAGAATTGCCTGACCATCGATGTAGCCGACAAAGTCAGCTACTTGCGCCTGTTTAATAATGGCTTACAGCGTGCCGAGGCTTTCGATGCCACCACTCCCGAAGATACTTTATATCTCGTAAATGAGTGGCTTGGTAACGACAAGACTACACCTATATATATTAAAGGAGGCAAGGAGTGCGCTAAACTCCTCCGCAAATACTACAAGCAGGTTATATGCGAATAATAAGTGGCAAATATAAGGGTAGGGCGATAAATCCGCCTCGCAACCTCCGCGCAAGACCAACAACCGATTTTGCGAAGGAGAATCTCTTCAATGTACTGAACAACCTTGTCGATTTCGAGGAGTGCGATGTGTTAGACCTCTTTGCAGGCACAGGCTCGGTGAGTTATGAGTTCGCTTCGCGTGGAGCGCACAGCGTAACCTCGGTGGAGATAAATGCCGTACACCACGCCTTTATCCGCCGTACCGCCAAGGAACTTGGAGCAGATAATATGTTTGTCGTGAAGGCTAACGCCTTTCTTTACTTGCGCAGTTGCCCCAAGCAGTTCGACATCGTCTTTTCCGATGCGCCCTACGATTTGGAGGGATTAGAGGAGATTGTACCGCTAGTTTTGGAGGGCGATATACTCAAAGAGGATGGAATTTTCATCTTTGAACACTCCGATAAGTACGATTTCTCGAAACACCCAAATTTTTGGCAATTAAGAAGTTACGGAAGCGTACAATTTTCGATGTTCAGAAAGTAAAATTTTTTCGTAAAAAAAGTTGCTAAAAATTTTGCAGAACAAATAATTTGCTCTATATTTGCACTCGCAATCAGCAATGGTGCGTTAGTTCAGCTGGTTAGAATACGTGCCTGTCACGCACGGGGTCAGGGGTTCGAGTCCCCTACGCACCGCCAAAAGACGACTTGAAAAGGTCGTCTTTTTTTGTGCGTAGGGAACTCGG
>JAZPYA010000019.1:0-22170 GCA_045543935.1 Alistipes sp.
TACTTATATTTAAGAAAAGAAAGTAAAAAAGGAGAAAAAATTACAATTCAAAATGTAGAACCGACGCAGCGGAGTGAATGCAGAGGTCGCTTGCGAACTATGCTGAACCGCAAGGAGGAAAAGCCTGCAAAGCAGGGTTAAAACGGAAAACTTTATGGCTTTTAGCCATTAGTCGGTAGTTGGGGGCTATTTTACACGAAAAAAGCGAGGTTTTAGCCCTCGCTTTTCACTCTCTATTTAATCCACGATTTGATTATCGGGACATCGTAAATACCATTCGACACAAGACCGACAACCACGCAAAGACAGATGGCCGCTTGCCACTCTGGATACCCCAAAAGTATCAGTTGAAACTCACACGCAACAAGTGCCAATATTGCACCAACTATCCACGATATCAGCTGTTTAAGCCAAGAAAGTTTTATGCCGAATATCCTGCTTATAAGCCCCGTGATAACAATGGTTAAAACGGCACAAAGTGGCAACACCCACAAAAAATCGCTGCTAAAAAGCCCCAAAATATCGCCCATAAAACCTAATTGTTTTTACAGTTTGTAGAAAGTGTGAATATTTTTAGGCAATCGTTCAAGGAAAGTTTGATTCTCTTTGAGTTGAAAAACTTGTTGATATGTTATTAAATCGTTGATAATAAGATTTATACCATCGTCTTTGGCACAATTTTCAAGCCCCGCTCTCAACGATTTATATATATCCTTGTAGGAGTCAAGTTTATTTTTGCTCAATTTTCCAAAATCAAACAAAATCTCCCCGAGAACAACATGTGATTGATTCGTTTTTACATATGTTTTTATACCAAGATAATGAGAAATCATCTGTTTCGGACCTTTGCAATATTTTCCGCGACCTTTGATATAAATTTTATCCTTAAACTCTATCTTTAATCCCGCTTGCTCCAAACACCTTCTAAGGCGCTTAAATATCTCTTTGTAGTAAAGAGTGCTACTAATATTTTCCGTTCCAGAACCTAAATATTCAGAAAATTTTGATTCGAGATATAGGGTATATCCGCTGCCCGACAACACAATATCAACATTGGATTTCGTGTTGCTATCACTCTTTTCCACAGTGTTTTTCACCTCAAATTGAACATTTGTAAACGCAACCACCTTTCCATTGATACAGAAATGTATTGGGTTCTCCTCGCTGACCGAATGGAATAGCAACAAGGCGGCCAACGAAGAGGAGTGAAGAGTCATTATTCTGTGTCTCTCCAAACCACTTATTGCCTCATTGAATTTCTCCTCAAAATTCTCATTTATTATACCGAATATCTCTTTTAATGAAGAACAGTTATCGCCCTTGATATCAGTGAACGACTTTGACCACGAAGATTTTTTTCCTCTCCAAAGAGTGTATTCCCACTGGGTATTGCTTAAGAATTTATTATCCTCGAAAAATTCGGTGATTACATTCTCTCTACTCATAATAGATGTATCATTATTGTGTTTTGCTAAATATGCCACTACTTGATTATACTTCTTTTGCACAACCTCGTACTCAGAGTCCAATAGGAAACAGACATCGGCATTAAGCAAATATTGGACTTGCTCCGATGTTAGATTAAAATGGGAAATGAGATTCTCCTCCGCCTTTTTCAGATTTGGAGCGGTGCGTATAATTTTTACCAACTCGCCTTTGTGTTGCACTACGGCAAGTAAGGCCTCTAACCGCATTTTACGGCGTAGATAATTTTCTATTGTTTTTGGGTTTTTCATTTTTAATGTGGTTTAGTTTCTACAAATTTATAAAATTATTTTTATTCTGCAAACTTTATTGCAAGCCTCCGCATATACAGCAGGGTAGTGCGCTCGGAGGTAGGCTACTCGATATGCCAAAAGGGTGGCGCAGATGGCGTGTGCCCGATTGGAACAATGGCACGAATAGACCTTCACCAATCTATCAAAAGTTAATGGTTGCTCCTCGTTCGCAGCGGCTCGAAAAACTCCTTCTACACCGCCCTGACTGAACAAATTGAGTGTTTTCGCATCGTCAAGAGGGATATTTTCAACATCACACTCTACCCTACTTGCGCACCTCGCAATAATATCGAGTATGTTTGACGAGAGCATATGCAACACCTCAACACCCACGCGCTTTAACTGTTCTGTGCCATACTGCGTTACTACAACCGCATTTTCATATTCCGCAGATTCCACAAAAGCCAAAGGCACTCGCTCCGAGATATCCTCCGCACAGAGAGCCACGCCGCAAGAGTGAATATCCATTTTGCACACTACCCCAACAAGTTTTTGGGATTGTGGAAACTCCTCCGTTATGATTTTGGAGGTAAAATAATTTGGCGTTGCTATGTTTGCAACACTCTCTTCGCCATATCGCTCTACTATCCATTTAAGCACCTTTTCTCGCCCTAATTTGTCAAACTCGACCTCTATTCGTGGCAGAGCTTGTTCGATGTTGAAAAAGTCGTTAAATGCCAAGTCGAATTGCAAAGGATTAACCTGAGTTATTCCAAGGCAATACAGCACCAACGAACACGCAGCCGAGCCCCTGCCCGGTCCCACTTGCGCACCCAATTCGTGGGCAGCAGCGATTATCTCGTGCCACATCAAAAAATAGGCAGGGTAGCCATTGCGGTTGATGATTTTCAACTCCGCTTTCAATCTCTCTTTGACCTCTGCCGGCAGAGGTTTTCCAAAACGCTCGTATGCCCCCTCGAAGGCGAGTCGGGCGAGGTGTTCGACCTCATCTACCCCTTCGGGCAAAAGGGGCTTTGGCAATAGCGGTGCGTGGTCGATAGAGTAGTGTTCAACCTTGTTGAAAATCTCTATCGTGTTATCCAACGCTTCGGGAATATCGCCGAACAACTCGTTCATCTCGGCGGTGGTTTTGAGCCACTCCTGCTTTGAGAAGATAAGGCGAGAGTCGTCATCGTAACGCTTGTTACTGTTGATGCAGAGCAGGGTGTCTTGCACCTCGGCATCTTCCTCATTCACAAAGTGAATATCGTTGGCGCAAATCAACTTTATGCCGAGTCTTTCCGAAATGGCAAGTAGTTGATTATTAACTTTTTGCTCCAATTTGTGGGTGTTGTGATTTGCTCGCTCAACAGTTGGCTTGTGGCGGTGCAACTCAAAGTAGTAGTCCTCGCCAAAAACGCCCTTATACCACTTTGCGGTGCGCTCGGCAGAGGCTAAATCGTTGTGGAGAATGTGTTGCGCCACCTCGCCACCAATACAAGCCGAACAGCAGATAAGCCCTTCGTGGTAACGCTCCAAGTCGGTATGGTCGGTGCGAGGGCGACCACAATACCCCTCCAACCACGACCTCGAAACGATTTTTACGAGGTTTTTGTAGCCCGTAAGGTTTTTGGCGAGGAGTACGAGGTGGTAGCCGGCAAAGTCCTCTCTGTCGCCTTTTTGCTCCATTCCTCGCCGTGCAACATAGACCTCGCAACCGATAATCGGCTTAAACGAGGTACCAAGTTCGCGATTTTTACGCTCAACATACTCTACAAACTTCGCAATGCCATACATATTGGCGTGGTCGGTGATGGCTATACCCGGCATTCCTTCTGCCATAGCCTTATCAACAAGTTCCGAGATCTTCGCAATACCATCTAATAGCGAATACTCGGTGTGGGTGTGCAGATGCACAAAGGGGAGCATTTCTGCTTTTGAGTTAGTTAAATCTCTTTTCATATTTTCTCTTTTTTCGTTTATGTTGCAAAAATAGTTTGATGGTATGCAAAATTATTGCATAGGTTTTATTATATTTGCAAAAAGTTTTGTTGCCCCAAAAAAAGAGGGATAAAAAATGATTTGTTCCCAGAGGGGAAAATCGGAGGCGATGAGGCTATTTTTGTGCGTTACGCAGTGGCGGAAAGCGCAACATAGTAAGCCTATGTGAGCATTTCTGCCACAAGTAAGGTGCAAAAAGAGTCCATCGGAACGATTTGCAGTGCAATGAAACAATAACCAAACAAACAATACACTATGGCAAGTAAGGCGATTAACCGTTATGTGTGGCTGCTCAATACTTTGATGCAGCGCAAAAGTTTAACATTTAAGGAGATTTGCGACCTGTGGGATAGGAGCAGTTTGACCGATGGCAAGCCGTTGGCGTTGCGAACTTTTCATCAGCACCGCGAGGCGATTGCCGAACTTTTCGGCGTGGAGATTGTCTGCGACTCGAACACCTACAAATACTCCATCGCTTCGCCCGAGGAGCTGAAAAATAATGCCGCCCAGCAGTGGCTCTTCAACTCGTTTGCCATCGCAAACACCATCGAGGCGGGGCGCAATATGAAGGACCGCATCCTCTTCGAGGAGATTCCAAGTGGAGCAGAGTATGCACAAGTGGTTGTCGATGCAATGCAACAAAACAGGGTATTACTCGTTGATTACAAGCCATTTAAGGGCGAAAAGTTTGAACTCTACCTGCAACCTTTTGCGATGCGAGTTTACAATCAGCGTTGGTATGTGGTAGGTCGTTTCAAGGAGAGTGGCAAGATACGAAATATCGCTCTCGACCGCATTCTTCGTATGGAGATTACCGATGAGGAGTTCTCGTTGCCGGAGGATTTCGATGCGCACGACTACTACTCGCATACGGTCGGAATTTTTGTCAATGAGGAGTTAAAACCGCAACGCGTTGTGCTACGAACCTATGGTGTTTCAACCGAATATATGCGCACCGTGCCGTTGCACCCTTCGCAAAAGGAGATTGCCACAAATGGCGATGAATCGAGCGACTTCGAGTATCTCCTCAACCTCACTCCCGAACTCACGGGTAAGTTGCTCTCCAAGGGCGATTGGGTAGAGGCTATAGAGCCGAAAGAGTTGCGCGAGGAGATTAAGAAACACGCCGACTCGATATCAAGTCTCTATCGAAAAAAGAGATTTTGGGAGTAGATTTCGGGCGTGTGCAAAAACTTTGCACACCAACCATTTGGAATCCCTTCGACATCAAAAAAGCGACCGCAAAATGGCAATTTGCAGTCGCTTCGAGGTTTAACCTCTACCTTAAACTAAATCCTTTTCAGGAGGATTACTCCTTTACTACTGTGATATCATCGAGCGCAAAGTATGCAGGGTGCATAAAGTTGTCTGCGCCACCTTCGCCATTCCACTGCACATCAAACTTCACCTTATTAACCTTTCCAAGAGCCGACAAATCCCACTTTTTCCAGCCACCATTAAGCGCATCTTTGCCCCCTTTGTAGAGATAGAAATCGAGCGCAGAGCCCTCAACCTCGTTGCCCTCTGCATCAAGTGTATAACCCGTGGCACGCACCCACACAGACTCTGTTGCAAGCGGTTTTGCAAAACTATTTCCATTGAGAGCAACATTGTAGAAATAGGCAGTATTGGCAATCCAAACACTCTCAATATATGCCGCCTCGTTGCGGAATGAGAGTGTGGGGCGATTATCGCCATAGGTCGATTTGTAGCCGTTGCAAACTACGCAGTTGCTACCTGAGTGCATTGCCGAGCCATAGACTGTCAGTTGCTCCATCGATGAGCCATTCTCGGCATAGTCGGTCGATAGGTAGTTCGACACTGCCATAAATGCACTTGCTGTGTAGTAATAGACCCCATCCCACTCGTAGCCTCCAGCACTATTGCTGTGTTCGAGGTCAGTACAAGGGTCATACCACGAATAGGTTTCGCCTTTGTAGAGGAGATCTCCGTTGTACTGTGGATTGTCGATAAGGGCGTTCCAGCCCGGACCCTCAAAATCGCAGACATAGCGAGTTGTGTCATCGCCACTAACCTCGTTACCATTGTTGTCAGGCGAACAAGCCGCCACCATTGCGCCAAGCGCAAAAATCAAGAAAATCTTTTTCATAGTCTTTTAATTTTTAGTTGTTAGACAAAAAGTGTTAAAAAAAGCGTCACATTGCACAATGGAATACCCCCTGTGCGAAACCAAAAAACAAAAGACTTTGCGTCCAATGCCGAAAATGAAAATCGTTCAGATGCCCGCCTAATACAATATAAGGATAAGCCCCGATGATTTTTAACCCGTCCGCCGCAGGTAAAAATTCCTAAAACGCAGAGGCAGGTCTTCTGACTTGTTCCGTTCGTGCGGCCTTCCCACCCTTGTCGGCAGTGACCATAAAGATTGCACGAACATATAAGAACTTACAGCAGCGAGGACTGTCCGGGATTTTCACCCGATTCCCTTTTCATCGAAACCCTCTAATTCGAGTTGTTCCGAACCTTTGCTACTGCAAATATAGGGATTTTTTTCTTTGGTTGTTACGCACCACCCCTTAAAAATTGCAAAAATTTGTAGTTTTTGGGATAGCGTGTGCGTCTTTTTTATATCTTTGTAGTGAGAAAATGTTTTTTTAACTTAAAAATTTGAGAACTATGAAATTTTTTAAGATCTTTTTGGCTACCCTGCTTGCAATGGTTGTGGGCACGGTGTTATCGTGGGTGCTATGCCTCGTTGTATTCGTAGGTATAGCAGGCTCAATGGAGGGCACAACACAGGCGGTGATTACTCCGCAGACAATTGTTAAGATAGATTTGGCAGAGAATATCTCGGAGGCGCCAACCAAAAACCCGATGGCGGGTTTCGACTTCGCCACAATGACAATGGCGAAGAGTACCCATCTGTTGAAGGTGTTGCAGAGCATCGAGGCAGCGAAGGGCGATGCCCGAGTAAAGGGTATCTACCTCAACTTCACAGGTTTGGGCGGTATAACTAACGGAGCCATGGAGGAGGTGCGCGCAGCGTTGGTTGATTTCAAGCAGAGTGGCAAGTTCGTTGTGGCATACAACGAAACCTACTCGCAGGGTGCTTATTACCTCGCATCGGTAGCCGACAAAATCTATCTCCACCCTGAGGGCGGTTTTTCGTGGGTAGGACTTGCACAAACAGGTCTTTTTATGAAGGGTGCGCTCGACAAACTCGGCTTGAAGGCTGAGGCGTTCCGCCCTACGGCTTGCAAGTATAAGAGTGCCGTTGAGCCATATATCCGCAAGAACTTCTCGCCCGAAAATCGTGCGCAGTCGCAGATGATGGTCGATGATATGTGGAGTGTTTTGGTCGGCTCGATTGCCGAGAGCCGCAACCTCGATGCGAAAAAGTTGATGCGCCTTGCCGACAAGTTGGAGGTGTCGCAACCCGAAGATGCTCTCAAACACGGCTTGGTCGATGCCCTTATCTACGAGGACGAGATGGAGGCGAAATTTGCCGAGTATGGCGTTGAGAAGGGTGCAGATGGCAAGTTCAACATTATCTCGCTCGGCGAGTATATGACTCTCGCTCCCGTTATGCCGAAGTTTGGCGCACCTTCTATCGGTATCGTATATGCCGAAGGTCAGGTCTTTGATGGCGAGGGCGAAGATGACAACATTTACAGCGTAAACCTCGTCAAGGTGTTGAAGAAGGCGCGCGAGGATAAGGATATCAAGGCGGTTGTATTCCGTGTGAACTCTCCGGGCGGTAGTGCCTTGGCAAGCGATGTTATCTGGCGTGAGGTGGAGTTGCTCCGCAAGGAGAAGCCGGTGATTGTTTCGATGGGCTCGTACGCTGCAAGTGGTGGCTACTATATCTCGGCAGGTGCTGACGCTATCGTTGCCGACCGCCTCACTTTGACCGGATCAATCGGCGTATTCGGAATGTTGCTCGAAGGCGAGGATATGCTCAACAAGAAGCTCGGCTTGACCACCGATGTTGTAAAGACCGGCGCAGCGGCAGACTTTGGCGCAAATGTTATGGGCGTAGGTGTTCGCAAGATTACCGACTTGGAGCGCAAGGCTCTGCTTCGCTCGGTGGATAAGGTTTACGACACCTTCACCACAAAGGTTGCCAATGGTCGTAACCTGCCAATGGATAAGGTTTTGGAGTTGGCGCAGGGTAGAGTATGGTCGGGTACTCGTGCCGTGGAGTTAGGCTTGGCAGATGCGAATGGTGGCTTGCGTGAGGCTATTGCCATTGCAGCAGATAAGGCAGGCGTTGTGGATAACTTCCGAGTTACCGAGGTGTTGGAGGAGTTGTCGCCAATGGCGCAGATGATGCAGCAGTTGAATATGCAGGCAAAGGCGTATTTGTTCGATGCCGAGACCTTGGAGGTTGCCGAGTACTACAACTCGTTGAAGCGTGAGCTGGCTCGCGAGGGCGTACAGGCGTACTGCCCGTATAGCTTCGCTATAAATTGAAAATTGAGAATTGAGAATTAAGAATTAAGGGTTATTTTCCCCGAGCAGAGAGATTTGCTCGGGGATTTTTTTGCAAAGTTGCGCGAATAAATAGTGGTTATTAGCGGTAGTTAGGGGTTGTTAAGGGGAGTTAGGGTGGCGCAACATTAATAATCTCTAACAACCTTTAATAACCTCTAACAGCCTCTTAAAAAATTGCGCCACAAAAAGTTTTCCGTTTTCCGCTTTTTTGCTAAATTTGCAGTAGGAAATATTGAATGGCAAATGGCAGTCGCTCGTTCCACTCGCTGAATGGCATCGAATGGCAATCGTTCGCTTTGCTCACTGAATGGCAAGTCAATAAATTATTATATGTCATTCAGCACTCTGCGAGTGCGCATGCCATTAAGGGCGTAGCCCGCATGCCATTAAATGCCATAAACTAACTATTATGAGAAACAGAATAAAAGAGCTTCTTCACGGTGTTTTTCATCCCGAATTGGAGCAGGATATTGTAACGGCAGGTATTTTCGAGGGTGCCGAGATTGAGGGGGAGAAGGTCGTTGTGTCGCTTATCTTCCGCAAGGCGCGCGACCCGTTTGCCGTAAAAATCAAGAGCCGAGTAGAGCAGACCATCGCTGCGGCTTACCCCGACTACAAAGTCGTTGTCGTTATCAAAGAGGGCGAGAAGAGTGCCGAGCGAGCAGCCAAAAATGCCGCTATCGAGGAGATGCACAACTTTTCGACCACCGCAAATATCAAACATATCGTAGCCGTTGCTTCGGGCAAGGGTGGAGTGGGCAAATCGACCGTTACCGCCAACCTCGCCGTAGCGTTGGCAAAGGAGGGTTACAAGGTCGGTGTTCTCGATGCCGATATCTACGGCCCTTCGCAGTCGAAGATGTTCGGCGTAGAGGATTATCTGCCCGATGCAATACAAGTTGACGGTCGCGACTATATCGTACCTGCCGAGGTGGGTGGAATAAAGCTTATTTCGATAGCGATGTTTATCCGCAAGACCGATGCTTTGTTGTGGCGTGGTACGATGGCAAACAGCGCTTTGCGCCAACTTATCCACCAAACCGAGTGGGGAAATTTAGATTTTTTATTAATTGACCTTCCTCCGGGTACGGGCGACATACATTTGTCAATAATTAACGAATTGCGTATTGGCGGAGCTATTATTGTTTCGACTCCTCAGCAAGTGGCTGTGGCAGATGTAGTTCGTGGTGTTGAGATGTTCCGAAATCCGAATGTAAACATTCCGGTTTTGGGCGTTGTGGAGAATATGGCGTGGTTTACGCCGGCGGAGTTGCCGAACAACCGCTACTATATTTTCGGCAAGGGTGGAGCAGCACGATATGCCGAGGAGGTGGGTGTTGATTTATTGGGCGAAGTGCCTATAATTCAAGATATTATGCAGGGTGCTGACGATGGAGTACCGGCAGTAAACACTGTTCCGCAGGTTGCGGAGGTGTATCAACAAGTGGCGAGAAAAGTTGTTGATAAGATGGAAGAAATGTGTTGATAAGGGGTGGAAAACTTTTGATAAGTTGTAATAACTTTTGAGGTTTTCAAAATTCCCCCGACTTATTAAAAATTGTTACTGTTTTTATTGAGATTATTTTAATAGAAATTGTTAAAAATAATCAATGTTAATTTGTCAATATCAATTGTAAACATTTGTTGAAAAGTGGGGGCGAAATAGGCTCTATCAGGGTGTTAGCGCAGAGGTTTATAAAATTTTTCAAAAACGAAGGTTAGTAACTTTTTTCGGAAAAAAGATATCAACACTTTCAACAGCTATTATTGTTGTTGTTTAAGATTTATATTAATTCATTATTTAATTTTAATTAAAAGGAATAATAAATAACAACTGTTGAAAATCACAATTTATCTTTGGTTGATAGATATAAAATTTTTACCTTTGCAAAAGTATGAAAACTATAATAGCAAAGCCATTCGTTAAGTGGGTTGGAGGTAAAACACAACTATTGGAGGAGGTTAGAAAATCTCTTCCGGTGGATCTATATCTACGAGAGAATGTGACTTATGTAGAGCCATTTGTTGGTGGCGGTGCTGTCTTGTTTTGGATTTTACAGGCGTACCCTAATATTACTAGGGCTATTATAAATGATATAAACCCAGAACTTATTTGCACTTATAAAGTAATACAAAATAATGTTTATGAGTTAATAACTCAATTAAAGGGAATACAATCTCAATATATATCATTAGATGTCGAAGGTCGAAAGAGGTATTTTTTAGAGAAACGCAAGTTGTACAACTCTAAAAAATGCTCTTCGGTTGAGGTTGCCTCACTATTCATTTTTTTGAATAGAACATGTTTTAATGGTTTGTATAGAGTTAATTCCAAGGGAGAATTTAATGTTCCTCATGGAAGATATGCCAATCCGAAAATATGTGATGCAGATAATCTGCTTGCTGTTTCAAAACTCTTGCAACGAGTAGAGATTTTGTGTGGTGATTTTGCAGAAACGGAGAAGTTTGTAGGCGAAAATACTATATATTATTTGGATCCTCCGTATAAGCCATTGTCTGAAACATCTTCTTTTACATCATACGCCAAAGATGGCTTTGGTGATGCGGAGCAGATTAGATTGAGAGATTTTTGCGCTCGTATTGCGGAGAAAAAAGCAATTTTTGTTGCAAGCAATTCAGATCCGAAGGAAGAGACAGGAGAATCATTTTTTGAGCAGATATATTACCAATTCAAAATTAAGAGGGTGTCTGCGACAAGACTGATAAATGCGAATCCTAACAATAGAGGGTTTGTCTCTGAGATAATGATTTCAAATATTGCAAATTCACAGCCAAATGAAGGACTTTAATCTTTTTATGTCTCAATTGAGTGAGACTAATGCAACATTGGATTCTTTTACTGATTTCGAGAAAGTTTCTCGTAATGTTGCAAAGATTTCTATCAAACTCAATCAGTTGAATTATCTTTTAGGTAAGACAGATTTGAGAAGTGCTATTTCGGAGCTATTTGAGGAAAACCCAAAAACATTCGAGGCGCTCGATATTTTAGTGGCTGTACGCTCATCTGACAACAAAAAGGTGTTAAATGATAAATATGAGCCAGTGCTAGTTCAATCTTATTTTACGGATATAGATAGCATTTGCAAGTTCGTAGAAGAAACGGGCTTGGCAGAGGTGTTTTTGTCAAAGAAGATAACAAACCTCGTTGATTATGTATTTGGCGTGGAGGTAGGACTTGATACAAATGCAAGGAAAAATAGAGGCGGGGATATTATGGCAGGGGCTGTTGCTAAAAAGTTTACAGATGCAGGAATTGAATTTCAAACAGAGGTTAATAGTACGGAGTTCCCAGAAATAACAGCTCTTGGTGCAGATTTGAAGAGATTTGATTTTGTAATATCGACAGATAATAAAACTTATTTAATAGAGGCAAACTACTATAATAGTAGAGGTTCAAAGTTGAATGAAACGGCTCGTTCATACTCTGATATCGCTCCCAAGATAAATCAATATCCTCAATATGAATTTGTATGGATAACAGATGGACAGGGTTGGCATGCGGCTAAAAATAAGTTAGAAGAGGCATACAGCATAATACCGAGAGTGTATAATCTTACATCAATAGTAGAATTTATAAGAGAAATAAAGAGGGGCTAATGACTATTACTCCATTCTATAAGTCGCAAGACCGTAATTTTACGCTCTTAAAAGGCGATTGTATTGAACTGCTCAACTCTTTTGAATTTAAGTTCGATATGATTTTTGCCGATCCTCCATACCATTTGTCGAATGACGGAATTAGCGTACAGAGCGGTAAGATGGTTAGTGTCAATAAAGGAGATTGGGATAAATCATATGGTGCAGATGTAGATTATAATTTTAACAAAGAGTGGTTGTCTGCTTGTAGAAATAAGTTAAAGGATAATGGAACGATTTGGGTAAGTGGCACATATCATAATATATTTTCTGTTGCACGCTGTCTTACAGAATTAGGTTTTAAGATATTAAATTGTGTTACATGGGCTAAGACTAATCCTCCCCCAAATATTTCATGTCGTTATTTTACTCACTCGGCAGAATATATTTTATGGGCTAGAAAGGAGAGAAAAACACCGCACTACTACAATTATGAACTCATGAAGGAGATAAATGGCGGAACTCAAATGCGTGATGTTTGGAATTTACCGGCAATAGCAAAGTGGGAGAAGTCTTGTGGCAAGCACCCTACTCAAAAGCCTTTATGTGTATTGTCACGGGTTATTCAGGCTTCTACCGAGAGAGGTGCGTGGATTTTAGACCCTTTTACTGGTAGTAGCACAACAGGAATTGCTGCAAATCTTTTAGGTCGCCGCTTTTTAGGTATAGACAAAGACGAGGATTTTCTACAAATTAGTAAGGCGAGAAAAGAGGAGATTGTAGATAGCATGAAACAGAGAGAGTATATAGGGAAATTACAACGGCAAGCAAAATTATTCAGTGATTATCAACAGTGTATAGTTTCAGATAATAGCTTGGGATATACAGTAGAATTGCCGTTTTAGAAAATAAGTAGTAAAAATTATTACGATATGAAAAATCTTATTGCAAGAATCGAAGAGTTGAAGCGAGAGAAGGGTGTCGTAATTCTTGCGCACTACTATACTCGCCCGGAGGTGCAACAGGTGGCAGATTTCTTGGGTGACTCGTTAGCGTTGTCGGTGAAGGCACGCGATATTGAGGCAAAAACTATCCTCTTTGCCGGAGTTCACTTTATGGGTGAAACGGCAAAGGTTCTCTCGCCCGAGAAAAAGGTGCTTATCCCCAACCCTGAGGCGACCTGCTCGCTCGCCGAGTCGTGCAATGCCGAGGAGTTTGCAAAGTTCAAGGCGCAACACCCCGAAGCTCTCGTTGTGTCGTATGTGAATACAACGGTTGGTGTTAAGGCTCTGACCGATATATGCTGTACCTCGTCAAACGCCTTGCAGGTGGTAGAGTCGATTCCGAAGGAGCAACCGATAATTTTCGCTCCCGACAAAAATCTCGGCTCCTATATCCAGCGACTTACAGGGCGCGATAATATGATTTTGTGGAATGGCGCGTGCCACGTTCACGAGAGATTTGATGTAAATGCTATTTTGTTGCTTAAAAAGTCGTATCCGCAGGCGAAGGTGGTTGTCCATCCTGAATGTCGCAAGGAGGTTGCCGATTTGGCGGACTATTGTGGCTCTACGGCGGGAATACTCGACTATTGCAAAAAGAGCGAAACCGATACATTTATTGTGGTTACCGAGTCGGGAATCTTGGCAGAGATGAAGAAACAGTGTCCGGATAAGAAATTTGTACCCGTACCTGCCGAGAGTTGTATGTGCAACGAGTGCGAATATATGAAGATGATAACGCTCGAAAGTATTATCGCCTGTCTCGAAAACGAAGCACCAACTATCGAACTCGATGAGGAGACTCGCCAAAAAGCATCGCGCTCAATCGAGGCAATGGTGAAGATTTAGTTGAGAGTTGAGAGCTGAGAGTTGAGAGTTGAAAAAATTTTTAATTTTTAATTTTTAATTCCCGAAGTAGCCTTCTCTATATATCGCTGAATATCCTCTTTCAGTCGTAGGTAGAGAGGAGAGGTGGTGTAGTTGTCATTGTCGAGCAACACATCGCGAATAGATCGCAAGGTGTTGGTGTAGTTACTCATCTCGTTTTTCAACGCAACTCCCTCCTTGGAGGAGCAGATAATTTGCGAGAGCGACATCTGACGCAACTTTTCGCAAACACCCTCCAATAATACCATCACTACATTGTCCATCAGTGTATGACCGTGCATAAAGTGGTAGGTCAGCTCCGGCTCAACACCCTTCTTGCGAATACGCTCGGCAAAGGCAGGGATTTCGCGCGCCATATCGGGGTGTTCTGCTTCGAGCGATGCTACTCGGCGCTCTATATTGCGCTGCAACCACGCTATCGTATTCGCTCCATTCTGCTCAATATCGAGATATCCAAGTCGTACAGCAGCCTTGAAATCTATAAGTGGCAAGACACTCTCGGTCTTGCGCGATGCGGAGTAGGCATACCACAAAAAGAGTGGGTATATAGTGCGCGAATAGTCCGCCATAAATCGCTCGAAATCAAAGATATGAGCATCGTTCTTTACCGCCTTGACACAGACATTGTGCAACGAAGGCGCATAGCACAAATAGTTCTCGGTGGCGTAGGTGTAGGTGTGGAACATATAGGGCGATTCGACAATCTGTCGCGACACTTCGTCTTCATTATCGAATAGGTAGTCAAAATCGGAATCCATACATAGGAGTAAATCATCATTGGCCTGTTCCGCCATCGAAAGCAAAACCTTCTTGCCTTTGGGTAGATCTTTGCGTGTAGGAACAGATACCTCAAATCGCAAATGAGGGTTTGGAAAATTATCGAAGATACCTCGCCAGAAAGCCACATCCTCATAACCTTCGACAAATACGCGCACCAATTTTTTGCCATCGTCAATTGGCAGAGGGGCAGGCAGAGTAGTTAAATCTACCTTACCTCGTGCCAACGCCTTTGCGCGCATCTTTTCGATAAACATTTCGCGCTTACGCTCCCTATTTTCGCGACGAGAAGTCATAACTATTGGATATTTGTTGTAACAAATATACAAAATCCGCGTGAGTTGCCAAAATAATTGTTACTTTTGCATCGTTAATTGGGAGATTGTAATCATACTTGAAAAAGGCTAATGGCTAAAAGCCAATAGCGAATGGCTGGAATTTATGGCAGATTGGAAAGAGCGATTAGGAATGGTCTATTCGACAAATCCGGACTTCACATACGACTACGGTGAGGAGCAGGAGGCGGAAACGCTTGCACCCGAAAAGCAGAATTTACGCGTTTGGCGCGACACGAAAGGTCGTGGCGGAAAAGTTGCTACCATAGTGCGTGGTTTTGTCGGGGCAACCACCGACTTGGAGGAGTTGGGGCGCGCTCTCAAACAGGGTTGTGGTGTAGGTGGCTCGGTTAAAGAGGGCGAGATTATCATTCAGGGCGACCACCGCGATCGCGTAACTGCTCTGCTCATCAAAAAGGGTTATACGCAGACCAAAAAAGTTTAATTATAGCAGGTGAAGGGAATTATCAAACATATAGTAATTGCCATCGTTGCGCTCTTGGGTGCATATTCGGCTTCGGCACAATACTACTCGTGGGGTGCCGACCCGACCTATATGCGCTGGCGCAAACTCAAAGGCGATAAGATTGATGTTATCTATCCCGACACGGCTCGCACACAGGGCTACAAAATGATGTATTATGCCCGTGCCGTACAACCAACTATCGACTTCGGCTATCGTCATGGTCCGATGAAGATTCCGTTTGTAATTCACCCCGAAAACTTCTCCTCAAACGGCTTGGTGATGTGGCTTCCGAAGCGTGTGGAGATTCTCTCCTCGCCGGCAGTGAATAGTTATTCGATGCCGTGGCTGAAACAACTTGCTGCGCACGAGTATCGTCACGCGGTACAATATAACAACATCAATCGGGGCTTTGTCCGCGCATTTAGTTATATCCTTGGTCAGCAGAGTTCAACCATCGGACTGCTCTTTATGCCGTTGTGGGGCTTGGAGGGCGATGCCGTACTCTCCGAGACTCAGATGTCATCGTTTGGTCGTGCCTTGCAACCCTCGTTTACGATGCACTATCGCGCTATCGGCAACCCGACAAAGGAGCGAGGTTATAACAAGTGGTTCTGTGGCTCGTACAAGGAGTATATCCCCGACCACTACCAACTTGGCTATCAGATTACGGCGTATGCTAACACCAAGTATAACGAGAATATCTGGGATAAGATCGTGCGCTATGCGGTGCGTAATCCGTACACTTTTGCAACGACTTATGTTGCTATGAAGAAGTATTATGGAACATCGACCACAAAACTATTCCGTGAGACTTTTGCTGATTTGAACGACTATTGGCAATCGTTACCATACCAACCGAACACCTCTACGCAACTCTCCGCCGAGCGCAAAAAGGGATATACAACATTCCGCTATCCGCAATATATTGACAAAGATATGGTGTTGTCGCTCTGCGAAACACTCGATAAGCCCGATGCCTTTGTTGTAACCAACAGCCAGACGGGTAAGAGTCGCCATATCGCCTATACGGGAGCAGTTTCGAGTCGTCCGAGCGAAGTTGTTGGGGGAAGAGTTTGGTGGACAGAGTATCGCCGTAGCACCCTCTTTGCCGAGCGAGTAAATTCAAAACTCTGCTATATGGACTTGAAGCGAGGTCGCACCCGAACACTCAACCGTATGCAGAAAGTGTTGTATCCTACACCTATCTCTGAACACGAGTTGGCGTGGGTGGAGTATGCGCCGAGTGGAGTATATAGCATTGTGCGTGGCAATCCGCAACCTCGCCACGAAGAGGAGTATCTGCGAGTGGATATCCCTTCGGATATAGAGATTCACGGCTTGGCATACGACAATTACACTCATGCCTTGTACTTTATCGCCACAGACGATAGCGGTATGTGGCTCGGTAAGGTAGGCAGGGATAGAGATATAGAGCATATTACGCAGGGCGCATATATTACGATTAGCGATTTGCGAGCCAAAGACGGAGTTTTGTACTTCGGCTCAATTCAATCGGGCAAAGACGAGGTACATTGCTACGACTTGCGCACCTCGACCGAGTATCGTATATCGGGTTCAACATACGGCTCATTCTCGCCTATGCCGGCAGAGGAAAACAAGGTGTTGATGACCACTTACGACCGCTACGGCTACCATATTGCCGAGCAGACGATTAAGCGTGATACTTTGCCAAAAATAGAGTACTCGAAATTACCGATAAACCTTGTAAATCCGCAACGCAAAAAGTGGAATACGGTAAATCTCGATACGGTGCGATTTATCGGTGCCGATTCGATGCTGGCGCAAGCAAAGGAGTTCGGCAAAGTGAAGCGCAAGGGTGGAGTAAAACCTCTGCGCGACAAGCGATATAATGGCGCAGCGCACCTCTTCAATATCCACTCGTGGGCGCCGGTGTCGTACGATCCATTCTCGTTGAGCGAGGAGGGGGCGTTGGATTTCAATCTCGGTGCTACCATAATGTCGCAGAATATACTCTCTACAGCCAGTGGCTATCTCACTTGGGGTTGGAACGCCAAAGAGGGAGATGTTTTCAAGGGAGTTTTCCGCTACTATGGCTTGGGAGTAAATTTGAGCATCAATGCTACATACGGAGGTACGCAACAACTCTATTCGGCTTATACCTACCTTTACAACCCGATGACAGGTCGCTATAATGCGGTGTTGCCGGGCGGAAAAGAGGAGTATATTACCAATCCGATAACGGGAAAAGAGGAGCTGGTCTTAAATGAAGTGCCGGAACTCGGAAAGTACTATAATGTGGGGCTTATGGCATCGCTTCCTCTCTATTTTCAGGCGGGCTACCATACGCGCTTTGTGCAGGTGTCGGCGGGCTACAACTACTCGAATGGTCTGGTGGCAAAGGTGGATAGGCTCGCTGTCGAAATAGGCAAAGGGACGGTAAACAACATCGCAAAAATAGGATATAAAGAGGGAGTACATCTGTTGCAGTTTGGTTGGGGATATCAAGACCAAGTGCGATTGGCGCACCGAGATTTTCTACCGAAATGGGGACAGATTCTCTCGTTGAACTACGCGCTCAACCCTGCGGACAATAACTTCGGACACCTTGTGTCGGTATATGGCAAAGCCTACTTTCCGGGCGTGGCAAAACATCACTCGCTGTCGTTTGCCGCGGTATATCAAACCTCGTTGAAGGGTTTTGATCGCGAAGACGCCTTGTCAAACCTCGCGTTCCACTCGGGCAGACTTGTGCCACGAGGTTTCTATACCTCCGAAATAGAGAATCGAAACTATGTCGCAACCTCTCTCAACTATGCTCTGCCAATCTGGTATCCAGACCTCGGTTGCGCCGTTATACAGTTCAAACGAGTGCGCCTTAATCTCGGCTTTGACTACGCCTCGTTTGGCTCAAAAAAACCGTTTATAAATGGAGAAGAGGGCGGAATTATAACCAAGGTTAGACGACAGCGTATTTTCTCATATGGAGGAGACCTGTCGTTGGATTTCAACCTTTTCCGTATGCCGGAGGCGGCAACCACCTCGCTCACGCTTTCGATTTACCAACCACATGGCAAGAAGAGACCTTTTGTAACGGTGGGCTTCGGGCTTCCGTTCTAACAGATAAAGATTATGCAGACAAAAAAGAATACTACAACTCGCAAGACCTCTCGCAAAAGAGGCACAACAAAGAAGAATTCCAAAACCAAGCAGATTGTCAAGTGGCTCTGGATTGTGGCAATGACACCTGTTGCTGTGCTGGTATTAATGCTCTCGCTTACAGCAATGGGCGCATTTGGTCGTATGCCGTCATTCGAGGAGTTGGAGAATCCGAAGAGCAACCTCGCCACCGAGGTCTATGCCGACAATGGTCAGGTTATCGGCAGTTTCTTTGTGCAGAATCGTTCCTATGTACAGTATGCTGACCTCTTTCCGCAGGACTCGACAGCGTTGCTTAACATTGCAGGACGACAAGTTCCGCCACTTGCCGCTGCCCTTATAGCAACGGAGGATGCACGATTTTATACCCACTCGGGTATAGACCTCGTGTCGTTGGCGCGTGTGGGAGTGAAAACCATTGCCTTGCAACGCTCATCGCAGGGTGGCGGTAGCACCATTACACAACAGCTGGCGAAAAATCTCTTCCCTCGTGGTAAGCGGGGCGAAAACAAGATTGTCCGCACAGCAAAACTTGTGGTGTCGAAGTTCAAAGAGTGGATTACAGCTCTCAAACTCGAATACAACTACACCAAGGAGGAGATAGTGGCGATGTATCTCAATACGGTAGAGTATGGCTCCAATGCCTTTGGAATCAAGTCGGCGGCAGCAACCTTCTTCGGCAAAACACCTGCGGAGTTGAACTTGCAGGAGGCGGCGGTGTTGGTGGGAGTTGTGAATGCTCCAACTCGCTACTCGCCTGTGCGCAACCCCGAAAACTCTCTCAAACGCCGAAACATCGTATTGAAGCGTATTGCTACAGCAGGGGGCATCACCGAGGCACAATACGACTCGTTGTCGGCACTGCCTATTACGCTGAACTATCGCCCTGTATCGCACAACTATGGTCGCGCAACCTATTTTCGCGAGATGTTGCGCTTGACGATGAATGCTCAACGACCAAAGCGCCGCAACTTCTACACCACGTGGGATTACGAGCAGGCGTGCAAGGAGTATGACGAAAATCCGCTTATCGGCTGGTGTCACAAAAACCGCAAGGCAGATGGCTCACCATACGATATCTATCGCGATGGTTTGAAGATTTACACCACCATTAACGCCTCGATGCAGGAGTATGCCGAGGCTTCGGTGCAGAAGCAGTTGCAGACCGTTATTCAGCCAACAATGGATAAGCAGGTGCGCGAAACGAAAAAGCTCTTCATAAACCTCACCGCGAAGGAGGAAGAGGCTATTATCAAGCGAGCAATGCGCAATTCAGACCGCTTCCGCAATATGAAGTCGGCGGGCGTGAATGACAAAGAGATATACGCAAGTTTCAACAAAAAGTGCGAGATGAAGGTCTTTACCTACGAGGGCGAGCGCGATACTCTGCTCACTCCGCGCGACTCCATTTTGCACCATAAGCGCATTATGCGAGCAGCATTTGTGGCGATGGAGCCGCAGACAGGATATGTCAAGGCGTATGTTGGTGGACCTTCGTTCCAATACTTCAAGTACGATATGGCAAAGCAGGGCAAGCGACAGATTGGCTCTACCGTAAAGCCGTTTATCTACACCTTCGCTATTGACCACCTCGGTCTTACCCCTTGTACAATGGTGCCAAACCTGCCGGTAACCATCGAAACGGCAGTCGGTGCAGCGTGGTCACCAAAGGAGTCGGGAAATGTTGAATATGATGGAGTTTTGCACCCGCTGCGTTGGGGCTTGGCACACTCGCGTAACAACTACTCGGCGTGGATTATGAAGCAGGCAAAGCAACCCGAAGCGGTAGCCGACTTTATCCACAATATGGGTATTTTGAGCTTTATTGACCCTGTATATGCGTTGTGTGTAGGTTCATTCGAGTCGAATGTTTATGAGATGGTTAGTGCTTATTCGACCTTCGCAAATGAGGGAGTATATAACACTCCAATCTTCGTAACCCACATCGAGGATAGACAGGGTAATCTAATCTCCTCGTTCACCTCCTCCTCGCAAGATGCAATCAGCAAAGAGTCGGCATATACGATGCTTACGATGATGCAGAGAGTTATCACTCACGGCACAGGTCGCCGTATGGGTTGGGCGTTCAATATGCACGGCGTAGAGATTGCCGGAAAGACGGGTACAACAAACGAAAATCGTGATGCTTGGTTTATGGGTATTACGCCAAAACTTGTTGCAGGAGCGTGGGTTGGTGGCGAAGACCAGTCGATACACCTCACTTCGAGTCGAGGCGAAGGCTCGGTTATGGCGTTGCCGATAGTTGGAGATTTTCTCCGCAGAGTGCATAGCGATCCGAATATAAATGTTAATCGAGAGGATAAATTTGTTGCTCCTGCATCGTGGCAAGCGGTGGAGTGCGAAGATGCCGAAAGCCCTGCCGATGCCGTAGCAATGACACAAGACGAATTCTTTGAATAGTGAGTAGTGAGTAACGAGTAGTGAGTAGTTGAAAAAAATAATTTTTAATTTTTAATTCTTAACTTTTAATTATGAAGGTTGCAGTTGTTGGCGCAAGTGGCGCCGTAGGACAAGAGTTCCTCAAAATTTTAGACGAGCATAACTTCCCTCTCGATGAGTTGGTGTTGTTTGGCTCATCTCGCAGTGCAGGACAGACACGAACTTTTCGTGGCAAAGAGATTGTAATCAAGGAGTTGCAGCACAATGACGACTTTAAGGATATCGATTTGGCTTTGGTATCGGCAGGTGGTGCTATTTCGCGCGATTATGCTGAAACAATCACAAAATATGGCTGCTTGATGATTGACAATTCATCGTGCTATCGTATGGACAACGATGTACCGTTGGTTGTTCCAGAGGTAAATGCCGAAGACGCATTGAATGCGCCACGCCGCATTATCGCAAATCCGAACTGTACAACAATCCAGATGGTTGTGGCATTGAATGCTATCGAGAAGTTGTCGCACATCAAGCGTGTGCATGTTTCAACCTATCAGTCGGCAAGTGGCGCAGGTGCGCAGGCGATGGCGGAGTTGGAGGCACAACACGCATCGCTCGCGAAGGGCGAGGAGCCAAAGGTTGAAAAGTTCGCTTATCAGCTGGCATTCAATGTGATACCGCACATTGATGTCTTTACCGACAACGACTACACCAAGGAGGAGATGAAGATGCACAACGAAACCCGCAAGATTATGCACTCGGACTGCTCGGTGTCGGCAACATGTGTGCGTGTTCCCGTTATGCGTGCGCACTCGGAGAGTATCTGGGTTGAGACCGAGCGACCAATCTCTCCTGCGGAGGCGCGTGAGGCTTTTGCCAAGGCTGAGGGCGTAGTTGTTGTGGATAATCCGGCAGAGAAGGAGTATCCGATGCCTCTCTTTATCGCCGGCAAGGAGCCTGTATATGTTGGTCGTATCCGCAAGGATATCACCTGCGAGAATGGCTTGTCGTTCTGGTGTGTTGCCGACCAAATCAAGAAGGGTGCAGCCTTGAACGCAGTACAGATTGCCGAGTGGCTGATTGATAAGGGTGTTTTGTAAGTAGAGATTCTACTACTGATAAAAGAAGCTGTCTAACAAGGTGTTTTCTGCGTTACGCTCGTCCTCGGAATCCTCACATACGCCATAGTATGCTGCGGTTTCTCGGACTTCGCAAGCCTTAAAAACCCTCTTGTTATACAACTTCTACAAAAAGGTAATGATGCAAAAAGCGGCGCTTGGACAAAAAGATAAGTGTTTGTAAATTTGTAAATTACAGCGATATTTTAGAGATTAGTAGAAACCGTTTTCTACTAATCTCTATTTTTTATGGCAAAAAAGCGCAAAATCAGGTGT
>JAZPYA010000020.1:0-16204 GCA_045543935.1 Alistipes sp.
CTTTCAAAAGATTTGTCTACCTTTGTGCTCGTAGTTAGTTGGCTTAATTACGACCTTCATGTAGTCTCCTATGTAGAATTTCGTAATTTTCGTAAAAACTAACACTGAAAATCAGTGAGTTAAAAATAAAGCCTGTCTAACCGAGAGGTTAGGCAGGCTCTTTTTGTGAGTATTTTGGCGTCCGACACATTCAGGCGAAATTTACCAATCAGAACGATTTTTAATAAGCGACATAAACTCCTCTCGTGTGCGAGGGTCCGAAAGGAAAATTCCTGTAAATGCCGAAGTGGTAGTTTTGGAGCCCTGTTTCTCGACACCTCGCATCTGCATACACATATGCGAAGCCTCGATAACCACAGCCACACCCACAGGATTTAATGCTTGCTGAATGCTATCGCGAATCTGCACGGTAAGGCGCTCTTGTACCTGCAAACGGCGCGCAAAGCACTCCACAACACGGGCAATCTTCGACAGACCCGTGATAGTGCCATTTGGGATATAGGCAACGTGTGCTTTGCCTACAAATGGCAACATATGGTGCTCACACACCGAGAACAACTCGATATCCTTCACCACAACCATCTGCTTGTACTCCTCCTTAAACATCGCCGACTGCAAGATGGCTATCGGATCTTGCTCGTAGCCCTTCGTAAGGAAAGACCACGCCTTTGCCACACGCTCAGGGGTTTTAATTAAACCCTCACGCTCGGGGTCTTCGCCGAGGAGTCGCAACACCTCTCGGTAGTGGTATTTCAGTTGCTCAATCTTTTCGAGGTCATATCTATCCTCGCGTTCGTAATTTGCCATAGTTTTTATTTTAGACGAGAGACGAGAGACGAAAGACGAGAGAAATGTAAATCCCCTAACGACTCTAACGCCCTTAACGACTCTATTAAATTATTTTTCCGTTTGTAGGAACTCTACAAGTTTTGCCACTGCGCGACCACGGTGCGAGATAGCATTCTTCTCCTCTGCCGACATCTCGGCAAAGGTGCGCGTTTCGCCCTCGGGCACAAACATAGGGTCATATCCAAAGCCCTCCTTACCCGACATATGGTCGATAATAGAGCCTTCGACAACGCCATCGAACAGATACTCTTTGCCACCGAGAATCAGAGCAATAACGGTGCGAAAGCGCGCCGAGCGATTCTCCTCGCCTTCAAGGTTTTTCAAAAGTAGGGCATTGTTTGCATCGAAGTTATGCTCATCGCCCGCATAGCGAGCCGAGCGAACTCCCGGAGCGCCACCCAAAGCATCGACTTCCAAGCCTGTATCATCGGCAAAGCAATCTGCGCCTGTGCGCTCAAAAACATAGCGAGCCTTCTGCAAAGCGTTGCCTTCGAGCGTTTCGGCTGTCTCGGGAATATCCTCGGTTATGCCACACTCTCGCAAGGTTTTAAGCGCAAACTTGCCCTCCAAGAGAGCCTGCACCTCGCCCAATTTGTGGGCATTATTTGTTGCAAAAATCAACTCTTTCATAGTTTACAGTTTTTCTGCTTCGAGCAGAGCCAACTTGTGGTCGGCTACGCACTTGTCGATAATCGCCTTAACCACCGTATCCATCTCCGTATCCTCGCCATAGTCGGCTGCACAGACGTGATTTACTCGGTTGTCGCGAATAAGGGTACTCATCTCGCTCTTTTTCGACCAATCTCTCGGGTTATAGACTGCAATAGAATGTCCGCCAAAGTTTTTAACAAGGCGCATACAAGGAATATCTGTTGTTCCATCTCCTACATAAATCATACGCGAGAATGGCACAGGGCGCTCCTTCTCCTCCATATATTTGTTCACCTGCTTGGTATCATAGACAGACTCCACGCCCTTATTGATTTTGAAGATAAACTGCGTCTTGTTGGTGTAGTTCACCGCCACACCCGGCCAATAGGCTATGCCATCGACATTGTAGAGAAATGAGCAGGCGTAAATTTTGCGGAATTTGTCGGCAATAGGCGTTCCCTCGATAATCTCCTTCAAGCCCGATGAGTTGATGTAGTGCAACACGCGCACACCTCGCTCCTCGCCGTATTTGTTGATGCGGTCAAACCACTCCAACACACCCGGATATAGCTCTATCTTTTTGCCTGACTCCTGAAATGCCTCACGGCGAAGCGACAAACCCTTTGCTTGAGCCTCGTGAATCATCAGAGCCATGTAGGTCAGTATCTGGTCGGCATCTTGCTCCTCGGCAAGACGATTCGACTCGTCCCAGAACTCGAAATTACTCTTTCCAACAGCGGGAATAAAGTCGTACTCCTGCATATTTCCCGCAGCGAGTGTTCCGTCAAAGTCGTATATCAACGCAATTGTAAATTTGTGGTTAGCAACCTCCATAGTTCGATACATTTATATTATATATGCCACAAAAGTAATAATTTTTTCACTATTTTTGCACTGCAAACTACCGATAACACAAAAAACAACTATAAAACCATGGAATTTAAGGATATTTTGGCTAAACGCCGCAGCGTGCGCAAGTTTTCGCCTACCACACCTTCGCGCGAAGAGTTGCTCGATATTGTGCGCGATGCACTCACAGCGCCATCTTCACGCAATATGCACACAACACGCTTTTTGATTGTCGATGACCGCGAAACAATTGACAAAATCTCCGAAATGCGCGACTATGGCTCTGGCTTTATGACAGGTGCGCCCGCAGCAATCGTAGTTATGGGCGATACCACCAAGACCGACCTATGGCGCGAAAACTGCGCAATATCGACAACAATGCTCCAACTCTCTATCGTTGAGCATGGTTTGGCTTCGTGCTGGGTGCATGTCGGAGGTCGTCCTCGTCTGCAAAATGAACCCGATGGCGCACAAGCCGAGGATTATCTGCGTACATTTCTCGATATCCCTGCCGAGTGGGGCATAGAGTGCGTTGTGGCACTCGGCTACTCCGACTTCGAGCCAAAACCACTCCCCGAGTGGGATTCGGAGAGTTCGATTTTGTGGCACTCTCGCGAGTAGTTGCTACACATATATACAAATGGAGGTGACTAAGTTGATTAGCCACCTCCATTTTTGTCAGAAGTTGTTTTACTTATTAAAGCACTTTGGCGTGCGCATAGTAAGTTCCTCAACGCGGCGAATAATTTTTGCGCGCTGCTTGTCGTTCACGATGTAGTAGTAGCGATTTGACCCCTTATCCTCGATAAAAAATGTACTGCTCTTGAAATCTACTTGCACCATACCAGGCTTCGAGATTGAGGCGTAGCCACCCTTTGGCTCGGCAGCGAAAAGTACCGCCGTAGGGTCCCACAACGGACGGTTGTAAGGCATCTGCTGATAGTACTCGAAAGTGGTTACAAACGGGTGATTTTCAGCATACTTAAAGCCTTTATAGACGCACTGCCAAGGGTAGAGAATTGTACGACCAAGTCGGTAGTCGGTAAAGTACATCGGCACAGGACACTCGGCGTAGAATTTTACTGCGGCAAAGTGGTCTTTGCGGACATTGTACTCTGGTTTTTGCTCCGAGAAGTTGCCCGCCATAATAACCACCTTCTCCACCTTCTGCGCAAACAACTCCTTGCCTCCGAGTGGCGAAAACTCATCACCCTTCGACTCCATCATACGCGCCAAGTTGGTCGAAAAACCTACCGCCACAACCACTACGCTGTGATCTTCCTCCTTTGCGAGGAGTTGGCGGAGCAATTTGTAGCCATCAGGTACTGCATTCCAATCCTTAATGGTGTGTTTGTAGTTGTAGTTTGCCACAACCCAATCGGCATAGTTCAATCGCTTCGAGGTTGAGGTATCCACATAATTCTCCTCGGGATATATCTTCGCAATGCCGACAGGGATATTCGGATAGCCATAGAGGGTGTTCATCGCATCAATCAACTTAACACTACCTCCCTCGCGCTTGCTCGACAAGATACCAAGCAGGTCGATAGTTCCCTCATCTTGATATTTGTAGAGCATATCGAGAGCGATAACATCATCTACATCGTTACCCATATCGGTATCGAAAATAATTTTTACGGGCTTTGCTGCATAGGCCGCAACAAACGCGAAAATTGCAATAACTGCAAATAAAAATCTTTTCATAATAGGTTGATTATAAAGGTTTTACATAGCGTACAGTATCAGGTGTCAGTTGGCTGATAATGAAGTCATCGCACGCTACATACTTGTTGAGCAACTCATCGTTGTAGTGGCGAATGGTCAGGAGTTCAACTTTCTCGATGATTTCGGTGTTAAATCCCTCCTCCTGCAAAGCAGTTGCAACCTCCTCCAAGTGCCAACTCTCCTCTACGCACAAGCCCAACTCTACGGCGGTGTTGTGGATAAGGTTTGTCTTGATGCGGAAACGCTCCAAAGTCGCAAATATAATAGGGAACTTCTCCTCTAACACAAACGATAAATCGCGAGAACGAAGGCGCAAGAAACTCTGGTTGCGCTTCAAGATAATAATCGGCGTTGTGAATGTTGGTGCTGTGCCGTTAATCTCCGTGCCGGCAGCGAGTTTATTGCCGAAAGGTTTTACATACAACGGTATGTTTTTGTTTTGCAACGGCTTGATGGTCTTGGGGTGGATAATCTGCGCACCGCTATATGCCAACTCAATGGTATCCACATAGTTAAGTTGGTCAATTTTCACCGCATCGGGGAAGATTTTAGGGTCTGCGTTGAGGATACCGTCAACATCTTTCCATACGGTCATAGACTCTGCATTGAGGATATTTGCAACGACAGCTGCCGAGTAGTCCGAGCCTTCTCGACCGAGTGTTGTGGTCGTTCCATCGGGAGCCGAGCCGATAAAGCCTTGACCAACGAAAATGCGACTCTCTGCACCTGCAACAGCGAGGCGAAGCGGTGTTTTGGACTGCTCGATAAGGACATTTGCATCCTTGTGGCGCGCCTGCGTGTGGAAACACTTGCGCATATCTATCCACTTATTTGATATGCCCTCCTTGTTGAGGAATGCCGAGATGATAGTTGTCGAAACCAACTCTCCGTAGGCTACGATATGGTCGTACCACTCCTCTGCACGACCGCGCTCGAACTTGTTGGTTGTCACCGCTTTGCGCAATGCCTCAAAGAGTGCATCAACCTCCTCGATACGGTACTCCGCCGAGCCAAAAAGGTCAGCGATAGTGGTGTAGTGGTAAGCCTTAATCTCTTCGATTTTCTTCTCGCAGAAGGCGGTGTCGCCCTTGCGCATAGCATCGAAAACCTCCTCCAAGGCGTTGGTGGTTTTGCCCATTGCCGAGACGATAACGAACAACTCCTCCTCGCCACTTACGATATTCAAAAGGTTGCGTACACCCTCGGCATGACGCACCGATGCTCCTCCAAATTTGTAAACTTTCATACGATTAGTCTGTTACTTTGGGTGCAAATATAGTAAAAAGTTGAGAGTTGAGAGTTGAGAGTTGAGAGATTTTTTGTTTTGCGCCAGGGAATAAAGGCAAGTAACGGCTATTAAGGGCTATTAAGGGCAAGTAAGGGTGGCGCAGAGAATTAGAGATTGCCCCAATCCCTAAATTCCCTAATCTCTCTATTTCCCCTAATAACCTCTAACGCCTCTAACCGACGACAAACCGAGAGCAGAGGGTGCTTGCACACTATGCCGAGGTGCGAAGGAGGAGAAGCCTGCGTAGCAGGATTAACGCCTCTAACGCCTCTCTAATAGAGCTCCACAAATTCCCAACTATTGCCTACTGCTTCGAGGTAGCGCAGAAACTCCTCGCGCGAGATAACTACCGTGCCACGACTGTCGTTGGGGTGGAAACTTAGGCTCTCGGCATTTTGCAGATTCTTGTCGAGGAAGAGATGAGTGTGATTCTCCTCATCGTTGATAAGTCCGAATGGCGACACCGAGCCGGGCTCCAAGCCGAGGTATCGCTCCATACGCTGTGGCGAGGCAAAACTCAACTTGCCCTGATGCAGGCGGTGTTCGAGGTCGTGAATTGCCATATCGCGGTCGCAATCGAAGCAGACCAAGTAGTGGCGGTTGCCCTTGTGGTTGCGGAAAAAGAGGTTTTTGCAATGCACCGAGCCGTCCTTGCGCCAATACTGCTTGGCAATCTCAATCGTTGGCGATTCAGGGTGAAAATAGACCTCGTATTTAATCTGATGTGAGTCAAGAAACTCAAATACTCTCTTACTGCGCAATTCTAATTCCTCCATATAACATCTTCCTTTAATTGTCAATTCGTCAATTGTCAATTATACTTTGTGTTTGTGTTCTCAAACACAAACGCAAAAGTATCCGCCACCTCCTCGATGCGCTTCGAGGTCGGCTTGCCTGCGCCATGTCCTGCGTTGGTGTCTATGCGGATAAGCACAGGGTTTTTACCGCTATGGCAGTGTTGCAACTCGGCAGCAAACTTAAACGAGTGCGCTGGCACTACGCGATCATCGTGGTCGCCCGTAGTGATAAGCGTAGCGGGGTATGCAACTCCTTTGCATAGGTTGTGTAGTGGCGAATATTTCACTAAATACTCGAACTGCTCTTTATTGTCCGAAGAGCCGTACTCCACAACCCAGCCATGACCGATTGTAAAGCGGTGGTAACGCAACATATCCAACACACCTACCGCAGGCAGTGCAACAGCGTACAAGTCGGGGCGTTGTGTCATACACGCACCTACCAACAAACCACCATTCGAGCCACCTGCAATAGCGAGTTTTTTGCTCGATGTATAGCCCTTGTCGATAAGGTACTCGGCAGCCGAGATAAAGTCGTCAAAGACATTCTGTTTGTTCTCCAACATACCGCCTTTGTGCCACTCCTCGCCATACTCCGAGCCACCACGCAGGTTTACTACGCACCATACGCCACCCTGCTCCATAAACATCACCGCCGTAGTCGAAAACGATGGGGTGAGGTTGATTTGGAAGCCACCATATCCGTAGAGGTAGCAAGGGTTTTTGCCGTTCAATTTTAACCCCTTCTTGTGCGACACGAACATCGGCACGCGCGTACCATCTTTGCTTTCGAAGAATATCTGCTCTGTTTCGTACTTCTCGCTGTCGAACTTAACCTCTGCACGGTGGTACAACTCGCTCTTGCCACTCTCAATATCGTAGCGATAGATTGTGCCCGGGGTGGTGTAGTTGGTTACGGCATAATAGACCTCCTTATCCTCGCGCTCGCCATCGAAACCGCCCACCGAGCCGATAATTGGCAACTCAACTTCACGCACAAGGTTGCCTTTGCGGTCGTATTGGAAGATTTTATTCTGTGCATCAATCAGATACTCGGCAAAGAGGTAGTCGCCTGCCATACCCACCGCTTCGAGCAGTGAGCTGCCCTCGGGGATAATGTCGTACTGCTCGCCCGTAACGAGATTTACACCTACAAGGCGATAGTTTGCAGCGTGGTCGTTGGTCATAATCATCGCCTCATCGTTGTAGCAATCGAGGAGGTAGTAGTCGTACTCGAAACCCTTGAACATCGTGCGCCACTTGCGCTCCGAGGTGCGCTTGTAGAGCAACTGCGTTCCCGAAGTACCTGCCGAAGAGGTTACAAACTGCCACTTGCCGTCTTCGCTCTCGCCACCGTGATGGTAGTGGAGAGGGTTTTTCTTATCCTCAAATATCAAAATATCCTCCTCCTGCTTGGTGCCAAGGCGGTGGAAATAGACCTTCTGATTGGTGTTTTGTGCCGAATATACGCCATCACCCTCCTTCGGAGCATCGTAGGCGCTATAATAGAAACCGCGACCATCGCGAGTCCACGAAGCACCCGAGAACTTTACCCACTTGATGTGGTCGGCAAGGGGTTTCATCGTCTTGGTGTCGAGAACGAAAATCTCCACCCAATCCGAGCCTGCCGAGGCGAGCGAATAGGCGAAGTAGCGACCATCTTTTGTAAATGTTCCCGTGTTGAGTGCTACTGTGCCATCTTCGGAGAGAGTGTTTGGATCGAAAAAGAGCTCCTCCTCGGTGTCCGAGAGGTTGCGTTTGCGGTAAATTACGCTCTGATTTTGCAGACCGCTATTACGCGAAATATAGTACCACTCGCCACGCTTTGCGGGTGCGCTCTGCGTTGGGTAGTTCCACAACTCCTCCAATCGCTCACGAATAGCCTTGCGCTGTGGGAGTGAGTTGAGGTAGCCGAAAGTCACCTCATTCTGCGCCTTTACCCACTCGGCAGTGCGCTCCGAGTTGTCATCTTCGAGCCAACGATAAGGGTCGGCAATCTCTGTTCCGTGGTAGTTATCCACCACCCCCTCACGGGCTGTTTCGGGGTATTTCAAAACTTCTGTCATATCTTTGATTTTTCTGATTCCTCGACCAATGCCATATCCCAAGAGATATGCCACGCCAAAAATGGCGGCACAAATCGCCACCGTCTTTGCAATCTGTTTGTAGTTGACCTTCATAAATTCAAGTTTTGTTTGCTACAAAGATAAGCGATAAATCTTGTTTATGCAATAACAAAACAGCACAACCTTTCGGGTTGCGCTGCTTTGTTATTGCATAAGGTGTTGTTTAGTAGTTCAACACCTTTGAGGATGCATAGGACAACTTCAAGGCGTTAGCACGGCGAAGCTCCTGCTTCACATCGGCAACAACACCCATCTTTGTATTCTCATCAGCCTTCAAACATACGGTCATCGAGGCACGGTCTGACTCATTGAGGTTGTCACGCTCGCCGGCAACAAAGTCCAAGATATCCTTGGTTGTCTTGTACGAGTCGTTCAACTGAATACGAGGTGCAGTACCAAACTTCGCCTGCATATTCAACGCAGGTGTACCTATATGTATATATGATACCAAGTTCTTCTTCTCGAGTTTCTGAACCTCGGTTGCTTTAGGCAACTTGTAGGTTACGAGCAACTCCTGATCGCGCATCGAAGTCGAAAGCATAAAGAAGAACAAGATGATATATACGACATCGGGCAACGATGTGGTAGACATAGCGGGCACTTCACGCTCGCCCTTTTTCTTCATTACTGCCATACTACTTAATCATTTTACGCGGCTCTGCCTCCGAAATCTTCATTGGAATAGCCTTGGTTATTACTTTGCGCTCAGCGTCATCGAGGTCAGCGAACTTCTTGCCGAATTTGCTCATTGCAACCTCGTCACGCACCTCGTTGAAGGCGCGGGTAAGTTCGTTCTGAACCTGAATATAGACCTGATAACTTGTATCACGAGTATTCTGCAACGAAACCACACCCTCACTGACAGGATATGCCCACTTCGAGCCATCTGGCATTTCGATTTCGGTAACCTTCTTCTCCGGAAGGTTTTCGTCATCGAGAGGATTGAGGATAAACTCCTTCGCCTTATCCTTCAAGGCGTTCAACGAGATAACCTTTCCTCCTGCCATGATGTTACCCGAACCGGAAACGAACACCAAGAGAAGGTTTCGCTCCTTCACCTTGATATCCTCCTGCTTCACATTAGGATCTGCCATTGGTGGCAACATACGCACAATACCGGTATCTACATCCATGGTCGAAACCACAAGGAAGAAGATAAGCACGGTAAATGCGATATCCGCTTGTGACGAGGCGTTGATTTCAGGTATTTTCTTACTTTTAGCCATAAATACTTATTACTTTAATGCGTTGCGAACCTCGGCAAAAATTGTTACGAGAAGTGTCGCTGCTGCCACTACATAGGTTACAAGAATACCTGTTTCGGAGATAACCAACTCGAATGGATCATCGAAAACTCCACCTGCCGAGTTTGGAACAACCAAACCATCGTGGCTCAATGCAATGCCGAGGGCTGCGCCTACGACAACTACAACCAAAACAACAGCAATAAGTGTATTCTTTAATCCCGCAGGGTTGGTAATCGTACCCTTGATGGCCGCATAGAGGACACATACGATTGCTGCTACGAGCAACACATAGCCCCAGATGAGGTTCCAGCTGATAGCTACTTCCGAACCGCCCGAAATAACAGCCCAACCTACAAAGGCGAGTGTAATAACGAACAGTGCCACCAGCACCATATTCAACTTCTTTTTCATGATATTCGTTTTGTGTACGATTATTCGTTAATCAAATTATTTCTTGTTGTATGCAGTGAGCATATCGGTCAAGGTAATCGAAGCATCCTCCATCTCGTTAACCATACCGTCAATCTTAACGATAACATAGTTATAGAACACTTGGAGAACCATCGCTGCAATCAGACCGAGGAGGGTTGTCAAGAGCGCAACCTTCATACCACCTGCAACGAGTGCCGGGCTGATATCACCTGCTGCCTGAATCGAGTCGAACGACTGAACGAGACCAACAACTGTACCCATAAATCCGAGTGATGGAGAGAGCGAAATGAACAACGACAACCAACCGAGTCCCGACTCCAACTGACCTGTCTGAACAGAGCCGTAAGATACAACAGCCTTCTCAACAGCGTCAAGACCAAGGTGATAACGGTCGAGTCCCTGATAGTAGATAGAAGCGATAGGGCCCTTAGTGTTGCGGCAAATCTCCTTTGCAGCCTCAACGCCACCCTCGTTCAAAGCAGCCTCAACCTGTGCAACAAACTTCTTAGTGTTGATGGTCGAGAGCGAAAGGAAGAGGATACGCTCGATAGCGATAGCCATACCGAGTACCAATACTACAAGGATAGGGAGCATCCAACCCCAACCACCTTCGAGGAACTTCTGCATAAGAACGTAGTGAATCGAATCACCAGCGATCTCTGTCTCTGCATCGAGAACTGCCTCAGCCTCAGCCGGAGCCTCAACAGCCTCTACTACTTCGGTTGCAGGCTGCTCTGCGGTTGCAGTTGCGGCCTCCTGTGCGATTGCAGTGCTGAATGTCATTGCAGCAGCTGCCAAAACCAAAAATAATTTTTTCATAGTTTTTAATTGATTAAAAATTTTGTTGTTTGTATTTATGTGTTTTTTGTAAAATTTTTGCCGTTTTACAAATTTCAGTTTCTCTTGTCAAAAGCGACATAAACAATGTTTAACCTTTTGTATTACAAATGCTTATGCGCCATTTTACTCTTGTTTCTGCCCGAAATTCGGCATATTACAGTCCGAAATATAGAGATTTTTTTTTGTTTTTGCAAACTCGCAACTTTTTTCTGCAACTTTTTCTACTGCCATTTTTCGTCTTTTGCGAGAGATTTATTACTTTTGCAAAGTGAAAAAATTTCAAACGATATTATAAATAAATTAGAGAAAGCCAATGGCTAAAAGCCAAAACTATTATGGAAAGAGTTAAAATTTTAATCGTTGGTAGCGGTCCTGCTGGATTTACCGCCGCTATCTACGCGGCACGCGCTGCCTTGAATCCTGTATTGTACGAGGGTATCGAGCCGGGCGGACAACTTACCACAACAACCGAAATCGAGAACTTCCCGGGCTATCCCGATGGAGTTCAAGGAACAGAGATGATGAACGACCTTCGCGCACAGGCTGTTCGACTCGGCGCAGATGTACGCACGGGTATCATAACAAATATCGAGACCTCGGAGCGCCCTTTCGTTCTCACCATTGACGGTGATAAACAAATTGAGGCAGAGGCTGTTATTATCTGCACGGGTGCATCGGCAAAGTATCTTGGCTTGGAGTCGGAGCGCAAGTTCCGCGGTATGGGAGTGAGTGCTTGTGCTACTTGCGATGGCTTCTTCTACCGCAAACAAGATGTAGCAGTTGTGGGTGGTGGCGACACCGCTTGTGAGGAGGCTACATACCTCGCATCGCTCTGTCGTCAGGTCTATCTTATCGTGCGCAAGCCATTCCTTCGTGCATCGAAGGCTATGCAAGAGCGCGTCTTCAACACACCTAATATAAAGGTATTGTTCGAGCATAACACCGTAGAGGTTTTGGGCGATGAAGATGGCGTAACCGGCGCACGCCTTCGCAAAAACAATGGAGAGGAGTATGATATCGAGATTTCGGGCTTCTTCCTCGCTATCGGACACCACCCTAACACCGAGCTGGTAAAGGGCAAGTTGGAGCTTGACGAGCAGGGCTACATTGTTGTTGAGCCGGGAACATCGAAGACCTCGGTTGAGGGTATCTTTGCCGCAGGCGATGTACGCGACCCACACTACCGTCAGGCTATTGTAGCCGCAGGTTCGGGCTGTATAGCAGCGCTTGATGCAGAGAGATTTCTTGCTTCGCAGAAATAATTGACAGTTGCTCTGCTTGATAACGGCAAGTAAGGGCTATTAACGGCAAGTAAGGGTGAGCGCTCTTCTTTACTAGCCGTTACTAGCCGTTAATTACCCTTAATTATGTTGCGCCGTGACAAGTTTCGGAGTTCGGAAAACAGAGAAAGCTAATAGCAAAAATGATAGGTGTAACGATTTTAGGGGCTTCATCTGCCAAGCCTACCGTAAATGGACACCCTTCGGCACAGGTGGTAAACTGCAATGAGCAGTACTACTTGGTCGATGCAGGAGAGGGTGTGCAACAGCAGATGTTCCGATGTGGCATTAACCCGCTGAAGTTGCGTGCAGTCTTTATCTCACATCTGCACGGCGACCATGTTTTTGGTCTCTTTCCGCTAATCTCAACACTCGGTCTCTATGGTAAGAAAACGCCCCTCACAATCTATGCGCCACGCCCCTTTGGAGAGATTTTGGAGTACCATCTGCGCTACTTCGATAAGGAGTTGCCTTACGAGGTGCAGTGGGTGGAGGTCGATACCACGAAGCACCAAATAATCTTTGAAAATCGCTCGTTGGAGGTGTGGAGCATACCGCTTCGCCACAGAGTACCAACATCGGGCTACCTATTCCGCGAAAAGCCGTTGCCACGCAATGTGGATAAGTTTGCTATTGAGCGTTATGGACTTTCGGTAAAGCAGATAGTTGCAGCCAAGGAGGGTGATGATATTGAGCTGGAAGATGGTACAATCTTGCCTAATGAGCGTATAACTTTCGTGGCTCACCCTCCGCAGTCGTATGCATATTGCTCAGACACAAACCGTTCGGGGACTGTGGCAAAAAATGTAGCCGGGGTTGATTTGCTCTATCATGAGGCAACCTATGCCGCAGCGCAGAAAAAGGAGGCAAAGGAGCGCGGACACGCCACCACGGAAGATGCAGCGAAGACGGCTTTGGCTGCTAGCGCAAAGCGGTTGTTGATTGGTCATTTTTCGTCTCGCTACAAAGACAAAGAGCCATTATTGGCAGAGGCACGAGCCATATTCCCAGAAACCTATATCGCCCACGAAGGCGAAACATTTAAGATATGATTACGAGAGCTGAAATACTTGATATTAAGTCGCTTGCGACCAAGCAAGGGCGTGAGGAGTTGGGGGCGTTTATTGCCGAAGGTGAGAAGTTGGTTGGCGAGATTCGCAACTCCTCGCTTCGCATTCGCCGTATTTTGCAGACCAAGCCGCTATTCTCGGAGGGCGAGATTATCAGCGAGAAGGAGATGGAACGCATCTCGCAGCTCAAAACCGCAAATTCGGTATTGGCAGTGGTTGAACTACCACGCCACTCGCTTGCAAAGGCTCAACCTGCGAATAATCTTGTTTTGGCTCTTGATCGCGTACAAAATCCGGGTAATCTTGGCACGATTATCCGCCTTGCCGATTGGTTTGGCATTAGCGATATTGTCTGCTCGGAGGACTCTGCCGACTGCTTCAATCCAAAGGTTGTGCAGGCGACTATGGGGGCAATTCTGCGTGTGCGAGTACATTATACAAATCTTTCGCAATGGCTTGCATCACAACACGATACAAAGATTTACGGCACATTTCTCGAAGGGGAAAATATCTACTCGGCACAGCTTGATAAATCAGGCATTATCGTGATGGGCAATGAGGGACAGGGCATATCGGCAGAGGTTGCCGAAACGGTTACAAACAAGTTGCTTATTCCGCCATACCCAGCCGACCGCTGTGGCTCGGAGTCGTTGAATGTGGCGGTTGCTACGGCTGTTATATGCTCGGAGTTCAGAAGAAGATAAACCACTATGTTACTGCAAGATAGACTCAAAAATTACCGCCTTATTCTCGCCTCGGCATCGCCACGCCGCCGTGAATTGCTCGCTGCTTGCGATATCGACTTTGTGCTGGCCGAAAAGTTCGAGTGTGAGGAGAGTTTCCCTGCCGACCTCGAAGCCGACAAGGTTGCCGAGTACCTCTCGCAACTCAAAAGCAACGCCTATCCTCACGCGCTTGCAGAGGGCGATATCTTGTTGACTGCCGATACGGTCGTAATTGCAGGTGGGGAGATTCTCGGCAAACCAAAAAACAATGCCGATGCTGAGCGAATGTTGAAGATGTTGTCGGGTGCAACTCATAAAGTCGTTACGGGCGTTACGCTTCGCACCCCTTTGCGCACAATCTCCTTCTCGGCGGAGAGTCTTGTGACCTTCCGACCACTCGAAAACGAGGAGATTGCGTACTACATAGAAAAGTATCGCCCACTCGATAAAGCGGGCGCATACGGTATTCAAGAGTGGATAGGCTATACTGCCATAGAGGGGCTTCAAGGCTCGTTCTACAACGTTATGGGGCTACCTGTGCAAAAAGTTTGCATAGCCCTAAAAGAGCTTGTTTAGACGCTATTCTTGTCGTTGCAACTCCTCGATTTGGCGCAATAAGTCGTCCGCTGTGCGAAGAGTGCGTTTATGGATTCGCAAACCGATAATTCCACCTATTATTCCTCCGAAAATTCCGCTTGCACTAATCGCCAACAATGCGGTTATATCTTCGTTGGCTTGGTTTAGATAGATTTCATACTCCAACCAACCAAACCACACTATCAACATCGGAATTGACCAATAGTGCCAACTCTGATATATCTTTTTCATTCGCGCAACCTCCTTATACACCGTCACCAAATTGCCCGAATATATGTCGCGCTTGTGGATACGGTAGTGGCTGATGAATATCGCCACAAAACAAATCAAGAACAACGCTGCCGTAGCTATACAGAATGCCGTTGAGTGCCCCAATCTCTGGAAGTTGAAATATCCCAGCGGTATCATAACAACACATACGATGCACATCCACACCGCGCTATTGTTGAGTGTCGATAGCTTGCGCCCCATCGCCTCTTTGATAAGGCGGTCGTTTACAATCTCCTGACCTTCAAGGCGTTTTTTGAGCGTAGCAAGTTGCTCGCGCATCTCGTTGAGTTCGTTCATTTCTGTGCTATTCATAGTGGTAGGGGTTAATCGTTTGACATATTTTTAAGTTGTTCGCGTATGCGCACAAGGCGCACCGATACATTCTTGGCTGTGATGCCGACAATCGCACCAATCTCCTCGTAGGATAGATTTTCGAGCCACAGCAGAATAATTGCTCGGTCAAACACACCAAGTTTGCCTATACGCTTGCGCAACATCTGCGCCTGACGGCTCTCATCATCGGTGTCGGAGAAGAGGTTTATATTCATATCGAGGCGTACCGAGTCGGCACGGCGGCGCTTTTTGCGCTCGGCACTGATGCAGGTGTTGAGCGACACACGATATATCCACGAACGGATATTGCACTCGCCCCTAAAGCCATCGAAACCACGCCACAGCGCGATTAGGACCTCTTGAAAAAGGTCCTCGACCTCCTCCTTATCCTTGGAGAACATGTAGCAGACGGTGTAAATAGTCGTCTTATGCTCTCGCACTATTCGGGCAAACTCTTTTTCGGAATCCTTCATCTTTTGGGTTGTATTTTTACCTATTAGACACATCTTTATATCGCAAAACTACAAAAAAATGCGAAAATTTTTCGGTTTGAGTTGTAAATCAAAAAATTATTTATACCTTTGCACCGCAAACCACTCGAAAAGGGTGTTCGCAGAAGCCCAGATGGCGGAATCGGTAGACGCGCTGGTCTCAAACACCAGTAGGTTCACCCCTGTGCCGGTTCGACCCCGGCTCTGGGTACGAGGAGAGAAGTTCGAGAGAACTTCTCTCTTTTTTTTTGCTTGGCTCTATGGATGTTGGCGAGGGACTATGTCCCTACGCTGATGAGATTAGATTACATCGCGCGCAAGCACGCTCGTTGCTAATCTCATCAGCGCTCGCCTACGGCATGCTCGCCAACTATCACTTCCCCGCATTGCCGCAGTACTCACCTTTGGGGCGGTTGCGCGGATGGAATAACTGTTTATTGCTCGACCTTTGCAGGTCTGCGCTGTTTTTTTAGCGGTATCCGCGCGAGTTGGCGACTTAAAAGTCGCCGAACTTCGACCCCGGCTCTGGGTACGAGGAGAGAAGTTCGAGAGAACTTCTCTCTTTTTTTTGTTCGGTTCTATGGTCGGTGGTGAATAAGAGTTTAGGAATGTTAAAGCGTTCAAGAATTTCGTG
>JAZPYA010000021.1:0-37768 GCA_045543935.1 Alistipes sp.
GTATCTCCGCGTGGCGAACGGAGTGCTCCGAGCTGCGGGAGGGAGAGCGCGTAGAGTGTACAAGAAGAACGACAGCTGGGATGCCTATGTCAACGCCTATATTTTGGCTGTGTCGGCTTTGGAGAAGTACACCGCAGCCACACCCGAATACATAGAGATAGAGGACGACTTCGCCTATATTGGGGCATACTACGAAGCTCGTGCCACCATCACGAAGCTGCTGCGCGATGCTGCCGCAATATCCTCAGACCTGGACTACCTGCGTGATAACTTCCAGAACTCGACAACCGAGCTGGATGGGCAGGCGGGCGTGGTGCTTTCTGGCTTCGTGGGTGTCAAGGACGAGGGCAACGCAAAGGTCGTGGCGGGCATGGCAGGCTGTGCTTTGGCAGGTGCAACAGACCCCAAGCATGGCAAGTTGATGTTCTTCGCTGGTGCTGAAGGCATCGAGAGCGCAGCCGAAGCCACCACCCGCATCTACGAGGATGGGCATGTCGAGATGGGAACGGGTGTGTTCGGAGGGTATGTCAAAGTGCCATTTAAGGGATTGTACGAGGAGGGAACTGACTATGACGAAACGACACAAGAGTATACGGTTAATAGAAACTTTAACCTCATAACCTCTGGTCGCCCAAAATTTGGTGGATTTGAGGTTTGGTTGCGACTGCCTACATCAGAAGATTATGTTGGCAGTGTATTAACGCTCTATGATGTCCCCGTTCGTACACGCTCCTCGCCATCGCTAATTTTGGCTATTGATGATGAAGATTCGGGAGTGCTTACACCCAAATCACTCGATGATGCAGGGTTGAGCTTCGTCCCCGTTCAACGCCTAATTATGCACGCAGGATTGTTACAGCTCGTGGCAGTGCCAAGTGTAGAACGAGGCAAATGCTGGTGGGTGGAGTCTTATAACACGATGCTTTACTACGAAAAATACGACTACTAAACTATGGCAGACACTACAACGGGCGTTACCATCGCGGAGCTTACGCCAACCGCAACACTCTCCTCCTCGGATCGCTTCGAGGTTGATCGAGGCGGAGGAGCCTACTCGATAACCTACGAGGCAATGGTCGAGCAACTCAGAGAATCACTCGGCATCCATGAGTTGATGGATGCCCTAATCGATATTATTGGATAATGGCAGACTTCGCAAAAATAATCAACCGCCTGGCTGTGGTGCGCGATTACCTTGTGGATGCCATTACAGACCAGGGAGGTACTGCAGACTACTCGATGTCGTTTGCCGAACTTGCCAACCAGGTGTACAAGATACCAACGGGCATGAACGAGGTTAGAAATGCGTATCAGCTCTTTAAGGAGAATACAACTCTAACAGAGTTGCCCACATCGCTCGACTTTCGTCAGTTCGACTCTATGTACCAAATGTGCTACAAGTGTACATCGCTCACGCGTGTCCCGCAACTCGAAACCGCCAATGTTACGAATATGATGTGGGCGTTCTACGGATGCTCCGCACTGACAGAGATTGATGGACTCGACACTCGAAGCATTACATCTGCCTCGGAGCTGTTCCATGGATGTTCATCGCTAACGGCAATATACTCCACGCTGGATTTCTCCAATGTCACGAGCCAGATTGACACCACCTTCACTTCGTGTAAATCGCTGGTGGAGGTGCGCTTTGCAGGTACGATAAATGTCGATGTGGCGATGAATGGCTGCCCGAAACTCTCGGTGGATAGCCTGCTGTCCCTGCTCAATGCCCTATGCGAGAATGCACAAGACTTGACCTGCAAAATCGGCTCGACCAACCTCGGCAAACTCACAGACGAGCAAAAAGCCATCGCTACCGATAAAGGGTGGGAGTTGGTGTAGGGTTTGAGCAATTTTCATTATCTTTGCCCTCGTATGGATGGAATGAAACCTTATGCCATAGATGACTCCTCATCGTTTGAGAGTCTGGTTATGGGCGAGGTGAAGGCTGGATTCCCTTCGCCCGCAGAAGATATACGAGAGAAGCTCGATCTTGTGAAACTACTTGTAAAGCACAAGGCTTCGACCTTCTTTTTCCGCATTGATGGTGTGTCGATGGTTGATGCTGCGATGGACGATGGCGATATCATTATCGTTGACCGTGCCATTGAGCCTTACAATAATTGCAAGGCTGTCTGCTATATAGATGGCGAGTACACCGTTAAGCGTGTCGAGATGCTCGATGGCAAAGTGCACCTTATGCCCGCAAATGAGCAGAACACAAAATATAAACCTATCGAAGTGCTCCCAGAAAATCAGTTCATAATCTGGGGCGTGGTTACCTATACCATAAAAAAGATGTAGCCGATGTTCGCCCTGGCAGATTGCAACAACTTCTATGCTTCGTGCGAGAGGGTCTTTCGACCTGACCTGCAAGGCAAACCCGTTATCGTTCTCTCGAACAACGATGGCTGTGCTGTTGCGCGTAGCAATGAGGCGAAGGCTCTCGGCATAAAGATGGGCGATCCTCTATTTAAAATCCGCGACATTGTTGAGAAACACAATGTCGCTGTCTTCTCTGGCAATATGGCTCTCTACGGAGATATGTCACAGCGTGTGCGTTGGGTGCTGGAGGAGTACGCACCATCGGTGGAGGTCTACTCCATAGACGAGGCGTTTCTCGATCTCAGAGGTATGAACGACATCGACTTCGATGCCTACGCAAAGAAGATATCGAGCGAGTGTTGGAGACTTACATCCATACCCGTTTCGGTCGGTATAGCACCCACAAAAACTCTCGCCAAGATAGCATCGAAGCTCTGTAAGCAGTACCCAAAGTTGCGTGGAGGGTGCTACATGCATCGTGCGCAGGACATAGAGAAGGTGCTACGCAAATTTCCAATCGAGGATGTGTGGGGCATTGGTCGCAAGACCGCCCGCAAACTCCACGATCGCAATATCTCCACCGCCTGGGAATTTACGCAGATAGATGAGGGTTTGGTGCGTGGCATGTTCGGTATCGTAGGTTTACGCACCTGGCAGGAACTTCGTGGTATTCCGAGCATCGAGTTTGAGGACACCATCGAGGCAAAGCAATCGATATGTGTGTCGAGAAGTTTCGCAAAGGAGATAACCGAGCCAGGCGAGCTTGCCGAGCAGGTTGCTAACTTTGCAGCATCTGCAGCAGAGAAGCTCCGCGCACAACACTCTGCGTGTGTTGAGATGATGGTCTTTGCCTATACAAACCGCTTCAAGGAAAACGAGCCACAGACCTATGGCAGTGTCCTGGTGTCATACCCACAAGCGACTAATGACCACCGCGCCATCATAGCTGCCGCAGTAAACGCTACGCGGGAAGTGTACAAGAAAGGCTACGGATATAAGAAGGCAGGCGTGGTTATAAGTAAGCTCATCCCAGAGTCAGGCGTTGTTCGCTCGTTATTTGCCGATAATGCCGCCATAGAGCGCGAGAGTAGAATATCCTCGGCTATGGATGCCATCAACCATGCATTCGGGCGTGGTGCGGTAAAAATAGGCGCACAAGGTAGTGGCGTTATTAAGTCGTCCAGCGACAGCCAATCCCCACACTACACGACCCTTTGGTCTGACATTCCCAAGGCATCAGTAAAATAGCCGCCCCATTGCTGGAGCGGCTGACAGAGTGAATACTAAAGTTGCTACGAGATATAACAAGCAGCATCTTTTAACTTGAAGTTGCCATCGGGATGAAGTCTGCGTGTTCGTTCCTCAATCTCCTCCATCGTTAAATATGGCTTTGCCTTCTTGGGCGATGCCAGCTCAAACTTGCCATCGATGCGAGTTGCAAGGTCAGTCATATCCTCGGCTAGCTTCTCATTGATAACCTTTGCGTAAATCTGCGTGGTGCGAATACTGCGATGACCGAGAAGTTTGCTAACGGTCTCGATGGGGACGCCATTGGCTAGCGTAACAGTTGTTGCAAATGTATGTCTTGCCATGTGGAAGGTTATATTTTTGTTTATGCCGCAGACATCCGCAAGCTCCTTGAGATATGTGTTGCATTTCTGATTGCTAGGAACGGGGAGTAGCTTGCCTCGCAGTTGCTTCATATTTCTATATTTGGCAATGATGATTTGTGGCACTTCCAGCAGCGGAATGTGAACGGGGACATCTGTTTTGTTTCGATAGGTCTTAATCCAAGTTCTGCCGTCCGAGTCTACATAAACATTCTCTTGCTTGAGTTTTGATACATCGCAGTGCGATAGTCCCGTAAAGCAACTGAATACGAAGACATCGCGCATGTGCTCCATGCGAGGTATTGTGAACTTCTTTGCCATAATACGAGCCAACTCATCCTTGGTTAGGAAGCCACGCTCGTTGTTCTCGTACCTTATTTTAATAGTAGCAAATGGATTTCGTTTTGCCCAGCCATTATCAATTGCCACCTGGTAGATTGTGCGCAATTTCTGCAGCTGCTTCATCGCATAGTTGTTCGCAATGGGATACTCATTTCTATTATAGGTATCGAAACCCGTGATAAAAAATGGTGTAACCTCGTTTAGCAAAATGTCATCCATTTTTGTCGTCTTCTTAATGTACTCCTGCAAACGATTTCTAACTACCACATATCGACCATAGGTTATTTCGGAGGTCGAGATGCCAATCTGCTTCTTGTACTCCTCAAGCCAGCGGTCAAATAACTCGATAAAATAGCGGCATGATCCATCATAATCTTTGCCCTGCAACGCGAGCTTAAGTTTGTCGAAGGTTACCTCCTCGCCACTGCGGAGCATTTCGGTGTGTTTTTGCATGATAGCAAAACGCAACTCTTCGAGTATTTTGTTGATTGCCTTGTCCTCTTTTAGATTGCCCAGAGCCTTGCCATTTCCCCAGCGTTCGGGCGCAATCCATAGTTTTGTGGAGATTACGCGCGATTCTTTACCTACTGTAATGCGTGCGAAGATGGGTACTTTGCCGTCTGCGTTGGGTTTGTTCTTCTGTGCTATCATTAGCACCTTGATTGTTTGCGTTGTCATATTCACTCATTTTTTAGTTGTGTTTTCTCTGCTGCCTGCAAATGTAGCAGGTACAAATCCGCTTGGAAAATTTTTTCTCTGACAATGTTGCGCCACCATAGGTCACCAGGGCGACACGATGCGACAATGTAGCGACAAGGGACGACACTTACTCGTTGCCAAAATGGTTTAACTTCCTCTCAATGAACGGTTTGCGATGCAAACATAACATCACTATTTGGGACACGCAAGTTATGTTGGATCTTTCTGCGATATGTTCGCAAACTATTTAATAGTCGGGGAGATAGGGGCAAAATAGTGACCTACTAACTGCCTGGACGATTTTCTAACTAATAGGTCACTAAACTATGTCTTTCTGGGGTGACATTTTGCTTGTCAAAGGCGACAGAAGCACGACAAAAGTGCGACAAATTAAATCGCGCTGTTTCAGAGAGTTATGCGCGTTACGCTTGTAACTTATTGATATAAAACAAAAAAGGGAAAACCTTTCGATTTTCCCTTTCAGTGATCCCGGCGGGATTCGAACCCACGACCCGCAGCTTAGAAGGCTGCTGCTCTATCCAACTGAGCTACGGAACCAAAACCAGTTTGTTCTGAAAAATTTGACTTATGCAAAATTCGACAAATCGAACAATAAATCTTATTTTCCCATAAAACTCCGCAAAAGTAATATAAAATTTCCAATTTGCAAAATATACATTTCACAACGCTGTCGAGCAATGTACACAAACAAAGACAAAATCAAACAAAGTGTACACAAAGAATTTATTACACCAATACCACGACCTAAAAGTTATCGGCATTTACACCAATTGTCATCAATCACATTTCTACTACTTTTTTCGTCTGATATTACAACTTGATATCCTTCAAATCGACCCATTTATTGACAATGGCATAGATAGTCAAACCTGCCAGCGCGTACCACTATGGAGGCTATTATGTGGCACGGCAACAAGCATAGCGATGCACGCAAGACTGTTGAGGAGTTCCGCGCATTGTCGAAGGCTGACCGCGATGCTATTGTCGAGTTCCTCGATGCTATCTAATAGCAATTTATAGAATCTGAAAATTTGTAAGTATGGAGTCTGTTCCTTATCTTTGTGGGAGCAGACTCTGTTTTATCGCAATTATGAAGAAAACCCAACTATTGAAATATCTCGCCTTTGGCTCGGCGGTACTTATTACGGTGGTGCTGATGGTGGCAACCATATTGGAGAAGTTCTATGGCACTCCCTTTGTGCAGGAGTATATATACGGCGCAAGGTTTATGATAATATTGTGGCTACTTTTGGCGCACTGCACAGTCTTCTATTTGGTGCGTAGCGGAGTACATAAACGCTTTGCAACCTTTATGTTGCACATCTCATTTGCCGTGATTTTGTTCGGAGCCTACACCACTTGGAAATGGGGCGTGCAGGGGCGTGTGCATCTGCGCGTAGGCGAGGAGGTGCAGAGTTTTGTCATTGCCAATGGCGAGGAACACCCCTTTCCGTTTTCGCTGAAATTGGACAATTTTGAATTAAAATACTACGAAGGCACTTTTGCCCCGATGGACTATATAAGCCATATAGAAATCACCGATGGCGAGCAGAAAATCAATGGTGAGGTTTCGATGAACAATATCCTTTCGCACCGCAACTATCGTCTCTATCAGGCGGGCTACGACCGCGATGGCGAGGGGGCTACACTTGCCGTGTCGTACGACCCTTGGGGCATCGGTATAACCTATACGGGTTATCTGTTGCTATTGCTTTCAATTCTCGCATTCTTCGTACAACCTAACAGCCGTTTTCGCGCATTATTGCGTCACCCTGCATTAAAGAGGGTGGCAACAGTTGTTGCGTTGTTGTTTTGTGCTGTAACAGCCTCTGCAGAAGCGAGAATGCCACAAACACTACCGCGCGATGTAGCAGAAAAGTTTGGCGATTTGCGCATCTACTACAATGATCGCATCTGCCCTTTGCAAACCTTTGCCAAAGATTTTATTACCAAACTCTACGGAAAATCGACCTATCGGGGGTTGAGTGCCGAGCAGGTGGTTACTGGGTGGTTCTTCTTCTATGACGATTGGAAGCACGAACCGATGATTAAAATCAAAGGTGGCGAAACAAAACGACTGCTCGGTATTGAAGGTAAATATGCGCGATTGACCGACTTTGCATCTGTCGATGGTTACAAACTCGAACCGGCCCTGCGTGGCGAGGTTGAGGGCAATCGCCGAAATGCCGAAACGGCAAACGAGAAATTTAACCTTGTGAGTATGCTCGCAATGGGTAACTTACTGAAAATCTATCCATATCGTAATGCAGAGGGCGTTGTCACTTGGTACTCGTTAGCCGACCGACTGCCTGCCGAAATGCCATACGAGCAGTGGCTCTTTATCGGTCGCAGTATGAATCTCGTGGCAGAGAAGATAATGCTCAAAAAGTATGACGAAGTGATGTCGTTGCTCGACAAGATAGGTATTTATCAAGCAAAAGAGGCGGGCGATGACTTACCTTCTTCGTGGCGTTTCAAGGCGGAGCAACTCTACAATCGTACCAACTTCAATCGCCCATTGGCAATGGCGTGTATGACGCTTGGTATTATCTTTTTCCTGATTTTCTGTTTGAGTTCATCGTTGCGACAGGGTAAAGGTAGGTGGCTAAATGCACTGCTTGCCATAGGATTAGGCGGAGTGTTGATATACCTCACTTTGCAGATTGCCTTGCGATGGATTGTCAGCGACCATATACCACTCTCGAATGGATTTGAGACGATGCAATTTATGGCGTGGTGTAGTGCGCTGATAGCAATTTTGGGTATGCAAAAGTTTCGCATAGCCCTCCCATTCGGCTATTTATTGTGCGGTTTCACCCTGTTGGTGGCAATGATGGGCGAGGCTTCGCCACGCATCACACAATTGATGCCGGTGTTGCAATCGCCACTATTGAGTATCCATGTTGTAGTGATTATGATAGCATACTCGCTACTCGCATTTACGATGCTGAACGGCGTTACAGCGATGATTTTGCGATATACGCGCAAGGAGTATAAAGCGGAGGTTGAGTATCTGCAAGTGGTAAGTAATATACTGCTCTATCCTGCGGTTTTCCTGCTTGCGATAGGAATTTTTGTCGGTGCTGTGTGGGCTAATATCTCGTGGGGTAGATATTGGGGCTGGGACCCGAAAGAAGTGTGGGCTTTGATAACAATGATAACCTATGCAATATCTTTGCACACCCCCTCGCTCGGCAAATTCCGCAACCCGATGTTCTTTCACACATTTATGATTATCGCCTTTTTGACGGTATTGATAACCTATTTCGGGGTAAATTTCCTGCTCGGCGGTATGCACTCATACGCATAGAAAACGAGCGGAATAGTTGCCGACTTTTTGCGATAAAAGAGCCTGTCTAACAAGTAAAAAGTTAGGCAGGCTTGTTCTATATTCTCCCGAAAAAGAGTTATGCCAACACCGCATCGGCAAGTTTTTCGAGGGCAGGAATATCGCTCTGTTTCATTGTCGAGCGAATAGTTACCATATCGCCCACAACCTCCACATTCGGCATCTGCTCCAACATACCCTTCATCACGCGACCTGCGCACGGAGCCCACGAGCCATTCTCGACAATTGCTACACTGCGGTTGCGGTAGCCCTTTGTACTCAACTTGTGCAAGAAGCAGTGCATTGGTGTAAATACATCGCCATCGTATGATGCTGCGGCAACCACCATCTTGCCATAGCGGAATGCATCCTCGATAGCCTCTGCCATATCATCGCGCGTAAGGTCTGCCATAGCGACCTTCTTTGCTCCCTTCTCGCGTAAAATTTCAGCAAGTTTGTGCGCTACCTTTGCTGTGCCACCGTGAATTGAGGCGTAGGCAATAAATACTCCCTCACTCTCCACATCGTAGCGACTCCAGCAGTCGTACAGACCGATGTAGTAACCGAGATTTTCGGTGAGGATAGGACCATGCAGAGGGCAGATTGTTGCCACATCGAGTGTAGCCAACTTCTTCAGCAACGCCTGTACGGGTGCACCATACTTACCGCAGATATTGAAGTAGTAACGGCGTGCTTCGCAAGCCCAATCCTCCTCGTGCGACAATGCGCCGAACTTGCCAAAGCCATCTGCCGAAAAGACCACCTTGTCGAGCGAGTCGTACGACACCATAACCTCTGGCCAATGCACCATCGGCGCCATCAAGAATGTGAGCGTATGCGCACCTAACGCGAGGGTGTCACCCTCCTTAACGGCAATGGTACGACCTGCGAAATCGGTCTCCTCGAAGAATTGAGGCATCATATCTATCGCACGCACCGAAGCGACAATTTTTACCTCGGGGTACTCGGCAACAACCTTTGCGATATTGCCAGCGTGGTCGGGTTCCATATGATGAACAACCAAGTAGTCGGGCTTGCGCTCGCCAAGTGCCTCGCGGAGATTTTGCAACCACTCCTTTCCCTTGCGCGCATCAACCGTATCCATAATTGCAATTTTTTCATCTACAATAAGATACGAGTTGTATGATATGCCGTTTGGTACAATATATTGGCTCTCGAAGAGGTCGATGTCGGTGTCATCAACACCGATGTAACGAATTGTATCGGTAATGTTTTTAATCATAATATGTAGGGTTTAATTTTGTTTTTGCAAAGTTACAACCAAATTTCCGATATACAACGCATCGCTATAGTGAAAAATTATTTGTATTGTACAAAAAATGGGCGATGCTTGTCTGCACCGCCCAAAAATGCTGTTTGAAAGCAACTATTAATAGTTCTCCGCCTTAATCTCGAAGTATGCCTGTGGATGTGCGCATACAGGGCAAACCTCAGGAGCCTGCTTGCCAACTACGATGTGACCGCAGTTCGAACACTGCCAAATCATATCGCCCTCGCGCGAGAATACCAAGCCACCCTCAACATTCTCAAGAAGCTTCAAGTAACGCTCCTCGTGCTCCTTCTCGATCTTTGCAACACCCTCGAAGAGGTTTGCAATGTGATCGAAGCCCTCCTCACGAGCCTCCTTTGCGAAGGTTGCGTACATATCGGTCCACTCGTAGTTCTCGCCCTCGGCTGCGTGCTTCAAGTTGGTTGCTGTGTCGCTGATGCCACCGAGCAACTTAAACCAAATCTTTGCATGCTCCTTCTCGTTATTTGCAGTCTCCTCAAATAACTTTGCAATCTGAACATAACCATCCTTCTTAGCCTTCGATGCGAAGTAGGTGTACTTGTTGCGAGCCTGCGACTCACCTGCAAATGCAGTCCACAAATTCTGCTCTGTCTTCGAGCCCTTCAAATTCTTCATAGTCTGTGTTGTATTAAAAATGTTAGTTTTTCGTGTTTGCTACCGCGAAGATAGATATTTTTTCAATCTCTTGCAAATACAATTTTCTTATAAGGGCATAAATTTCGCTTATAGATGGGGTATTAGAGGTTTTAGAGGCATTAGGGACATTAGGGGTTTTAGAGGTGTAAGGGGATTTTTCACAAAAAATGTTCTATTTGGGCGAAAGAGTCAAAAGTTAAGTTTTTTTGCACAATTTTTTCTCTGCCACCACCGTTTTTGGAACGAAGATTGCACAACAATCTATCAGCTGCGGTGATAACTGCACACCGCAGTGAGGTTTCTTCATTTATTTAAGTTTGGGTTAGTAGAAGGGCTCGCAATGAGTCCTGAGGTAGGCGACAATCGGGAGATTCTCGCCTATTTTTTATTTATGTTGCGAGCCCTTCTCCTTTCAGCTTGTTGCGCCTCGGCAGACTTGTCTTCGCAAGGCGGTATTGCTATCGCAATTACTTGTCTTTGTCAAACGATTGTCTTTGAAAATAGATTTTCAGACATCGTTCGCCAAACCCAACAATCTTTGATTGTACCGCCTTTTGCTTGGTCTGCTCTCGGCTTCTGCCGCCGTTAGTAGAGGGGTTTAGGAAAAAGTTTTCCGTTCTCCGTTTTCCGTTTTCCGTTCTCCGTTTTCCGCTTGGTTGATTTTGATGGCATTTAATGGCATTCGGACTTTCAGTCCTTAATGACATTTAATGGCAGCGCAGTCCAAGGGACTGCTTAATGACAGGCGCATAGTCTTTTAGCGAGAGAATAGAGCATTTGCCATTCGTTGTCTTTCTATGTCATTTTTTTGCGCGTTGTGAAATTCTTCGATTTTCTTGCTCAATATAAAAACTTTGATTAACTTTGTATCGTCGAGGGTATACTCTTGACAGACATATTTATTAGTGAAAGTGTTTCGCTAATCCTTAACAATGAAATTTGGCGATTTTAGACGAAAGGATAACGAATGCTTACATCACTTGTATTGGTGTGCTATGTTGGCATGTTCTGTGCCTACTCCATACCGTACAAGTGTGGAGTATAGTTTATTTTCGTCGAGGCCACGCCAAATGCCAATTGTTAGATAAACGAACATCTCCACACTTTCCTTTTTTATAATAATCCGTTGTAGGAGGTGAGGCGGACAAAATGGAGTTTTTATATGAAAAAAAATCTTTTGTTGACAATCATTTTTATTGGTTTGTCACTGTCTTGCTCAGCACAATTATTCAGTAAGACAAAAACTATCAATGTGGTTCCCGATAGGGCAAAAATTATTATGAATGGTGCGGAGGTTGGTCAAGGTACCTACAGCATGAACCTCGGTAGAGAAGATTATGTTATGCTTCGATTGACTTGTCCTGGATATGTCGACCGCGTTGTACGCGTTTATAAGTCGGACAAGCGCACCTCTTTGACATTTACCCTCGAAGAAGATGAGTCGTTTGTTGCATCAGAAGCAAATAGCGATCTTGCAAACAAAAATATGACGGTAAATGTTCGTGAAGGTTTAACCCAAGATGTAGTGTGGAAGCGTCTAATTTTGACCATTTCAGACCTCTTCCCAAACCTCGAAGTTAGCGACAAAGAGGCTGGTTGGATTCGTAGCTCGTGGGTTTTGAAGCGTTTTGCGTATGTTACAGTTCGTACCCGCATCGAGGTTAAGGAGATTATGGGCCAGGATACACCTCGCTATCGAGTTCGTTTGCAATCGGAGATAGCAAGCAATAAGTGTGGTACCCATGATGAGTGTTTCAAACAGTGGGACCGAGTACTTAAAACATATAATGAGAGCATAAGCAATCTTGTCAATTCAATACAGTAGTTCGTATGAAAAAGTTGTCATTGTTATTAGTACTGTTGGTCTTTGGTGTGCTCACTTGCAATGCACAGAAAAAGAAACAATTCTTCTATAAAGGTATAGAGTTACATGGGGTTAAGGGTTGGACTATATTGCCATCACAGGATGACAATATAACAAAAATCACTTGTTATAAGGATGAGCTTCAGATGCAACTTACCAAGCGTGGACTTCCTCAGAATTTCAATGCAGAGAGAATGCTCGAAAGAGTTGTTGAAAGACAGATGGAGCAAAACTTGTCGGCATCGAGAAAATCTCCTCGCATAAAGATGACGAGCGAAGTTCGTGAGGGCTATATAAACAATATCCCTGCAAAATATGTAGATATCGAATACACGAAAGATATCGCAAAGCGCATCTACATATTCTCTACCGAGAATCAGCTCTTCACAATTATATGTACTGGTACGGGCAGAGCGGAAAAGAGTATTGAGAATTTTTCTAAAATTTTGTCGTCATTCGTGTATATTCCTGAACCAAATACTCAGAGTTTATTCTTTTAAGTTTTTTACAAGTATGAAAAATAGGATGGTTTTCAAAATCGTCCTATTTTTTTGCGCCAAACTGATGGAATTTAATGGCAGCGCAGTCCTTTGGACTGCTTAATGACAGGCGCATCTGCCATTCGTTGCCATTAAGCGAGTGTAACGAGCGAATGCCATTCCTTGTCATTCAATGCCATTTATTGCCTTTTAGTTGCTCCGTTTTCCGTTTTCCGTTTGTCCGGCTCCTGCGGTCGTTAGTAGAAGAGATGGGAATTCTCTTTTATTTATTACTCGCAATGAGTCCTGAGGTAGAGAGCCTGCCTAACAAAAAAACTTGTTAGGCAGGCTCACACTTCAATTTGAAGCCCCTATTTTTCAATCTGCTTTGAGAGTTGCTCGGCGCGCTCGAGAGCCTTGTCGATGTGGTCAAGAACATTCTCCTTGCCGAGTTTATTGACAATTCCTGCACGGTCAATTGCCTGATAAACCTTCTTGTTTACACCCGAAAGAAGAACAGTCTGTCCCGCCTTCATCGCGGCCTCGATAAATATCTCGAGGTTGTGTATTCCCGTCGAGTCGATAAACGAAACCTTGCGCATACGCACAATGCGGATAGGCATTGTATTACGCATAGAGGTCAACTCCTCGAACTTTGTGGCTACGCCAAAGAAGAACGGACCATCAATCTCGTATACCTCTACACCCTGCGGAATAGCGAGTTGAACATCGCCCTCCTCGCCATCGTGGTGCAGATCCATCTCATCGCGCAATACCGAGATTTGCGAGGTCTCCATAATTCGGCGCACGAAGAGTACTACCGCCAAAATCAAGCCCACCTCGATAGCGATTGTGAGGTCGAAGATGATGGTCAGTAACATTGTAGTAAAGAGAATTGCGATATCCGAGCGAGACTGACGACACATCGAACGGATAGTGCGCCAACCACTCATATTGTACGATACCATAATCAGCACACCTGCCAAGCAAGGCATTGGAATCTCGCCAACCAATCCGCCCAAGAAGAGCAATACGAGTAATAATACAATCGTGTGAACAATACCGGCAACAGGTGTACGACCACCATTGTTGATGTTTGCCATTGTTCGAGCAATAGCACCCGTAGCAGGGATACCGCCGAAGAATGGAACTACGATATTTGCTAAACCTTGTGCTATAAGCTCGGTGTTGGAGTTGTGGCGCGAGCCGATAACACCGTCAGAAACCATTGCCGAGAGTAACGACTCGATAGCTCCGAGCATAGCAATAGTGAAGGCTGTCGGCAAAAGAGCCTGAATGGTACTCCACAACGACTCCTCGCCGAGTGAAGGCATCTTGAACGAAGGCAATCCTGAAGGCAACTCGTACAAATCGCCGATAGTTGCAACTCCAGTCTTAACTCCGAAGTACTCCAAAGCCCAGCAGATAGCGGTCATAACGACAATCGCAAGGAGTGAGCCCGGAATTTTCTTTGATATGTATGGTGTGCCTACAATAATCAAAATCGAAGCCAAGCCTACACCCAATGACCACCAATTGGTGTTGCCGAGATTTACAAAGTAACACTTCCACTTCTCGATAAAGTTTGCCGGAACATCGCTGATGCCGAGTCCGAACAGGTCGTTAATTTGTGTCGAGAAGATTGTTACTGCAATACCTGCGGTGAAGCCCACGATAATAGGGTAGGGCATAAACTTGATGATTGTACCGAGTTTGAAGATGCCCATCAGCACCAGCATTATACCCGCCATAATGGTCGCAATGGCAAGTCCGCCCAAGCCGAACTGCTGGACAACACCATAGATAATGACGATAAATGCGCCCGTAGGACCGCCAATCTGTACGCGCGAGCCTCCGAGTGCCGATACAATAAATCCTGCAATGATAGCTGTTACAAGTCCTTCGGTAGGACCAACTCCCGATGCAATTCCGAAGGCGATGGCAAGAGGTATTGCCACGATACCAACGATAATACCCGCCATAATATCTTTGGCGAATTTTGCTCGGTCGTAGTGTCGCAAAGTGTAGAATAACTTTGGACTGAAATCGATAGAAAAATGTGGTTTCATCACTTATTAACCTTAATACTACTTATATAAAAACCTAATCAGGGCGCAAAGATAGTAAAAAGACGAGAGACGAGAGACGAGAGACGAGAGTTTTTTTGAAAAAATCTATCTCTCAACTCTCTTTGCCAAGCCACCCTCCGAGGTTTCGCGATAGAGCGATGGAAGGTTGTGTCCTGTTTCGTGCATTACCTCCACAACCTTGTCAAACGAAACAAGGTGTGAGCCATCAGAAAGAGTTGCGTATGTGTTGGCATCGAATGCACGTGCAGCCGCGATAGCATTGCGCTCTATGCAAGGCACTTGCACCAATCCGCAAACAGGGTCGCAAGTTAAGCCCAAGTGGTGTTCCAAGCCCATCTCTGCGGCATATTCAATCTGTGCCGGTGTTCCGCCAAAGAGCTGGCAAGCCGCCGCTGCCGCCATAGCACAAGCCACGCCAATCTCGCCCTGACAACCAACCTCTGCTCCCGAGATGCTCGAATTGGTCTTTACGACATTTCCGAACAAACCCGCAGTTGCCAATGCGCGTAATACTCGGATACGCAAGAAGTTACGCGATGTTGTGAGATGGTATATTACCGCTGGCAACACTCCGCACGAGCCACAAGTAGGGGCTGTTACCACCGTGCCACCCGAGGCATTCTCCTCGGCTACAGCAAGGGCGTAGGCGTAGATTTTCGCTCTTGTTGCGAGAGAGTCTGTATAACTTTTTGACTTTACGAAGTAGGTACTTGCCTTGCGGGCAACTTTCAAACCTCCAGGCAGTACGCCATCGTTGTTCAGACCGCGCGCGATGGTTTCGCACATCACTGTCCAGATATTATCCAAGTAGTCCCAAATCTCTTTGCCCTCGCAATCCTCGACATACTCCCAATAGGTTTTACCCTCGCGATAGCACCAATCCTTTATCTCGCTGATGGTACTCATTGGGTATACCTGCTTTTTGTCGGCAGGTTTTGTCTCTTCGTTTGCCAACGCACCACCACCAACGCTGTAGATAACCCACTCATCGTAGACTTTACCACCGCGCAATGCCTCAAATCGCATTCCGTTTGGGTGGAAGGGCAAGAAAATATTGGGTTGCCACACAATTTCGGTTGGGGCAACGGGTAGCAGTACCGACTCTATCGCCTTGTCGGTCAAGTGACCTCGACCTGTTGCAGCAAGTGAGCCATATAGCGTAACTTTGAAACTCTCGGTATCGGGACAACGCTGTAGAAACTGCTCTGCAGCGAGTTTTGGGCCCATTGTGTGGCTACTCGAAGGACCATTTCCAATCTTGAATAACTCTTTTAGTGACTCCATATATGAGTATTTTTTATGGGACAAAGATAAGCAAAATTTGCAATCATTGTTCCAATTTATCCGAAGATAGCAACACAATCGCTATATATCCTCGAAAATAGTTGTTTTTATGGGCAAAAAGTGCTACTTTTGCGCAAAATATGGTTGCCTTAACCATAGGGTGTAATTTCGTAGCACTCCGTGTGCAGTGGGTTAGTGAAAAAGTATGCAATAATAGTTGTAATTTTTGCGCTGTTTTTAACTGTTTCAGCGCAAGGTGCCGAGAATGAGACTGTTGGCTCTTTTTCTGTACGCGAGCGTGAGTGCGCGAGCGAATACGCGTGCGCACGAGTGAAGGGGTTGCCGTTCTCTTCAACGCTTCAAAGTGTGGCGGTGCTTTACGAGCACGACAAGTCGTGGCCACGCTGGAATTACAAGAACAATATCGAAGCACATCGCGAGTTGGTAGCAATGGTAAAACATCTCGCTTCAAAAAAGGAGTGTTGTCATACCATCGTAATTGAAGGTGCAGCCTCTCCCATTGGTAGCGACAAGTATAATAATGCCCTTGCTTTGCGCCGTGCCAAAATTTTACGCAATATAGTTGCTAAAATGGAGGGTGGCGACAAGCTGACCATTCACATCATATCGGCTGGCGAGGATTGGGAGGCTTTCGAGTCGCATATTGAGGCGGAGTATCACGCGGAGAATCGTATGGAGGTGCTTGCTATTCTCCGTATGAATGCATCTAATCTCCAAAAAGAGCGCTACATACAGGCTCTCGACCGAGGTAAGACTTGGCGAGTATTGGTCGATAAGTTTATGGACTCTTCGCGTAATGCTGTTGTCGTACGCGTGGTTGAGAGCGAGCCGATACTTGAAGATAAACCTTTATGGCCGGTGCAACCGGTTGAACTTATCTCTCCATTGCGCATTGAACGCATAGTGAGCCAAGAGCCCCTCGAAATTAGAAAGCCTGTTGTGGCGGTGCGCTCCAATCTGCTTGTGCCAGCATTGAATGTGGGCATCGAAGTTCCTATCGGCACAAATTGGTCGGTGGCTGCCGACTACTACTTCCCGTGGATATGGCCAAAGCGCGACAATAAAAATTGTTTCGAGTTGTTGGCGTGGGGTGTCGAAGGTCGCTACTGGTTTGGTCGCAACCGCACGGTGTTCGACCGCCTGCAAGGTCACTCGCTCGGTCTATATGGCTATATGGGTTACTACGACTTCGAGCGCAACTACCACGGACATCAGGGTGAGTTTGTAAATGTGGGTATCGACTACACCTACGCTATGGCGGTGGGTAAGAAGAAGGCGGTACATTTCGAGTTCTCGCTCGGTTTAGGTTATATCTACTCGCAGGCGAGAAAATATACCGTTATCGAGTCGCATGGACCTCTTATTAGCGACAAGATAACCAAGAAGGTGGGCTTCTTCGGTCCTACAAAGGCGAATATCTCGCTCGTAGTGCCGATTTTCCAACGAGTTAAACCAAACGATAAACAGCGAGGCAATGAGTAAGATGCGATACATACTGCTTGTTGCCGTGGTGGCACTTCTCTCGGTGGCGTGCCAACGCCGTCCGATTGAGGAGGAGTATCTGCGTGTCTATCTCGACCTCCATATAGACCGTAACATTGTGAACTATGAGGTTGGAGAGAAGGAGCCGGGTTTGATGCGTGTGGCATTCTTCGATGCGGTGACAAAGGAGTACCTAAGCCACGACTTCGTATCGCACAATGGCGGATATATTTTTGCCCCGTATGGCGATGTGGATATGGTGGTCTATAATCTCGAAGCGGGTGAAACATTTGTGCGCAATACCTATTCGTGGTTTGATATGGAGGCATATACCGATGAAATCAGCGAGCAACAGCGTAGTCGATTTACACGATATTTGCAATCTCGTGTCGAGACCCGTCCTTCGTACGAGGATATACGCCTAATTCCGGGACACCTCTTTGTGGCTCGTGAAGAGAATCTGCATATCCCACGACATATCACCAATGGGGTATTTGTCATTTCTGCCACTGCCAAGACGGTAGTCGAGAGTTGGACTGTTGAGGTAAATGGAATCACGGGATTGTCGTGGGTAGGTAGCGTCTCGATGATGATATCGGGACAGGTAAAAACTCACTTTATGGCGACAAATATCGACTCGACAGAGCCTGTGGCTCTCTATTTTGATAAGACAGATGCTCTGCGCCAGAGTGAGACGATGACTTCGCGGTTCGAGACCTTTGGTCGCGAGAAGACAAGTGGCGACAAGGCGTTGTTGAGTATCTTATTTACCGATATTCAAGGACACCCTTATATGTATAACTTTGATGTCTCCGACCAGATGGAGAATAACCCTGAGCAACATATTGTAATCCGTGGCGATATTGATATTCCGAAACCGGAGGTCGGTGGAGGCTTCAAACCGGAGGTTGACGATTGGAAGGAGTATGAATATGATATAGATATTTAGTTGAGAGTTGAGAGTTGAGAGCGGAAAACGGAAAGCGGAGAACGGAAAACTTTTAATTAGTGAGTAGTGAGTAGAGAGTAGTTAAAAACTTTTAGCACACCTCTAACGCCTCTAACGCCTCTAACGCCCCTAAAAAGGTTCGCGCCTTGACAAGTTTGGGAGTTTGGAAAACTGAAACTAAAAAACAAACATAAAACCTTAAAACACAGAGACAAAAACGAGAAAACATTAACAAAAACAATTAAACAATTTTTACAAACAACAAATTTTTACTATTTTTAAACCAAATTAATTTATTATTCACTTTCAAAAACTTTTAAGTTATGAAAAAGATCTTTTTATTTGCTGCAGCAGCGATGGTATCGTTGAGCAGTTGTGTTCAGACCGACGAGGTTTACACAGGTAAATTGAACGAGATGGGCTTTAAGTCGGCCGTAACTCGTGGTATCATTCAGTCGAATGATGACATGACCTATCCTATTGCAGTTACTGCAGTATGGGACGACACTCAGAATGGCGAGTTCGCTTCGTATTTCGAGAAGGCGAAGTTCGTTTATGACGAGTCATCGTCGTTGTGGAAGGGTGAGCCTGCTCGCTACTGGCCAACCAGCGGCGATATGCAGTTCCTCGCTCTTTGCCCTTATCCAATTTCGGATGTAGTACACACCTACAAGACTAATGGTGAGCTTGAGAAGCTTGTTTGGGGTACTATCGAGAACAACTTGATGGATCAGCACGATGTTCTCTTCTCTGACCTTCTCTGCGTTGACGCTCCTCAGACTTCGGCTCAGCCATTGCTCTTCCACCACGCTTACGCTCAGCTCAATGTAACTTTCAAGAAGACCGATTCGGCTGCTACTGTTGTTTTGAAGAGTGTTAAGGTTAACAATGTGTACATCAACGGTCAACTCACTGTTACACCAGCAGTTGGTGGACCAAGCACTGCTGAGTGGACAATAGGTCTTCCAGTTCCTCGTTTCTTCTTGCCTGCAAATCCAACCAGTGTTGAGAGTGGTACTTTGGATGCAACCCTCGAGGCTGTTACTCCATTTGCTCCAACCCCAGTTCTCGTAATTCCTAGCGCACAGACTGCAATTGTTATCGAGTACACTATCGATGGTCACGCACACACTTACACTCACACTCTTACAGGTAACTGGGAGATGGGTTACAAGTACACTTACAACTACACTATCAACGTGAACGAGATTATCTTCAACTGCACTGTTGAGGAGTGGAAGACCCCTGCCGTTGATGGCGGTTCAACAACCATCTAATTCTAATTTTTTAATCCGTGTGGGGCTTGACCGCCCCTGCGGGTACTATGATTTAATTGAGAATTTGTCGTGCGACAACAAAAATGGCATTTAATGGCATTCGGGCTTTCAGCCCTGAATGGCAATCGCAGTCTAATGACTGCTGAATGGCAGGTCGGAGAAGGTTGTTATTACTCTTTGCCATTAATTGTCATTAAGTGAGCGTTAGCGAACGAATGCCATTCGTTGCCATTCGTTGCCACAAAAAAAATAAAAAGCCAATGGCCAAAGGCTAATGGCTAAAAGCAAAAAAGTTTATGCGTAAGGTATTGACAATCGTATTATCGTTGTTGGCTTTGGGTGGTTGCAACCATTCGGAGCCGATAGGCGATGCTCGCAAAATAGGTTTTGCTTCGCAGGTAGATAATCGCTCGTTTATTACGGGCATCGAAGATTTACAGAAGGAGGAGTTGAAACTCTACGGAGCATATACCCTTGATGGCGGTACTGCCCGAGTGTTCGATGCTGAGCGTCTATACTACGATGCAACACTGCCGGGCTGGGACTACGCTATTCCGCAGTATTGGATTATGAATGCATCATACCGCTTCTGTGCCGTATCACCATACAGCCTGCCTCGTACCTCATTTGATGATGAGAGTGGCGTATGTACGATTGATGACTATATGGGATATACGGGTGGTCACGATATCCTCTACGCCTCGGCAGAGCGTGACCTCAAAGATAACGAGGATTATTCGACCGTTCCGCTACACTTCCGTCACGCTTGTGCAGGAGTGCAGTTTAACTTGATAAACGCATCGAGTCAGATACTTAAAGATGTGCGAAATATTCGCCTTGTAGGGTTGCAGAATAGAGGGGACTTCTCTTTCGATGCCGAGGGCTCTGCTGAGTGGGTACTGGACGGCTCGACAATAGGCGACAGCGACTATGACCAACCTTTTGGTGGCATTTGTACTCTGCCAAGCGGAGGTCTGCCCGTAAACTTAAATGTAAAACACCCTCTCTATGACGAGAGTGTGTTGATGGTGTTGCCGCAGACAATTTATAAAACGCCCGTAACACTCCATTTGGAGTATATCAAGGAGGGTGATACGGAGTATGCCGTACGAAATATCGAACTCGATTGGCTCGGAGGCTCAACGCCTACGGAGTGGAAGCGTGGCGAGAAATACGAATATAACCTAACTATTACAGACAATACCATAACTGCCGAGGTTATTGTGGTAGATTGGGTGGATAATTTTGTCGATTTATAGATACGATAATAGATGAAGAGAGCATTTCAAATATTTTTTACACCGCTTCTTACATCGCTTATTGCGTTGTTGGTGGTGGCGTGCAGCCACAATGACGATATGATGGTTGGTAATCCGAAGGAGATAGTCTTTGCTGCCAAACACATTTCGCGTAGTGCGCTGAATCAAACCGATATCGACAATGGAGTCGGAACGATTTTGGTTTGTGGCGTGCAGAACAACTCGACAAAGATATTCAACAATGTCGCCATCTCGCGCGATGCAACCACGGGAAAGTGGTTCTCGGCAACCAAGCGTAATTGGGTTGAGGGTAGCAACTACTCTTTTCACGCCTACGCTTACAGTACACTCAACGGATTGACAATTACAAGTGGTAAAGATGGTTTGGAGTTCTCGGTGCAACAGCCTACAACCTACAACGAGGAGGCGATGATTGACTATCTGCTCTCCTACTCCTTCAAGGTTGCCGATGGTGCGATGAAGCCTATTGTGCAACTCTATCTCGAACACGCAATGTCGTTGGTGGAGGTTTATGTTGTTCGTGGTAATATGTTCGATGCGCGACTCACGAAGATGACCTTCGAGAACATCTACACGCAAGGCTCAATGAAGTGTACTGCGCAGGCGGTAGCAAATTCGGGTAGTAAGAATGTGTGGGAGGTGTCGCCATCGGGAAGTAACGATGTGGTTTACACCTACGAGCCGACAACTCCGGTTGTGATTGGCGATAAACGCGATAATACCGAGGCACGAATGGCGATAATGTGCCTGCCGCAGCAGCTGACTGCAAATACAAAATTGACAATAGAGTATGAGGTAAATGAGAAGGTTACTCCTGAAAGCCCCGACAACTTTGTCTTGCATAAGGAGGAGTTCCAACTCTACAACTATCAGCCTGTGAACTACCAATCGGGGCACCGCATCGTATATACGGCGACAGTCGATTCGGGTGTAAACCTCGAAGGTGTAGTTTCCGAGTGGCAGGATGTCGATTATATCGAGGGAACAGTGTTACCGGAGATTAAATAGATTTGTTTGTATGAAGAGAGCGATAAAACATATTGTGTTGTTTGTGGTTTTGGCACTCCTTTCGGGTTGCCTAAACAACAATCTTGATAATACGCCACCGTATCACAGCAACGAAGTTCGTTTGTGGGCAGATGTGGGTTACTCCCCAAATTTGAGTTATTCGCCACAGTCGGTAACGCGCGGCAATGCCAACTCAACAAGTGGAATTATCGACCCCGCAACGGATACGGTTATGTTGCTCGGAATGATGCGCATTGACGAGATGCACACACCTTCCTACCCGAATTTCCTCAACTGTGGCGAGCCTATACTTGCCGAAATGGGGCAGCCGAATGTGGCGAATAGTTATATTCGTGACATAACCTTTACGAGTTCGGCACAATTCTTCTACAACACTACGGACCATGTCAAGTATGTAGCATGGCACCCTTGGCTACCAAATGATGAGGGTTACGAATACTTATCGAACGGAGAGGCTACGACAGTAAAGATTCCTATTACGGGCGATTCGGATATTATGTACGGAAATGTTGTAACAGGCTCACAGAGCGATGGTTTTGAGGTTATGGAGTTTGAACACGCGCTGTGTGTCTATCGCATCTACATATACTCGATGCAAGAGGAAGATGGCACGCAGTCGGCTTCATGGGGTGTGTTGGAGGATATGAATATCGAGGATTTGCCAACATCGTGTACATTGACCTTGCCAAAAGATGATACGGAGAAGTTCAGCGTGGCATACGAGGGCAGAGAGACTTTGGAATTCTCCGATCCAAACAACAACATCTTCTTCGATGCAGGAGAAAAGATTCCTGTCGGATTGGCAAACCGCCGTATGGTGGCAAAGTGCGTGGCTGCACCTCCGGCTGACGGAATGCTCAATATCAGCCTTGCAACAAGCAAAGCAGAAGCACGACAGCGCGTGTCTATTGCTCGAAATTTCAAGGCGGGATATGCCTACGATATTGTGCTTCGCTTCTCAAATCACGGCTTTATCAATGCCGATGTCTCAGTGGGCGAGTGGAAACGATATGAAGATGTTGTAGAGCAAGAGGTTGAGGTTGATATGTTCTACAACCTCTCCAACTACGAAACGGCAAACTCATATATCATCAATTCGTCAAACTACGGCTACTGCTTCGATGGCACGATTAAGGGAAATGGCGATAGTTCGTTGGTTGGTGGTGACACGACATTAACCCCGGGATATATCGATATTTTGTGGGACGATACGCCGATGATTACAATCGATGGTGTGCAACGCAAGGCTCTTTCGCTTGACTTGCACGAGTTGTCGCACGGCAGAGTTTTGTTCCATGTTCAAGGTAATCCAGACGATGAATTGGATAAACAACTATTGTCCGAAGGCAATGTCGTTATAGCCGCCTACGATGAGGAGGGGGGCAATATCTTGTGGACTTGGCATATTTGGCTTACCGACCGCGTGAAGGTGCAGGGATATCCGAATGGATATATCGTGCAGGATAGAAACCTCGGTGCGATATCGTCAGAACCTGATGGCGAGAATGGAATGGACGGTTTGTACTATCAGTGGGGCAGACCAACGCCATTCAGACCTGCTTCGTCAGGCATCTATGGCGCAGTGTCGAAAGTGCCAAGCAATCCTGCGCAGGTGGCAACGGTTGAGGAGGCGGTGGCAAATCCGACTACTCTGTATGGCAGTGGCGACACCGAGCGAAACGATTGGTTAGCAACACAGAATAATGCGCTTTGGGGCTATCAGAATGAATATACCGACCTCGAAAAGACGATGTACGACCCTTGCCCTCCGGGCTATATTGTTGCCGATATTCGCGTATGGCAGAATATCGCAAGCTACGAGAAGACGGGAGGTTGGCACGATGGCTCGGGAGTAAATATCTCGGTTGCATCGAACAATGTGTGGTATCCGTTCCAAGGTTCGATAGAGAGTGATGGCTCGGAGAATATCTATCGTGATGTGTCGCGCTTGTGGTCGAGTGTTATTGATTTGCGCACCACAAATGAGCCATACGAGCTGCAATATACGGCGAGTGGCATGTCAAGTTGGAATGCCTATGGCAGTCATCGCAATCGGGCATTGCCTGTGCGTTGTGTCTCGGCACACTCAACCGCTATTGTTACCAACTTGAGTGCTTCGCAGACCGCAAACTGCTATATGGTGCATCGTGCCGGTTACTACAAATTCAAGGCTACCGTGCGTGGTAATGGCGTAGGAAGTTTGTTGCCACTCGGTGGTACTACCACAGCCGAAATTAATGGCGGTCTTTCGACTACGATGACCCCTGCAAAGGTCGATTTCTTGTGGTGGCAGGGCGACTTTACTGAGGTTACGGGCAATCGTAGCGATGTGGATAATTTTGTTCCGTTGCAGTTGCTGAACAATGGCGAACTCGATGAAGATGGATATGTAACCTTCTATGTCGGCAACTACCACGAAGGAAATGTCGGCTTGGCGGCATACGATGTCGATGGCGAGATTATGTGGTCGTGGCACATCTGGTTTACCGATAAACCTGCCGACCTGATTACGGGTAACTACACCCTGATGGATAGATTCTTGGGCGCAACATCTGCCCCAAATACAAATGGCTCGTCAATCTCGTTTGCGAGCGACAAGGAGCGAATGACCACATATGGTTTCTACTATCAGTGGGGGCGCAAAGACCCTATTATGGGAGCGCCATCATACTCCGCAGGCTCGGAAACGGTCAATGGAAAACCGAAGTCTTCGCAGTATTGGGTTAAGGATTATATGACAGGCGAGTGGTCGAGCCGTACCGATATCGACACGGCAGATGCCGCGACAATACCTGTTGTTGTTCAAAATCCGATGACCTTCTACAAGAGTACATCGCTTTGCGGTAATACCACTTGTGGTTGGTTCCCTGCGACATTTGCCGATGGATATACCAATGTGGCACTTTGGGGTTATGCCGTGAAGGACTACTCGATTCAGGGACAGACCTTCTCCAAGACGATGCACGACCCTTGTCCTCCGGGCTATCGAACACCATTCCATCACGCTTGGGGCTATCAGGTGGGCGATACTCACTACGGATACACCTATGGCGAGAATGGTGGAAACATCAACTACTCGAACAACGAAGCTTCGTTTGACAACTACGGCATAATGTTCAATAAAAACTACTTCGATAGGGCGTGGTATCCGTTTGTGGGCTATCGTTATCCGACTACGGGAGGTTATCGCGATGTGGGAGCAAGCGGATATATGCTTACGGGTATGCCTATGGGACAGTACAATACCCGAACTTATATCTACAACAAGACCTATTCGGGACAGGTGACGCAGCAGGGTACAAGTGGTGGATATGGTGCTGCATATGCCTTGCCGGCGCGTTGTCAGAAAGATTAATAGGAGAGAGAGGTTATGAAGAGATTATATTGGATTTCGATAGTTCTGTTTCTCCTCGCATCGTGTGTTGTTCCCGATGCGGAGGTCAATATCGTTGGCGCAGGCGATAGCGGGGTGAATATCGACACCTCGATAACCCCTTCGTGCGTTGTTGAGTCGCGCGCAGTGTCGCGTACAAACGCTGCAGGGGTGGCAATGCGCTCACTTATCGATCAGGTTACCACCAAGCGAATGGATTCGAACTTCCTACGCCTTGACGAGGATCTAAGTTCTACAAACGATGGTCTCTACACCTTCACAGGTAACGATGGAGCGACTCCTTATGCAACCAATTGGAACAAGGCGTTGTTGCTCGAGGCAACGGTAATATCTTCGCCCGATAACACCGAGGGCATTCACTATCGTTCGGTGTCGCTTGCGCCCGAGCAGTCCTACAAGCTGAATATCGTTGAGGAGAATATAGATGGCGTGATACATAGCGACACCACCCACTTCTACCATACGCGAATGGTAGGTTGGTATCCGAAGAACTGCACCTTGCCTCGCAAAGAGGGAGTGCCTGCAACGGCACAATTCGACTATGTGGCATTTGATGCGGTGCGTTTGAACGAAACGGTCGAGATTAACGGTGTGCCGACAGAGGTTGTGGCACTGCAATTTACGGGGTTAGACAACGAAACGGATTTGATGGTAAGCAATGTCTGCGAAGGTCAGTCGTGGCATAAGTATAATGCCGATGCGCCACATAGTAGTGATGTTCACCCAACGAGTGGAGAGAGTATCTACCGCGAGCCTTTCGGACACAACTTCACTTCGCCTGCATACTCCAACTACTTCACCTATCGCCACTATCGCTCCGCCATTCGCATAACGGCATTTGCCGAGCAGAGTGAGCAGAACTTGATGATGTGGGGCGATATAGAGAGTGTTGTTATTTGCAATCAGCCAACCTCCTGCAAGGTGTGGTTACCAACAGAGTTGGGGGCATTTGGAGAGGTCTATCATTGGGGAGATTACGATAATCAATATATTGTGACAACACCGATGTTCGACAATGACAGCAACCACCCCGAGTTCTCGATAGAGGCAAAATATCCCGTTTCGATGAAGGGCTCCTCATCGAAAAACGATATCTACCTCGGTTATTCGCTTGTGGAGCCAAATCGCGATGTGGAGTTGGAAATTCACACCTCTTCAGGTGTCTATAACACCACAATAACAGCAGTACACCCTGTTGTCGATGAGAATGGAGACGAAACCTTCGTAAATATCTTCGAGGAGGGTTACATCTACGATATAAAGTTAAATCTCCAGACCAATGGCAATATCGGTGCAATTCTCTCGCGTGAAGGCGATGAGCGTTACTACGACCTCTCGAGTCTGCACGAGTTTGAGATTGAGGAGGAGCTTGAGGATAAGAGCCTGATTTCGACCTATAAACTATCTAACTGCTATATTCTTGATCCTAACGAGTATAAGGATAGCAACGGTAACGATATCTACGATGGCTACTGCTTCCTTGCGTTGATTGTCGGTAATGGAGAGTCGGGAATTATATCTTCGGGTGCGCAGAAACTCTATCCCGAAATGGAGGAGATAAATCCTACTTCCGCCCATCTGTTGTGGGAGAGTTCGCTTGGTTTGGTTTCGGATATAGAGTTGAAGTATGGCTATGTGCGCTTCAAACTACCGGACTCCTCGGCTCGCGGAAATGCCGTAATAGCGGTCTATGATAACGATGGAAATGTGCTGTGGTCGTGGCATATATGGATTACGGACCGCCCTACCGAGCAATCATTCTCGGTTGGCGAACACGAGATAACCATTCTCGATCGCAACCTCGGAGCTACGGCGGCAATCTGCACGGGAGCAAACGATGCGTTGGCAACATACGGCTTGTACTATCAGTGGGGGCGCAAAGATCCTTCGATGGGACCTCCTGCGTATAACTACTCGCCAATCAACCTCAATACAGCACCATACTACGACTTCTCCTCTGACGAGAAGAGTGCAGCCGAGGTTACGCAGTTTGCCGAGCCTACCCTGCGCAACGGAGTGGAGAATCCGATGTATCTGATTTTGCCTACGGCACAACCTCTCTCATATATCTTCAATTGGACACACCAGCGTTACGACTTCCTTTGGGGCTACGATATCGCTACAGGTATGACCACCAAGACGATTTACGATCCTTGTCCGTATGGCTATCGTGTGCCAAGCAGCGAACTTGGTGCGCTGTTCAGTATGGGTAGCGGTACGGCTGGAACATACGGCTATACGCGAACAATCAATGGTCAGCAGTTCTTCTTCCCGTATGCAGGATTCAAAGGCGTTGATGTCGGACTGAACTCCCTTATCTCTTCGTGGAAATATGTCGGTCAGAAGGGTGATTATCAATCTTCGATGTATTGCAACGATGCCGATGCGGTAAATAATGGAGGAATCAACCAATATATGCACCGTTCGCGTATCTATGTTTCGAGTGCAAACTCGTGGAACGAAACCAATGTTGGTACCTATACGGGCAATATGCACTCCGACTTCGCCAACCGCCGAACAGCTGCTTCGGTGCGCTGTGTTAAGGACGAGAAGATAGGTAGTATTACCGCTACGCTGACTCCATCGGTAAGGTCGTTGGTAGCAGGTAGTTCGATAACCCTCTCCTACAAGGCACACTCCTACGGTAGCGCAATCGAACATATCGAGATATTGGCGAGCTATACCGATACTGCGGGTGTCGAACACGATAAGGTACTTCGTGAGGTCGAGCATGTGGGCGAGTATATCACCAATGGTACCGTATCCTATATTACTCCGTCAGACTATAATGATGATGGCGTGATTTTCCACCTTGTGGTGCGCAACGAACACGGTCTTATCTATACCGAGGAGGTTACCTTGGTTGAGAATAGCATCGAGGCTCACTTCAACCGTTGGGAGGATACCATGCAGACCGATATCACGAACAATACCCGCAACTTCGTTGTCGTGGGCGAGGAGATTCGCTACTATGTGAATGTCTCGGCGAATACGGAGCCTTCGTCAGTGCAGATTAACGGCGTTGAGGCGACCAAGGGCGGTGAGTTTGCCGGTCCAGGCGTGTCAAATACCATTTGGTATGTAACGTGGAGTCAAGCAACTAAGGGCATCTACGATATGAGCGTTGAGGTTACATCGGGTGGTAAGAGTGCTACCGTGCCTATGCCGGCAGTTACGGTTTACGGTTTGACCTTGGGTACTCGCACAAACAATCCTGATACCAGCGGAGCAACGATGTATATGTTGCAGAATAGCGCCTATACGAATACCTACATGACTGCAATAGATACAAACCTCTCGGCAAGTATTTCGCATAACTATTACAGCCTCTTCACCATCGAGGGCAACAAGATTAAGAGTGAGGCTCGTGACACCTATTTGACAGGTACAAATGGCTCGGTATCGTTTGGTGCAGGTACTAACTATACGATTGCTGCTTCGGGCAACAATATCCGTATCAGTTATCGCAGTGGCTGGGTAACCTACAATATGACGCAGACCTCCAATATCTCGATTGGAATGTCGTATAGTACGACCAATCGAAATTGGAATCTCTATCCGGTCACCTACGATATCCCATAAAAGTTGTCTGACAAGGTGATTTCTGCGTTAATCCCTTTGCAAGGGCTTTTCCTCCTCACGGCTCGGCAAAGTGTGTGAATACACTTTGCTCTCGCTCCGTAGTGTCGGTTATACTCGTGCTCGAAATCCTCACATACGCCCAAGTATGCTGCGGTTTCTCACACTTCGCCAGCCTTGAAATCCCTCTTGTTATACAACTTTTGGGTGGGTGTAGCCCAACAAAAAACCGCAGAGAACACTCTGCGGTTTCTTATTGTCAGCAAGTAAATTCTTACTTGATACGCTCGTAGTACTCGCGGGTGCGGGTATCGACACGAATCTTGTCGCCTGTGTTGATGAACAAAGGAACCTTGATAGTCGCACCAGTGTTTACGGTTGCAGGCTTCAACGAGTTTGTCGAAGCGGTATCACCCTTGATGCCTGGCTCGGTGTAGGTTACCTCCATATCAACGATTGGTGGCAACTCGGCTGCCAAGACGATGTCCTTCTCGGTGTGATACATAACCTCTACGATTTGACCGTCAGCCATAAGGTCGTAGTTGTCGATAAGCGACTTCTCGATGTTAATCTCCTCGAAGGTCTCGGTGTGCATAAAGTGTGCGCCGAGGTCGTCCTCGTAGGTGAACTGGTATGGACGGCGCTCAACACGCACCTGCTCGATTTTGATACCTACCGAAGAGAAGGTATTCTCGAGAACGCGACCGTTCTCCAAGTTCTTGAGCTTTGAACGAACGAATGCAGGGCCTTTGCCCGGCTTGCAGTGCTGGAAATCGACAACAAGGAAGGTCTTGCCGTCCATCTCGATACACATACCGATTTTAATATCAGCTGCTGTAATTGTCATAATACTTATATTTAATTATATATTAGAAATTTCCGGTTGCAAAGATATGAATAAAATTGACAATTGACAATTGATAGTTGAAAATTATAGGAATTTTGCCATACCCTGCCCTATAAAAGCCGGTTGATATTCGTGCGCCCTACTCCGAAAAGTCGTAGAAATATATCTTTGCCGATTTAATCTTACTCTCCTCAACTCCGTGAAGAGCAACTGTGCCCTTACGATTGATAAAACGCATACCTACACGGTCGCAGTGCTTGCCGGTGTTGTAGAGGGTATAGAAATCACTCTTTTTGTCGAATGCAATCTCGATAACACCCTCAAACTCAATCTCGATAGCCGCTGCTCCATCGCTCACCTTATCATCGGCTGCAAATTTGATTGTAGCACCTTGTGCCAAGGTCTGTGGCTCAACCTCTACAACCTTTACAGGTCTATTATTTGGGTCAGGCATAATAGCGAAGTCCGACAAAAGCATTGTTACGCCATCACGCAAAGCATAGACCTCGCGAGGAGCGTAGTAAACAGATGCCTGCACCTCATAACCCTTCTCGCGAAGGCGGGCAATACGCTCACGGGTGAGAGCCTCGCGTTGCATAGACGATACACCAACCTTACCTCCAAGTTGTGGCAATACCTCGAATGCTGTCTCAGCAGTTTTAGGATTGATAGAGTAGAGAATTAAACATTTCGAGATCTTGCGGCACTCCTTAACGGCCTCTAAATCGTTAGTGAAGCAGATCCAATTGTTGCCCATGATTTTTTGAGCGAGTTTGTACGACTCAACAATTTTAGAGTGGAGCATAGGCACGATATTGTGCTTCTTACACTCCTTCAAAAGCTCCTCCAAAGTTGGTACAGGAGTGCGGTACTCTGGGTTGTACGACTCCAAAACATAGTTCTCGCGCAATTCGTTGAAAGTGAGGTCTGCAACCTTGACTTTTCCCTTAATTCTCGAATAGTTATCTGCATTGCGGCAAGTACGATTGATGGTTCTGTCGTGCATAATGACCATCTTGCCATCTTTGGTGTACTTTACATCGCACTCAATACCCATATAGCCGTGACGAGCTGCACGACCAACAGCAGGAATAGAGTTTTCGGGAACAATTCTGCTCCAACAACCACGATGTGCAAACATCTTTGGCAACTCCTCAGCATAAACATTTGCCACAAAGGCAAAAATCAAAGTGAAAACGGTTAAAATTCTCTTCATAATTTTTAATTTTTATTGTTTGGAAATGTAATACCATAAACGAGATGTTCGAGCGCACGGAGGAAATTGCGCTTGCCATACTTTGGCGAATAGACATAACAGTCGAGGGTTACCAGTTCGCCCTCGCGCTCATCGAGGGTGGTGTAACTGACAAACGGACCTCCCATAAAGTCGCGCTCAACCTCCCAGAAACCGCGCAACTCAATCCATTCGCGACCATCTATCTTTACCACTTTGCGCTGTGGCAAAAAGTCGATATAACCATCGTCTTCAACATTCGGAATACGCTTCACAGTGGTCATATATGAGCCCTCCGATGGTCCGGGGATACGCTTTGCAAACTCATTTCGAACCTTTACCAACGCCTCGGTCGTGATGCTTGCCTTACCCTTGAATGGGTGCGTATAGATGAAAAATCCCTGACTTGCTACGGGGTACTCATTCGACAACCACAAAAAATCATCGCTCTCGGCACGGAAGATATAGCCATTCGGGATAATCATATCCATATCGAACTCCTCACGCACAATCTTCTGCAACGCCTTGGCTCCCTGCTTCTTGGCATACTCGATAGTGCGATTACGCTCTGCCATTTCGAGTACCTGCAACAGGCTTGCACCGTTCTGTTTGAGATATTCGACCATCGCCGCAGTCGAAGGACCTTGGAATGTGAGGACAATCTGCGGTGATGCCACAACATCGTACTGTGCAACGATTGACGCCTCCTTTACTTCGGGCGAACATAGGACTTTCAGGATATTGCGATAGGAGGGTAGCAGATGTTTGAAGTCGCGTGCCGTAATGCGCACAACATTGAACATCGGCTCCACCTGATTAAGCATTTCGACAGGCGTTTCGAGCGTGGCACGCAACTCCTCTCCGAGTGCGCTCTCCCACTCGCGACCATCGCATACGACAAGCACCTCATAAGGAGAGCCTTGCGCTGTCTTTTTCGCCCCTGTCAGCGAGCGAAAACTGTCGCAACTTCCCCAAAAACATAGCATAACCACAATAAAAGTGGCTTTTAAGAGTTTTTTCATAGAGATTGTTTTTATTTAACAAAGGTAACCATTTTTTTTTATTCGCAAAATTTTTGCCGAAAAATAGCTATCTTTGCAAAGGTCTAAAGGTTAAAAAAGCGATGAAGATTACACCTCCCGGGTTTATACGAAATATGTTTCCCGATTTGATTTGGCAGATCGAGGACGAGCGAGGTGTATATCTCACCTTCGATGATGGACCGACCCCGGGCATCACCGAGTGGATATTGGCGACACTCAAGCGATACAACGCCAAGGCGACATTCTTTGTCTTGGGCAAGAATGTCGAGATGTACCCCGACCTCTACGAGAAAATTCTCGCCGATGGGCATCGCGTAGGCAATCACACCTACTCCCATCAACGCGGAGTGGGAATGTCGCTTGAACGCTACTTGGAGGATGTCGATCTCGCCTCATATACGGTACAGAGCAACTTGTTTCGACCTCCTTACGCACGAATTACTCCATCGCAGTTGCGCGCTGTTGCAAAGCGTTACAAGATTATTATGTGGAGCATTATTTCGCGTGACTACAACCGCAAACTTACGGGCGAGATGTGTCTGCGAGGTGTTTTGCCTTACATCAAGGCAGGCTCGATAATTCTCTTTCACGATAGCGAGAAGTCGTTTGCGAATATGAGTTATGCGTTGCCGAAAACCTTGGAGCGCATTGAGGAACTTGGTCTTAAATGTAGAGCAATTGAGTTATAATGAGGATTATTGTAGCAATAACAGCGGCGAGTGGTGCTATTTATGCACGCCAACTCTTGAAGGCTTTGGTCGAAAGTGCAGAGGTGGAGCGCATTTCTCTTATCTATAGCACGAATGCTCGTGCTGTAGTGGCTCACGAGGGCGAGGAGATGCCTTGTTCGGAGAAGATAGAGGTGTTCGAGAATGACAATATGTTCGCTTCGCCGGCAAGTGGTTCGGCTCGATGGGACGCAATGGTGGTTGTGCCTTCGAGTGTCGGCACGATTGGGCGTGTTGCTTCGGGCGTGTCGCAAACCTTGATTGAGAGGGCTGCCGATGTGATGTTGAAGGAGCGTAGGCGGTTGATTTTTGTGGTGCGCGAAACACCATACTCGCTGATTCATCTGCGCAATATGACAACCTTGACCGAGGCAGGTGCGGTGATTCTGCCGGCAACACCTTCGTTCTACTCGTTGCCACAGAGTGTCGAGGCGGTGTGTCAAACAGTTACCGAGCGCATAACAGCGATGCTCGGCTTGTCGGGCGAACGCTACGAGTGGGGAGAATAAACGGAAAGCGGAAAACGGAAAACTTTCAATTAGTGAGTAGTGAGTAACGAGTAGTGAGTAGTTAAAAACTTTTAGCGCACCCCAGTAAGCGACCAACGGGAGCGCCCCCAGTAAGGGCGGAACGCCCGCCCTCAGTAACCCCCAGAATGGTTGCGCCTTGATAAGGTTAGGAGTTCGGACGAGAGAAGAGAGTAACAGCCCCCACCGGCTTACAGCCACCACCCCTAACTTAGGGGAGGAATATAAAAGAAAAAAATACCTTTAATTGTCAATTGTCAATTAAACCGCTTGCACCGTGATAACGGTAGGAGTTCAGAAAACTAAAAAACAATGAAAAAGATACTACTTATACTGTTAGTGCTATTGTTTGCATCGTGTCGCCGAGGTGGCGATTTGTCAGCTCTGCGCGAGGGAGATATTCTCTTTATCGAAACAAAGTCGTTCCAATCGAAGTTCGTAAAACTCGGTATGATGTCCATATGGAGCCATTGTGGTATCGCGGTTAATACACCTGATGGTGTGCAGATTATGGAGGCGGATACCACGGTGCGTATATTGCCGATAGAGAGGTTTATCGACAAGTCGGTCGGGGGTAAGTATATTATCAAACGCCCCAAGCAACAACTCATCCAGCCTATCGAACAGGCGAAGTGGTTAGGGCGATGGTACGATCTGCAATTCAGTTTCGACAACGACTATGTCTATTGTTCGGAGTTGGTGTGGTTGATATACAAGGAGCAGGGTATAGAGTTATGCCCTCCAATCAAGATAAACGAGCATTTTATGGTGCGCTTCCCTGTGATGCAACACGCATTGGAGGAGCGAGGCATCTCGCCCGAACAGTATGCTGTTGCTCCGTGTGATTTGTTGCGAGCCTTGACGCGGGATAAGTGCGAGGAGATATAGCTCGCTACCTTCCCCAGCTATCTCTATCCAATGTACGATAGTTTATCGCCTCGGCGATGTGTGTCGCTTCGATATTTTCGGAGTTGGCAAGGTCGGCAATGGTTCGCGCAACCTTGATAATACGGTCATAGGCACGAGCCGAGAGGTTTAGGCGACTCATGGCATTTTCGAGCAATGCGCGTACCTCGCTACCGAGGGGGCAGAATGTGCGCAACATTGCCGAATTCATCATCGCGTTGGAGTGTATGGCAGTGCCTTTGAAGCGGCGCGATTGTATTTCGCGCGCAGCGATAACACGCTTGCGAATTTCGGCACTCGACTCCTCCACTTGGTCGCCATTTATCTCCGACAATGGCACAGGCACAACCTCAATATGCATATCGATACGGTCGAGCAGTGGTCCCGAAATGCGTGAGAAGTAGCGATTTATGGCGAATGGCTGGCACGAACACTCCTTTGTCGGGTGGTTATAGTATCCGCACGGACAAGGATTCATCGCGCCTATAAGCGTAAAGTTCGATGGGTACTCCACGCTATACTTTGCGCGCGAAATGGTTATCATTCTATCCTCCAACGGTTGGCGTAACACCTCTAAAACATTTCTGCCAAATTCGGGAAGTTCGTCAAGAAATAACACGCCATTGTGCGCCAAACTGACCTCGCCCGGTTGTGGCGATTGACCTCCTCCGATAAGCGCCACCTGCGAGGTGAGATGGTGCGGAGCGCGGAATGGGCGTTTAGTCATTAAACCAACATTCTCTCCCAACTTACCTGCTACAGAGTGTATTTTTGTCGCCTCGACAGCCTCTTCCAACGACATCGGTGGCATAATCGTAGGCATACGGCGTGCTAACATTGTCTTTCCCGAGCCGGGCGCACCAATCATCAATACATTGTGTCCTCCTGCGGCAGCAATCTCCAAGGCACGCTTCACATCGCGCTGTCCCTTAACATCGGCAAAGTCCTCGGCGTAGAGGCTCTGTTCCTCCTCGGCTGTTGCTACATTTCCTACGGCAGGCGAGATATCTATTTCGTTGTTGAGATAGGCGATAACTTCCGAGAGCGTCTTTACGGGGATAACCTCGATACCATCTACCACAGCTGCTTCGTGCGCACTTGCCTCTGCTACGACAATGCGTTGCAGACCACTCTCCTTCGCCATAACTGCGAGTGGTAAGATACCTCGCACGGGCTTCACAGCGCCATCGAGCGATAGTTCGCCCACAAACATCGTGTCGGCAAGTCGTGTGTCGAGTATTTGTTGCGTGGCTGCAAGAATACCAACGGCAATAGGTAAATCGAAGCCCGAGCCCTCCTTACGAAGGTCGGCAGGGGCGAGGTTTACGACCACCTTCTTGGCGGTCATTCGGCGTTGCGAGTTCTCGAAGGCGGAGCGAATACGCTGTTCGCTCTCCTTCACGGCATTGTCGGGCAGACCAACGAGGAAGAGTCCCAAGCCTCCGCCTGCGACATTTACCTCGACATCGACCTTAACAGCCTTGATGCCTACTATTGCTCCCGCAAAACACTTGACAAACATTATTTTTCTTTTAGTTTGGTGTCTTTACTAAGTTATAGTCCTCCGTAGTACCTGTGGTAAAGTATGTTTCGGTGTATTCATTGCCGAATCTATCCACTGCAACAACTTTGATATTGGAAGAACTGTTTTTCAGTTTGTACTTGTAAAGGTGTCTGCAATTAGACCATGCCCACGTTCCCAAGCCACTAGATTCACTATAACGACCTAAAACGCCAAGATTAAGACTTGCTACATACATATCGTGCATAGATTCTACACCATCTTGAACTCGGCGAGGGTCTTCTTTGCTATAACTTCCAATGAGTTCGCTGAAATCGGGTCCCGAAGTGGTAATAAGCGTCATATCGCCTGTATATGTATCATCTTCGTAAACCTTTATTTGCCATCTCTTATCGGCATTGAAGACATTTGCAATAATGTAATCATCGCCATAGTTGAACGAGTAGTAGCCTCTAACTCCCGATGCATCATTTGCCGGAGCGTCCATTCCCATAGGAGTCCCTTTTCCTCCACGATACAAACGCATCTGGTGGGAGCGTGTGTTTATACCCTCGTTGCACCCCATATAGTACCAATCGGTAAAGGCTCCACCGGTTGAATTATTTCCACCTATAAAGACTTGATAGCCGATAGGTACACCATCTCCACATAGGTTTGATGTCCAACCTGCACCGCTGATACAGGCAGAATTGTGCTCATAGACCTTAGTGTTGGGTTTGTCTTCCAATGCGTGTTCGTAGTTCCAGATAATATGAGTATGTCCACTAATAATGTGAGCTTCGTTGAATTGATTAAGCAAAGCCAACATCTCAGAGAAGTAGTTAGCTGTTCGATAAAGGACCTGAATGTGCATACACAATACCACCATTTTATTCTTTGGTACCAAAGCTAAATCTTGTCTGAGCCATTTAATCTGCTCAGGCAAAAAACCATAGGTGTAGTCGCCTCCAGTCGTATGTGATTGATAGATTATATCACGCATACCGATAATATGGGCATTGCCTCTGTCAAAAGAGTAGTTCACAGGACCAAAAATATCTTCGTGCTCGCGTTGTGCTGCTAATTCGTAAGTTGATGTTCTGCTATCAGTAGTTAGAGGATTTTCTGCGTTACAGAAAGTGTTGTCGTGATTACCCATAACTTGGAATACAGGGAGTCCTGTATTCGATACGGCATAACCATCGCGTACATCATCACGCCATTGACCTTTATTACTAGTTGTATAGCCATTTGATATTACATCGCCAAGAGTTATTCCGTAGCATGGAATACCTTTTGTCTTCAATTCGGTAGAGTGATTTTTGACAGCAGGAATGGTCTCATTTGTAAATCTTCTATATCGAGTTGAAGATGATATATGACCATCTCCGAATGCAAACAGAGCAAACACCTCCTCCTTGCCCCCCGGAAGCGGAGTTAGTGTAAAGTCGTATCGAGTGGTGTTTGTAAAATACTTCTTGTAGAAACAAGGCTGTCCATATTCGTTAATCGGTACCTCGTATTCTGCCGGCAACGAGATATAGATATACCAACAATCCGAAGATACCTCCATCGAATAATAACCCTTTTCATCTGTTGTAACGATGTTAAAGCCATCACTTACAGCCACATTTGCTATCGGTTTGCCGATATTATCTTTTACATATCCGTATATTGTGCTTGCAATAAGCGTGTCTTGTTCCACTTTGAGTGGTTCCAACCCGCTACTTACGCCGTTTTTGAAGTTGAGAGCCTTAAACTCATAGACCTTGCCTGCTTTTACAGCGTTAGCTGTCCATTGCGCAGTCATCTTATCGTTGTTTGAGTCGATAAGTTCGATCGTACAAGTCGCTACATCAACTGCAGGGATTACGATGTAAAAAACTCTCTCTTCTGTGGTCGAAAGAGTGGTATTTGTGCTGTAAGTGATTGAGTTTGTTGTGTTTTCGGTTGCTGTGATTGTTGCGTTTTGACAATCAAC
>JAZPYA010000022.1:0-2310 GCA_045543935.1 Alistipes sp.
CTCTGAGATCCAAGAATGCCTCGTCAATCGAATAGACCTCGATACTCGGTGCAAACTCCTCCAATACCCAGCGAACCCTCTGCGACATATCGCCATAAAGAGCCATATTCCCGGAGAAGACGGCGACATTGTGCTTCTTGACAATATCTCGGATTTTGAAAAGCGGATCACCCATCTTAATGCCGAGTGCCTTTGCTTCGTTACTTCTTGCAATAGCGCAGCCATCATTGTTGGATAGAACAATGACAGGCTTGCCTTGTAAGTCGGGACGAAACACACGCTCACAAGAGGCAAAGAAGTTATTGCAGTCGGCAAGAGCGAACATCGCTACATTTTTTTGATTGTGTATGTAACAACGCCCCAGATAAGAAAATCGTTCTCAGCGGTTACCTCAATAGGTTTATAGGCGGTATTCTTCTCGTTGGCCGGCATAAGGCGAATACCCTTATCGTGGATCTCCACTCGCTTGACGGTGTACTCGCCATCAATGAAACAAACAGCCTTGCAGTTGTTATACGGATCAATGGCTCTATCCACGATAATAATATCGCCTTCATCCATAGCCGCATCTACCATTGAAACACCGCTTACACGGAAGAAAAAGGTCGAAGCCTTGTGTTTAACAAGCAACTTGATAAGGTCCAACTTCTCGCGTATATCCTCTGCCGGCGAAGGAAATCCTGCCTTCACATCACCAAGGAGTGCACTCTCAAACGAGTCCTCCGCATCTATCTTATGTGGTACAAATTCACTCATAACGGGTGTAAAGATACTTAAAATATAACACGATTAAGAATCTCGAGCAATAAAAGAGCCAACTGCGTGATTGCAATTGGCTCATCTGATTTTCTTCCAAATTATTATTAAGTAATGCGTATAGGGTTTATTTATTGGCTAATGTGAACACCAAAACAGTATCTGCTAACTTACTCAGCCCCTCCTCGCTGAGTCTTTGCTTTGTGTCGTATCGGCTATATCTATCGGTAATATCGCGTATGTCTCCGACAATAACCGGAGCGAACAGACCATTCTTTGTATAAAACCTATTTGGTTTTTTTTGATAAAATGCTGCGTGGATAAATTCATTGTGCTGATTCCGAAAAACGAGCACACAATTATCCGGCAAATCGGTTTTGCGTAAAACGCTATACTTGCAAGGGATAGATGTCTCCAAAGCAAAGATATGTTTGAAGAAGACATTTAACTGGTGGCCATCCGTAAAGTTGGTATTGCGAGTAATTATTGGCGAAGGGTCGATTTTGTGATAGTCGAACATGAGATTTAGAGCATAGAAGATGCAAGTCTGTGCATTGTTCATAAGCAACTCCGAACTCTGCGTTTGCTGCATCTTATGTTTTAACACCTCAATTTCTTCCTCGCTCAAACCCTCTATCTCTGCTACAAATCGTTGGTGTGGTGCTACAATGCTCTCCACCTCAATAACCCGCTTACCTGCAATGGTGCTATAAAATACCTCTCTTCGCTCTTTATAGCAGAGCGTATCTACACCAAATATGGCTCGGTAATATCTATGTGAAATTGTGTCTGCTACTTGCGGATGATACTCCTCAATGCTGTCGAAATATCTTACTAACGAATCGCAATACTCTCCACTATACATCGACCGAACGCCTACAGCATTATTATCTATCCAATAGCGCCTTTCAGCAACAGATTTCGAGGGAATAAAATCATTGGTAAAGGTTTCCTTTATCTCCACTTGTTGAGCAAAGGCACACACATTGAGGAGAGTGAATATTATAGAAAATATAGACCTCATAAGGCAGATTATATTATTACTCCATTACCACAGCGAAAGTTACCTTGCTCTCCTCGTTGTGTTTTAGGCGGAGGGAGCCGCCGTGGAGACGGACGATTTGGCGTGAGACGGCAAGGCCGATGCCCGAGCCGTCGGTTTTGGTGGTGAAGAATGGTGTGAAGATATTCTCGGCAACCTCGGCAGGTATTGCAGAGCCGTTATTGGTGAACTCAATCTGTATGCGCTCCTCGGCGTCGATAGTCGAGTGGATGGTGATTTTGCGTTCGCCCTCCTGCTCCAATAGTGCCTCGGTGGCGTTTTTGAGCAGATTGACAAATACCTGCGACATCAGCGCACGGTCAGCATAGAGCATCGTATCTTCGGGTTCAAGGCACACCTCGACATCGACACCCTCACGAGAGGTAAGCGACACCGCCTCGGCCACCAACTCTGCGAGATAGAAGGGTGCTTTCTGCGGTGCGGGTATGCGTGTAACAGCACGGAACGAATCGACGAAGCGAAGCAATCTATCAGATGTCGTATGTATCGTT
>JAZPYA010000023.1:0-7320 GCA_045543935.1 Alistipes sp.
TGAGCATTTCAAAGACTTTGTGAAGTGGTATCTTTTCCTGCAAAGTAATCAGGGAAAGGCAAGCAAAAAATAGGGCGAGAAAAACTCCGTTTCTCGCCCACTATTTAATGACTAAAAAGCGCCACTTTTTGCATCATTACCTAAATGGTTACTATGCAGTAATAAAATCCTACTTTGTCAATCTCTCTCGTGCGCCACTCAATGCTGTACTCCCTCTCAACCTCAAAGTTCGGGTGCGTTTTAGCACAAGTACTTTCGGGGTTTGCCCAATACTTCTGCTTGGAGTGCGCTTTACCGGCACTCATATTGAAAAGATAGTTGTTTGAGGACTCTTTACTGCCTTTTGTGTAAAATCCATCATTGGTAACAAATACAGCCAAACCGCCCTTCACTCGCTCAAATCGGTTGCGCACCAACTCTACACGGCGAACATCTTTCCAAAAGTCGTACATACCCAAATCTTGCGCACCCTGATTTTTCATTACGACAACATCGTCTGTTAAATCTTCGTCAAAGCGGGAGATTTTACGCTCCACCTTTCGGGTCTTGTACTTCAACTCTACTGGGCAATACTCGCTATCTTTTTTCACCACAATATCGAGGCGTAACTCACTATCCCAAACATAGCTATCGAGTTCTTGGCGAGGCACATAGTACTCCACATCCACATCATCATAGCGATTGCCCGAATTGCGTAACCAAGTGGCAAGGTGCATCTGAAAGTCGCGCTCATTGAAGAGCAACTCCTCGTTGCTCTCCAAAAAAGCGCATACATCATTGCGAACTAAATCAATCAGAGTTGCCATAGTTTAATACTCGCCGCGGGCTGCTTGTCCGAGGGTGATGCCGTTCGGAACTAGTTTGGTGCCTTTGGCGTCCTTGATCTGAACGGTTACACCAAAGTTCTGGTCAAACAACTTCTCGGCATCGCCAACCTTCATACTCGCCTTAATCTTAAAGCCATCTGCCTTCGACTTTACATCCTTGGTGGTCTTCTTATTCAAGGCTGCGAGTGTCAAATCACCATCTGCAATCTGTGCGCCCTTATAGAATACGAGCAAGAGGTTAAAAGCCTTCTTAAAGTCAGCCGACAAAGTCTTCAATTTCTTGTTTGGAGCAACGGTAAATTCTGCATTCTTAAAGTTGTCCAAAATAGCATTCAAAATTCCCATAATATACTATATGTATTAAAAGTTTATTACTCAACAATGATAAACTCGGTGCGACGGTTTACCTCGGGGTTGCTCTCATCGAGTGGCTCGCTCGAACCCTTACCGATAGCCTCCAAACGCTCAACTGCAATACCACCGTGTCCGACCAAGAAATCGACAGCCGCCTGTGCACGAGCCTCCGACAGCTTCTGGTTAAACTCTGCGTCGCCCTCTGCCGAGGTGTGACCTACAATCTGCAGCTTTACCTCTGGGTGTTTCTGCATCTCCTTCGCAAGGTCGTGCAACACAAACTTTGCATCCTCCGACAACTCTGCCTTGCCCTGAACGAACTGCGCTGCGTTGAAGTTCTTTTCGATCTCCTCGATGCGGTCAACATAGACAATCTTCTCGACCTCCACGACCTTCTCGACCTCTACAACCTGCGGCTTGCGCAGTGCGAAGAGTGCTGCTACACCACCCACCAAAAGGAGCAGGAGCAACCATACCCACCACAACGACCTCTTCTTTGCAGGTACCGGTGGTACATAACCGTTGAGGTACTCCAAGCGGAAACCGCCCTTCTTACCTCCCTTGTCAGCGGCTTCGAACTTTGCAATCTCAATATCGTACAACTTGGCGTGCGAAACCATACGCTCAAAACTTGGCTTGGTCCACATCTTAACAACCGACACCCTCTTGCCGTCGCCCATCAAAAGCAACTCGTCCTCTGCCTTGAAGTAGCCGTCCCAATCAGCAGTCGTACCTTTGTCCTCGGCATAAACGAAGTTTTCCTTCACTCCACTATCAGGGTTTAACTCATTTGGAAACGCCTTGCGCAAATCCTCCAATGTTGCCTGTGGGTACATCACCATATAGGCGTGCGCAATTCCCAATGCGGTACGGTTTTGTGCCTTACCATAAACTCTTACTTTGCTTGCCATAATTTTCTATTTTTTTCGGTTGAACATTAAGTTCGGGTTAATACTATGCTACGCTTCGGGGTACAAAAAAAGAAGCGCAGACTAAATACTTAATCTCCGCTGATAGGTCCTAGGAAAACCTTTGGTAAGAAGAAAAAAGCAACAGCCTACGCTATGGCTATATATCCATAGGATATATAGACCCGCAGCAGGGTTCGTCCTCTCTTACCGTAAATGAATTTCCTAGGTTCATCAGCGAGACGGACAAACACTTGCGTGTTTATTCGTTTATTTTCACAAATGTAGTAAAAAAAACAATAAAAACACACAAACCTGCCATTTTTTTGCAGGACTGTTGCCTACGACAAAGGTATGAATAAAAGAGATACAACAACGATTTCCACCGTTGTCTTTTGTTGTCTTTTGGCTACTTTGCCCGATATGGGCGATAGGGTTTGCGCTCTTGAAGCAACGACTCGTAGAATTTTTGCTCGGCAAGGGGTAAATTACTTTTGTACATCATCGGCAGAGCATTCGTCTGTTCCCAAAGATGATTGTGATACTTATTGAGCGTGTGAGCATAGACATTTGTTGCAAGAGTATTCAACTCCGCATCGGCAATAGAGGCGATATTCTCGCTCTGATACTTCGAGAGTCCTTCCCAAAACGACACAATATGGTTGTTGGCAAATTCATAATAGACCGCCCGCGAGATAGAGTCGGCTGTAATCGCATAAATATACTCCACATCTCGCTCGATTTGTTGAAATAACAACTCTCGTTCACGCATTGCGTTTAGCTCGGTGAGTTTCGTCTGCCCCAAAAAGATAAAAGGCAGAGCAAAAATAGCGACTGCAACGATGCCAAGTAACACCTTCTGCGGAAGATTGCGATTGCGCCAAGCCCGTTGCAGTGCCGAGATATTTCCGTATCGCTCCTCAGCGTTTGCACAACAGCATCGCTCGGCAATACGGTGGTGTCGTCTGCCAAATATCTCACGCATCAACACACCGACCGAGTAGATATCACTACGGGCATCAATCTCTCGGCTCTGCACCTGCAATTCGGGCGAGGCGTAGCGAGGTGTGCAACCGAGGGTGCGCATAGCATACTCGGCATCACTGTCTGCCAAGCCGAAATCAATAAGTTTTAGAGTGTTATCGGCGTGAGTAATAAGTATATTTTCAGGTTTGAGGTCGTTGTGAATTACCCCTCTTTTATGGAGATAGCCGACAGCCAAAAGGAGTTCGGAGAAGATGCGATTACGCTCCTTTTTTGAAGGGGTTTCAGCGAGATATTTATCGAGTGTCCGCCCCTCGATATACTCCATTACCAAACCTATTCCGAATGGCAAATCTTCCATCGTGTAGATGTGTACAAGATGCGGGTGGTCGCAACCGATGGAGAGTTCATACTCTCGGCGTAGCATTTTATTCTGTCGCTCGGAGTTGTCTTTTGTAGTCTTTATCAAAAAGCGTTTGCCCGCCTTAAAAGCGAGATACAACGAGGCATTTGCAGTGGTTTTCAATAACTTAAAGTCGTGAAAGCCCTGCGTGGTATCCCCCATTTCGGGCGTACCTCCAAATATATTACTCTCCTCTACCATCGAAAGATTTTTGATTGTCAAAGATAATGATTATTTTTGTAACGATGAGCATACAAAGAGATATTCCGCAAATTATCGTACTCCGAGAGCGAGTAGAGAGTCGTTTTGGCAAGAAGTTGAGCGTTCACGCCGACTTTTTGGCATTAGTTGCCGTAATTGAAATGGAACAGCGACAACACATCTCCGAAAGTACTTTGGAGCGTGTGTGGGGCTACTCTACGCGCGGATATAATACGGTGTCGCTACGCACGCTCGATGTGCTCTCTCGCTATGCCGAGGGGTGCGATTGGCAGGAGTTTTGCGAAAAACTTGCAAGCGAAGGTGGGTGCGAGTCGGAACTTTTCAATGTGGAACACATCCACACGCGCCACCTTGCCGTTGGAGATAGATTGCAGATAGGCTGGCTACCCGATAGACTCTGCACAGTGCGCTATTTGGGCGAAAATAGGTTCGTTGCCGAGGAGTGCCACAATTCCAAAATGCAGAAGGGCGACACCTTCTCGTGCTTGCAATTTGCACTTGGCAAGGAGGTTGTATTGACTGATTTACACCAAGCTGGCACACCCGAGAATAGACTTAAAATGTATTCAGTAGGTAGCAAAAATGGATTAACCACATTGCGACTTTTGCATTAGTGTGGGTGTGGTATAAGGCTTGTTCTGCTCCCCAAAATGATACCTATATGTAACCACTTTTATTAGGTCTCAACAAATGCCATAACAATTTAATAACTAATGAATTATGTGGAATATTGGGTTTTGTTGCAGAGCTGCAAAAGTAGGTAAAGATGGACTATCTCCAATTGAGATGGTTATCACAGTTGACAAGGTAAGAAGTTTTAGGAGATTATCCATTAAGGTTGAGCCCAATGAGTATAAAAGGTCAGCAAACCAATGAATTACGAGGATTAAAAAATAAAAGGGGCTGTCTAACAAGTTTTGTTGACAGCCTCATTTTTGTAGAAGTTGTATAACAAGAGGGGTTTTAAGGCTTGCGAAGTCCGAGAAACCGCAGCATACTATGGCGTATGTGAGGATTCCGAGGACGAGCGTAACGCAGAAAACACCTTGTTAGACAGCTTCTTCTGTACCCTATGATGTCCTATTTTCGAACGAGTTTTTGCGGGACTTAGGTCGTCTTTGGTCACTGCGAGATATTGCCCCCGACCCGAATAATCTTTAAGTGGGTTGTTTTAAGTGGGTCGAACGGTCGCAGCAGGTTTGAACAGAGCGAAGGGAGGCGATTACAATCATAGATTGTTTGGGTTTGACCGATGATGGCTGAAAATTCATTTTCAAAGACAATTATCGGTCAAAGACAAAAGATTGCGATAGCAATAATCGCCGACCAAAGACAACTCTGCCACACCGCCACCGACTGAACGACCCCGGCTCTGGGAGTCAAACGGCACATAGCCCAACAAACACAAAAAAAAGAGAAGTCCTCTCGAACTTCTCTCCTTGTACCCAGAGCCGGGGTCGAACCGGCACAGGGGTGAACCTACTGGTGTTTGAGACCAGCGCGTCTACCGATTCCGCCATCTGGGCCTCTATTTCGTGGGCGGACTAACCGTTTCCTCGAAAAGGTGTGCAAATGTAGGCATATTTTTCGTATTCGCAAAAAAAAATGAAGAAAAATTCATTTTTCGCCGAAAAAAGTTGCTTTTTGACCGCTCCCCACCTCAAAAACAGGTTCGCGGCAGTAACAAAATACCCATAAATGCAAAAAAGTGAGGCTCACGCGCGGATATGTGAGTAAAAATCTCTATTTTCGCTTTTGGAAAACAAATAACTCAAACATAAAACAATGCGAAATTTAATTCTTTTAGCAGCTACTGTGCTTATGACAACTATTTCGGCAGCACAAAATCAAGGTAAGCTCCTCTCCATTGAGGATGTTGTACTCAACCGCGACCTCGTCGCAAAATCATACCCCGTACGTTGGGTGGGTGAGAGTGACTCATACGCCGCCGTAGAGCAGAACTCGCTCGTAGCTTACGATGCACGCACAGGCAAACAGCGCACGCTCATCACGCTCGATGAGCTGAACACACTTCTTGAGACGAACTTCAAGACCTTTCCGCCATACGCCTTCGATGATGAGAACTCGTTGGTAATATCGGCACACAGCAAGCGCAACATTATCTGCCTTAAAGAGCGCAAGGTTGTATCGTCTGCGAAGATTCCCGTAGGCGAAAATCTCACACGCCAGAGTGGCAAGGGTAACCTATACGCCTATACACGCGAAAATAATCTCTATCTCTTCGATGGCGAAAAGGAGGTGGCAGTAACAGCCTTCGAGGATAAGAATATCGTCTGCGGACAGACCGTGAGCCGCAACGAGTTCGGCATCTCGGGCGGTATATTCTTCTCTCCCGATGCTACGAAGCTTGCCTTCTACAAAAAGGATGAGTCGCGCGTAACGGATTTTCCCTTGCTTGACATCACTACCCGCACAGGCACACTCAAGAACATAAAGTACCCGATGAACGGTATGCCATCGGAGCACGTTTGCCTCGGCGTATATGACATCGCTACGGGCAAGACAACATACTTGCAGGTAACTGACTTTGACGAAGAGCGCTACCTCACAAACATCACTTGGTCGCCCGACTCAAAGCGCATATATATTCAGGTACTGGACCGCGCACAGAAGAATATGCACCTCAACTCATACGATGCTGCAACGGGCGCACAGCTCAAGCAGATTCTTACCGAGCACAACGACCGCTGGGTAGAGCCGCAGCATCCGTTGGTGTTCCTCGAGAGTGACCCCACGCAATTTATCTACGCAACCGATAACCGCGACGGCTATTGGAATCTCTACCTCTGCAACGATGAGGGTAAGGTGGAGCGTCTGACTAAGACCGATGCCAGCGTGCAGTACGTTTCGCAGGATGAGAAGTATGTATATTACACCTCTGCCGAGGTATCACCCATCGACAACCACCTCTTCCGCGTGGAGCTAAAGACAGGCAAACAGACACGCCTCACGCAGGCTGAGGGTTGGCACACAGCATCGGTGAGCAAGAGCGGAAAATATTTCCTTGACACCTACTCATCGCTCAACGTTCCCCGCGTTGTGGAGTTGGGTCGTACCGATGGTAAGCCCGCACGCGAGTTATTCCGTGCCGAGGACCCCACCGTTGGCTACAACTACGCACCTATCACCATCGGTACGGTTAAGAGCGCTGATGGCAAGTACGACAACTACTACCGCCTTATCAAGCCCCTCAACTTCGACCCCACGAAGAAGTATCCCGTAATTCTCTACGTTTATGGAGGTCCTCACTCGCAACTAGTGCAAAACACATACCTCGCTTCGTTGCGTCGCTGGGAGATGTATATGGCACAGCGCGGATATGTGGTATTTGTGATGGATAACCGCGGTACATCGAATCGCGGTGCCGAGTTCGAAAAGGCTATACACCGCCAGTGCGGTCAGGCTGAGATGGCCGACCAGATGGCTGGTATGGAGTGGCTGATGTCGCACGAGTGGGTTGACAAGGAGCGCATCGGCGTTCACGGCTGGTCGTATGGCGGATTTATGACTATCTCACTGATTACCAATTATCCCGATGTATTCAAGGTAGGTGTTGCAGGTGGTCCTGTAATCGACTGGAAGTGGTACGAGGTGATGTATG
>JAZPYA010000024.1:0-247344 GCA_045543935.1 Alistipes sp.
CGGTTGCTTACGGAACAGATGCAAACGATGACTATCGTGACGCATTCTTCGGCAACTTGACACACAAGGTTGAGGGTTCGGCTCCTGTAACAGTATATTTGAAGCGTCCGTTTGCGCAGATCAACTTCGGTACAAACGATGCTGATGATGCAAAGGCTATGGGCTTTGACATCGCAAATGCAACCACTTCGCTCAAGGTTGTAGCACACGACACACTCAACTTGAAGAGTGGTGCATCGAGTGGTGATGTAACAGTAGAGAGAACATTCTCTGCAAACGAGCTTCCAGAGAACGAGACTCTTTCGACAATCGACAAGGGTGATTACCGCTGGTTAGGAATGAACTACATTTTGTGGGCAGATGCAGCGAACTTGTCGCTCTCGACTTGCGAGATGACAATCGAGATTGCAGGTCAGGAGCCAATCGTTGTAAGCGTACCTAATGCTCCTGCACGCCGTAATTGGCGTACCAACTTGGTAGGCTCGCTCTTGACACAGGAGGGATCTATCTTTGTTGAGATTTTGCCGGGATTCGTACCTAATGGCGAGTTTACTAACGCTACAGGTTACTATGTTGTTGATGGTGTATATCATATCTTGAATGTAACAGGTTTGGCTTGGGTTGCAGAGCAGGTAAATAGCGGTGCAACTACATTCGCAGGCGAGACTATTGTTTTGGACGAGGATATCGACCTCACAGGCTTCACTCGTGCAGCAGGTGAGTGGGCTCCAATCGGAACAGACCAGAATCCTTTCCAGGGAACTTTTGATGGAGTTGGTCATAAGGTTAGCAATTTCCAGGTTACAACAGTGGAGGGCTATGCAGGTCTTTTTGGTAATGTACATGTAGGTGCAGTAAGAAATGTATCTGTTGAGAATGTTAAAATCGTTGCAAACCACTATGCAGGTGCTGTTGTAGGTAAGGGTTATGTAAGAATCGACAACTGCCACGCTAAGAATGTAGAGATCACCCTTTCGGTAAAGAATGGCGACTGGGGTGACAAGGCTGGTGCTATCCTCGGTCAGAATGGAGAGGGTGAGTCGTTCTATGTTAAGAACTGCTCTGCTGAGAATGTAAATATCAAGGGTTATCGCGACTTGGGCGGTATCGTAGGTATGGCTCATAACGAGAACACCGTATCGGGTTGCTCGGTTAAGAATATCACTATCGTTCAGGATTTGTCGGTTGACTATGAGACTCCTGCAAAGCGTAACACTCTCGGTGGCGTAGCAGGTCGCTTGGGCGCAAATGTTACTCTTGAGAACAACACTGAGGAGAATGTTGCAATCACCACTGAGGTGAAGGCTCCTGAGGCTTTGGCTTCGACATTGACTTTGAACAGTGAGAATATCGCTGTATGTTTACAGAACGACCTCGATGTAGCTATCTCTTCGCTCGGCGAACAGACCGGCGGTAGCGGTGAGTACAAGTTGGGTGGCGAGGATACCGAGAATATCACTATCGACTTGAACGGTAAGAGACTCAATATCACTACAACTTACTGGTCGGCTATCGGTGCAAAGAACAACGATGCTACCATCACTATCAAGAATGGTACAATGACAAGCACCGGTAACAGCGCAGGTACTTGGAATGCTTGGGATTTGCGTTTCTCGAACTGTAACTATGTATTCGAGGATGTAGTATTCGAGAAGGCTGTTGCATTGGACAATGTAGGCAAATCGACTTTGATGAATAATGTAACAATCACCGATAATCACGACGAAGATACTTATGGCTTGTGGATTACCGCTGAGGGACAGACCGTAACTCTCAATAACTGTACTATCGATATGCTTCCTGCAAGCGATGGTCGCGGTATCAAGATTGACAATCAGTATGTTGCTGCTGCTGACGAGAAGAAGGTTACATTGAATGTAACAAATGTTACTTTCAAGACCGATGAGAAGGCTGCAATCTTGGTTAAATCGACTGCTGGCGCTGAGATTAATGCTTCGGAGCTCAATATCTCTGCTGTTGCTGCTGATACCGAGTTCGCTGTATGGGTAGACGAGGATGCTAAGGCTCACGCTGCAAAGGTTGTTGTAAATGGCGCAAATGTAAAGGTTGAGGGCGAGATTGTTGACATGGTTAGTGTTGACTCTGTTCCAGCTCTTAAGGATGCTTTGGTAGCAGCTGGTAGCGCAGGTGCTGGTCATACCGTTATCGAGCTTGCTGATGGCGAATATACTATGCCTTCGGACTGGACTCCAATTACAGTTGATGGCTACAATGGTGCAGATATCGTAACTGTAAATGGTAATGGTGCTGTTTTGAAGGGTATGACGACTTCTTTGTTCAATGGCGGTTTCGCTGGTGGCTCAGGTATCGTAATCAAGAATCTTACTATCGAGGGTGCAACAATCGTTGCTGACAATACTCAGGGTTATGGTGCTTTTGTAAACTGCGCAGACTCAATGAATGAGATCACTCTTATCAACTGCCACTTGATTAACTCGACTATCATCACTCCTAATGATGGAGCTGACGGCTCACGCATGGGTGGATTGGTAGGTTGGACATCGGGTTACAGCAATGTTAACGATGGTCCTGTAAAGACTTATGTAAATATCAAGGATTGTTCGGTAGTTGGCTGTACTTTGAAGGGTGCCGGTTCTATTGGCGGTATCTGCGGTCATGCAGGTGCAAGCGATTGGACATACACTACAATTGAGAACTGTAGAGTTGAGAACAACAATCTTATCTCGACTGATAGTGGAAGCTGGAGAGTAGGTGTTGCAGTTGGTACAGCAAATGTTGGCGAGGTTGTAGTAAATAACTTGACTGAGAGTGGCAATACCCTTACACAAGGCTCGTTGGTAGCTCCTACTGGTGTTCGTAGTTATGTAGGTCGTCTCTCGTTAGGCACTACTGGCTCATTCGTTGTTGATGGCGTTGCTATCACCGAGTAATTTTGATTACACCAGAAATTTAGGGTAGAGGTCTTTGATCGGACCTCTACTCACAAGAAAAAATTGTCGCACAGACGATAAAAAAACAATAAAAGAAACTTTATTAATTTTTTAATCACATATACTATGAAAAAACTATCTCTTTTGGTTGTCGCAGTGGCAACATTGTTCACAACTTCGTGTATTACCGAGGCTGAAGAGATGCGCTTGGGTAGCAACGAAACTTTGGTGACATTTGATGTTACAGCTCCCGGCTCTGCTTCGCGTGCTGTAGATATCAATGTTAATGAGACTACCACCATCGGTAATGGTTACAAGGCGACTGAACTTCACTACGCCATTTACGATGCAAATTGGAATTGTCTCAAGGTGGTGAAGGACGCATTCCCTGCAAATTCACTTACCAAGACTATCACTCTTCGCCTTGTGAAGAACAAGGTTTATAACTTTGTATTCTGGGCTCAGGCTCCATACAAAGCAGCGGGCAGCACCGTTGTAAACGATTTTTACACCGTAAGCCTTGGTGCAGTTGGTGATCAGAATGTAACACCTTCTGTGAAAGTTAACTACAACAACGATTTGGCTAACAACGACTATCGTGATGCCTTCTATGGCAAATTGCTCGCTTTTAAGGCAGAGGTTGGTGTAAATCCGGGTACTGTTACTTTGTCTCGTCCATTCGCACAGGTAAACTTCGGTATTAATGACTACAAAGAGGCAGAAGAGATGGGTTACGATATCACAAAGGCACAGACTTCGGTAGAGCTTTCGGTTTATGACACATTGAACTTGCGTTCAGACGAGGTTTCGTTGTCTGATCCTACCAAGACAACCGCTGTATTTGCACTTGCTGCACTTCCGGAGAATACAACTCTCAAGACAGTGGATAAGGGAGACTTCTATTGGGTGTCGATGAACTACATCTTGTGGCCTAACGCTACAGCTCCAAACTATATATCGCTCACCACTTGCAAGATGACTGTTAAGATGGCTGGTCAGAACGATATCGTAGTTGATGTACAGAGTGGCGCACCTGCAAATCGTAACTTCCGTACAAATCTTGTAGGCTCGCTCCTCACAGCAGAGAAGATCTTTACTGTTGAGATTACGCCTGCTACTCTTAACGATTTCCCAACACAGGAGATTCAGTAATCGTTCAATAGACCAAAGAGAGAGTATCCACCGAGTGGGTACTCTCTCTTTGTGTTTGTGTAGTAGAAGAGCGCTGATTATCCTCGCAGTCTATCTATCAACTCCTGCCCGAGGGCGGTTTTGTCTTCGATATGTTTGAGCGTAGCACGAACAAACGGATTACTCTCGAAGTCGCCTCGCACCTGCTCAAAGTCGCTATCCTTCTCCTCGCGTGAGCCATCTGCACCGAAACCTGTGCGCGATGCCAACGAGAACTCCTTGCGAGCATCTTCGTAAATCATCTTGTCGAGCCATACGACAGCCTCGCGCCACTGCTCTACGATAGCGATAATATCGGCTGCTGTAAGTCTTTCGGGCGCAATGCCGTAGAACTCCTCGATATGGTCATAAACCCAACTCCACTCGTAGGTGTAGTAGTTGCTGTACATTCGCTCCCACTCTGCATTTATCTCCTTCAAACGGGTGATTGAGCCCTGCTCGATAGCCGTTATAAGGCGTTCAATTTCACTCTTTGGTGCGATAAGTCCCGATATATCAGCCCACTCGCCACGACCTATCTCGGTGTCGGGAACAAGGCGACTGCGTATCTCCTCGTCTGAGGCGAATTGCAGCCCCTCCAATCGTTTGATGATGGAGTTACCCATAAACTTGTGTATGCCAACTTCGTAGAAGCGTATGCCGTTACGAAGTGAGGAATTCTTGATTTTTGTGCTGTGGAACGAGTAGATATCTGACAACTCGCCACTTGCGCGTTGTAACCCCTTCAGTATTTCGCGACCTTTCATCATCTTCTGCACCGTGTAGGGGCTGAGGTGGTTGTAGTTTATCAAGTCGAGACGATTAGGGTCGGTACGGCGATCGCGCTTTGGCCACTTCTGTACATCGCGAATAGTACCTACCGAGCGAAGATTTACACCTGGCACAAGGTGGGTGGTATTATTCTGCTCGATAAGGTAGGAGAATGGCAGATTTGTGGTGTCGGAGTTGTTCACGTGTCGTCCCATAACCAACGAGAAAGCTCCCACGCGCGATGGCCACAAGATGTAGGAGTTTGAGGTGGTCTTTGCGCCACGCTCCAAAGTACCTTGGTGTATAGGTCCCAACTTATACATATGGTTGCTCTGGTTTGAGCCTGAGCCTGCATTCATAAACGAGAACATTCCGGCAATCAGCAGTGTCGATTTGTGGTGTGTTACGGTGTAAGGACCTGCGAAGATTGCGCAAGCCTCGCCATTCTCGCCTTGACAGTTGCTAAAAAAAAGCGAATCCGAAGCCGAGTAGTTGTGTCCGAGTTCGCACGCCTGCCCGATGAAACAGCGACTCAGTGTCGCTCCGCTATCAACTTTTGCTCCACTCGAAATGATAAAGTCGTTGCATACGACACCGTGTCCGATATATACAGGCGCATCGCTGTTGCTGTTGATACTACCATTGGAGAGCAGATTTACGCCATCTATGCGACAGTGGTCACCTATGCGAACACCTCGGATAACACCAGAGTTGGATATTACGACATTTGTCCCTATTGAACCTCTCTCCGAAGCGTGTTTTTCGCTGTAGTAGAGGGCTATTTCGCGCAATCGTTCAATCAGTTGCGGGCGGTGGCGATAGAGTGCCATTATATAGGCGGTATGTGCCGAAAGTTTATCGTTGATAATAACCTCGCGACCTCCCGTTTCATTCAATACAGCAACTTCTACACCATTGCCGAAGTGGGATTTGCCATCAACGACAATAAGGTCGCAGTTGTCGATTATGGTACGCTCGCCAATCGTGTAGTTGGCGATGTAGTTGTTGATATTTTCGATAAGGCAGTTGTCCCCTACACTTACATTGTGGAGTGCGGCATTGCGAATGCCCGAGTGCATCTTGATGCCACCTTCACGCACAAATGACTCAGAGAAGATTCCGAGTGTTATTTCACCCGAAAAACGAACATTGTGGATATGGTCGGTTGCGAAATCTGTCGCAACATCAATTTTTTTCCAATCCTCAGCACGGCATTGTTGTGCTTGGAGTTGGGCGATTTCTGCTTCGGTAAGTTTGCGAAAGTTCATACTTGCATAAAGTTAAATTATCTCTTTCAAATCGGTGTATAATACGCTCTTATCCACCACTGCGCCTATTGCGCTCGGAAAAATCAAATGCAACGAGTTGCCATTGCGCTTTTTGTCGCCTTCGATGGCTTTGAGCATTTGCGAATGCTCGATTGGTAGGGTGGTGTCGAAGCCATATTGCTCGATGAGGTCGAAAATTCGTTCGGCATCTCCCTCCGAAATCATCTTCTGCTCAAGAGCAGATTTTGTGATGTGGTACAATCCGGCACCGACCGCCTCGCCATGGTTCATCTTGTTCGATGACTTTTCGATGGCGTGGGCGATAGTATGTCCGAGGTTGAGGATACGGCGGCGACCACCTTCGCGCTCATCTTCAGCAACCACAGATGCCTTGACACGCACACAACGAGTGATAACCTCTTCGAGTAACTCATTGTTGGCACGCAGCTCCTCAAATGAAGATTTTTCTAAAATCTCGAATAGCTCTGCATCGCCCAAAACGGCAGTTTTAATAACCTCTGCTAATCCTGCGCGAAACTCTCGTTTGGGGAGTGTTGCGAGTAATGAAGCATCGCATATTACAAAGCGAGGTTGAGAGAATACGCCCACCATATTTTTGAAACCACCAACATTTACGCCATTCTTTCCTCCTACCGAGGCATCTACCGCACCGAGTAGGGTGGTAGTGACGAAGCCGAACTCCACACCGCGCATATAGGTCGATGCGACAAAGCCTGCCACATCGGTTACGATACCTCCGCCGATGCCGAGGATAAAGGTTGAACGGTCGGCTCCGAGTTCGATAAGGCGTTTGTAGATATCCTCCAATGTCGTTAGGCTCTTCGCCTGCTCGCCCTGTCCGATTAGGATATGCTCGTATGGTGCAATAAGGTCGTGATGAGTACGGTCGATATTGCTATCCGAGATGACGACTATTCGTCTTTCGGGCAGTAGTTGTTGCAATAACACCTTTGCACAACCTATAAATACACGGCTTCCACCGGTTACATCTATCTCTTTTGTCATAAATTTCTATGCGATTACTTTCACAAAAGTAACAATTTTCCGATTAAATTTAGTAATTTTGCGCATTAATTCTAAAAAAGGTATGCAAAAATTACGCAATATCGCCATTATTGCCCATGTCGACCACGGCAAGACAACGCTGGTTGATAAGATGATTTTGGCAGGCAATCTGCTCCGCGAGCCCTCCAAAACGGGTGACCTCGTACTCGACAACAACGACCTCGAAAGAGAGCGCGGTATCACCATTCTCTCGAAAAATGTTTCGGTAGTTTACAAAGATTACAAAATCAATATCATCGACACGCCAGGACACGCCGACTTTGGTGGCGAGGTGGAGCGAGTGTTGAATATGTGCGATGGCGTTCTTTTGTTGGTCGATGCCTTCGAGGGGACGATGCCACAGACTCGCTTTGTGTTGCAGAAGGCACTTTCGCTCGGCAAGAAACCTATCGTAGTTATCAATAAGGTTGATAAGCCTAACTGTCGCCCAGAGGTTGTGAATGAGCAGGTTTTTGACCTAATGTTCACGCTCGATGCTACGGAGGAGCAACTCGATTATAAGACCATCTACGGCTCGGCAAAGCAGGGCTGGATGTCGCATAAATGGAACGAAAAGACCGATAGTATCGTGCCACTGCTCGATGCTATTATTGATGAAATTCCTGCACCGGCAGTTAGCGAAGGCACTCCGCAGTTGTTGGTCACTTCGCTCGAATACTCATCGTATATTGGTCGTATCGCTGTCGGAAAACTCACCCGCGGTACGCTTGTAAATGGTCAGAATGTAACCCTTGCAAAGCGTGATGGCGTAACCAAAATCAAGACCAAGATTAAGGATTTGATGGTCTTTGATGGCTTGGGCAAGAAGAAGGTCGAGAAGGTAGAGTGTGGCGAGATTTGCGCCCTCGTAGGTATCGAAGGCTTCGAGATTGGCGATACAATCTGCGATTTTGAAAATCCTGAACCACTGCCACCAATCAAGATTGACGAGCCTACAATGTCGATGCTCTTCACCATCAACAACTCGCCATTCTTCGGCAAAGATGGCAAGTATGTAACCTCTCGCCATATCAAGGAACGCCTTGATAGCGAGTTGGAGCGTAACTTGGCGTTGCGTGTCGAGCCGGGGCAGAATGCCGCCTCGTTTATCGTCTATGGTCGTGGAGTGTTGCACCTCTCGGTCTTGGTCGAGACAATGCGCCGTGAGGGTTACGAGTTGCAGGTTGGTCAGCCAAAGGTTATTATCAAAGAGATTGATGGCGTGAAGTGCGAGCCTGTCGAGGAGATGACTATCGACTGTCCTGATGAGGTGGCAGGCACGGTGATTGAACTTACTACCCGCCGTAAGGGAACGCTTACAAATATGGAGTCGTCAAATGGTCGCACACGCCTCGAATTCGATATCCCTTCGCGTGGTATTATCGGCTTGCGCTCGAATATGCTCACCGCCACTGCGGGCGAGGCTATTATGTCGCACCGCTTGCGCGCCTTCGAGCCATATATGGGCGATATAGATATGCGCTCAAATGGCTCGATTATCGCCTCCGAGACGGGTATGGCGTATGCCTATTCGATTGACAAGCTGCAAGATAGAGGTCGCTTCTTTATCTCGCCGATGGAGGAGGTCTATATGGGACAGGTTATCGGTGAACATACTCGTAGCAACGATATCACCGTAAATGTCTGCAAAGCGAAGCAACTTACCAATATGCGTGCTTCCGGCTCTGATGATAAGGCGGTGATTGTTCCACCAAAAATCTTCTCATTGGAGGAGGCGTTGGAGTATATCAAGGAGGACGAGTATGTAGAGGTCACCCCTCACTCGATGCGTCTTCGCAAGATTCTACTTAATGAGATAGACAGAAAGAGAGCCTCCAAATAAAAATCGTTCTGGCGGGTAAATTTTGTACTGCTCTTCGGATAGCGAGATGCTCACATAGGTCCACTATGCTGCGCTCTCGCTACTTCGTTTAGCGCAAAATTTCCACCAACATTTACGATTTTTTGACAGTTTCTATTTACCCTCCTCTACTGCACAATATCAAAGGCGCAGTCGTTGCGATTGACAAATCGTGCCAAATGGAGTGTAGCGGTGCGATTGCCCTTTCCTCCTCCCGCCTCTACAATGTAAAAGAGGTTATCTCCCAAGGCGCAAATGCCATATACGCCAAATTTGTTGTGCCAACCCCGTATTTCCGAACTATTCGGGTCGGGATTTCCGCCTTCGGCAAGTTGCAATACCTTGCCTTTTCGGGTGTAAGATACGCCACGCAGAGGCTGTGCAACAGGTCGCTTTGTCGCATCGACCGTAAAGAGTGTGTAGTTGGCATAAGTCGCTTTTCTGCCCGGATAACACGCTAAAAACCACAACTTTGTATCTTTGTCATATTCGAGGTTCTGCACGCCGTATGAGGTGTTGCCCGTATAGACAAAGTACTTACCATTCGGCTTCGATGGACCTTGATGGTGCATATTGTTTTGGGATAGTGGGGCTTCGTATTTCGCCCACTTTTTGGTGTCGTACTGCAATAAAACCTGATAATCGTTGTCGGTGCGCTCTTTGTCGCGATAGATGCCGTAGGCGATAGTCAGCATATTTCGCCCCGAGCCATCGAATGCAGGTCCAAACGAGATGCCGTCAAAACCACTACAGCCGTGGCGATGCTCCAACTCGATGCCGTTATTCTTTACCTTGGCGAGGTACTCCTCGACAACCGTTTTCAGCAGTACGGTAGTCATCACTCCATCGCGCTCAGCACTCATACCTACGCGGGTGATTTTATCCACATCGAAAATCGCAACATAGAAACCTATTTCGAGTTGTTGCGACACCCCTTCGCTCTTCAAAATTCCGCGACCAATAGAGTCGTTTTTGTACTCCAACGAGCCATAAACGCGACCATCTTCTTCGTTGAAATCGAGGCAACCCAAATGTCCTAAAAGTCCCGTAACCGTACCAACAACCTCGCCCTTCATATTCATCTTTACGAGCATTGTTGTAAACGAAAGATAGACAAACTCCTGTTTAGAGTCTACTGCAATACCCTGCACATGACCAGCCTTCCACGCCCCTGAATGGAGGGTTTTAGGCAAATTAGGCAGAGCTTGAGCCGCAACTGCATTTATCGCAAGCAGGATACTTGCAACCATTAAAAGCACTCTCTTCATGCTATTTATCTTTATTGTTTGAATGTTCAATATCACACCCCGCGCAATTTCCGCTGCACGGATTATCATCGCAACTTTCAGCCGCCATATCCTCGCGCGTCTCCTGCACGGCACACTTTATACCGAGTCTCTGCATATCCTTGTTTGTCGATATCTCGGAGTCGATATGATGTCCCTTGAAAATCAGAGTCAGCGACATCGCCAAAGCAAAAAAAGCGAGCGCGGCTACGGCGATAATTATTGTTGTCAATACACTATTCATACTCTTCTCAATTTCTCCACAAAGGTATAATTTTTCAGTAAAAACGACAACAACAGCAGATAAATTTCGATAATTAACCACTTTTTACTATTTTTGCGCACAAGATAAAGATAGTTTAAGTTATGTACGAATATGTTAGTGGTACTCTTGCCGAAGTTGCCCCTGCCTATGCGGTAGTGGAGGCTGGTGGCGTGGGATATTTTGTAAATATATCGCTTCACACATTCTCGCAAATTGAGAAAGAGCGAGAGATAAAGCTCTTCTTGCACCACATTGTGCGCGAAGATGCCGAGATGTTGTACGGCTTCTCCTCGAAGGAGGAGCGCGATCTGTTCCGTCTGCTTATCAGCGTTTCGGGTGTCGGAGGAAATACTGCACGAATGATTCAATCGACCTACACCCCTTCGGAGTTGCGCAACATCATCGCAACGGGAAATGCCACTTTGTTGAAGAATGTCAAGGGTTTAGGTTTGAAAACGGCACAGAAAATCATCGTTGATTTGAGTGGTAAGATGCTCGATTTGCCATCGCACGATGCGGCAGCAAATGCCCTTGCAGCATCACAACAACCGGAGGCTTATGATGAGGCTTTAGCCGCACTTATGATGCTCGGATTTGCAAAAACCGCATCAGAGAAGGTGTTGCAAAAGATATTCAAAGCCGACTCCTCGCTCGGAGTTGAGGATGTTATTCGCAGCGCACTGAAACAACTATGATTGAAATTTATCCCTACAAAAACATAGTTTTTGCGTAATAATTCGTATCTTTGTCCGTTTAATGGCTATGAAGAAATTTTTGACCATACTGTTTTTGTTGCCACTGTTGGTGGGTTGCAAGGAGGAAGATACGCTTCTTACGGAGCGTGATAAAATCGAAAAATACCTCACATCCTCTCGCCGAATGGTTGCAGAGGAGAATTTGGGCGAGATTATCGAGAATAATCCTGCTTTCTACTCGACATTTGGTAGGTATGCCTACCGCCATATCGTGAACTACTACGATGCAGGGCGTGAGGATAGACCTGTGGTTGATTGGGGCGATGAGATTGAGGTGTGGTTCAACGCATTCACATTCTCCGGCTCGGAGCCGAGCATAAGCACAAACCTCTATTGGTCGAATATCCCCGATGTTATCGAGCAAGTCGGTCAAAAGAGCGACAATACACTTGTGTGGTCGGGCGAGCCTATGAGGATTAAACTTGGCACAACCCCTATATTGGCGGGGTTGGAACATACTCTGCCCGGTTGTCGTGAGGCCGATTCAGTGCAGGTATATATGACCTCGAGTCTTGCTTACGGCAAAAACTTGGTGGGAGTGGTCGAGAAAAACTCGATGATAGCTTGGTATATTGGAATTAAGAAAGTTATAAAATAGATATGAGATTTACACACTGCATAACACGATTATTCGTAATGGCGATGGTTGCTGTTGCGACAATTTCGTGTATAACCGAGGAGTCTGTGTCAAACGAGGAGCGCGAAAAAATATCGCTCGAGGCGTGGATAAAACTGAATAAACCCGAACTCCTTGCAAACTATCAGGAGGAGGGTGGTTACTATGTCGAGATTCTCGATGGCGATATGCGCTATGACGATGAGAGCCTCGTTGCGAAGAACGAGAACGATTTTGGCTCGAAGCCACTGATGGAGCAGGATACTTGTTGGGTATATACCAATATGACAGGTCGCGATATCAATGGTCGAATTTGCTCTACCCGTAGTGGAAATCTTGCAGATTTGTGCGGAACATTCTCCTACTTTACCCACTATGTGCCATATATCAACTATTGCGGAAATCTCAATCTCGGTTTGTTGGAAGGCTCATATCTCTCGATGCGCAATGAACTGAAATTGGGCGATGATACCTACCGTATGAGAGTAGGCTCGAAGGTGCGCCTTTATCTCCCATCTTCGGTGGCTTACGGCGGTAGCGGATCTTCGGCGCAAGGTGGATACGAAGGTCAGTACTCGCTTGATGCTTCGCGTCCGTTGATATTGGACATTGAGGTTTTGAAGGCTATCAAAAACCCTTCGGAGAGGGAGTTGGAGATGATCAGAAGCTTTATGTACTACGAGAAGAAGTGGGTGCAGGCGATGAAGCAAGAGTCCGAGAAGAGCGATGAAGATGATGATTTGAAACTCAAAGGACTCTACTATACATTCGACTACAATCCGACAAAGGATAACCTCCATAAGAACTATATTCGACCAGAGGTCGATGGTATTACTAATCAATATGTCGATACCAAGAAATATGCGGATATGGAGTACCTTAACGATACGATAAACAAGATATTGCTCAAGCGTTTCGGTAAGGGTTTAAGCAAAGATGAGATGGGAGAGAAGACCGAAGTTACGCAGGGCGGTCGCGCAAATGTGTGGTATGTATTGCGTTTCTTGGACGGCTTCGTTGCCGATACAAACATTGCCGAGATTCGCTCCCTCGTATTTGATGAGAAAGATCCTTCGTGTGAGGTCTTCAGTTACAGTCCTTCGGATGATGAGGGCAAAGAGGCAGGACAACGCACTGCTATCGGAGCTTGGTACTACTGTATCCCGAAGATGCACTACGGCGCGTATGGTCAGATTGTAACCACCTCGGGATATGCCTATGGTGCAACGGGTTTGACAGGCACGACAACATCGGAGACAACCTCTACAGGCTCATCGAGTTACTACAACGCGATGAATTACTATAACTACTACAATTCGTACTACAACTACTATAACCCGTACTACAATTACTACGACTACAACTATTACAACTATAACTACAATTACGGCTATGGTGAAGATACCGGCGAGACCACAACAAAAGTCACTATAAGCACGGAGATATTGCCATATACACCATTGGTATTTACCATATATGTAGAGCCTTACGAATAGAGATATGAAGAGAGCAAAAATTTATCTTCGCCGAGGTAAGGAGGAGTCGTTGCAACGCCGACACCCATGGGTTTTCTCGGGTGCTATAGAGCGTGTAGAGTGCGATGGCGAGAGTATCGCAGAGGGTGCAGTTGTAGATGTTTTTACCCAACAAGGCGACTACATTGCGCGAGGTCACTATCAGATTGGCTCTATTGCGGTGCGAGTACTGACTTTCGAGCAGGAGGAGATTGATGCAGGGTGGTGGCGTGAGCGTGTGGCGAGTGCCTACAATGTGCGCCAAACGCTCGATTTGACCGATAACCCACAGACAAATTGCTACCGCCTTATTCACGGCGAGGGCGATTTGCTACCGGGCTTGGTGGTCGATATCTATGGTTCAACAGCAGTGGTGCAGTGCCACTCGGTCGGAATGTACCTCTCGCGCAACGAGATAGCAACGGCAATTCGCGAGGTCTATGGCGAGAAAATCACCGCTATCTACGATAAAAGCGCGCAAACCGTGCCATTCAAAGCGAATTTGAATGCTGTAGATGGCTATCTCTACGGCTCGGCAGAGAGCGATAATGTAGTATTGGAGAATGGTCACAAGTTTCTCGTAAATTGGGAAGAGGGACAAAAGACAGGTTTCTTTATCGATCAGCGATTTAATCGCCACCTTGTTCAGCAATATGCCAAGGGGCGCACCGTACTCAACACCTTCTGCTATACGGGAGGTTTCTCGGTCTATGCTTTGGCGGGCGGAGCTAAAGAGGTCTGCTCGATAGATGCTTCGGAGCGCGCGGTAAGACTTGTCGAGGAGAATATAAAGTTGAATTTTGGCGAAGATGCTCCGCACACTTCGCTCGCGTGCGATGCCGTGGAGTATCTGAAAGATATTGGCGACAAGTACGATATGATAATCCTCGACCCTCCGGCATTTGCCAAACATCACAAGGTGTTGGGGAATGCGATGCAGGGCTACAAGCGATTGAATGCAAGAGCGTTGTCGCAGATTAAGAGTGGTGGTATTCTCTTTACATTCTCCTGTTCGCAGGCGGTATCGAAGGAGTTGTTCCGTACCACGGTATTTACCGCAGCCGCAATCGCAGGGCGTAAAGTGCGTATTCTCCACCAATTGACACAACCGACCGACCACCCGATAAATATCTACCACCCCGAGGGCGAGTATTTGAAGGGCTTGGTGTTGTATGTAGAATAGACGAGAGACGAGAGCAAACGGAAAACTGAAAACTGAAAACGGAAAACTGAGAGCTGAGAGCTGAGAACTGAGAGCGCACCCCCAGTAAGCACCAAAGGTGCGCCCCCAGTAAGGGCGGAACGCCCGCCCCCAGTAATCCCCAGAACCGCTGCGCCTTGACAAGCGTCTGAGTTCAGAAAAAGTTAAAAGCGATGTCAAACTACACGAAACTATCAATACGCGCAACCGAGGAGCAGGGAGATATTCTCGCTGCTTATATTGCCGATTTTCCGTTTGAGAGTTTCGACTATCAAGATGGCATTTTTGGAGCTTATGCACCAACGAGTGAGGTCGAGTTGTATCGCCAAGATATCGAGGAGATGCTCGAGGGCGAAGGATTCTTGGACTGGCACTTCGAGGAGATTGAACAGCAGAATTGGAATGCTGTGTGGGAGAGTGATTTCGAGGAGGTTGAGGTAGATGGTAGAGTGCTTATTCGCGCACCTTTTCACGAGCCTCGCGCCGACTATAACGGCTTGGAGATAGTTATTCAACCGAAGATGTCTTTCGGCACAGGTCACCACGCCACAACACGACTTATGGTCGAAGCGTTGCTCGGTATGGAGTTGCAGGGTAAGCGCGTTTTAGATATGGGTAGTGGCACAGGCGTTTTGGCTATTGTGTCGGCAAAACTCGGCGCAGAGAGCGTCTTGGCGGTTGAGATTGACGATATGGCCGAGGAGAGCGTTCGCGAGAATATCGCACTTAACGAGGTTACCGATAGGGTAGAGTCGGTTTGTGGCGATGTTCGCGCAATCGAGGGGAGAGAGTTCGATGTTGTCTTGGCAAATATCAACCGCAATATCCTACTTGCCGATATGGCGGCATACACCGCAACCCTTGCAGAGGGTGGTATATTGGCAATAAGTGGCTTTTTGGAGGAGGATATTGCAATACTTGCCGAGAAGGCAAAGATGTTGGGATATAAGCAGATAGAACATAGCAAATGCGATGTTTGGCAGATACTTGAGTTTGAAAAAATCAAATAGTAAACTTAAATAATTATGAAAATTTTGCGAAACTTTTTATTGACGCTCTTGTGCGTGGTGCCGATGATGGCGTTGGCGCAGAGCGAAAACCCTGTAAAGTGGTCGCACTCTGTATCGGATAACGGCGAAGGTCGCTACACCGTACAGATGAAGGCAACAATGGCTGACGGTTGGCATATCTACGACCTCGGTCCATACGAGTTTATCACGGCAACATCTTTGAAGTTCGAGCCAAGCGAGGGTGTAACGCCTGTGGGCGACTTGCGCGTGTTGTCGAAAGCCGTGCGCCATATGGACGATATCTTCGGTATCGAAATAGGCTATTTCGAGAAGGAGGCTATATTCGAGCAGGATTTCGAGGGCGAGGGCGATGTTAAGGTTGCTATTGAATATATGGCTTGCAACGATACCAACTGCACCCCACCTGCGGAGGAGGAGATGGTTGTAACTCTCGGCAAGGCGGCTGATGCTCCAAAGGCAGAGGTTAAGGCTGTAAAAGATGCCGCTGGCGAAGGCTCACTGTGGTCGCTTATTATCGAGGCTATCTTGTGGGGCTTTGCTGCACTGCTCACCCCTTGCGTATTCCCGATGGTACCGATGACCGTATCGTTCTTTATGAAGAATAGTGGTTCTGTGGCTCGCGGTCGAATTAACGCTTCGTTGTATGGTCTCTTTATCGTTGCGCTCTACACACTCCCTATCGCTATACTTATTATTATTACGCGCGTAGTGGGTGGCGATGCCGTAACTGCCGATATCTTCAATTGGCTTGCGACACACTGGTTGCCAAATATCCTCTTCTTTGTGGTATTTATGATATTTGCTGCATCGTTCTTTGGCGCATTTGAGATTACATTGCCGAGCGCACTTGTAAATAAGAGTGATGCCAAGTCGGATAAGGGCGGTATCGGAGGTATCTTCTTTATGGCTCTGACCTTGGTGCTTGTGTCGTTTTCGTGTACAGGTCCTATCGTGGGTTCGGTGCTTATCAAATCGACCTCGGGCGAGGTGTGGTCGCCAATTATCACAATGTTGGCATTCTCGACCGCCTTTGCACTGCCATTTACCCTCTTTGCATTCTTCCCTTCGATGTTGCAGAAGTTGCCAAAGAGTGGCGGTTGGCTCAACTCCGTGAAGGTTGTTCTCGGATTTGTGGAGGTTGCTCTCGGCTTTAAGTTCTTGAGCGTTGCCGACCAAGTTTACCATTGGAACTTGCTTGACCGCGAGGTCTATCTCGCAATCTGGATTGTGGTGTTCTCGTTGCTCGGCTTGTACCTCTTGGGTAAAATTAAGTTTGCGCACGACAGTGAGGTTAAACACCTCAGCGTAGGTCGTTTAGCATTGGCAATCGGAGTATTTACATTCGTTGTATATATGATTCCGGGTATGTGGGGCGCACCTCTGAAGGCGTTGTCGGGCTATTTGCCACCACTCTCATCGCAGGATTTTGTGATTGAGAAGTATGCTCCAGCAACCGCATCGAGCAGTAGCGAGGTTGATATAAATAACGCCAAATATAGCGATGTCTTGCACCTTCCGCACGGCTTAAAGGGCTTCTTCGATATGAAGGAGGCGGAGGCTTATGCCGAAAAGGTTGGGAAACCGATATTTATCGATTTTACAGGTCATGGTTGTGTGAATTGCCGCGAGATGGAGGCGCGCGTTTGGGCAGATCCTGCCGTACAACAAATTTTGCGCGATGAGTATGTTATCGTAGCACTCTATACCGATGATAAAATGCCGTTGCCGGAGAGTGATTGGGTAACTACCGAGAGTGGTAAAGTTTTGAAAACTTTGGGCAAGGTAAATGCCAATTATGCCCTCACACGCTTCGGTGTGAATGCACAACCATACTATGTTCTGCGGGGTAAAGGCGGTGTAGTTTTGGGCGAGCCTCGCGGTTACGACTTGTCTGTTGAGGGCTTTGTCGAGTTCTTGCAAAAGGGTGTTGAGGAGTATAAAAAGTAGGCGTCTGAATTGACGAAAACAGACTGTCGGCGGAGTGGTCTGCCGACAGTCTGTTGTTGTTATATGCACTTCGTCATTGTGAATATTTATTCGGTGCTACACATACGCGCGTATAGACCGAAAGATAGGTAGAGGTTTTTCTGATAATAAAAAAGCCTAATTGCATAGATATTTGAAAATATATTATTAACTTTGCGCCCGAAAAGGACTTATTAAAAAATTAATTTATGAAAAACACATTTACTAAATTGTTGGCAGTGAGTGGCTTATTGGCAATAGTAAGTTACTTGATGGTGGCTTGTACGCCCGATATGGTCAATCTGCCACCACATTTTGAAGTTACCGGCGAGCCAATCGTGCATAATGCTGTATCGGTTGATATTCCGGTAAAGGCTCAGTCTCTCAACAAAATCGCTTGTTGGGTACGAGAGTATGCAATTGATGAGAACGGAGATGCGCGTATCGTTACAAGCCGTGACGATGAGGGTAATCTCTCTTTCGGCGATTTGATTACAAAGCTTCCACGCCCACAGCAGATTGTAAACAAGGGAAAGTTGTACGAGTGCTACACAAGCCTCTCGGCTCTTCACCTCTCGGGAAATGAGGGACTCGATCGTAATATGAAGTTTGTCTATTACATCGTTGCTACAATGTCGGCTCAGGGCTATTGGCCGGGAAACAACCTCACCGATTATGAGATTTACACAGGTACATTCGAGACTCCAGACAAGTATGCTGATGATGATGTAGCAGTGATTCGTGAGAGTGGCGAGGGTATGGATGTATATGTTACATTCCCGCCAAGTGTTAAGAAGGCTGGTCGCCGTGTTAAGTGGGGTGTTACCAATATCGCTATGTTGGAGTACAACGGCAACCCTTCAATGCCTGAGATGTTGCACAACAACGAACACTTCTATCCTGCATATCTCTTTACTCAGGATACACTGCTCGAGATTAACCACCACAACGCTTACCGCCGTAATGCAGTGGGCGAAGTCGGTTATTATATGACCGATGGCTATCGTCCTGATGGTTCAGTTATCGTTAAGGAGGTTCCTGCAGACGATCCAAATGTAAAGACAGGTGCAGCTGCGCCTGTTCAGTACTACTATCTCTTCCAGCCAGGAGAGCCACTCGTGCTTCTCTTGTCGGAGGTAGGCTATACTGATTGCGAGGAGTACTTCAAGGTTGAATATCCACAAGATCACCTTGATACAGGTTGCGACAAAAAACACCCGACAGTCGATTATGGTTGGGGACCGGGTTGGTTCTGGTATCCATACGACTTCGCGGGTTATGTTAATGCTATTCAGGGCGATGATTATCTCCCTATGCCTGGCGTAGGTGGCAATACTTCGAATGTCGATCCTGATAAGTTTTGGCACGAGGGTGCTTGGTACAGAAAAATCGAGTTGCGCTTGCCTGGCCCATCGCAGTACACCAAGGGTTCGGTAGAGATTACCGTACCGGAAAAAACTCCAGATAGCGCAACCATCAAGTTTAAGCCTACGGGCGACACTTTCGCTTATTTGTGGGCTATCTTCAAGGAGACCGATGATTACGGAGAGGGATACCGCGATGTAACCACCAAATTTCTCGATGGTGATGAGACGTTGTGGCAGTGGTTCTCTACTTCGGAGATAGGCTCGTATTTCGGATTCCGTCATAACTTGGCTTCGGAGGGCGAGGTTGAGGTTAAACTCGAAGAGTACTTCTATAACCTTTCGGCCAAGGATCATATCCATATCATCTGCACCGCAGTTGGTGGTCACGAGGACGATGAAGATTCTTATACATTCGATATCTTGGAGCAGGATTATCACCACGTAGAGTTCAAGTTGCCAGACTATACTCTCCCTGCCCCTGTATTGGAGATTACACCTGTTGAGCCATATTCGCCATTCAAGGTTGGATATATCTTGAAGAATGTGAACTATGCAAGCAACCCTGTGAAGAAGGTGGTATATACCGCTAACTACACTCGTGAATTCGACTCTTATATGAGCCAGTACGGTGCAACTATTACCGATATGGTGGAGATGAACAAGGATTACGCATCGAATCAGCTTTCGGCAGATAACCTCCGCAAGGTTAATTCGGCAGAGGGATATCTGATGGAGTTCGATGTATATGAGGATACAAGCTTCAAGTGCGCAATTATGGGCTGGAATATGGAGGGCCGTCCAAGCGATCCAGAGGCTAAAAATGCTAAGGCTTGGGCTGAGGCAACCTCTACCAAGTTGGAACCAGCAACGCCACTCGATATGACTGAGCTCAACAAGTTGAAGGGTGTATGGACTGCGACTGCTTATGTTAAGTCGGCAGATGCAGAAGATGACTCGACAACCGATGATTCGACCGAGTTGGCAAGCGAAGGCGAGGGCGAAGGTGCATTGAAGGGCGCTAAACTCAGATCTTGGAAGGTTGAGATTGGCGATTTGACAAGCCCAGAGGCTTTGTCTCAAGAGAACTACGACTTGTTGGCAAAGCATGGTGTAAGCAAGGAGGTTGCTGATGAGCATTTCAAGAAGTTCAAGGAGCAGGAGAAGGCTTACAACGAGGCGGTATTAGGTCAGAACCGTGTAACTTGTCAGGGTTGGGCAGTCGATGATAAGCGAATAATCAGCAAGGCATCGCCTTGGGATCTCTTCTTGATGGACGATTACAACGCTTCGGAGACAAGATACCTCTTCCATGACTTCGGTGCAAAGTGGTTCTTGCAGACAAATGCCGATGGCAAGATATTTATCCCTGTCAACTACAACCGCGTTCAGCCATTGACTTGCTGGTACACAGGTATGAGCCACTATTTGGCAGCAGCAAATGTTGAGGAGGGTTATGCGGTGCTTATCGACAATGCAAATCCTGAGAGCGTAGAGAGTCGTGCATTGCCAGTTACTATTAGCGAGGATGGCAACAAACTCACTATCGGTACATACGATATCACATATATCAAGACCGATCAGAATGGTAATTATGTTCAGGATACCGATGAAGATGGTAATTTGAAGGTCGATGAAGATGGTAATCCTATCTGGGCAATCGATAAAACTGTCACATACTATCCGAATGTATTGTACGACTATTACGGTGCACCTGCATTCTACCAGACATACATTGTGTCGGAGGTTGTGCTGACTCGTGGTTGGACAGAACCAGAGCCGGAACCAGAGCCAGAACCTGCACCTGGAGAGGGAACCGATACGCCAGCAACATTCTCGAAGAGAGGTGTTAAGATGGCTAACATTTCGGGATACAAGACCCCTTCAAAGCCACTGCCACACTCGGTATTTGTGCCACGTGCAGTGAATAAGGAGACTAAGGTTACGAAGTTTACAGGCAAGCAACTCTCCAAACAGGAGATACGCGAGGGATTGGATAAGTACTCCAATAAGAACAAGCCTGCAATGTATAGAAAGTAGTATTGATAAGATTTTATTCTTGTTAAACTTTCCAACCAAATGGGAGTGTCTAAAAAAAATTGTTAGACACTCCCTTGGTTGCGGTTTTAGGATTTAATATCGGGCGTTGCGAATAGCGCCTTTAGAATTAAACTATTATGAAGAAGATTTTAACTCTTTTGTGTGCTGTTTTTGCCGTTGCATCTGTGTCGGCACAGCAACTCCCTGATGTGCAGGTTGAGAATGCGCAGGGCAAAATTGTTTCGGTGCGCTCGCTCTCGAATGGCAAGCCAATGATTATCTCGTATTGGTCTATCGCCTGCAAACCTTGTATTCAGGAGTTGAATGCAATCAACGATGCTTTGGCAGAGTGGCGTGAGGAGGCAGATTTCGAGGTTGTTGCTGTTTCAGTTGATGATGCTCGTTTGAAGGCTTCGGCAAAGGCTATCGCATCTTCGCGTGGCTGGGAATTTATTTGTGTCTATGATGAAAATCAAGACCTCAAGCGCGCAATGAATGTGTCGCTCACTCCGCAGTCGTTTGTGGTAGATGGCGAGGGTAACATCATCTTCTCTCACTCGGGCTATACTCCGGGTAGTGAGCAGTTGTTGTTCGACAAAATTGTCGAGTTGAAGAAGGGCGATAAAAAGAAGAAATAAAAACCAATGAAACGATTAGCTCTCTTACTTTTGGGTGCATTTGCACTCACGATGCAGGCTTCGGCGCAGAAGGTGCTTGGCAATGGTCAGGTGTCGGGTAGCTTCGAATCCTCCTCGATTTACTACACCCCCGACAATCGCGTTGGATACCCGAAGGGCGTAGATGGAACTCCTGTCGATGACCACTTCGGCTCGAACAACTACATCAAGGTCGATTATGCGAATGGTCGCTTCTCGGCTGGTGTGCAGATGAATGCCTTTTTGCCGGCGTTGGTTGGATATGAGGAGTTGGCAAATGGCTATAAGTTCTATCTTGCATCGAAATATATTCAGTGGCGCGATAAGAACTTCGATGTCTTGGTCGGCGATGTATTTGACCAATACGGAAATGGTCTTATTTTCCGTTCGTTTGAGGACCGTCAGCTCGGTTTGAACAATTCGTTGGAGGGTGTACGACTTGGCTATAACTTTGGTCGTTATGTCGCAGTTAAGGCGATGTATGGTCGTCCTCGCCTCTATACCGAGTATTCAAAGACTTGGGTACGAGGTGCAGACCTCTCGGTTTCGTTGGCAGATATAATGAAGATGCCTGCCATAACCTTCAATATCGAAGGTTCGTATGTCAATCGCTATCAGAGCCTTTCGCAGGCTCCCGAGTCGTTGCAAAAGGTTGATCCATTCACTTCAACCTACGATCCTATTACGGGCGAGCCTATACACGAGGTTACTTTCCTCGAGTCGTATGGCATCAAACCCAATCTGAATATGTATTCGGGGCGTTTGAATTTCGGTTGGAACGGTTTGACTTTGCGTGGCGAGTATGTACACAAGAGCAAGGACCTTGTTCATCAGGACAACACCTCGACTGACAAGGGCTGGGCTGCACTCGGAGAGGTAGGCTACAACTACAAGACTTTCAGTGTGATGGGTACATTCCGTGCATTGAGCAATATGAATACTGCGATTGATATCTATCAGGGCGGTACAGGCAATACGATAAACTATCTTCCTGCTCTTACCCGCCAATATACCTATATGCTCGCCAATCTCAACCCTTATATGGTTAGACCGAATGGCGAACTCGGTGGTCAGGTCGATCTCTGTTATTCGTATCGTAGCAAGTCGAATCGTTATCGCTACTGGAACTTCCACGCCAACTTCTCGACCTTCTATTCGCTCGATAAACAGTTTTGGACAGGCAACGAGCGCGAACTATATTGGCGCGATATAAATGTCGATGTAGAGCGTCAGTGGAACAAGAAGTGGAAGTCGCTCTTGCTCTACTCGTATCAGGATAATATGGATCATCAGGCTCATATCTTTGTGGGCGATGTTACGCATAAGTTCAACCGCAAGATGTCGTTGCGCTTCGAGGTGCAGTATCTGCTTTCGGGTGATGACAAGAGCGAGTGGGAGCAGACAAAGAGCGAAGGCGATTGGGTGGCAGCACTCGTAGAGTTCAGCCTTGCACCGCATTGGAGCTTCTATGTGCAGGATATGTATAATATAGGTATGTCCAAGATGCACTACTACAACGGAGGTTTCAGCTACACCTACAATCGTACCCGCGTGCAGTTGAGTTATGGTCGTAACCGCGCAGGATATATATGCTCGGGAGGAGTATGTCGTTTCTCCCCGGCATATACGGGTGTGAACTTGGTATTTACCTCATCATTCTAAAGATTGGAAAATTTATTTCAAAAATCAGATATTATGAAAACACTTAAAAAATTGACGACAATCTGCCTTGGCGCACTTCTTCTTGGTGCTTGTACCGCAGGTGGAGGAACTGAAACAGAGGGTGGCAATGGTACAGACAAAGTAACAAAACAGCGCTTTGTATTCTCGTTTGACCGCCTTGAGGTATTCAATAATGGCGAAGATTACGCTGTATTGACTGCGACATTCGATGAGCAACCTCTTGAGTTGGGAGAGTATTCGATTCTTGATGGTCAAAACGATGACGAGCTTATCGACTTGGAGAACGGTAGCTACGAGTGCGATGACTACAAGTTGGTAGTTGATGCCGAGAGTGGCGAGATTCGCTTTATTTCGCAAACTATTGGTCGCTACAAGTTTACGGCAATGTATGGAACAGGTGCAGATTCGGATTTTACGGATTATGACCGTATCAGCGTTATTAAGACTCCGCCACCATTCCCTGCAGCTCCAGAGGATACCTCTGTTGAATCGACCAATTTCCGCCGCCGTATTCTTCTTACTCAGTTCACAGGTACGGGTTGTGGCTACTGTCCAAATATGATGAATGCGCTCTATGCTGTTAAGAATAGTTCTTACAACAGCAAGGTGGTATTTACCGCAGCGCACCTCTATAACAGTAGCGACCCTGCTTATCTCTACAAGGCTGATCTTGCCTCTGTATCGGGTGTGACAAGCTATCCTGATATCACTGCGGATTTGGCTCCAAGCATTAAGCAGAATACCTCTAAAGCTAACACCGCATTCCTCAGCACACTCATCTCTGATGCTGAAAAGCGCGAGGTGGTAAAGGGTGGTATTGCTGTAAGTTCAAAGTATTACGCAGAGGAGAATTATGTCGTAGTTACAGCCCTCGTTAAGGCTGCAGTAAGCGACAACTTCCGTGTTGGAGCGTGGTTGTTGGAGGATAAAATTATTGCTGAGCAGAGCAACTACGGCACAACTCCGACACAGGGCTTGAACTTCAACGAGCATAACAACTGTATCCGCCGTGTAGATAGCAAGCAGTCAAGCCGTGATTTTACAGGAAAGACTCTTGGTGCATTGGCAAAGGGTGAGACCGCAACAATGAACTTCTCGTTCCCGTTGAAGGAGAATGGAGAGGGCGCATCGGATACTTGGAACCACGCAAACCTTCGTCTTGTAGTCTTTATCTCGACAAAGGGAGCAGATGGCAAATGGTATGTAAACAATGTTGTTGAGGCTCCAATCGATGGAACTAAAGATTTTGAGTATGTACAGACTATAAAGGAGTAGTATATCGTATACTTAATAAACAAAATTGGCAGGAGGGAACTCCTGCCAATTTTGTTTGTTGTTAAATAACTGAATAATGATTTAACTTTGATTATTATGTCTGTATTACGTTCGAGCATTGATACTATTGCTATGTAGTTAATTATGCTATCTTTAGAGTGTGGTAATTGTTCATATAAATATATTACTTTGTAATATGAAAGGTCGTGTAAATATTCTATTTGGGGAGAGAGTGGCAAAATTGCGCCATTCCGTTGGTCTGTCGCAAGAGGAACTTGCTGATAGATGCGGTATTCATCGTACATATATTGGTGCAATAGAAAGAGGAGAAAAATCACCAACTTTGAATACTGTTGAAAAAATAGCAAATGCATTGGAAATCACAATTAAGGAACTATTTGAATAATTAGATATTATGACTTACGAAGAGATGTGTCAAGATCCAGAATTCCCGAAATTGGATAAAACAGTAGAAGTTAATGACTTCGTTGTAAATAAGGAGAAAATAGATGATATTGTACCTTGTAGTGTTGGCGTTGTAAAATCATGTAATGAACAATATTGTGTTGTACTCTTTATTGGTGAGAATGTAGAGAAGCGCATTCTCGTACAATCAGTTATACCTATAAACATTTACAAAACAGGTAAACCGCAGGAGACGGATAGGCAACCATATAAGTATAAAATATGTAATCTTTGCCATATATTAAAAGTGCAATCTGATGATTTTGATTATAACCAAAACGATAAGTTTGGTCGTCAAACAACAAGACCTTCATGCAAGAGCTGTCGTGTGGATATAGATGGAAAATCATTGAAGGCAACAGAAAAACGCAGAATGGAGCGGATTAAACCGAAGGATTATGAACTATTTACATGTCCGATTTGTGGAAAACGCTCAATTCCTGGCGTGACTTGTAGTATAGTTATTGATCACGACCATAGAACAGGCAATGCTCGTGAATGGATTTGCGATAGTTGCAATACGGGTATTGGCAGATTTAAGGACGATATATCCATATTAGAGAAAATAATCTCTTATATCAAAAAACATTTAGAGAAATAAACAATAAGACCAAAAGCGAAAACTTTTGGTCTTATTGTTTAGAATAATTGTTGGTCAACTAATTTTATTCTTTCTTTGGATAGCTGTGTATATTCTTGCGATATTTCAAAACCTATAAAATGTCTATTTAATAGTTTTGCCACTTTACATGTTGTTCCAGAGCCAGAGAAAGGATCCATTACTATATCACCCTCTTTGCTCCATGATAAGATATGGTCTTTTACGAGCTTTTCGGGGAATATTGCTGGATGTTGAAATGCAATTTTGTCATTCGTAGATCCCCCTAACCCAACGGCATATTCCCAAATATTGGTAAGTGTTTTTTCTTCGTTTAATCGACCTTTGACCTTATTGTTTATACCATCAGCCTTTTTGTTGGCAACTAACATCTCTTCGCCACTACGAGCTGTTTTTGTTTTTAATGGATTGAAAGTTTCTACTCTCCCCTTTGAGAATACAAACATAAATTCAAAGCAATTGGTATATGCATTTGATCTCATAAAAGGAGTGTTCTTCTTTTTGTAAATCATGACATCATGCACTTTGAAACCAATTTCCTGAAAGTATAGGCATTGTTTGAAGCTTGTGAGCGTCTTATTTCCATTGATGATTTTATCGCCTACGACCCAAACTATTATACCGGTATCTTTCATTACTCGATACAGACTTTTAGCTACGCTTTCAAAGTCGAATTCGTAACCATTATAATTGCGTAAATTATCGTATGGAGGTGATGTAACTACCAAATCAACAGAGTTCTCCGGTAATCGTTGCATTCCTTCTACGCAGTCAATATTATATATATCATCTATTTCGTATTCTCCTATGGCCATATTAGTTAATCTATATCGTCAATCGATTTGTTTTTCTTGCAAGTATCACCTTTAGGCGATTGAGATTTACCATCTCCGAGGCTATCTCCAACTGCTCATCTTCGCTGATATCCTCGCGCTGTAGTGCTGCCTGTAGCTCGAATAATCTTGCCGATATCACCTTTGTCTTAAAGAGCAGTATTGCCTTCGGAACGCCGTTGCCTAACACCTCCGATTCGGTGGTGGTATGCACCTCTTTCTTGCTCCAAATCTCACTCTCGGAGTATTGGTCATCTATAAATATGAGGTCTGTCACGGCATCGCAAACAGCAATATCGCTATGCGATGTAAATTCATCTATCTGTGGAACACGTCCAGCAGTGCGAGCTGTGCGATAGATGTCGTATATCTTGTTGTACGCCTCGTTGTGGAAACGCATATTATCCATCGACATCTCATCGATAATGGTCTCGGCAACATTCAGCGGTATTATCTTGCGCCCCTCGCGGAACTCGTAGTTCTTCGTGCCGTGAACAACAAGATAGTATATCAACTCGCGCTCGATAGACTCCAAACTACTGCCTACAGTCAGATTGCCAAAGTGTTCGCCCTCCTCGCTTTGAGGTGCTTCATTTTCGCGTTTGTTCCAATATCTGCGACCTTCGCGCTGAATGAACTCACTCGCCTCCTTGTCGCCCACCGAATTTACTCGGTACTTGGCAACCTCGGTCGCCAAGAGATCTTCGCCCATATTCATCAGACGCGAACACTCCTTGATGTAGAGCGAGCGTTGAATCGAGTCGGGAATTTCGGCTATCGACTGCACCATATCGCGAATAACCTCGCTGCGCTTTATCGGGTCGTTGCCTGCATCGGAGAGGAGCAATTCTGCCTTGTAGGAGATAAAGTCTTTGCTATTCTGCTTTATGTACTCGCGTACCTCCTCGGCGGAGTGTGAACGAGCAAACGAATCGGGGTCGTGTTCGACAGGCAGAAGTACCACGCGAACATTCAATCCCTCTTTGAGGATCATATCTATACCGCGCAACGAAGCCTTTTGACCTGCGCCATCGCCATCGTACATCACGGTTATATTCTTTGTAAAACGCGACAAGAGTCGTATCTGTTCGGTCGTGAGCGATGTTCCCGAAGATGCCACAACATTCTCTACGCCCGATTGGTGCATCGAAATAACATCGGTGTAACCCTCGACCATAATGGCGTAGTTCTGTTGCTGAATAGCCTTCTTTGCGAAGAACAGGCCATAAATCTCATTCTTCTTGCTGTAAATCTCGCTCTCGGGCGAGTTCTGATACTTGGCAACCTTCTTGTCAGTGCGAAGTGTTCGACCACCGAATGCTACAATACGACCCGAAACATTGTGTACGGGAAACATTACGCGCTCACGGAAGCGGTCGTAGAGCGAGCCGTCACTCTCGCGCTTGAGCGAAAGACCGGTTGATAATAGGAACTCCTCCTTGTAGCCGGCACGCATTGCATCTTGCGACATCTTGTCGCCTGCCGAAGGACAGAATCCGAGTCCGAATTTCTTGATTGTACTCTCCGAGAAACCTCGCTGCTGACGGAAATATGACAGGCCTACACTAATACCTTCATCGGTGTTGTGGAGTGTATTTACGAAGTAGTCCGCAACCCACGAATTGAGCATAAACATACTCTCGCGGTTGTTGTTGCGAACTTTGTCTTCCTCGGTCTCCTCGCGCTCCTTAACCTCGATGCCATACTTCTTAGCTACTATTTTCAGCGCTTCGGGGTAGGTGATATTCTCATGCTCCATCACAAAGGATACAGCATTTCCTCCCTTGCCACAACCGAAACACTTGTATAGACCTTTCGATGGGGATACGACAAACGAAGGCGTCTTTTCGTTGTGGAACGGACAGCACGCCTGATAGTTTACGCCCTTCTTTTTGAGCGTAACATAGTCGTTTATCACCTCGACAATATCTGCCGCGGCATAGATTCTATCTATGGTATCTCTATCAATCATAGACCGCAAAATTAAAAATTAAAAATTAAAAATTAAAAATTATTCGATTTTTTAATTCTTAATTCTCCATTAGGTACGCTTTAATAAAGCCATCTAAGTCGCCATCGAGTACGCCATCGCAATCGGTAGTTTGGAAGCCCGTTCGGTGGTCCTTAACTCTCCTGTCATCAAGTACATAGGAGCGAATTTGCGAGCCCCACTCAATCTTCTTCTTGTCCGCTTCGATAGCCTGCTGTGTGGCACGGCGTTTTTCGAGTTCGTATTGGTAGAGTTTCGAGCGCAAAATACGCATCGCATTCTCCTTGTTCATCAGCTGTGAGCGAGTCTCCTGATTTTCGATAACATAGGAAATCTCCTCGCCCGTTTGCTCGTCTTTGAAGTGGTAACGAAGTCTTGCAGCTGTCTCGACCTTATTGACATTCTGACCTCCAGCACCGCTTGAACGGAATGTTTCCCACTCGATATTGGCAGGGTTTACAACCACCTCGATAGAGTCATCTACGGCAGGCGTAACCGCCACCGATGCGAAGGTTGTTTGTCGTTTGTTGTTGGCGTTGAATGGCGAGAGTCGCACCAAACGATGCACGCCGTTTTCGCTTTTGAGGTATCCGTAGGCGAAATCGCCTTCAACCTCCATAGTGCAGGACTTTACGCCCACCTCATCGCCCTCTTGGAAGTCGAGCATCTTTATCTTGTAACCGTGTGCCTCGCACCAGCGAGTGTACATTCGGAGCAACATCGAAGCCCAATCGAGTGCCTCTGTACCGCCTGCGCCGGCATTGATATCGACAATGGCTCCCATCTTGTCCTCCTCGCCGGAGAGCATATTGCGGAGTTCGATCTTCTCTACAAGGTCTGCGGCTCTGGCGTAGGCTCGCTCGGCATCATCTTCGGAGGCAAGCCCCTCGGTGATAAATTCGGGCATCAGCTCCACTTCATCAACCGCCTTGCGCACCTCCTCGTAACCCTCAACCCAACTCTTTATCGAAGCGACCTTGCGCAACTGCTCCTGCGCCTTTTCGGGGTTCTCCCAAAAGTCGGGTTCGAGCGTCTTCTCCTTCTCATTTTGGAGGTCTATTTTTCTCTGTTCGATGTCAAAGACACCTCCCCAGCGTATCCAGACGCCTTATAAGCTCTTTAATTTGTTCTGCTTGTATCATAATGAGTGTGTTTATATTATTTTGCCTATTATTCTACCTATTATTTCACCTATACGGGTATCGTTTTCGATACCTACGGTTACTTGATGTTCTCTTCACCCTCTATGCCGGGTATCGTTTTCGATACCCATCACCCTGAGCCCGTTTCTCTCCTCTCCATTACGCGGATATCGTTTTCGATACCCATGAGGGCGAGGGAGAGCTCTTTTGTTGTATGGAGGAGTGCCCCTCTTTCTGCCGGGTATTGTTTTCGATACCCATCACCCTGAGCCCGCTTCTCTCCTCTCCGTCACACAGGTATCGTTTTCGCTACCCAAGATTGTGTGGTGATATTTTATAGTTGCTTTTCCTGCTGCCGGGTATTGTTTTCGATACCCATCATTCTGAGTCTGCTCCTCTCCATTACACAGGTATCGTTTTCGATACCTATGCGCAAGCGAATTACAATAGGCGTGTTTCGGAGAGCTCTTTGCCGAGTTTCTGTATAAAATTTTCTATGTTAACGATGCGATCTGCCGAAGGTCGTTTTGTGCCGTTGATGTAGTTGCGGAATAGGGTTTCATTTATACCCATAGCCTTTGCTACTTGCCCTGCATTTAGTTCTGGAAATCGCTCGAACAACCACCCTATAGGATTCTCTTTCTTGAAAAATTCGTCACTTGTCATAGCCGTATGGTATTATATATTGCAAAAGTACCCCAAAAATCTGATATTTCCAACTATTAGGTATCGTTTTCGATACCCTATTGCAAGAAATGCCATATAATGGTAGCGAGGTATTGTTTTCGATACCCAACAATAAAGGGAAGTTTAATCTATATATTTACATCCACACAACCGCAGGTATCGAAAACGATACCCGGCACTGCAACAGGCGCATCACCCACATACATAGGTATCGAAAACGATACCCGACAGAAAGAGGGGGAGCTATACCATAAAGGATCGCCCCATACTAACATGGGTATTGAAAACGATATCCGGCAGAAAAGGAAGGAAAACATACCGCAAAAGAACGCCACTCGCTAACATAGGTATCGAAAACGATACCCTGCAGAAAGAGGGGAAGCCATACCATAAATGATCGCCCCATACTAACATGGGTATCGAAAACAATACCCGGCACGCAAGGGGCAAACTCTTTGTCCACATAGGTATCGAAAACGATACCCAGCAATAAAGTGGGAACACTAAATGTAAATACCACCACATAATCACAGGTATTGAAAACGATACCCGACAGATGGGGAGAGCGTTTTTGCTTTTTATGCGCCCAATCTTTTGCGAAACAAAAATAAGTTTTTAACTTTGCGATTAGTTAAACGAAAAACAGATTTTTGCCTATGATTGAATAATAGACAATTGGGACATATAGAGATAAAAAGCGTTAGTTTTATTCTGTGATTCTGAAACTTCGACACTTTCAAAAATCACTCAGCGGAATGAAGTTTGACGCTCACATTATATATTGGTGTGGGCTTTATTCCATTATTTGAGTGATAGGTAGTCGAAGACCTCAGAATCAGATATTACGAATTTAGTCCGCACTCTTTTTATGCTCTGTTCTGAAACAATGGTTATTTGAATTATTACTATTAATTTTATCGCTATGTGTACAGTGTGTTTGGTTAGTTTTGTGAGTTGTTTTGCAAGCGCATTAGTCTGCTTGCAATAGCCACTTTTGCAGACAAAAAGAAAAGAGCAATGAAATTCATTGCCCCTAATTCTCCATTCTTAGTTCTCAACTCTTAATTGTAGAACTTCTCAAAGAATTTCCACAGCACCACGCCGCCGGAAACAGAGACATTCAGCGAGTGCTTTGTGCCGAGCTGTGGTATCTCGATTGCCGAGTCGCAAATATCAACAACATCCTGCGCTACGCCCTCCACTTCGTTGCCGAAAACAAGGGCATATTTTTCGCCCTTAACAGGCTCGAATCGGTCCAACATCACCGACTCCGCAATCTGCTCAATAGCGACAATGGTATATCCCTCACTTTTAAGTTGTTGCACGCACTCGACAGTGGTCGAAAAATACGCCCATTCAACCGAAAATTCTGCTCCCAACGAACTCTTGTGAATCTCCCTCGAAGGTGGTGTTGCGGTGATGCCGCAGAGGGATATTTTTTCGACTGCAAAGGCATCGCCCGTGCGGAAAAATGCACCCACATTTTGGGCGGAACGGACATTATCCAAAACCACCACCACGGGCATCTTCTCCATCTTGCGGAACTCCTCGACCGAGGGTCTGCCAAGTTCGGCGTTAGTAGTCTTTTTCATAAACTCTTTTAGAGGCGTTAGAGGCGTTAGTGTCGTTAGAGAGATGTTAAAAATTAAATCTTTATTTTTTTGTAAAATTTTTGTAAATCTCTCGTCTCTCGTCTTTCGTCTCTCGTCTTGTGATTATTTTTCGCACAAAAGTAATCATTATTTGAAAAATTTTCACTATTTTCGCACGATATTTATACTACAAGTCGGGTATGGCAAGGAAAATCGTGATTTTTGTGGCGTTTGTGTTACTCTCGTTCAAGCTGTTTGGACAGGAGTATCTCCTTCGTGCAAAGTACGATACGGTTGCTATAGGTGGAGAGAAACTCTATCTCGATACCGACTTCAATTTCGATTTCGACAATACGGAGTACACTGGCGCAAATCTTGGTGCTTCGGAGACGCTCTTTGGTATCTCGCTTGCGCCTGTGTTACGATTTGAGTGGAACGAAAAACACTCGCTCGGCGTAGGCGTCAATATGCAGAAGATGTTTGGCTCGGTGCGTTTTCTTGACGATATCGACCTTGTAGCGTACTACCAATTCAAGGGCGAAAAGTATGGCGCAGTGGCGGGATTGTTCCGCCGTGAGAAGTTGATGGGGCGTTACTCGGAGGCGTTTTTTAGCAATGCCTATTTGGTGGACAATCGCTTGGTGCAGGGTTTGGCGTTGCAGTATCACGATAAGGTGGGCTATGCTGAGTTGGTTGCCGACTGGAATGGAATGTACTCGCAGGCAACAAGAGAGCAGTTCCGCATACTCTTCTCGGGTGAGGGGCGTTTTGCAAATGTTATGTATGCAGGTGCTTCGGCGGAGATGCATCACTATGCCAATCGTGCCGATTTCCAGTACAATGTAGTTGATGACTTTGTGATAAATCCATATATCGGAGTCGATTTCTCGATGATAGTAGATATCGATGCCCGCTTGGGTTATCTGCAATCCCTGCAACGCGACAGACTTACGGGGGGGGGCTGGCAAGTTCCGATGGGCGGAGAACTCTTTTTCCGCGTAAGTTGTTGGGGCGTTTTCATCTCGAACAATCTCTATGTGGGCAAAAACTTACAACCACTATACAACTCCGTAGGCAAGGAGGGTACGATATATGGAGCAGACCTCTACGCCTCGGATCCATTCTATGGTACGACAACCGGAATATACAATCGCACGGGTATTGGCTACGAGCGCAACTTGTGGGTGGATCGCCTGAAGGTCAAGGCGGAATTTGTATTGAAAACAGATGGCAAGAGATTATATAACCAGCAGATTATTTCGCTGGCGGTAAATCTTGCGCCAAAACTATATGATAAAGCAAACAAACGAACAAAATAAAGGAGAAAATTATGGCTAATGAGAATGTTGAAGTCAAGGAGAAGTCTTTGAACTTCCTTGAAGAGATTATCGAGGAGTCGATTGCGAATGGTTTGTCGCACGTGCAGACACGATTTCCACCAGAGCCAAATGGCTACCTTCACATCGGACACGCAAAGAGTATCTGCATCAACTTCGGTTTGGCAAAGAAGTATGGCGGTAAGTGTAATCTTCGTTTTGACGATACCAATCCAGTAAAGGAGGATACCGAGTATGTAGATTCGATTAAGCGAGATATTAAGTGGCTCGGTTTCGATTGGGCTATCGAGCGTTATGCTTCGGACTACTTTGACCAGCTCTACGAGTGGGCAATTGTACTTATCAAGAAGGGCTTGGCGTATGTCGATGACCAAACACAAGAGGAGATTCGTCTCAATCGTGGTACTGTTTCGGAGCCTGGCAAGCCGTCGCCTTGGCGCGACCGCTCGGTAGAGGAGAACTTGGACTTGTTCGAGCGTATGCGTGCCGGCGAGTTTGCCGATGGCGAGAAGGTGTTGCGTGCAAAGATTGATATGGCGCACCCTAATATGCTCTTCCGCGACCCTATTATGTATCGTATTTTGCACACCGAGCACCACCGCACAGGTAATAAATGGTGCATCTACCCGATGTACGACTACGCTCACGGTCAGAGCGACTCGATTGAGAATATCACTCACTCGATTTGTACTTTGGAGTTCGATGTTCACCGCCCATTGTACGATTGGTTTATCGAGGCGTTGGAGATATATCCATCGCATCAGTACGAGTTTGCTCGTCTGAACTTGACCTATACGATGATGTCGAAGCGCAACCTTCTGAAGCTCGTTCAGGAGGGTGCAGTGTCGGGTTGGGACGACCCTCGAATGCCGACTATCTGCGCATTGCGCCGTAAGGGCTATACTCCTGCATCGGTGCGAGCATTTGCCGAGATGGTGGGCGTTGCAAAGCGTGATAATGTTATCGACTTGGGTAAAATGGAGTACTGCGTTCGCGAGGACCTGAACAAGGTTGCCGAGCGCCGTATGGCTGTTTTGAACCCTCTCAAAGTGGTTATCACAAATTGGGAGGAGGGCAAGGTCGAGATGCGTAAGGCTGTCAACAATCCTGAAAATGAGGAGGCAGGTATGCGTGAAGTTCCATTCTCGAAGGTTATCTACATCGAGCGTGACGACTTTATGGAGAATCCTCCAAAGAAATATTTCCGCCTTTCGCCGGGTAACGAGGTGCGTTTGCGCTACTCGTACCTTATCAAGTGCGATGAGGTTATCAAGGACGAGGAGGGCAATGTTGTTGAGTTGCGCTGCTCGTACGACCCGATGTCGGGCGAAGGCTCATCGAGTGATGGTCGCCGTGTGAAGGGTGTTATCCATTGGGTGTCGGCAGAGCATGCTGTTGAGGCAGAAATCCGCCTTTACAACCCATTGTTCAAGACCGAGGACCCATACGACACTTCGGAGGGACAGACCTCTTGGCAGGATAACCTTAATCCTGAGTCGTTGATTGTTACGAAGGGCTACTTGGAGCCGGCATTGAAAGATGCACCTATCGGCACGACATATCAGTTTGAGCGCGTGGGCTACTTCTGCCCTGATACCGACTCGACTGCGGAGCATCTCGTATTCAACCGCACCGTGACCTTGAAGGACTCGTGGGCGAAAATTAACAAATAGATAGGAGTGAGGAGATAGGAGTGAGGAGTTGAAAAATAATTCTCAATTCTCAATTCTCAATTTGAAAAATGAGGTTTCGTACCGAAATATCGTTGCAACCGCTTGCAGAGGGGATAGACCATAGCGCGAAGATTTTTGCGCTGGGCTCCTGCTTTGCCGAGAGTATCTCGGAGCGATTGCGAAGAGCGAAGTTTTCGGTTACGACAAACCATTTCGGGGTGCTGTTCAATCCGCTTTCGATTGCAAGTGCGATTGACCGTATGGCTGATACAAGGGCTTTTGCCGTGTGCGATATTCGAGAGGGCAAGGAGGGCTTTTTCTCCTTCGATGCGCACTCCTCGCTCGATGGAAAGACGCAGACCGAGATATTCGCAAACCTCAATCAGGCAGTGGCGCAAGGCTCGAAGGTTCTGCACGATGCCGAGTGGGTAATTTTGACCTTCGGCACGGCTTGGGTGTATGAGCGAGAGGGCAGGGTGGTGGCGAATTGTCACAAGCAACCTGCAAAGGAGTTCGAGCGCAGACGATTGTCGGTTGAGGAGATTGTCGAGCGATACCAACCTCTCTTTGAGAGCATACTGCGAGATAAAAAAGTTATTTTGACCGTAAGCCCTGTGCGCCATTTGGGCGATGGATTGCAGGAGAATAGCGTCAGTAAAGCGATATTGCGCTTGGCGGTGGAGCAGCTGTGCGAGCAGTTTGAGAATGCACACTACTTTCCGTCATTCGAGATTTTGATTGACGACTTGCGCGACTATCGCTACTATGCCGATGATTTGGCTCACCCATCAAAGATGGCTGTTGATTATGTGTGGGAGCGATTTTGTGAGTACGCCTTGACGGATAAGGCAAGAGAACTGCTCCCTCAAATCGAGCAGATTGTTTCGGCTGCCGAGCATCGACCTTTCAACCCTGGAAGCGAGGCGCATCGGGCGTTTTGTCGTAAGATGTTTGCAAAGGCAGAGGAGATGCGTGATATAGATTTTACGCTCGAGAAGAGCGCGTTTGAGCGATATTTGTAGATGAAACAGAGATTATTCATAGTTGCCTTTTTACTCCTTGCAACGGCGCTTGCCGATGCGCGACCTCGCCTTGCGGTGAATATCGTGGTTGGCGGATTGCGTCAAGGTGATATTGCTCGTTATGAGAAGAATTTTGGTAAGGAGGGCTTCTTGCGTCTGCGAAGCGAGGGCGTAGAGTTTACAGAGTGCTATGCCGACTATGCTCCGACAACCTCGGAGGCGGGCTTGGCAACCTTCGCTACAGGAACAATACCGGCGGTACACGGGATATTCTCTTCGGTGGGGTATGACCGTGCAATGAACAAAGAGGTAGGGCTGTGTCGCACCTCTGCACCAAATGTTGGAGTTGTCAAGTCGGAGGTAGAGTCGCGCTATACCACTACGCCATTTGTGGCACAGACACTTGCAGAGGCGGTCGATGGCTCGAATGAACACAATCGCTCGATAACAATTGCGCACTCTCCATTGTCAGCGATGATTTTGGCAGGACGCAAAGGGGAGTGTTATTGGCTCTCGGATAGTGGCAAATGGACTACGGCAGAGTGCTATGCGAGTGAGTTGCCATCGTGGGTAAAAAAGTATAATGGCGATGATATGAATAGGGTATATGCTACCAATACTTGGTATGGCAGATATACTCGCGACAACTATCGCAATACACGCTCTTCCGAGATTACCATCTACGAAAAGGATAATACAAAACGCCCTCGAGCCCAGCGCAAAACGGCTGATGATTGGGTGGATAAGATGCTCCGTATGCCTTCGGGCAATATCGCTATCTTCGAGTTTGCAAAGCAGGCTGTAAGTTCGTTGTTGCCACTTCATATCGATTCGGAGTGCAAGATGCTGACGATATATTTAGATGTTCCCCGAACTATTGCCGAGCGTTATGGCGCAGACTCTATCGAGTACGAAGATATGCTCTATTCGTTAGATGCCTCGTTGGCAGAATTTTTGACCTTCCTCTATGCGCAGTTGTCTTCGCGTGAAGAGGTGGTGATTACCCTCACATCAGATGGTGGCGTAAGTCCGACAAAGGTGGATAATAGCGATAATTCGCGCTTCAATACTCGCCAATTCGAGGTTATTATGAACGCCTTTTTGAGTGCGCGCTACGGACAAGATGCGTGGGTGCTGGGGTACACTGATGGCTCGCTCTATCTCAATCACGATGTTGTCTATAAGCACAAAAAAAGCCTTGCAGAGGTGCAGAACGAGGTAGCAGCATTTGCTCTGCAATATCGAGGTGTGGCAAATGCCGTTACCGCTACGGCACTGCGTTCTGCGCAGTTCTCGCGAGGGGCTGTGGCGTTGGTGCAGAATGGCTATAATCCGCGCCGTTCGGGCGATGTTATGATAGTATTTGATGCCGAGCGTATCGAGTTGGACTCGGAACGCGTGGCGATGTCAGGCTCGGTGTATGGCTACGACAGACATATACCCCTTATAATCTGCGGTGCAGGGGTTGCTCCGCACAAAGTGTTGAAGCGTGTAACAAATGACCAAATAGCACCTACTTTGGCGACACATATAGGCATTATGCGACCGCAGAGTTCCGATGCTGAGATTTTGGTAATTGAATAGAAGAAAAACTATGACAGATAGAGTACAAGAGGAGATTATTGAGGAGTTTTCGATGTTTGACGATTGGTTGGATAAGTATGATTATCTTATCTCGTTGAGCGAGTCGTTGCCCGTAATTACTCCCGAACATAAGACCGATGAGTATATCATCGAGGGTTGTCAATCGCGAGTGTGGGTTGATGCGAGGTTGGAAGATGGAAAAATCTACTACTCGGCAGATAGCGATGCCATAATAATCAAGGGTTTGTTGGCGTTGTTGATTAGGGCTATGGGTAGTCGTACTCCGCAGGAGGTTGTAGATACCGATTTGTACTTTATTGATGCAATAGGTCTTAAAGAGAACCTCTCGCCAACACGAGGTAACGGTTTGGTGGCTACTATCAAGCAGATGCGCCTGTATGCAGTCGCACTCCTGCAACCAAACGCATAGTTTTAGGAGTTGAAAAATAATTTTTAATTTTTAATTCTTAATTTTTAATTGGTATGACTCCCGAAGAGATACTACGAGTTGAAAAGGATATTGTTCTGACACTCAAAAATATATACGACCCCGAGATACCTGTCAATATCTACGATTTGGGACTTATCTACGAGATAGACTTCGACCCTTCGGGCGAGGCGAATATCCGTATGACGCTGACTGCTCCGAATTGTCCGATGGCAGATATGTTGGTCGAGGATGTTAATACACAGGTCGCCAAGGTGCAGGGTGTAGAGAAGGTGAATGTAATTCTCGTCTTTGAGCCTGCGTGGGATAAGTCGATGATGAGTGAAGAGGCTCTGCTCGAGTTAAACCTCTTCTAAAAAATGGTATGAGAGGGCTATGTTTGAGAGGCGTGTAGAGGTCGTGGAGCAATCTTCGAGTCGGAAGTGTGCGGAGTTGTTCTCTTCGCTCGATAGGCGACAACGCCGCGAGGTTATGGCGCAACTCTGCTTCGATAGAATAGCGCAGAAACAGGAGTACCTTGCCGAGCGATTTCGCGATACGGAAGATTGGAACGAAACGGCCTATTTTATGTTGTTGCGCTCGCTCGATATTGGGGCAAATCGCTTTGCATACGAGAAGTTAGCCCGCCTTTTACCATATCACTATATAAATCAAGTAAGACATAATCACCACTCGGTAGAGGCGTTGTTGCTGGGTAGCGCAGGGTTGTTACCTCGCCTGTCGATGTTGTGTAGTGGCGACAGTGAAGTTACCGCGTTGTGCGAGATATACAACTACGATGCACACAAGTACGCCCTATCGCAGATGCAACTCTCGGAGTGGCAGTTGGTGGGGTTACGTGGCGATAACCACCCAGTAGTCAGATTGTTGCAGTTGGCGACAGTACTCTCTAAGTATCCACATCTGCTTGATACATTTCTCAACTGTCGCAATAAGCGGGCTGTCGAGAAGATTTTTTGCGATGTGGATATTCCGCGTTGGGCATATCGTTTTATGTCGTATGAGAGTCGCAGTGGCGGTTTCTCGCGCGAGAAGGCGTGTATGCTCGGAATAAATGTGGTTGCGCAGATGCAGATAATCTACTCGGAATATACGATGCGTGGCGACTTGGATTCGCGTGGATTGGAGTTGTTGGAGCAACTGCCTGCCGAGAACAACAGTTATGTGCGCCGATGGGCAAATATGGGAGTCGTGGCGGAGAATGCTCTCGAGTCGCAAGCCCTGTTACAACTCTCGAAGGGATATTGCACTTTGACACATTGCGATAAATGCCCGTTCAGACGATTTGTCGATGTAAAGTAGTGTTCTGTTAAAATACATTTGTATTTTCCACATAATTTTTGTACCTTTGAGGCGTTTATAGTTGTGAAATAAATAACACATCAGAAATATGAGTGCATTAACAAGCATAATTAAGTTTATTTTTGGAAGTAAAGCGGACAAAGACCGCAAGGAGATTATGCCTTATGTCGATAAGATTAAGGCGATTTATCCTTCGATTGAGGTTTTGTCGAATGATGAGTTGCGTGAGCATAGCGCAGCACTTCGCAAGCGTATTGCGGACTTTATAGCCGAAGACGAGGCGCATATTGTGGCGCAGAAGGCGAAGTTGGAGGATTTGAATATCTCACTCGATGAGAAGGAGAAAATATCGAAGGATATTGACCAGACCATAAAGCGTATTGACGAGAAGATTGAAAAAATCCTTGATGAGATTTTGCCCGAGGCTTTCGCTATTATGAAGGATACGGCTCGCCGTTTCACGCAAAATGAGCAGGTTGTAGTTACTGCAAACGACTTTGACCGCAACCTCGCTGCGAAGAAGGACTTTGTAAATATCGAGGGCGATAAGGCGATTTACGAAACACATTGGACTGCCGGCGGTAACGACATCAAGTGGGATATGATTCACTACGATGTGCAGTTGTTCGGTGGAGTCGTGTTGCACAAGGGCAAGATTGCCGAGATGGCTACTGGTGAGGGTAAAACCCTCGTGGCTACATTGCCAGTATTCTTGAATGCATTGGCAGGCAAGGGTGTACATATGGTCACCGTGAACGACTACCTCGCAAAGCGTGATGCCGAGTGGATGGGGCCTATGTATCAGTTCCACGGCTTGTCGGTTGATTGTATCGATCAGCACCAGCCAAACTCGGAGGAGCGTAGAAATGCTTACCTTGCAGATATTACCTTCGGAACAAACAACGAGTATGGCTTCGACTATTTGCGCGACAATATGGCCTCTTCGCCATCGGATTTGGTACAGCGCAAGCACCACTTCGCTATTGTTGATGAGGTCGATTCGGTCTTGATTGACGATGCTCGTACTCCACTCATTATTTCGGGACCTGTGCCAAAGGGCGAGGATCAGTTGTTCGAGGAGTATCGCCCTGCCATCGAGTTCTTGTATGGCTTGCAGAAGGATTTTGTAACAAATCTTGTTGCCGAGGCGCGTAAGTTGGCTGCCGAGGGTAAGATGGAGGAGTGCGGTCTTTTGACCTATCGCGCATATAAGGGCTTGCCAAAGTATAAGCCGTTGATAAAATTCCTCTCGGAGCAGGGCATCAAAGTTCAGATGCAGAAGACCGAGAATATCTATATGGCGGACAACAACCGCCGTATGCCGGAGGTTACCGATGAGTTGTTCTTCGTTATCGACGAGAAGATGAACTCGATTGAACTAACCGACAAGGGACACGAGGCATTGTCGAAGCGTGTAGGCGAAGATGGTTTCTTCGTATTGCCTGATGTCGGTGCAGAGATTGCCGAGTTGGAGCAGCAGGAACTCTCGTTGGAGGAGAAGGCGCAGAAGAAAGACGAACTCTTGAATGATTACTCTGTTCGCTCCGAGAGAGTGCATACCGTAAATCAGTTGCTCAAGGCATACGCAATGTTCGAGAAAGATGTTGAGTATGTTGTGATGGACAACAAGGTGAAGATTGTCGATGAGCAGACAGGTCGTATCCTTGACGGTCGCCGTTACTCTGACGGTCTGCATCAGGCTATCGAGGCGAAGGAGCGTGTGAAGGTCGAGGCTGCAACGCAGACCTTCGCAACCATCACTCTGCAGAACTACTTCCGTATGTACCACAAGTTGGGCGGTATGACCGGTACTGCCGAGACCGAGGCATCGGAGTTTTGGAATATCTACAAACTCGATGTAGTGGTAATCCCTACCAATCGTCCAATTTTGCGTAACGACTACGATGATATTCTCTATAAGACCAAGCGCGAGAAGTACAACGCTGTAATCGCAGAGATTGTACGCCTTGTTGGCGAGGGCAGACCAGTGTTGGTGGGTACTACTTCGGTTGAGATTTCGGAGTTGTTGAGCCGAATGTTGAAGATGAAGGGTATCAAGCACAATGTCCTCAATGCCAAGCACCACGCTCAGGAGGCGCAGGTTGTTGCCGAGGCTGGTCGCCCGGGACAGGTTACCATAGCTACCAATATGGCAGCTCGTGGTAGGGATATCAAACTTACCGAGGAGGTAAAGGCGGCAGGCGGTCTTGCAATTATCGGTACAGAGCGTCACGAGAGCCGCCGTGTCGATCGTCAGTTGCGTGGTCGAAGTGGTCGTCAGGGAGATCCGGGCTCTTCGCAGTTCTTCGTATCGTTTGAGGACGATTTGATGCGTCTGTTCGGCTCGGAGCGTATCGCCGCGATGATGGATAAGATGGGCATCGAAGAGGGCGAGGCTATTCAGGCAGGTATGATGTCGAAGGCTGTTGAGCGCGCACAGAAGAAGGTTGAGGAGAATAACTTCGGTATTCGTAAGCGTCTGTTGGAGTATGACGATGTGATGAACTCACAGCGTGAGGTTATCTACACTCGTCGCCGCAATGCGTTGTATGGCGAGCGCGTAGAGATTGACCTCAATAATGCAATGTACGACTATGTCGAGGCGTTCCTCAATGAGCACGAGGATTATCCGTTCGATGAGTTTTCGTTCGACTTGATTCGTGAGGTTGGCTTGCAACCATCATTCGATGAGGAGAAGTACAAGAAGGCTCGCCGTGAGGAGTTGGTGGAACTGTTGGTTGCCGACTTGCAGGCATTGGTGGCTCGCCGTGCTAAGGCTGTGGCTGATACGGTGCGACCTGTGATGACCAAGATTTACGAGGAGCGTAAGGGGCAGTTGGCGGATAGCAAGATGTACTTCCCACTCACTAACGGACACCTCGGATACAATGTTCCAGTCGAGTTGCAGAAGTGCAAGGATAGCGATGGCGCAGAGATATACCGCGTATTCTCGAAGGTGGTGATGTTTACCACAATTGATGATGCTTGGCGTGAGCATCTGCGCGAGATGGACGATTTGCGTCAGAGTGTACAGAATGCCTCTTACGAGCAGAAAGATCCGCTTCTCATCTACAAGTTTGAGTCGTTTGGCTTGTTCGAGAAGATGTTACAGAAGGTAAATCGTGAGGTCGTGTCGATACTCTGCAAGTCATATATTCCTGTTCAACAGCAGAACCAGGAGTCGTTGGAGCGTGCAAGACAAAATCGTGCCAAGGTTGATGTCAACAAGTTGCAAGCATCGCGTATGGCGGCAGCGGCTGCGGCAGGTCAGGGCGAGAAGTCGAAGCCGGCACCTATTCAGGTCGAGAAGAAGGTTGGACGAAATGAGCCTTGCCCTTGTGGTAGCGGTAAGAAGTATAAACACTGTCACGGCAGATAATAGAGAGGGGTAGCAGACCGAGGGAGTATGGGAGCATACGCAGAGGAGAAACAGCGGAAGTTGGATATTCGCTATTTGAAGATGGCGCGCATTTGGGCAGAGAACTCATATTGCGTGCGCAGGCAGGTGGGTGCGCTTATCGTTAAGGACAAGATGATTATCTCGGACGGCTACAATGGCACACCTTCGGGCTTCGAGAATATCTGCGAGAACGATATGGGCACGACAAAACCCTATGTTCTGCACGCCGAGGCAAATGCAATCACAAAGGTTGCCAAGTCGGCTAATAATTGCGATGGAGGTACGCTCTATGTTACGACTTCGCCGTGTATGGAGTGTTCAAAGTTGATTATTCAGGCGGGAATCAAGCGTGTGGTATTTTCGGAGAAGTATCACAACACTGAGGGCTTGGATATCCTCTCAAAGGTAGGAGTTGAGTTGGTACACCTTCCGATAGACGAGTAAGTTAAAAATTAAAAATTAAAAGTTGAAAGTTGGATAGAGAAGAACTTTTAACTCTGCACTTTTAACTTTGAACTAAAAATAGGAACTATTTTTACGAACATATTTTCAAACTTATTAAAAACACAAAGTTATGAGCTTCTTAACAAATGAGAAATTGACCATTGTCGGCGCAGCCGGTATGATTGGTTCGAACATGGCGCAGTGCGCTATGATGATGAAATTGTCGTCAAACATCTGCCTTTACGACCCATTTGCTCCAGCATTGGAGGGTGTAGCAGAGGAGTTGTTCCACTGCGGTTTTGACGGTATCAACCTCACCTTCACTTCGGATATCAAGGAGGCCTTGACCGATGCGAAGTATGTAGTATCTTCTGGTGGTGCGGCTCGTAAGGCTGGTATGACTCGTGAGGATTTGTTGAAGGGTAACGCAGAGATCGCTGCCGAGTTCGGTAAGAACATCAAGCAGTACTGCCCAGATGTAAAGCACATCGTTGTTATCTTCAACCCTGCTGACATCACAGGCCTTATCACTTTGATTTATGCAGGTGTTAAGCCTTCGCAGGTTACCACTTTGGCTGCTCTCGACTCTACTCGTCTTCGTAGCGAGTTGGCTAAGTACTTGAAGGTTTCAGCAGACAAGGTTGTAAACCCTCGTACTTACGGCGGCCACGGCGAGCAGATGGCTGTATTTGCATCGACTACAACTGTTGATGGCACACCACTCACCGACATTATCGGTACTGACCGTATGCCACAGGCTGATTGGGACGCACTCCGTCAGCGCGTAATTCAGGGTGGTAAGAACATCATCGACCTTCGTGGCCGTTCATCGTTCCAGAGCCCTGCACTCGTATCTATTCAGATGATTGCTGCAGCTATGGGTGGCGAGCCATTCCGTTGGCCTGCAGGTTGCTATGTAAACAACGACGAGTTCAAGAATATCATGATGGCTATGGAGACCAAACTCGATGCAAATGGTGTTGAGGTACTCCCTGTTCACGGTACTGCTGAGGAGCATGCAACTCTCGTAGAGTCGTACAAGCACCTCTGCGCACTTCGTGACGAGGTTATTGCTATGGGTGTTATTCCGGCAGTAGAGGATTGGCACAAGATCAACCCTAATTTGTAAGAATTTCTTGTGATAAGCCGCAATCTGTGGCATATCCCAAAAAGTAAAGACCTTCGGGCTGTACGATTGAGTACTATCCCGAAGGTCTTTCTTTTGCGATACACCACATCTCACGACTTCTGACAAGAAATTAAATTGTTTTTATAGGGTGTTTTCTGCTGTTGTCAGAGCTCCTGCCCTTGTCACGGCGCGGGTGATTTAGGGGCGTTAGAGGCGTTAGAGGCGTTAGGGGTGCGCGGAAAGAATTAAAAATTAAAAATTCCTTTAATTGTCAATTGTCAATTGTCAATTTGAAAACTCCTCACTACTCTCTACTCACTACTCTCTTCTAACTTCTTTCTCCACTCTCGACTCTATCAAGAGTTTTGTCGTGCTTCTCAGTTGGGATATTGTCGACTATCTGGCACGGATAGCAAACACCTATCGTGTATGCGCGGAAACCATTAAGGGATAGGTATTTATCATAAAAACCTTTGCCGCGACCGAGGCGCGCTCCATCGCTTGTAAAGGCTACGCCCGGAACTATCATCACATCTATTTCGCTTGGCTCAACAGGTGTTGTGGCAATAGGCTCCATAATACTGAAAGCCCCTTCGCGCAACCCCTCCGAAATATCATAAAATTTCATCTCTTCGCCTTCGATGCGGGGTAGAACAATACGCTTTGACTGCGCAAGTTGCTCGATAATCTCGCCGGTTTGAGGTTCATCGGGCAGCGATGCAAAGAGTGCCACAACCGATGCCTGCCGAACCTCTTGTAATTCGGCTATTGCGCTGAATATCTGTGAGGATAGACTCTTTTTCTCGGAAGACGAGAGTTTCGCAATCTCGGCTCTTACGGCTCGGCGAATGGTGCGTTTGTCGGGTGTTGTCATAAAAACTTTGTTTTTGGCGGTAAAAAATCCTTGAAAAGTGTTGTTATTTCACAAACAATTCGTATCTTTGTAGTTAGGTATGCGGTCGTGTGAGTTGCGCTGCCGATAACAGAGAGTATATTGAAGTGAAAATTTCACAAAACTTTTTACAAAAATACACAAATCTTAAATTTAATTAAAATTATGGGCTGTTTTTTAACTAATTCATCTCTCGGAAGAAAGTTGGTGATGAGCATCTCGGGTTGTTTCCTCGTGCTTTTCATTCTCTTCCACATGTCTATGAATGTTGTGGCAATCTTCTCGGCTGATGCCTACAACATGATTTGCGGTTTCTTGGGTGCAAGCTGGTACGCTTTGGCAGGTACTGCTGTTTTGGCACTCGGAGTATTTGTTCACTTCGCTTACGCTTTCTGGCTCACTTGGCAGAATCGTAAGGCTCGCGGTAATGTGCGCTATGCCGTAACTGTAAAGGAGAAGGGTGTTTCGTGGGCATCGAAGAATATGCTCCTCTTGGGCGTAATCGTATTGCTCGGTCTTTTGCTCCACCTCTCGCACTTCTGGGCGAAGATGCAGTTGCAGGAGTTGCTCGGCGTTCACGAGGTTGTACTCTGTGATGGTAGCGTAGTTTCGCCAACCGATGGTGCTGCTCTTATTAAGTACACCTTCTCGCAGTGGTACAATGTTGTTTTGTATCTCGTATGGTTTGCTGCTTTGTGGTTCCACCTCACTCACGGTGTATGGTCGATGTTGCAGACCGTAGGTTGGGCTAACGATAAGTGGTACCCACGCTTGAAGTGCCTTTCGGGCATCGTTGCAACCCTTATTTTCGGCGGTTTCGCTGTTGTAGTGGTTTGGTTCTATCTTCAGAGCGTTTGCCCTTGCTGTGGTTGCTAATCCAGAGCAGTAATTTGAGTATTTAGAAATAACAAAATTTTGTAAAAATATGGCTTTCAAATTAGATTCCAAAATTCCTGCTGGTGAGTTGGCTCAAAAGTGGAGCAACCACAAAGCGGCTATCAAGGTTGTTAGCCCCGCTAACAAGCGTAAGTTGGATATTATCATTGTAGGTACAGGTCTTGGTGGTGCGAGTGCAGCTGCTTCGCTCGGTGAGTTGGGCTACAATGTAAAGGTATTCTGCATTCAGGACTCGCCACGCCGTGCGCACTCTATCGCTGCACAGGGTGGTATCAACGCTGCAAAGAACTATCAGAATGATCACGACTCGGTTTACCGTCTTTTCTACGATACAATCAAGGGTGGTGACTACCGTGCTCGTGAGGCAAATGTATATCGTTTGGCAGAGGTGTCGAACCTCATTATCGACCAGTGCGTAGCACAGGGTGTTCCTTTCGCTCGTGAGTACGGCGGTTTGTTGGATAACCGTTCATTTGGTGGTGCGCAGGTATCGCGTACATTCTACGCTCGCGGTCAGACCGGTCAGCAGTTGTTGCTCGGCGCATACTCGGTGTTGAACAAGGAGATTAGCCGTGGTACTGTTAAGTCTTACACTCGTCACGAGATGCTCGACATCGTTATCGAGGACGGCGAGGCTAAGGGTATCATCGCTCGTAACCTCGTAACCGGCGAGATTGAGCGTCACGGTGCTCACGCAGTTGTTATCGCAACAGGTGGTTACGGAAATGTATTCTTCCTCTCGACCAATGCTATGGCATCGAATGGCTCGGCAGCATTCCAGTGCTACCGTAAGGGTGCAGGTTTTGCAAACCCTTGCTTTACGCAGATTCACCCAACTTGTATCCCTGTACACGGCACACAGCAGTCGAAATTGACTTTGATGTCGGAGTCGTTGCGTAACGATGGTCGTATCTGGGTACCAAAGAAGTTGGAGGATGTAGAGGCTTTGCGTAAGGGCACTTTGAAGCCATCGCAGATTGCCGAGGAGGATCGTGATTACTACTTGGAGCGCCGTTACCCTGCATTCGGTAACTTGGTACCTCGTGATGTTGCTTCGCGTGCTGCAAAGGAGCGTTGCGATGCAGGTTATGGTGTAAACGAGACAGGTTTGGCTGTATTCCTCGATTTCAAGACCGCTATCGAGCGCTTGGGTAAGGATGTTATTAAGCAGCGTTACGGTAACTTGTTCGATATGTACAAGGAGATTACCGATGTTAATCCATACGATGAGCCAATGCAGATCTTCCCTGCTGTTCACTACACAATGGGTGGTATCTGGGTTGACTACAACTTGATGACAACCGTTCCGGGCTTGTACGCTATCGGTGAGGCTAACTTCTCTGACCACGGTGCTAACCGCCTCGGTGCTTCGGCATTGATGCAGGGCTTGGCTGATGGTTACTTCGTATTGCCTTACACTATTGGCGACTACCTCGCGAAGAAGATTCAGGCTCCGAAGGTTTCGACCGACACTCCTGCATTCGAGGAGGCAGAGAAGGCTGTTAAGGCTAAGATTGAGAAATTGCTCTCGATTAATGGTAAGCAGTCGGTTGATGATATCCACAAGCGTCTTGGTTTGATTATGTGGGACAATGTGGGTATGGCTCGTACCAAGGAGTCTTTGGAGAAGGCTATCGTTGAGATTCAGGCTTTGCGCAAGGAGTTCTGGCAGGATGTTAAGGTTGTCGGCACAGCAAATTCGTTCAATGTTGAGTTGGAGAAGGCGTTGCGTTTGGTTGACTTCCTTGAACTCGGTGAGTTGATGGCACGCGATGCTCTCAATCGTGAGGAGTCGTGCGGTGGTCACTTCCGTTCGGAGCACCAGACCGAGGAGGGCGAGGCACTTCGTCACGATGACAAGTTTGCATACGCAGCAGTTTGGGAGTACAAGGGCGAGAATGAGGCTCCAGAGCTTACAAAGGAGCCACTCGACTACGAGTTTACTCACCGCGCACAGCGTAACTATAAGGACTAATTTTTGGCGTTAAATTTTTAGAAAGGAAAAGATTATGAATTTCACATTGAAAATATGGCGTCAGAAAGACGCTCAGTCGAAGGGCGCATTCAAGGAGTACAAGGTTGAGAATGTATCTTCGGATACCTCGTTCCTCGAGATGCTCGATATTTTGAACAATGACCTCGTACACAAAGGCGAGGAGCCGGTGGCATTTGACCACGACTGCCGTGAGGGTATCTGTGGTATGTGTTCATTGCACATTGACGGTCACGCACACGGACCATCGCAGGCAGTTACTACCTGCCAAATCTATATGCGTCAGTTCAAAGATGGTGCTACCATCACCGTTGAGCCTTGGCGTTCGGCAGCATTCCCTGTAATCAAGGACCTCGTAGTAAATCGTGGTGCTTACGACCAGATTCTTCAGGCAGGAGGTTTCGTATCGGTTCGTACCAACTCGGTACCTGACGGAAATGCTATTCCAATTCCGAAGGCAGATGCGGACGAGTCGATGGACGCTGCTGCTTGCGTAGGTTGTGGTGCTTGTGCTGCAACTTGTAAGAACGGCTCGGCAATGTTGTTCGTTGCTGCTCGTGTATCTTCGCTCGCGAAGTTGCCACAGGGTAGAGTAGAGGGCGCACGCCGTGCAAAGGCTATGGTTGCAAAGATGGACGAGCTTGGCTTCGGTAACTGTACCAATACAGGTGCTTGTCAGGCAGAGTGCCCTAAGCAGATTAGCATTGCTCACATCGCTCGCCTCAACCGTGAGTTCTTGTGTGCAAAGTTGGAGGACTAAAAGTCGCCTAACAGCGCTGATAAGATGTGTTCCGAGATTTCGGGACACATCTTTTTTTAATTAAGAATTAAGAATTAAGAATTAAGAATTAAAAATTGTTTTTTATCTCTCGTCTCTCGTCTTTCGTCTTTCGTCTAAAATTTTACATTTTGTAATTTAACATTTTATGTTTAACTTTGTCTTGATATATAAATCGTTTTTGTTGAAAACAAAAAAGCCAATGGCTAATGGCTAAAAGCTAATAGCCACAATAGATTATGCGCCGCTCACTAACCCTCTTTGTTGCACTTATCTCCTGTCTTGTGGCGTGGGGACAGGGGGCTGTTGTTAGCGGACGATTTTTTGATGTAGAGACAAAAGAGGGTGTCGTTGGCGCTATTGTCGAGATTACCTCTCCGAGGGATACACTCTTTCGCAAGCACTTCATCACAGGCTATGGTGGTTTTTTCAAGACAACGCCACTTCCACGCGGAGAGTATAAACTATCTTCCACATTCCTTGGCTACAAAGATTATCAACGCACCATCAAGGTCGATGCTTTGCCTATAAACCTTGGCGATATGGCTATGATGCAGGCGGCAATCGATGTGGGCGTAGTTGTCAAGGAGATTGTTGTACCTCGAGCGCAGATTATGGGCGATACTTTGCGCTATTCGGCTACGCAGTTCAAGGTTACCTCCGATGCCGAGTTGATAAATCTGTTGCGTAAGTTGCCCGGCATATCGATAAACAACGGAAAGATAGAGGCGCAGGGCGAGGCGGTAACTGCGATATATGTCGATGGCGAGCAGTTCTTTGGCGGAGGTGTTCAACAGGTGTTGCAGAGTATTCCTGCGCAGGCTGTCGAGAGTATCGAGGTCTATAACCGTATGAGTGAAGCGGCGCAGATTACGGGTGTCGATGATGGTCGTGGTGGTAAGGTTATAAATATCAAGACCAAGAGTTCGCTTTCGCACAGTGAATTTGGTAAGTTGCACGCTTCGGGTGGTGTAGGTGGCGAGAGAACGCCTATCCGCACCGAAATCGGCAAATATAACGATGCGCTGAAGGGTAGGTATTCAGCAGGAGGAGCGTTGAATATCTTTAGGGGCAAGACTCGTATTGCGATTATGGCGTTGGCGAATAATCTCAATAAGCAGAACCTCTCTGATGAGGGTATCTCGATGTCTGGCTCGACAAATCGTACCAACGCTTCATCGTCATTCTCGGTAAATCGTCAATCGGGTGTCGCTTCGACAGAGGTTTTTGCCTTGAACTACTCCGATAGATGGGGCAAGCGAAACAGGGCGCGATTTGATGGAAGTGTATTCTTCAACCATAGCGATACTCACAACCAATTCGCCATAGATCGCTGGTACAATGCACCTGCGAAACTTGACACCATACACTATGACCAATTTGCTAATCCGAACAATATCAATCTGCGTTTCAAGGGGCGTTTGTCGTGGAAGGTTGCGAAGCGTCAGCGACTTCTCATTACGCCATCGTATCAATACTCGAACAACTACTCGATAAATCGCCAAGATACGACCTCGATGCGTAGCGGTTGGTCGGAGTCGGTGAAGGAGGCGGATAGACCACTTCCTCGCTACTATCCAAGCAATAACTACGGAAATGGCGAGACACACAATATGGGGTTGGGTGTGCAGTACAACTACAACTTCCTCAAGCGAGGTAGGGTTTTGTTGATGTCGGCAGATGTGAGATATAACGATAATGAGAGTTGGCGTAACTACAACTCCTATTCGGGAACGCAACCAATAGATGCACTGCGTAAGTATTCATACTCGCGAAATACTACCGACCAATATACATCGCAAGGTCATTTCCAAACTACTTTCCGTGAGAGAATAGGTCGTTGGGTTGTCATAAATCTCTCATACGAGGGCTACTATCAGTATCGTAATCGCGATATTGCAAACTATACTACCGACAATACCTACGAACAACTTGCCGAGAAGATTAAACCGAAGAGTTCATCGATATACTCGAGCGACTATTGGTATCACGAGGCGAGTGCGGGAGTGCGTTATGGTAAAGGTAGGAGCTGGTTCTCGGTAAATCTTCGATTTAGAGACATTACCACAGATGTAACCTACTATGGCGTTACTGGACGATTGCTTGCTACTCCGAGTGTGAAGCGTTCGCACTATCAGCGTCTGCTCTACAATGCCACTCTCAATATCGCAGCGAAGAGAGCGCATAGCCTTCGTGCATCGTTCAACTCGAGGTTGCGAATGCCGGGTATTTTCGATTTGAACGATATGTACAACACGAACAATAGTTCGTACCTCTCGGTCGGAAACCCCGATTTGAAACCATCGCAGGAGCATAACTTCTTTATGCGATACACGAATGTCTCTTCGCGCTTCGGAACGACCTTTATGTTGATGGGAAAGGTGCAACATGTGCAGGATTATGTGGGTATGAAGGTGGCATACGAGCCAGGAAAAATCAGACTGCCTGACTATCTTGACAGCAAGGGCGAGTGGCACTATGCAAACTATAACCCTCTGCAACTCTCGCAGAAGGTAAATCTCGATGGCTATTGGTCGTATGAGTTCCGCACTTCGTTGGGCTTGCCAATGAAGCATCTGCACTCGAATTTGAATATGGTGTTGGGTGGAACATACTCCGATATTCCGATGGAGATAGTTTCGCCTGATTTGAAGGTTGATGAGATTATTGGTCCAGATCCCGACTACAAGTTTATCGGTAGAGGCGAAACGGTGATGATGCACAACACAAACGCCTATGCACAGGTTACTTTGGGTAGTAATATCTCCGAGAATATCGATTTTATGGTCACTTGGCGAGGTACTTACAACTACATTAATAGTAGCCTTTCGAGCTACAACAACCAATACTTTATGCAGTATGTGCAGGGCAATATCAAGGCGGTGTTGCCATTGGGCTTTACGATTACTTCAACGGTTAACTTTACCCACTTCAAGGTCTTTACCCACAACTTCGATGATCGCTTCACGCTGTGGAATATCTCGCTCGGTAAGAAGGTGCTGAATGGTCTTGGCGAGGTGGAGGTATGTGTAGATGATGTACTCAATCAGAACACCTCGTTTGGTCGTTATGTAATAGCAACCTACTCGCAATTGCGCTACAATACAGTGCTTGGAAGAACATATCTGTTGCGTTTTACCTACAATCTGCGCAGTCTTGGTGGCTCGGAACGCCGACTGAAGAGCATTACCCTTCCGCGCGATCCGTTGGCTGATGTGCAGTCCAAACTTGACGCGTTGAAGTTCTGATACAATAAATAAGGAGACTTTCAAGCCTCCTTATTTATTGTAAACTATTTCAACCACTCCGCAACCGAAGCATCTGACGGCATTCGCAAATCTCCTCGTGGAGAGAGCGATACTGTAACGACCTTCGGACCATCGGGTGCTGCCGAGCGTTTGAACTGCTGCGAGAAGAATCGGCGCAGAAAGACTTTTAGCCAATGAGCAATCTCTTCTTCCGAAAACTCTCCGCAGAAGGCACGACACGCCAAATACTCAATCTTTGCCGGAGAGAAGCCATTGCGCAGGAAGTTGTAGATAAAGAAGTCGTGCAGGGCGTAAGGACCCACTAAATCCTCGGTCTTCTGCGCTATATTGCCTTCGTTGTCGGCAGGGAGCAACTCCGGACTTACCGGCGTATCGACAATATCCTTTAATGTTGCGCGCACCTGTGCGTTGGTGTCGTTTTCTGCACACCATTCAACAATCTTGCGCACCAAAGTCTTTGGTATCGAACAGTTTACATTATACATCGACATCGAGTCGCCATTGTAGGTCGCCCAGCCGAGTGCCGCCTCGCTCAAATCGCCCGTGCCGATAACTATGCCGTTCTCCTTGTTCGCCAAGTCCATAAGTATCTGCGTGCGCTCGCGAGCCTGCGAGTTTTCGTATGCCGCACCGCGCTCGTTAGGGTTCAAACCGATATCGGCAAAGTGCTGTTCGCAAGCCTTACGGATAGATATTTCGCGTGTTGTAACTCCCAACTCGCGCATCAATGTAAGCGCATTTTGGTAGGTGCGGTCGGTAGTGCCGAAGCCCGGCATTGTAACACCGATAATGCCCTTACGGTCGAGTCCGAGAGTGTCGAATGTCGCCACCGTTACCAACAACGCCAAGGTCGAATCCAAACCTCCCGAGATCCCGATAACTGCGCACTTGCAGTTGATGCTCGAAAGGCGTTGAGCCAAGCCTGCACACTGAATCGTGAACGCTTCACGGCAACCCTCCGAGAGTTCGGCAGGGATAAATGGTGCAGGGTTAATCTCGCGTTCCAACTCGCTTTCGGGTTGTGGAATATCAATCTTTACGACATCGAAACGATTGTCGAGATTGATAAACGAGGTGTGACGGCGGCGCTCGTTGAAGATATGCTCAACATCGATATCTGCAACGGTCAATCGTGCTTCACGCACAAATCGCTCACGCGCAGCGATGATTTTGCCATTCTCGGCGATTATGCCGTTACCCGTAAATACGAGGTCTGTCGAGGACTCGCCTACGCCCGCCGAGCAGTAGATATATCCGCACAAGGCGCGAGCCGACTGCTGCTTGATAAGCGAACGCAAGTAGTTGTGTTTACCCAAAATCTCGGGCGTTGCCGAGAGGTTGAAGATAAGCGTTGCACCTGCCAAAGCCATATCCGATGATGGCGGTGCAGGTACCCACAAATCCTCGCAAATCTCCACTCCGAAGCGTGTGCCGTGAACATCAAACAAGAGGTCTGTGCCGAAACGCACGCGCTGTCCGCAGATTGTAATCTCGGCATTGCGAATATCGCGCCCCTCCGAAAACCAGCGGCTCTCGTAGAACTCCGAGTAGTTCGGGATATAACTCTTTGGCACGATACCGCATATCTTGCCGTTGGCGATAACTACGGCGCAGTTGTAGAGGTTATTTTTGTAGTATATCGGCATTCCGATAATCGACACAATAGGTCGTGGCGTAGCGAGTAACTGCGCCAAAGCCTCATCACCTGCCTCGATAATTCTCGACTGCAAGAATAGGTCGCCACAAGTGTAACCCGTAAGCGAGAGTTCGGGGAAGACCACCACACTCGCTCCTCGCTCCACCGCCTCGGCGGTCATCTTGTCTATCGCCTCTGCATTGGCGTGGCAGTCGGCAATCTTCACCAACGGTGTTGCCGCCGCAACCTTAACAAAACCGTAACGCTTAGTCATAGTTTTCCGTTTTCACTTTTCCGTTTTCCGTTTACTTTGCCCAGAGCTGGCAGAGGTTGATAATAACCTTCACCGCCTTTTCCATTGAGTTGAGCGAGCAGTACTCGAACTTGCCGTGGAAGTTCATTCCGCCGGCAAAGATATTAGGGCATGGCAACCCCATAAACGAGAGGCGCGCGCCATCTGTTCCGCCACGAATAGGGCGTACGATAGGCGTTACATCTGCCTCGACCATTGCCTCCTTCGCCAACTCGATAACCTGCGGATGCGGCTCGACCATCTTGCGCATATTGTAGTATTGGTCTTTCAAGGTGAGCTTCAACACTCCCTCGCCATACTTATTGTTAAGCATACCCACGATATTGTGCATCCACACCTTCTTTGCCTCGAACTTATCGGCATCGTGGTCACGAATGATATAAGAGATTGTAGCCTCCTCGACTGTACCCGAGATACCTACGCAGTGGTAGAAACCCTCGTAACCCTCGGTATATTGTGGTCGCTCCACAGCAGGAACGAGTGAGTTCAACTCGCACGCCACATCAATAGCATTAATCATCTTATTCTTGGCATATCCGGGGTGGACATTGCGACCTTGGATAGCGATTTTTGCCGATGCTGCGTTGAAGTTCTCATACTCCAACTCGCCTTCGTATCCACCGTCCATCGTGTAGGCGAAATCTGCTCCGAAAGCCTTTACATCGAAGAAATCTACGCCACGACCAATCTCTTCGTCAGGGGTGAAGCCGATGCGAATCTTGCCATGCTCCACCTCGGGGTGCGACATCAGGTACTCCGCAGCGGTCATAATCTCCGCTACTCCCGCCTTGTCGTCTGCGCCGAGCAGGGTAGTGCCGTCAGTGTGAATCAAAGTGTGACCAACAAAGCGGCTCAACTCCGGAAACTCCGAAACTCGCATTGTGAGCGAAGGGTTTAGCACAATGTCCTGACCATCATACTCATCAATAATGCGTGGGCGTACATCTTTGCCACTCATATCGGGCGATGTGTCCACATGCGCCAAGAAGCCGATTACAGGGGCATTCTCCTTGCCTTTGGTCGCAGGGATACTACCCATAGCGTAGCCGTACTTGTCAATACTTACATCCTCCAAACCGAGAGCCTTCATCTCCTCGACCAAGAGGTTTAACAAATCCCACTCCTTCGCTGACGATGGGAAGGTTTCGCTATTCTCATCACTCTGAGTGTCAATAGCGACATATTTCAGAAATCTATCTTTCAGTTCCATATCTCCGTTGTTTGAAAATCGTTCTGATTGGCTCTTTTTGCACCTTACTTGCGGCGTAAATGCTCACATAGGCTTACTATGCTCCGCTTTACACCACTGCGCAACGCACAAAAATAGCCTAATCACCTCCGATTTTGAATTAGTGTAATTTTTTATTTGCTTTTAGCCATTGGCTTTTTTAGTTTTCCGTTTTCCGCTTTCCGTTTTTCGTTTCTCTCTACTCCTCTCTCTTTGCTTTGAGTGTGTGAACGGTAAAGTAGATTGCCAACGCGATATACATCGCCAATGCCAACCACTCGGCTGCGCTCGATGCTGCCCACTCGGTCATATAGAAATCTACGCCCACAAACTTCAAAACAGCCGCCACAACACCCATCAACGCGCCACCTGCGATAAAGCCCGATGCGAGAAGTGTACCACGGTCGAAACGAGCCTTGTTCAACGCCTCGTCCTTCGAACGATTAGATACAAACCAAGCGATAGCACCTCCCGCTACAAGCGGAGCATTTAGCGACATAGGGATAAACATACCGAGCGAGAATGCCAATGCAGGAACGCCAATCCAATTGAGTACAAGTGCCAACACTGCACCTGCAAAATAGAGTATCCACGGTGTCTCGCCACCCTCCATCAACGGCTTGATTACGGCTGCCATTGCGTTTGCCTGCGGAGCAGTCAGTGCATTCTCGCCCACAAAGCCGTAGGTCTTGTTGAGGATTATCATCACACCCGCAACGGTCGCTGCCGATACGAATGTACCGAGGAACTTCCACTTCTCCTGCGTGCGTGGGGTAGTGCCGAGCCAATAGCCGATTTTGAGGTCGGTGATAAAGCCACCTGCCATCGACAATGCGGTGCAGACAACACCGCCGATAATCAACGCTGCGGTCATTCCCTTTTCGCCCTCCAAGCCAATTGAAACAAGCACCAAAGACGAGAGAATCAAGGTCATCAGCGTCATTCCCGATACGGGGTTTGTACCCACGATAGCGATTGCATTTGCGGCTACCGTAGTGAAGAGGAACGCTATCACAAATACAATCAGCAGAGCGATAATGGTATGGAACCAATTGCCCAAAACGCCAAATTGGAAGAATACCACTGTTGCAACGAGTACTGCGATAATTACCGAGAGGATAACCTTCATCGAAATATCGCGCTGTGTGCGTTCAACTGCACCCTCCGACTTCTTGCCACCCAACTCCTTGAATGCCAAGCCGACTGCCTGCTTGATGATACCTGCCTGCTTGATAATACCTATCAAACCTGCCATTGCGATACCGCCAATGCCGATAGGGCGACCATACGCTTGGAACAACTCCATCGCACTCATCGAAGCCGCCTCTGCCGATGCGTAGCCCACAAGTGGTACTATCACAAACCATACGAGGCACGAGCCTGCGGTGATAATTACGGCATACTTCAAGCCGATGATATAACCCAAACCGAGCAGGGTTGCTCCCGTATTCATCGAGAACTCCACCTTGAACTTATCGGCTACGGCAACACCCCAAGCGGTCATCTTTGTAGAGATATTCTCCGCCCAAGCACCAAACGATGAAACGGCGAAGTCGTACAATCCGCCAAGTACTCCAGCGATAGCGAGCAACTTTGTCTGCTTACCTCCCTTCTCGCCCGAAACAAGCACCTCGGTAGTTGCGGTAGCCTCAGGGAATGGGTACTTGCCGTGCATATCCTTAACAAAGTATTTGCGGAATGGCACAAGCAGTACGATACCAAGCACACCTCCCAACAACGAGGAGAGGAATACCTGATAGAACTGCGCCTCCAAGCCGAGGATATAGAGTGCAGGGAGCGTAAAGATAGCACCTGCAACAATTACACCCGAAGATGCGCCAATCGACTGAATAATAACATTCTCGCCCAGCATACTGCGATTTTTGCCACGCAATGAGCCGAATCCTGCTGCCAAAATTGCGATAGGAATTGCAGCCTCGAATACCTGTCCAACCTTCAAGCCGAGGAAGGCTGCCGCTGCCGAGAAGATAATAGCCATAATGACACCCATAGTCACCGAGTATGGCGTAGCCTCGGCTGGGGTGCTTTGTGCCGACATTATCGGCTGATACTCCTCGCCTGCCTTCAATTCACGATAGGCATTTTCGGGGAGTGAAATCTGTTTTTTGTTCTCCATAAGTTATTTTTTTGTTATTTGAACTCTTTAAGTTATCACGGCGCAGGTAAATTAAGGGTTGGTAACGGCTAGTAGCGGTTAGTAAAGAGGGCGCATACCCTTACTTGCCTTTACTTGCCCTTAATAGCCCTTACTTGCCGTTATTAAATTGCGCCATTTTATCTACAACTTCTCTATCAACTGCTCCAACTTTATCCCTCGCGAGCCTTTCAGCAATACAAGGCTATCGCTTATCGGGCTGTTTTCGAGTGCCAACAACGCCTCGGCAGTTGTAGGGTAGAGTGCGTAGTCAGCTTGCAACTCCTTGCCAACTGCGACAAACGCCTTTGCGAACTCGCCACCTACCAAGATTATGCGCTCCGCTATGCCGTCTGCCTTGCGGAGTATTGTCTGGTGCGCCTCCTTGCTCCACTCGCCGAGTTCGAGCATATCGCCCAAAATCAACACCTTATGCTCCGCCTCCATTGTGGCGATATTGTCCAACGCCACCTCCATACTCGAAGGGTTGGCATTGTAGCAATCCACCACCAAGCGGTTGCGCTCGGTCTTGACCGCTTGTGAACGATTATTGTCGGGCGTGAATGAGAGTATTGCCTCGGCAATGCGCTCGTCTGCAACCCCGAAGTAGCGACCAATCTCCACCGCGGCAGCTATGTTGTAGCGGTTATAATCTCCCGTAAGGTTACTTCTGAAACCCTCGCCAATCGAGCGCGAGTAGTACTCAACTGCTAAATCTTCTCTCGCTGTTGCCATCTCGCACAACACCTCGTCTTCCTGTGGTACAAAGGCGCGACCGCCATTCTTGTTGAGAAAGTCGAACAGTTCGCCCTTGCCCTTGCGAATGCCCTCTACACCACCGAAACCTTCGAGGTGCGAAAGTCCGATATTTGTTAAGATGCCGTAGTTTGGCTCGGCTATCGAACAGAGCAGTGCAATCTCGCCTTGTGCGCTTGCCCCCATCTCCACCACGCCGAACTCTGTTTCGGCGGTCATCGAGAGGAGCGTCAGCGGTACGCCGATATGGTTGTTTAGGTTTCCGCGTGTTGTCGAAACCTCGAACTTCTCCGCCAAAACACGCGATACCAACTCCTTGGTTGTGGTCTTGCCGTTGCTACCTGCAATGGCGATTATCGGAATTGCCAAACGGTGGCGATGCTCCTGCGCCAATGCCTGCAACGCCTGCAAAGTATCCTCCACAAGCAGTAGTCGCTCGGCGTATTGAGGGTTGTTGTTGAGAATATCTTTGCGGTCAATCACAGCAGCCGAAGCTCCCTGGTCTAACGCCTGTACAGCGTAGTTGTTACCATCGAACGATGCTCCGTGCAGTGCAAAAAAGAGCGCACCGACCTCGATTTTCCGAGAGTCGGTAGTTACGCCTGTTGAGTCTAAAAATGCGCTATATAGTTTTCCGTTTTCCGTTTTCCGTTTTCCGTTCATTATATGTGTTTCTCTCCCGTGTTGTACTTCACCTCATCGATATACTTCTTGATGTTCTGCTCCTCGCCCCTTGGACAGATAAGAAGTACATCCTCGGTATCAACCACTATGTAGTCGCGCAAACCATTTATGATTGCCACCTTGCCCTTCGGTAGAGATACCATCGAGGAACGGGTATTATAGGTGTAGCAACCTTCGTTAGGCTTAACATTTGCATATTTATCCTTGCGCGAAAGTTGGTATAACGACCCCCAAGTGCCGACATCGCTCCAACCAAAGTCGCCACAACGAACATAGACATTATCCGCCTTCTCCATTACGCCGTAGTCGATAGATATGGCACGACACTCCGAGAATACCTGCTCGATAGCCTCTCGCTCTGAAGGCGTACCAAATAGTGGCGATACCCCCTCGAAGAGTGCGTGATGCTCGGGCAGATGCTCCGCTACGGCATCTATGATGTCTCCAACCTTCCAAACGAAGATTCCCGAGTTCCAGAAGAACTCGCCCGACTGAATAAATACCTGCGCCAACTCTAAGTTAGGCTTCTCGGTGAAGCACTTTACGCGCGAGATTCTCGAGTTGTCGCTCTTTTGAATGTAGCCATAGCCCGTTTCGGGGCGACTTGGCGTGATGCCAATAGTCATCAAAGCCTTGTTCTCGCTGGCAAATTCGATAGTATCCTCCACGATAGAGTGAAATTCCGCCTCGTTCAGAATGAGGTGGTCTGCAGGGGTTACAATCATCATTGCATCGGGGTTGATATTGCGCAGATGGTAGGCTGCATAGCAGATGCACGGTGCAGTGTTGCGACCAATCGGCTCGCATAACACCTGCTCGGATTGCAACTCGGGGATATGCTCCAAGACCAAATCCTTGTATCGGGCGTTTGTAACTACCAAGAAGTTCTCGGTAGGCACAAGCGGAGCAAATCGCTCGAAGGTCATACGCAAGAACGACTTTCCCGTATCGCAGATATCGAGAAACTGTTTAGGCTTGCTCTGACGGCTTTCAGGCCAAAAGCGAGTACCGACACCACCCGCCATAATTACGCAATAAAGAGACTTTTTGTCATTCATAATCACTCGCGATTTGTTATAGTGATACAAAGATAACAAATTTTTCATAACTTTTATAAAGTTACGAAACAAATCTCACTATTTGATTGTGTTTTGAGAGATTATTGCTCCTTGGCGGAAATAATTTTGCGCACGAGACGCTGATAGCGCGAACTTTTGGTTTTGCGACCATAGATTGCATCGGTCTTGTGGGCAATTACCATATCCAACTCGGGTATTACGGTTATGTATTGTCCGCCCGCGCCGTGGGCTGCGTATGCACCCTTCAATGCAGGATTTTTGTCGTTGTATAACCACCACATATAGCCATAGCCAAAGTGTTCTCGTTTGCTGACCTCTTTGGGTTTTGTCGATACGGCTATCATCTTGCGATGCCAATTTTTCGTTATAATCTCTTTATCCTCCCACTCGCCTTTACGGAGCATTAAATAGCCCAAACGAGCCATATCGCGTGTGGAGATATAGATGTGATATGCAGGGTGGATAGACCTCTTTTTATTACCTCCGTAGCGTTGTTGCGAAATATCCCAATCCTGAAATCCGAGTGGCAGAGCCAAGTCCTCTTCAAGGGCTGTGTAGATACTCTTGCCGGTCATCTTCTCGAATACTGTACCTGCGGCGTTGAAATCCCAATTGTTGTAGAGAAACTTTGCGCCCGGCTTTACTGATCCTCGCTCGGGAACACGCGAGGGGTTGTCGAGGGCACTACCCGAATTAGAGGCTTGATGATAGATGCCCGAACGCGCCTGAATAAGGTGTAATACCTTGGCTTTCTGCTCGATAGGTAGCAGACCTCCGCGGTCGGTGATACCCAATTCGCCAAGTGTCTTGTTGAGGTCGATAGTGCCATTTTCGACATACTTGCCGTAGAGCATCGAAAGCACACTCTTGCGACACGATGCGATATAACTCAAACGCTCTATATTCCCATATTGGAAGATGCACTCGCCTCCCACAATAATCATCATACCCGTAGTTGCCATCGAGTCGATGATATATCGGCGTAACTCTTTTATTTTCTGGTCGTTGAAACCATATTTTGAAGGTTTTGCACGCTCCCAATTTTCGCCAGCCTTAGGATATATCGGGCGAGCATACAATGTCATTGCAAAAATTACGAATAGTAGTGTTGTTGCGACTCTTTTCATATTGGTAAAGATAGTTAATTTGTAACAAAGATAGTTAATTTTATTAGAAATAATGTTTTGGGAAAAGTTTTTTTAGTTTTATCTTCTCTGTTCTCCGTTATTTTCATTATATTTGCGTTGGTTAATTCATATAGAGTATATTATTATGCCAAAAATTTCAGAACGCGCCGTATTGATGCCTGCATCACCAATTCGCCGACTCGCTCCGCTTGCCGAAGAGGCTAAAAAGCGTGGCACAAAGGTCTATCATCTCAATATCGGTCAGCCCGATATCAAGACTCCACAGGTAGCACTCGATGCTATCCGCAATATCGACCGTGAGATTTTGGAGTATAGTCCGAGTGATGGATTCCTTTCGTTGCGTGAGAAGTTGGTGGGCTACTACGACCAATACCAGATAAAACTCTCGCCCGATGATATTATCGTTACTGCGGGAGGCTCGGAGGCGGTGCTGTTCGCCTTTATGTCGTGTCTCAATCCGGGTGACGAGATTATCGTTCCGGAGCCTGCGTATGCCAACTATATGGCATTTGCCGTATCGGCAGGTGCGGTAATTCGCCCAATCACTTCGACTATCGAAAATGGCTTTGCACTGCCTTCGATAGAGCAGTTCGAGGAGCTGATAAATGAGCGCACACGCGGTATCTTGATTTGTAACCCGAATAACCCTACGGGCTACCTCTATACACGCAAGGAGATGAATCGTATTCGCGATCTTGTAAAGAAGTACGACCTGTTCCTCTTCTCTGACGAGGTGTATCGCGAATTTATCTATACCGGCTCGCCATATATCTCGGCGTGCCACTTGGAGGGTATCGAGGAGAATGTGGTGCTGATTGATTCGGTGTCGAAACGATACTCCGAGTGCGGTATCCGCATCGGAGCATTGATTACCAAGAATAAAACCTTGCGTGCTGCGGTGATGAAGTTCTGTCAGGCGAGATTGTCGCCACCACTGCTCGGACAGATTGCTGCCGAGGCTTCACTTGATGCACCACGCGAGTACGCTATTCACACCTACGAGGAGTATATCGAGCGCCGCAACTGCTTGGTCGATGAGTTGAATAAGATTGATGGCGTATTTTCGCCTATTCCGATGGGTGCGTTCTATACGATTGCACGACTGCCTATTGATGATAGCGACAAGTTCTGCGAGTGGTGCTTGCGCGAATTTGAGTACGATGGAGCGACCATTATGCTTGCTCCTGCATCAGGTTTCTACTCCGAGCCGGGCTTAGGCAAAGACGAGGTCCGCATTGCCTACATTCTCGAAAAAGAGGAACTGAAAAAAGCGATACGCATTTTGGGTGAGGCCATAAAGGCCTACAACCAAATGCGGAGTTGAGAGTTGAGAGTTGAGAGTTGAGAACTGAAAATATATTTTATGAAAAGTGGTGCGTTAAGGGATAAAACCAAGCATTTTGCGGTTAGAATAATACGATTTGTTTCTTATTTGCGTGATGAAAAGTGTGAATTTGTTATGTCGAAGCAAATTCTTCGTTCAGCGACAAGTATCGGTGCAAATGTCCGAGAGAGTTGGAATGCTCAAAGTCGTTCCGATTTTCAGCATAAATTGTCCATTGCATTAAAAGAAGCAGATGAAACAGCATATTGGTTAGAACTATTAGTTGAGAGTGAAATCATAGATAGAAAACAATTTGATTCACTATATAGTGATTTAGATGAAATTATTGCAATGTTGACAGCGAGTGTTAAGACTATGAAAGAAACGAATCTCTCAACTCTCAACTCTCAACTCTCAACTCAAAAATAACAGTTATGTCCGCACCTTTGGCAGAAAGATTGAGGCCTCAGACCCTCGAAGATTACATCGGTCAGCAACATCTGGTCGGGGAGGGTGGTGTGTTTCGCCGTTTTATCGAGGCGGGAAATGTACCATCTTTTATATTGTGGGGACCTCCGGGGGTGGGTAAGACAACTCTTGCCCGCATCGTGGCAAATACCCTCGACCGACCATTCTATACACTCTCGGCGGTCACTTCGGGCGTAAAGGAGGTGCGCGAGGTTATTGAGTCGGCAAAGAATCAAAAGTTCTTCTCGGCTACTACGCCACTACTCTTTATCGATGAGATTCACCGCTTTAACAAGTCGCAACAAGATTCACTGCTCGGAGCAGTGGAGCAAGGCGTTATAACCCTTATTGGTGCTACGACAGAAAATCCATCATTTGAGGTTATCTCGCCTCTCTTGAGCCGTTGTCAGGTCTATACTCTGAAGCCAATGCAGGATGAGGACTTACAAAAACTGCTCGACCGTGCATTGACAACCGATGAGGAGTTGAAACAGCGAAAAATAGAGGTTAAGGAGTCGGCTGCACTGTTCCGCTTTGCGGGTGGCGATGCACGAAAATTGCTCAATATCTTGGATATTATAACCTCATCGCGTGAGGGTGATTTGGTTATTACCGATAACCTTGTTACGGAGGTGTTGCAACAAAATATCGCCTTGTATGACAAGAATGGCGAGCAACATTACGATGTTATTTCGGCATTTATCAAGAGTGTGCGCGGTAGCGACCCTAACGCTGCGATATACTACTTGGCACGAATGTTGGCAGGAGGTGAGGAACCACGATTTATCGCTCGCAGACTTGTGATTTTGGCATCGGAGGATATCGGCTTGGCAAACCCTAACGCTCTGCTTTTGGCGAATGCCTGCTTCGATACGGTGCATAAGATTGGTATGCCTGAGGCGCGTATTACCCTTGCCGAAACAACCATTTATCTCGCCACTTCGCAGAAGAGTAACTCGGCATATATGGCTATAAATGAGGCTCTTGCGTTTGTTCAGAAGGATACCAATTTGCGTCCTGTGCCGTTGCATCTGCGTAACGCTGTAACCGATTTGATGGCGGAGCAGGGCTATGGCGATGGCTACAAGTATGCTCACGACTACGCTGGTAATTTTGTGGAGCAGGAGTTTATGCCGGAGTCGCTCAAAGGTAAGCAATTTTACCACCCGAACACCGGCAATCAGACTGAGCAACGCATAGCCGAAAGGTTAAAAATGCTTTGGAACAATAAATATGAATAGAATGAAAAGGTTATTACTATTTGTAACACTGATTTTCACTATGGCAACACTCTCTGCACAGACTAAACCGACAACCTACTGTTTTGTAGAGGGTGAAAAGCCGTTGTATTTAGACCACTATCGTGCCGAGGGCGAGGGGTTGCATCCTTGCGTATTGTTCGCCTTTGGTGGCGGTTTCTCGCACGGCAATCGTGCCGATGAGCGATATATGCCATACTTCGAGATGTTGCTTGCTCAAGGTTTTGATGTAGTGTCAATAGATTATCGTCTCGGTATGGAGTATGCTCTAGACCCCGAGAAAGAGGTTGGACCACTGGAGGGTGCGTGGGCAATGTATCGCTCGGTTAATATGGCTGCTGAAGATGTTTTGCGTGCGTTGGACTATATCCTTATCAATGCTGTAAAGATGGGTATTGATATTTCGTGTATCGTGGCGAGTGGCTCGAGTGCAGGTGCTATTGCGGTGTTGCAGGCGGAGAATAACCTTGTAAATCGCTCACACTACGCTAAAAATATCTCTGCCGACTACAACTTTGCAGGCGTGATAGCCTTTGCAGGTGCGATTTATTCAGTGCTTGGCGAACCTGAATGGGAGTGTAAGCCTTGCCCTATAATGCTGTTTCACGGCAACGCAGACCGCAATGTGCCGTATCGTAAGGCGACAATTATGGCTACAGGCTTTTACGGATCGGACTATATTGCCGAACAGTTACACGACTTGGGTGCAACCTACTATTTCCACTCGGCGCACTATCGCGACCACGCTCTTGCACTCACTCCGTTGACCGAAAACCAAGAGGAGATTATCGATTTTCTCAATGGTTGTGTTCTCAGCAAGGAGAAGATGCAATATACCAATGAGTTTGTTGCTGAGGGCATTGAGCCGTGTCAAACGGAATTTACGGTGCAGGAGTATCTTAATTCCAACTACTCTAATTAAGCTTTTTACCATACAAATTCAGGGCGACTCGCAAAAGTCGCCCTGAATTTGTGTTGCTTGCTATAGTCGGAATAACTACTCTCCGAAGTAGCGATTTAGCAGATAAGCCAAACGATATCCTGCGTGGCGCAACTGCAAATTGATGTGGTCACGATGATAGTCCGGAGTCTTCGGGTCGAGAACAACGGTGTAAGGCTTGTTCCACTTGAAGATATCCTTGTTGTTTATCGCAATCTCCTTTGCCCACTCGAGAATATCTCCACTCTGAATCTGCTTGATTTCGCGCTTTGATGCGGTGTCTATCTCGGCAGCAACCTCAACGCACGACTTGTTGGGGTGTACGAGCGAAGGCATCTCGTCCCACGCCGTGTGGAAGGAGTCAAACTTTACGCCTCTGCACTCGCAAGCCCAAGTCAGGCGAGGTCCCGGCAGATAAGAGTGGCTCGGGCAGTGCATATCGCCTGCAAAGTGAATGAGCCAGCGGATATTCATTACGACGGCCGAGTCGGTCAATCGCTCTAACTTCGAGAGGTTGTGGTCGGCAACTCTCATGGCGTGAATAACATCGCCTTTGGCAAGACGAGGATTCATATCGTATTCGAATTTGTCATCTACGCTATATCCGTGCCACGATGTCGAGTATGCCAACTCCTTGTCGTTGCGGTGGTCGTCCATATAGATGGCATCATCGGTTATATCATTGGGCATATATTTTGCAATATTTGCCTTTGTCTTTTCGGATATATGCCGTTTGGCAAGTTCGATGATTACCTCGTGTCCGAACTTACTCCAAGCCATAGCACTATTTGCGCTTGCCATAAGCGAAACAGCAAGTATCATTAAAACTCTCTTCATACCTATTTATATTATTTCAAACGCAATCTCCATCATATCCGTAAAGGTCTTTTCGCGCTGTTCGGCGGTGGTCTCCTCGTGGGTTACAAGCGAGTCCGATATGGTGCAGATGCAGAGTGCCTGATTACCACTGCGTGCGGCATTCATATAGAGTGCCGAAGCCTCCATCTCAACCGCCAAAACGCCCATCTTCTGCCATTGCTTCCAAGCCTCGGGATTGTCATTGTAGAATATCTCCGATGCGAGGATATTTCCAACAGCATAATTAACGCCCATAGCTTTCGCCTTCTCCACCGCTGCGCTCAACATCTCGTAGTCGGCGATAGGGGCAAATGTTCCCGGAAGGGAGAATTGAGCCGCGAAGTTTGAGTTGTCGCAAGCGCCTTGTGCGATGACTATATCACCAATATGTAAATTGGGTTGATATGCACCTGCCGAGCCTGTACGGATAATGCGCTTTACGCCATAAAAGTTGTATAACTCAAAGGTGTAGATTCCGATTGATGAGATACCCATTCCGTGTCCCATTACCGAAACCTCTTTGTCCTTGTAAGTTCCCGTGTAACAATACATTCCGCGTACCTGATTGACCAAACGAGGACTCTCGAGGTAACGCTCCGCCATAAACTTTGCACGCAACGGATCGCCCGCCATAATGACGCGCTCGGCAATCTCGCCACGCTTTGCTCCAATGTGAGGAGTTGGTGTTAAATCTGCCATAAATATCTAATTATTTTGCATAGAATTTATAAATGCAAGTGTGCTTGTAAACCTCTCCCGGGTTCAACTCTACGCTTGGGAACGAAGGCTGATTTGGCGAGTCGGGATAACGCTGTGTCTCGAGTGCGAGAGAGCCGTGATGTACGACAGGCTTGCCGTATTTGTTTATGTAAGAGCCATTGAAGAAGTTTCCACTGTAGAACTGTATTCCGATCTGGTCGGTATGCACCTCCATACCGCGACCACTCTTTGGAGAGTAGAGGTCGGCAACTTTGATAACCTCTCCGTTGTCCTCGCGGTCGAGAACCCAGTTGTGGTCATATCCGGAGCTGACTTTGAGTTGTGCGTGCTCATCGTTGATGCGCTCGCCGATTGCGTGTGGCTCGCGGAAGTCGAAGGCTGTACCCTCGATATTCAATATTTCGCCCGTAGGAATAAGCATATTATCCACAGGAGTAATAGCCTTACTCTTGATAGTCAATATGTGGTCAAGAATTGTGCCTTCGCCATCGCCTTCGAGGTTGAAGAATGAGTGGTGCGAGAGGTTTAATACGGTCTTTGCATCGGTTGTAGCGTTGTACTCAACCACAAACTCATTGTTGTCGGTCAGACGATAAACCATCTCGATTGTGCGGTTTGCAGGGAAACCATCTTGTCCATCAGGAAGAAGAGCCGAGAATACAATCTCGTTCTCGCTACACGACTTAACCTCCCAAACGATGCGGTCTATTCCGAGTGTTCCGCCGTGAAGCGTATGTGTGTCTTTGTTGTTTTTAGGGAGCGAGTACTCCTTGCCATCGAGTGTGAATTTGCCGTATGCGATGCGATTTGCTACGGGACCAACAGCAGCACCGAGATAACGCTCGCTTGTGCTGTTGATGTAGCGGTCGATATTCTCCGAGCCGATCTCCACATCGGCATAGTTGCCGTTGCGATCGGGAACCCAGAGCGATATTACTCGCGCACCATAGTTTGTAACCTGCATTACGAGGTCGCCACCACGCAGGGTGTAGAGCGAAACCTCTTTGCCATCAACGGTTGTCTCGAAATTAGCCTTGTCGAGCAGGGTGATCTGCTCGGTTTTTTGTGAGCAAGATAACATTATTGCCACAGCCAAAATAGCGATAATTCTCTTCATTTTTTTTAGGTTTTTGAAATTTTTTGTTGTTTTGTTGCTACAAAGATAAGAAAAATTTGAAATAGTGATGTTCTTTCAACTAAAATTATTATCTTCGCTCTTGCGAAAGATTTAATATCTATCCTTCGCACCCAAAAATTTTTAACTTTGCACTTTTAACTTTGCACTTTTAACTTGTTTCGCCGTGGAAGTTCGTATCGCAGAAGATTGGAAAGCATTGCTTCAGGAGGAGTTCGATAAACCCTATTTTGCCGAGTTGGTCGGTTTTGTGAAGGAGGAGTATGCCTCGCGACAGATATTCCCTGCCGCACGAAATATCTTTCGAGCATTCGATAAATGCCCACTCGACAAATTGAAAGTCGTGATTATCGGTCAAGACCCTTATCACGGCGATGGTCAGGCGAATGGCTTGTGCTTTTCGGTTGATGATGGAGTCGATTTTCCGCCATCGTTGCGTAATATCTTCAAGGAGGTTGCTGATGATACGGGAAAGCCAATTCCGTTGAGTGGAAACCTCGACCGTTGGGCGGAACAGGGTGTGCTGATGCTGAATGCGGTTTTGACCGTAAGAGCGCACGAAGCGGCATCGCACGCAGGTCGTGGTTGGGAGAGGTTTACCGATGCAGTAGTGCGACTTATTGCCGAGAAGAAGCAGGGTGTAGTCTATATGTTGTGGGGGAGTTATGCGCAGAAAAAAGGGGCGATGGTCGATGCTTCGCGAAATTTGGTATTGAAGGCGGTTCACCCATCGCCACTGTCAGTCTATAGGGGCTTCTTCGGCTCGCGCCATTTCTCCAAGGCGAACGAATATCTGCAACAGCAGGGCAAAGGTGTGATAGCGTGGTAGTGGCGACAAACGAAAAATGTGAGAAAAAATTGCGAAAAATGTTGTCTGTTCCGAAATAATTTGTAATTTTGCAAAACCAATTGGGACTAAATAGAGAGCAGTGAAAAGTTACGAGCATTGCTCTCCTGAACTTAAAATGATGATTGTATGTTAATTACAAGGTCTAATCGATTTTTTATAGACCTTTAGATGGTGGAGATTTCGCCTCGCAACAATGCGGTGCGGATATCTTCTTTTTGTTTTTACGCGCGCTTGCGCATAATGACATACGCGAGGAACGAGAGAAGAAAAAACGAAAAAGTTGATTTGAAACATTGGCAAAACAAACAAAATAATTTATTAACAAACAAACTCTAAAAAAAACTATTAGCGTGAAAAATTTTACTAAACTTTTGATGGCGGTAGTGTTGCTCACAAGTTACTCTTGTGTGCAGGATACTACTGAGGACTTGGCTCCGGTAATTACGGATCCTAGTCAGGAGTCAGGAAGTGGTGTGGTAAGAACGCTGCAGGTTGCCTTGCCTACTCCATCTCGTACGGAGTTGGGCGAGAAGAACGATGACGGGAAGTATCCTGTCTATTGGGAGACGGGTGATGTGCTCGCTGTGAATGGTGAGCCAACCACCAGTATCTCAATCGTTGAAGACAATCGAAGCGTTGCGGTATTCGATATGCCACTCGAAACATCGATTCCGTACAACATTGTCTATCCGTACAATGCGGATTTGGAGGTTGATACCCAGAGTGGTATGTACCCTGTAAAATTCCTTTCGGAACAGGTACATACCGAAGGCACATTTGCTTCGGGTAGCGCTCCGATGTATGCGTGGTCGGACGGATTTACAGATGTACAGATGTCGCACCTCTCGACAGTTCTGCGTTTTCCTATCAAGGCTGCAACGGGCGAGACTATTTCGTTGAAGTATGTTTCGGTCTCGACTGCAGAGGCTGAGCCTATCGCAGGTATCTTCGATGTATATTGCGGTAGCAACAATGCAGACGATGAGCGTAAGGGCGAAATCAAAGCTCGTAAGGGTGCAACTTCGACTGTATTCTGTACGACAGGAAATGGCGAGCCATTCTCGTTGACAGATCAGCCGATGGTATTCCATCTTGTAGTGCCAAAGGGTGCTTACACCCGCTTTGATGTCAATTTCGTGGCTGAGGACGGTAGCGTATGTGTTCGTACATTCGATGCTACAGGCGAGGGTAAAGAACTTGCCGGTGGTACAGTTCGCGAGTTCCCAGAGCAGACCTTCGAGGCTAACAGCAAGGTTATGATTATCGGTCGCGATGTCGATATGTTGGCATTTGCCAAGGCAGTTGTGGAAGGCGAGTTCGATGGTGCAAATCCAAAGTATAGCGGAGGAGCATTGCTCGTTACAGATATCGATGTAACTGCTTTGAATGAGAGCGAAACACCTCTCAAGACTATCAATGGCTTTACATCGGTGTTCGAGGGTAGAGGTTATACTATCAAGGGCTTGAATGAGCCTTTGTTCGGTGAGAATACCGTAGCAACAATCTCGAATGTAAATGTTGAGGGTAACATCGTTGAGGAGTCGAATGGTAAGGTTGGTCTTATCGCTCGCTCGCTCGTAGCTGAAGGCGACAAGGTTGGAAAGATCTTCAACTGCTCGGTTTCGGGTTCGATTACATACAACAATCCAACACTCACTATCGAGAATAATCTCAAGTTGATTAATGTTGGTGGTGTTGTCGGTGGAGTATATGGCGCAAATGTATCGCTCAACCGAAGCAATGTAACTTTGACTGTAGAGGCAGTGGCTCCGGCAGGTGTAGCAACCGAGTTCCAACCTTGTATTGGTGGAGTTGCAGGATATATCTGTGCAGAGAACGATTCTGAGCCTATCGTTGCCGAGAATGAGAATAATGGCGCAGTAGTTTGGAACGATAGTTCAAACAACGCGAAGGTACAGCCTTATATCGGTGGAGTTGCAGGATATGTTGTTGCCGGTGCATTTACGGATAATACCAACGCCGGTAATTTGGATATCAGCCAACCTATGTACGACCTCGATTGGGGTGGAGTATTAGGAGCATCGAATGTAACCATTCAGGGCTGTAAGAACGAGGGTATTATGACAATTGACGAGACTATAACCATTGGTAATATCGGTGGTGTGCTTGGTCGATTGGAGAAGAGCCCCGATGATGAGAATCCAAGTTCGATTAAGGATTGCGACAACTACGGAAAGATTATGCTGAACAGCAACTTCCTTATCAACAAGAGTGGCTCGTGCAATATCGGAGGCGTAGTCTCCTTCGCAGAGATTGGTACACACGAGGTTTCGGGTTGCGACAATTATGGCGCGATTAACTATTTCGGTACTTGTGGTTATGAGAGCGCATCAGCTACAAGCGGAAATGCAATTATGCGTCTTGGTGGTGTTGTCGGCTATTGTTGCTCAGAGATTTTGAGTAATTGTAACAACGCAGAGGGTGCGAATGTTTATGTTGGCGGTTCGGTAGCAAGTAACCGTGTTAAGCGTGCTGGCGCAGGTAGATATGAAGATAAGTATGAGCCTTCGTATTACTCGAGTATTGCAGGCGTTGTAGCATTCCGTTATGGTAAGAAGGGTTCCGACAACTATACCTCGCAAGTTGTTACCGAGAAATGCTCGAACTCCGGCCGTATAGAGTGTGCGTTTACTTATTGCGCTGCTCGAGAGATTGCGATGGCAGGTTGTATCGGTATTCTCGAGTCTGATAAGGTTTCTGACTGTCATAATGCGGAGTTGGGCGGATTGACTATCAAGGTGTCGAATGGTAGCTATAGTGGCAATTCGGTTGTAGCATCTCCTACAACAAATCGTCAGACAATATATATCGCAGGATTGATTTGTAATGTTCACTCCAAGTGTGATATTATTGAGAATTGCTCTAATTCTGGCGACCTTATTTATGATGAGGCAGACTCTCGAGATATTGGAGTTTCGGGTATTATCGGATACTCAGGTGAGTTCGCTTCCATCCAGTTGAAGTCTTGCTACAATAATGGTACTATTAAGGTTGGATCGAAGGTAAGAGCAAATAGTGTCTTTGTTGCAGGTATCTTGTCGAATACAGGATATTGTACAAGCCTTTCATATCCAGAGTGCTATAACTCGGGTAATGTTATCGTTGAGGCAGAGGTGTTTGATAGCTCTTATGTTGGAGGAATCTTTGGAACATCTGCTCTGTCAAATCCGGCACCGAGCGATAATAATAGAGTATTAGGTGTAAAGAATACCGGAACAGTGAAGTTTGTGGGTAGTACCCCAGAACTCTATATGGGAGGCTTCTGTGGTCACTACAAAGAGATGTACAACAACATTGAGTTTATAAATGGAGTAGAGTCTGTTGTATCGTTGGAGGGTTCAAGCTCTCAAAAGATTGAGATTGCTAATGTTGGAGGATTCGTAGGTCATGCAATACTTACAAATGATGAGACGGGTTCAAATGGTGATTTTGCAATTGAGAATAAAGGAACTGTGAAACTCGACAAGGCGACTCCGAATGTAGCCTATGTATCTGGTTGTATCGGTAACTTGGATTCATCTGTTCCTTCTGTATCGGGTATTGTAAATAGTGGTACAGTCGAGATTACAGGTTCGGCAGAGACTATTTATGCAGGAGGTTGTGTAAGTCGCGCGTCGATGGCTAGTAACGCGACTCTCGGATCGTCATCTTCGGCTATATCAAATTCAGGTGTAGTTGATGTTGCGGCTTATGCGAAGAACCTCTATGTAGCGGGTGGTGTTGGTTATCTTTCTTCCGGAAAGGGAGCAATAAATGTTGCTAACTCTGCGAATGTTAAGGTTGCACAGAACCCTGTCATTACCGAGTATCCGGAGAATATCTGGATAGGTGGTGTATGTGGTTTTGCAAATATCGCTGCCGGTTACTCGACAAGTGAGAGCGTGGCAAGTTATGCTAAGGCTATCAGAGAGTGTACTAACTCGGGTGTGATTGAATATAAAGGTATCGCGCGCGATGGCGCGTATGTAGGAGGTGTCGTAGCACAGGCTACCAATACTCCTGTGTTAAATTGTCACAACACCGATGGAGCATCTGTAGTATCTACAGGTCACGCAGGTGATTGGGCATCGCGAGTTACAGATAGCGCAGAGGGTTCTCGTCGTTACAAGCAGATGCTTAGACACGACCTTGCTATCGGAGGTATTGTCGGAGAGACCGATTCTGATGTTTCGGGTTGTGGCAACAATGGTGCTGTTACACACACTTGTCTTATCAACCCATTGAAGGACGATGAGTGGGGCGAGCAGTCGTCATCTCGATTCGATATCGGAGGCGTTGTTGGTCGCGTATATACTAAAGCGAATGGTGCTAACACCGCATTGAACTTGTCGGGCTTGACAAATAGCGAAAAGGGCGCAATTACAATCTACGGTTCACCTACATCTACAACCAACACAAGTTCGTATGGAGTAACAGCTTCTACAGGTGGTAAAGAGTCGCAGGATATTGATGATACATCACGAACCAATTCGCTTGTATTCTATCGTATGAATGTAGCGGGTATCGTAGGTCGTATCTTAGATGACTCGGACAAAGACGTTAAATGCTATATAAATAACTGTGTAAACCATGCTCCTGTCTCTGTTCCTGAGGCATCGACTGCCAAGAACCTCAATATCGCAGGTGTTGCAGGAGACCTTTTGGCTAGCCACTTGACATTCAACGATTGTCGCAATAGTGGTAGAGTCTCTGTTGAGCAGGCGGGTCTCGGTACCAGTTCGGCTACTACAGCAATGTACAACTCGTACTTCACCAATATCGGTGGTATCGTAGCATTGTACTTCGACTTTAGATGGAGAAAAGTTAGCGTTACTATTGGTACAGTTAAGCAAGAGACATTGACATTTAACAACTGTACTAACAGCGGAGATCTCTATTATGGCGAGACCGGAGCATCGTTCTTCCAGACTGCCGGAGGTATTCTTGCTCAGGTATTGCACTATATTGGAGATTACTATTCGGGAACTCCTGTATATTACTGCGATAAAGATGTTAAGATAAACAACTGTACTAACGAGGGTAACATTCAGTTCTTCTCGAATCAGATGGGTATTGCTTACAACTACGCTTATGCAGGCGGTATCGTTGGTAACGGTGGAGTTACAAAATCTAACCGTCAGCAGCGTTTCACAGCTTACGATTTAACAATCAATGGTTGTGTAAATAAGGGTAGTGTACAGTTCGACCGAAGCAATGGATACCAATCGCCACACAGCAGTTACGCATATTCGGCTGTGGGTGGAATCGTAGGATTCTATTGTGGTGGTAATGGTTTCGGTGCAGGACACGCAGCTTGGACTAAGTATGGCGATCGCAAGGATTTGTACAGTAGTTACAATGCACAAATTATCTCTTGCGAGAACCACGGTCGCATTCACGGCTTTGCAGGAACACTCGGAGGTATTATCGGTATGGGTTATTGGTTTGTGAATATTACAGGTACCGAGGCACGCCCAACCATCAATACCGGAGATATTGTAGTTGCTACAGATGATGCAGGTAGAGTTCGTTTGAACAATTGGTACGGACCGCGTGTAACATATGCAGGAGGTATTGCAGGAACATTGGTTGAGCACTACTCGGATACAAGATATTTGTGTGCCGCTTCAAGTACTAACGAGGGTTGGCCGGCATATCCAATTGACGCACAATATGCTCATGTTAAGTATGCTGTGAACAAGGGTAGAGTTGGTGCTACCGGTGCTGCCGGAGGTATTGTCGGACAGTATCGTTCATTGAAGTTTGCAAGCGAGGAGCTTAAGCCGGGTTCTGTACATCCGGGCGGTATCGAGTTCTGCCGCAACGAGGGTAATATTTACTCGTTGGAGGGTGCAACAGGTTCGGTAGGCGCAATTGTAGGCTCGAAGAGAGCGATGTCGCTGACTTACAATACAACTTATGTTTCGGAGAAGATTGCCGAGCAGGTTGCAGCAAAGACTTGGCCTTTGGGTGTAAGTAATTGTGAGGTGGCAGGAACTATCCTCCGTGGAGCAGGAACCTATACAACTGCAAGTGCAGACAACTATCAAGATTGCATTTATGGAGAGACTTGGAAGACAGCTTACTCTTCGGTTATCGCAGAGAAGCCATACGATGGTTGCGTCTTCTATTCGACTACTCCTGATGCAGGAACAACGCCTGATGATGGTACAACCACTCCTGATGATGGCACAACCACACCAGAAGATGGCACAACCACTCCTGATGGAGGTACAACACCAGAGGAGGATACTACTACAGAAGATAGTAACACTCCAGATGATGGTGGAAATGCCTAATCAAATGCAAAACGAAATAATTGATAATAAAAAAAATAGAACAAATGTGTAAAATGAAATCAGTACTTTGCATTGTGGCTATGTTCTCGTTTGCGTTGGTGGCATGTACCGAGCGCTTACCAGAGGCTCAGATGCCAGATGTTGAGAATGGTGCTATCACAATGGTTAAGGCAACCGTTAAGCCTCTCGAGGTAGAGGGTATTGAGGGTGTCGGCAACTATTCGTGGAGTGAGGCGTCCGTACTCGGTATCTATGGCTCTGAGATGGGTGTAAATGAGAATTACAGCATTGTAAAGTCAACAGCAGGCGAGAGCGAGGCCTATTTCTACGGAAATATGGTAGATGGCGACTTGACTATCTATATGCCTCACTCTTTGGAGGGCGGAGCAAATGCCCTCGAAGGTCGAGTACAAGTTCGCACCGAGCAGAAATACTACGCTACGGCACTCGACCATTTGATGAATAACGCTTCGTTCCTTGGAACAGCAACATCGAACGAGGTAGAGTTCGATTACTATTCAGGACTTGTAAAGGTCGTTATTAACCACGATGTTGAAAACATTAGTCAGGTTAAGGTTAAGGTTGTAAACATCAACGAAGGTGCTTATAAGGACTTCTTGGCAGGCTATCTTCCTATCGCAGATTTCGAGTCGGGAATCTACGAGGCGAGTGGTGTTGCAGAGGTTGTGATACGAAACTTCCCAGAGGGATTTTCTGCTACATACAAGGCAAATTCGGACGATAGTTCGGCTACCGTATGGGTGGCATTGTCTCCGGGTACTTACGAGAACTTGGTTGTCGAGGTAGAAAATACCGCAGGCACTAAGGTGGTACTTCCTGTACAAGGTCCATTCGAGGTTAAACGATGCGCAGTTTGCGAGAAGGAGTGTGTTGCTGTTCGTGTAGATCACGACAATGGCGCCGATGACTTCGTTGGCGTACCGGGAGATTTCAACGAGAATAATGAGAGTGTGAATGTTGAACAGTAAAAATAGGATATGATTATGAAGAAGACATATATACTCTCCGCAATTATTGCAATGTTTGCAATATGCAGTTGCTCGAAGATTGAAGTTAAGGAGGTGCAGGGCGAGGTGCTTACTGAAAAGATAGTACCTGTCACTGCAGGTGAGTTCTTGTTGCCTATTACGGTGAACGATGCTACACGCCTTGCGTGGAGAGCTCGCTCGCTCAGTGATTGGTTGCATATTCTCGGCACAAATGGCGATTGGAAGCAGAATGCTTACAACATCACTGTGAACTACGACTCGAATGAGTCTTCGCAGTATATGCGAAATTTCGCTCGTAAGGGATATCTCGTTATCGAGACTTATGATGGTTTTGTTGCAGATACCGTAGTTGTTAAGCAACGTGGTATCACTCCGTATATGAACTTGGAGGATAAGACTGTCGAGGCTATCGATACAGAATGTAAAATAACTTTCGACTCAAATCTTATTGACGATTGTCGCAGTGGTATTGAACTCTCGGCAGATGCAGATTGGGTTGAGAGCATCGAATATCTCAGCAATGGAACAGAGTTGTTGGTTAAGTTCTTGCCGAATACGGAAGCGGAGCGTGTTGCAACGCTCAAGATTGCTTTCACGGATTTGTGCGATGAAACAACAGTTGAAACTTGTACACTCACTCAAAAAGCAGTTGAATAATGAAAAAGATACTATATACACTATTGATGGTGTCGCTCTTCTCGGTCTCTTGTACCGAGATGATTCCGGTATCTCGAGATCACGATCTTGATGCAGAGGTTAAGGATATCGAGATTACAATGGAGAAGACGGCGCTCTATTGCAACCTCAACAAGGCTACTGAGGTTGATTTTGAGAAGTTGGGTGCGTATCTGTCGGCTGAGGAGCGAAATGTTGTAACCTTTGTTGCACCTGCAACAGTTGGCACAACATCGTTCGTAGAGTGGCTGACAGCGTATGCAGGTGATGAGTGGCAGGTTCTCTCGGAGACTAATACCGATGGTCGCCTCGTAATGGCTGCTCTCGTAAACAAGGAGACAAGTATTGAGGTTGAGAAGCATACCGTTGAGCAGTTGCTTGCACTCAAGAATGCGGTACTTCACTTCTCGGTTGACAACATTCATTATGTTGTTACCGAGTTCGAGGAGGCTCGCAATGCTATTCCTGTCGATTGGGCGGAGCAGATTAATAATATGTTGTCAATCAAGGAGACAGTTCCGTTTGTCTATACTCCTGATGTTATCGCGGAGCGAATGCTCGAGGTAGAGTACTTTGTTGAGAAGACTCTCGAAAACAATGAATTTATCTATGACGAGTATTGGATGTTGTGCGTAAATATGAACGCACACTCGAGTGTCGATTTGAAGTATGGCAAGGAGTTCCCTCTCGAGAAGTACTACGACAATGTCGATGTTGAGGCGATGGTTAAGCGTCATAACAAGTATTGTACTATCGAGCCAAATCTTGCCGCTACCGATATCTATTTCGATTCGAACGACCTTTTGGTTCGTTGTGGTATGACGGACTGCGTTGCAGTTAAACACTCGATTTACACCCCATCTTGCACAGATGGCTCGCGTACCAACTTCCTCTATTCATCGATGAAGCTGTGGAATATGCTCTCTGTCGAGGTGGACAAGAGTTCGGAATGGGGTGCTGCATACTATCCTATTAAAGTCTCATTAAAGAAGGAGGAATAGCAGATGAAACAGATAATTAAAAGCGTAATTTACGCATCGTTCTGCACTATAGCACTGCTGTTCGCCCAAACAGCAATGGCGCAGAAAGCTCGCACGATTACGGGACAGGTGTTAGATAACACCGGTCAGCCAATGATTGGTGCAACCGTTGTCGTGGCAGGCAATACAGGTGTCGGTACAACTACCGATATGGAGGGTAAGTATAAAATCAAGGCTTCTCCGGACGACAATCTTTCGTTCTCGTTCCTCGGTTATGTCGAGGTTACCGAGCGCGTAGGTAATCGTACAAACATCAACATCGTGTTGAATCCGGAGAATGTAAGTATCAACGAGGTTGTCGTTATCGGTTACGGTACACAGCAGAAGAGTGACTTGACAGGTGCGGTAGCAACGGTCGATATGGAGGATTTGGCAAATGCTGCAGCGCAGTCTGTAGATGAGGCTCTCCAAGGTCGTCTTGCCGGTGTCGAGATTCTCACAACTGATGGAGAGCCGGGTTCTGCGGCATCAATCCGTATTCGTGGTACTCGTTCTATCTCGGCATCAAATGAGCCACTCATCGTGGTCGATGGTGTTATGGACGCAGTGTCGAGTTTCTCGGATATTGATCCTGCCGAGATCAAGAACGTTACAGTATTGAAAGATGCCTCTTCGACAGCAATCTACGGTTCGCGAGGTGCGAATGGTGTAATTCTCGTAACTACCCATGAGGCTAAGGCAAACAAGTTGAATATCACATTCCGTGCAACATTCCAACTGTCGGAGCTTCCTCGTGAGTTGGATATGATGAATGCGGCAGAGTTTGCCCAGTTCCGTAATGATTACAAGACCAATTATAGTTATGGTAGTAGAGCGCCACATTCGGACAATTTTAATTATCCGAACCCTACAGTTTATGGCGAGGGTACAGATTGGTCTGGTGCTTTGACTCGTAAGGCATTCTCACAGAACTACTTTTTGTCGTTGGCCGGTGGTAGCAAGAGTACTAAGGTTCTCTTTTCGATGAACTTCAAGGATCAGAAGGGTATTATCATCTCTTCGGGATCGCAAACCTTGACAGGTCGTTTGAAGATTGACCACTCGGTTACGAAGTGGTTGAAGTTGGGAATCAACACCAACTACTACATTCAAAATCGCGATAAGACTTCTATTAATGTCTCGGGTACATCTACCACTGCGGTTACAAACTTGAACCCATTGATGAAGCTTACCGATATCTGGAATACCTTGAGTGATGCGGGATCAACAGGTGGTTATATCTATAACTCCCCATACTACATTGTACACAATGTTACGAATGATGCTTCGAAGAATCGTTTGACTTTGACCCCTTACATCGAGTTTACTTTGGCGAAGGGATTGAAGTTGAAGTCGCAGTTCTCGTATATCAACACTATTTCGGAGTCCTTCTACTATTCACCTTCGTATATGCCTTACGCAGATCGTTTGAAGAGGGGAGGTACTGCAGAGCGTTCTACAGCTACAAATCGTAACCTCAACAGCGAGACTACTTTGTCGTTCAATCGAACTATCAAGAAGCGCCACAAAATTAATTCTGTGGTTGGTTTCACTGCAAAGAATCGTCACAACGAGTCGATGTCGTTGGAGGGTAGTGGATATCTCGATGATAATGTTACTGCTCACAGTATGCAGAGCTTGGTAGATAAGCGAAATCTGACTGGTTCAACCGCGGCAAACGATGCACAAGAGTACTCTATACTTGGTCGTGTAAACTACTCGTATGGCGGTCGCTACCACTTGACAGTAACAGCTCGTGGTGATGCTTCGTCATTCTTTGCAGAGGGACACAAGTGGGCATTCTTCCCATCTGCAGCGTTCAAGTGGACTATCAGCAAGGAGCGATTTATGCGTGGAGCGAAGTCGTGGTTGTCTGACTTGTCGTTGCGTATCAGTGCAGGTCGTACAGGTAACAACTCGATTAAATTGTATCGTTCGCAGTCAATTCTTACCGCTGCTCAGTCGGGTTGGCTATTTGGAGAGGCGTATGAGGTTGCATACTATCCATCTCACATCGACAACCCTAACTTGACTTGGGAGAAGACCGATTCGTACAATGTCGGTGTCGATATGTCGATTTTGAACGAACGAATCACAATGTCGTTGGAGGCATATATGTCCTTTACCAAGGATTTGCTCTACACAATGGATAATGCAAGTATCACAGGTTTTACCTCGCGTCTTGCCAATATCGGTAACACCGAGAATACGGGAGTTGAGTTCACCTTTACATCGCGTAATGTTTCGCGCCGTAATTTCCAGTGGACTACAAACTTGACCGTAGCACACAACTCTTCGAAGGTGACCGATATCGCAACTGCATACGGCTATGTATCGACTTACAACCGTGGTGGTTATATGATTTATGGTTACGCTGAGGGTTATCCGGCAAACTCGTTGTGGGGCTTCCAGTACGAGGGCTTGTGGCACTCTCAAGATGAGATCGATCGTGATAAGTACGCTAAGGCTTATGTAGGTTATAGCAAGGCTATTGGTCGTGCGCGTTATGCCGATATCAACCACGATGGTGTATTGAACGATAAGGACCGTGTCTATCTCGGTTCGGCAGACCCTATCATCTACGGAGGTTTCAACAATACATTCAACATCTACAGGAACCTTTCGTTGGGCGTATTCTTCACATACAGCCTCGGAGGTCGTATGTACAATGTAATGGAGTTCCGTACAATGTATGGTGGCGGTTCGTCTAACAAAGATCGCCGATTGTTGGAGGGTTGGCACTTTGTTCGTAATCCATTCACTGATACTCCGGGCGGATACCGAGTTGATAGCTATGGTAGCGATATCTACATCTACGATGCTTCGTACTTGCGTTTGCAGAATATCAATTTGAGCTATCGTTTCGACTTGCGAAAGAAGACACGATTCTTGCGTGATATTATGCTTACCGCATCGGTACACAATGTGGCACTCTTTACCAAGTTCCCTGGATATGATCCTGATGCAATTAGCGGAGGAAGACGTATGGACACAGGTCGATATCCTAAGAATCGTACATATTCATTGGCAATTCAAATTCGTTACTAATTATGAAGAAGATATTTATATTAATCTCGGTTATCGCACTCGCCGCGAGTTGTACGCTTGAAGAGAAGGTAATATCCAATTCAACCCCTGCAACTTACTATCAGACAGTAGCGCAGTGTAAGACAGGTATTAATGGTTGTTACATACCATTAAAGTCACTGTATCGTTCAGCCGACTATTTCGAGGCGTGCGAGGTTGCTTCAGATATTATCAATCGTAACACCGCATCGTGTTATGACGGTATTTGCGATTATACCCAGTCGCAGCCTCGTTTCGCAAGTTCTATTTGGAATCAGGGCTATCTTGGTGTTATGCGTTGTAATGCCATGTATGCAGCTATCGAACGCGCACCTCTCACCGATGAGGAGAAGGCTCCACTCTTTGCGGAGTGTGTGATTTTGCGCGCATATTACTACTACATTTTGACCATCAATTTTGGCAATGTTCCGTACTACTTTGAGGAGGTAACAGATGCGAACAACGATAGAATTTCGCAGTTGCCTCGTATGTCGGCAGAGGAGTTGCGCAACCACCTTATTGATGAGTTGTGGCATTGGCTCGGTGATGATGAGGAGGCTGGTTGCCAGAAAGCACTTCCGTACATCAGAACCTATGACCCATTGAATGATTATCGTATTGGCTCAATGGTAGGATTTGTTCTTGCCGGAAAGATGGCAATGTGGAACAAGCGATGGGCTGACGCGATCAAGTTCTTTAGCTACATTGAGCAGGTTTATGGTTATATTGACCCAGATGCTTCGATTGGTGGCGAAGAGGAAGAAGGCGAAGAGGAAGGTGGCTCGACTGGTTCTTCTATGGCCGGATATACTCCACTGAACTGTTTGTTGGGTTATAAGCTTACGGATGTAATGTTCCGTAATCGATACACCGATGAGTCTATTTTCGAACTTCCAGCTTACGCGCGAGAGTATGGTTTGCGTGTGACCTCAGGACTTGCAGTTCGTTGTATGCCTCCTCGTAAGTCGTATGAAACAGATGAAGAAGATGAGTTTATCTCGGAGGACGATGCTATCGATTTGTCGCGTAAGGACGATGTTTATGACGGAGTTCGTATTCCAGAGTTGGGAGGAGAGGCTCGAATGAGTTCTACTTACAAGCCGACCCCATTCTTCTACAACACCTTGATGAAGTACAACTCAAAGGATAAGCGCCGTGCGGTTTATGATGTTACGAAATTGAAGAATGAGGCAGAGAAGAATCCCAAAATCGAAGGTGGTGGCGGTTGGTTGGCGTGGTGCTACTCGGGCTATGCTAAAGATGACAACATCAACGATCCGAATGTCTCTCGAAGATTGATCTATTTCGGAGCTTTGGCAAAGAAGGGTACTAGCGGTCAGCCATACTTGGGAGATAAGTTCTGGTGTCCAAATATGGTCTATACACAGGACTCTAACAACCTCAAGATTTTCCGCTTTGCAACTGTAGTTCTCGATTTGGCAGAGTGCCATATTCGTATGGGAAACAAAGATCTTGCAAATGAATATCTCAATGCTGTAAAAACTCGAGCAGGTATTGATACTGTCAATCTCACTGACGAGGAGGCATTTATGGTTGAGCTGCAGAATGAGTCGGCTCGTGAGTTGCTCGGAGAGTTTACTCGCCGTCACAATTTGGTGCGTTGGGGTATTTTCCAAGAGAATATCGCTAAGTACGCTTCTTCATCCCGATTGAAGACTAATGTTGCAGAAGGTCCATGTCGAGAGTACTATCCTATCCCTGACAAGCAGATTATCTTGTCGAACTATGCCTTGGATAATAACGAATACACTAAATACGGATTGTAATGAAAAAGATATATGTAATACTTATGCTGGCGTTTGTTGCAACAGTTGCAACATCGTGTGTTAAGCCGTTTGAGCCAACAATTACATTGGCTTTGAACAATACAGAGTTGACACTACCGGCTTCTACCGAAAAGGCATACCCGACACACTTCATTCAGGTTACCTCGAATGGCTCTTGGGAAGCAACCTTGGAGACATACGGAGAGAACGAAACTTGGTGTGCCATAGAGGACTACTATGTGACAACTTATACTAATGCGGACGGACTAGCAGAGGAGATTCACAACCCTGTAGCGAATGTTACGGTGATTGAGCGATTCCCTAACTCGGACAAGGGTTGCAAGGTTCAAGGAACAGGTACTGTGTACTTGCCATTGCACTACAATGCCGCGGGAAGTAAGCGTTATGCAGTATTTTCTGTTCGCCGTGTTGATACGGGAGAGGTGTGTGTAATGCGAATAGTTCAACAGTAAAAGGAGGTTATGATTATGAAGAAGATACTATTTTTCCTGATTTCTGCATTTGCAGTGTCGTGTACATCTCCATACTATCCGGAGTATGTCCCAGTAGTGTCGTTGGGAACAACCACCGATGCTTTGATATGCGAGAATGGCGAAGGTACAGCTCGATTGAACATACTCTCGAATGTGCCTTATACAGCAACTTTGAGAACAGGTAGTGATTGGCTCAGTTTCTCCGACACGGACGAACCTTTCCGTAGTGGCACGGGTAGCGAAGTTGTAGAGTTTGTACATCGTGCAAACAATCACGACAAGCGAGTAGCGGAACTTGTGCTTACGGCTGAGGGCGTAGAGCGTGTTGTTAAAATCAAGCAAAAAGGTTGTTTTGACGACTTCATCGAGTTTGCACCTGATACTAAGGAGATTCTTACAGAGGAGGATAATACTCGTATGTTGTGTACAAAGGAACAACGCGATGTTGAATTGCGTTTGAGGACCTCGTGCTTGGATCACGAGATAAGTTGCCGTTGCGATTATGCTAACGCAATCTCGTCATTCGAGATTAAGAATAGCGTACTTCGCTTCACTTTGAATGAGAATAACGAAGGTCAGCCTCGTATTATCGATGTAACCATCTCTTATGTAGATGGTTGGGGCGATACTCAAAGTTTGCATTTCTCTATCAAGCAGACTCACCACGCGGCTGAAAACGACTAATTTTGTAGTCAGTTTTACTATTTTGATAAGGGCGACTGTTGCGACAGTCGTCCTTTTTTGTGTGGTTGGGTTGTGAGGGCTCTGGAGATGGTCAAGGCGCAACGATTTCTGGGGACGGGCTAAGTGATTGAGAATTAAGAATTGAGAATTGAGAATTAAAAATTAAAAATTAATAATTAAAAATTATCAATTGTCAATTGTCAATTGTCAATTTGAAAACTCCTATCTCCTATCTCCTCACTAAAACAAAAGTTTTCCGTTTTCCGTTTTAATCCTGCTGCGCAGGCTTGTCCTCCTTCGCGCCTCGGCATAGTGTGCGAGCACCCTCTGCTCTCGGCTTGTCGTCGGTTCCGTTTTCCACTCCAAGCGAAAACCGAAAAACAAAAGTTTTCCGTTTTCCGCTTTCCGTTTTCCGTTTTTCTTACTATCTTTGTACGCAATTAAGAAAATATAAAAGTTCCTTGATGTTATGTTGAGCAGAAGACTACTCAGAACAAAGGTTGTAAAGGCTGTATATGCGCATATGCAGTGCGAAGATGTTACACCTGTAGCAAGCGAGAAGAGTTTGTTGCTATCTATCGATCGCGCTTACGACCTATATTTCCACCTACTCGCTCTCGTTCCCGAGATTGCAGAGTATGCTACCGAGCGTATCCGCATCGGCGAGAATAAGAAGTTGCCTACATACGATGACCTTCACCCAAACCGCAAATTTGTGGAGAATAAGGTTATTGCACGCCTTGCCGAAGACGAGGGGTTGCAGGCAGAGTTGAAGAGTCGCAAACTATCGTGGGCTAACAACGAAGATGTAATCGTAGCACTCTATAACGCTCTTATTCGTCAGCCATTCTACCAGAAATATATGCTCTCGGAGGAGCGCTCTTTCCGCGAAGATGCACAATTTGTGTCGGATATCTATATGACGATGCTCGAGGAGTTCGAGCCACTCGAGTCGGCATTGGAGGAGCAGTCGGTGTTGTGGAATGATGACCTCGGATTTATCCTTACGATGGTGTCGCGCACTATCTTATCGATGCGCGAGGCTCACGAGCGCATAAAGTTGATGCCACAATTCAAGAGCGAGGAGGATTTGGACTACTCGAAGTCGTTACTTCGCAATACGATAGCAAGCTACGAGCGTGTGGCACTGATGTTGGACAATTCGATGAATAATTGGGATATCGAGCGTGTGGCATTGATGGATAAGATAATTCTTGTTACAGCAATTGTCGAGGCGGAGAACTTCCCTTCGATACCTGTGCGTGTAACAATGAATGAGTATATCGATATTGCCAAGTGCTACTCGACCGCTTCGAGTGGAAGCTTTATCAATGGCTTGCTTGACAAGATGATAAACCAACTCACCGAGGAGGGTAAAATCGTTAAATCGGGCAAAGGACTACTGTAAGAATTAAGAATTAAGAATTGAGAATTGAGAATTAAGAATTGAGAATTAAGAATTAAGAATTAAGAATTAAAAGTTATTCTTATTTGTAGGATATACTATTGGCAAAGAACTTGAAATATACAAAATAATTAACTAACAGAAACACTTAACAAAACTATGATTACACTTTTCCAAGCAGCTACAGAGGCTGCACAGCCACAGGGAATGGCAAATTGGTCGTTCTGGGTAATGATTGCCGCAATGATTTTGATTATGTACTTCTTTATGTGGCGTCCTGAGCAGAAGCGCCGTAAGGAGATGCAGAAGTTCCGCGAGGGACTCAAGTCGGGTGACAAGGTTATCACCGCAGGCGGTATCTACGCAGTAGTAAAGAAGGTAGAGGAGACAACTCTCCTTATCGAGGTGGATAGCAATGTAACTCTCCGCATCGACAAGACTATGGTGGTAGCAGCACCAGCTCCGGTAGCGACACCAGAGAAAAAGTAGTATAATCTTCTCCGATTTTACGGGGAAGACATATGAAAAAGTGAAAAAATCGGGTATTTATATATCCGATTTTTGCTTTTTAAGATAAAAGTTATAACTTTGTAAAACGGAAAAAAGAAGAGTGGAGATATTTTCTCGACTCTTCACTTTAATTCCCTGCTAATATATGAAGAAAGTTATCTCCTTCTCGTTGATGTTGATGATTGGACTTGTGCTGTCGCAGATGTTGCCAGCTCAGTTGGGTGACCACTATATGCTGTTTCACGAAGGTGTCGAAATAATGCTCGGCACTTGCTTGGCATTTATTATGATAAATGTTGGTCGCGAGTTCGAGATTGATAAGCGAAATGTCAAGGGCTACGCCAAAGACTATTGCGTAGCGATGTTCGCCGCGGCAGTACCTTGGTTGCTGATAGCGTTGTACTACATCTTCGTTATTCTCCCATCGTCTATGTGGGGCGAGGGTGTAGTGTGGAAGGAGACACTTTTGTTGAGCCGTTTTGCTGCTCCTACTTCGGCGGGAATACTCTTTGCTATGTTGGCTGCGTTGAGCCTGCAAAAGAGTTGGATATATCAGAAGATTCAGGTCTTGGCAATCTTTGATGACCTCGACACCATACTTTTGATGATACCATTGCAGGTGGCAATGATTGGTATGAAGTGGCAGATGGGCGCGGTGTTGTTTGTTGTATGTTTCTTGTTGTGGATTGGCTGGAAATATATGTCACGCTTCGATGTACCACAGGGTTGGAAATCGATTTTGACCTATGCCGTATTGACCTATGGCTTGACACTTGCCGTATATGTCGTTACCGAACACTTCTTTGGTGTGGAGGGTAGTATCCATATCGAGGTGCTTTTGCCTGCATTTGTTGTGGGTATGATAATCAAAAATCGCCATGTCGGAGGCAAGCAGGAGGAGCGTGTTTCGACTGCCATTTCGTTGCTCTTTATGCTCTTGGTGGGTATGTCTATGCCACTTATCAATACGGGCGATGCGCAGAGTGATGCTACAAGTGTGATAGGCTCAATACCGATGATGTCGTGGGGAGAATTGGCATTCCATGTGGTTATGGTGTCGCTCCTATCGAATATCGGAAAACTTGTTCCGATGTTCTTCTATCGCGACCATTCGCTCACCGAGCGTTTGGCGTTGTCGGTCGGAATGTTTACTCGTGGCGAGGTAGGCGCAGGAGTTATCTTTATCGCCCTTGGCTACAATATCGGTGGTCCGATACTCCTTATTTCGGTGCTTACGCTGGTGCTTAATCTGATACTTACGATAGGCTTTGTCTATGTGGTAAAGCATTTGGCTCTCAAGAGCGCAAAGCAGTAAAAAAAGAAAACGACCACTCGGGTCGTTTTTCTTTTACCTATTCTTCAAGTACCACTCCACCGTAACTCTTATTCCCTCCTCGAAGGTCATCTGTGGCTTCCAGCCGAGTTTGCATTGGAGCTTCGATGAATCAATAGCGTAGCGGAGGTCGTGACCTGCACGGTCGGTAACATAGGTTATAAGCGGTAGCGAATACCCTTCCTCGTTGCCGAGTTGGCTATCAACCTCGTGTACAAGCAACTTGATAAGGTCTATATTGCGCCATTCGTTGTTACCTCCGATATTGTATGTCTCGCCACTTCCGCCCTTATGAAAAATAAGGTCGATGGCGCGAGCGTGGTCCTCCACATAGAGCCAATCGCGCACATTCTCCCCCTTGCCATATACAGGTAGAGGCTTACCTTCGCAGATATTCTTGATAAAGAGAGGAATCAACTTCTCGGGATATTGATTTGGACCGTAGTTGTTCGAGCAGTTCGATATTACGGTAGGCATACCGTAGGTGTCGTGGAATGCACGAACAAAGTGGTCGCTCGAAGCCTTCGATGCCGAATAGGGCGAGTGTGGCGCGTAAGGAGTATCTTCGCTAAACATACCATCGCCCAACTCCAATGCTCCATAGACCTCATCGGTGGAGATGTGGTAGAATTTTTTGCCCTCGTACCTCTCGGACAGACTCTCCCAATAGTGACGCGCTGCCTGCAATAACGAGAGAGTACCCATAACATTTGTTTGTGCAAACTCGAATGGATTTTCGATAGAGCGATCCACATGGCTCTCGGCAGCAAGGTGTATAATACCGTCAATATGGTGCTTTTTCAGCAACGCCAACACCGCCTCGAAGTTGCAAATATCCTCCTGTATAAAGGTGTAGTTCTCGCACTCCGACACATCGCGCAGATTGTCGAGATTACCTGCGTAGGTCAATTTATCGAGATTTACGATGTGATAGTCGGGGTAGTTGCGCACAAAATGACGCACTACATGCGAGCCGATAAAGCCTGCACCTCCCGTAATCAATATATTATTGCGTTTAGCCTCCATAATCTAAAATTTCTTTATGCACTCTGCCAACGACTCCTGCCAAGCAGGAATTTTGATGCCGAAAGTCGCCACGAATTTACTCTTGTCGAGTACCGAATATCGTGGGCGCATCGCCTTTGTGGGGTAGTCGGCTGTTGTGCAAGGAGTTATCTTGCAGTTGTCGTTGCCACTCTCACGGGCAATCTCCACTGCGAAATCATACCACGAACACTCGCCGAGATTGGAGTAGTTATAGACCCCGCATTTATCGTACTTTTTGTTCTCTATTATATGAACTATCGCTTTTGCCAAATCGCCTGCGTAGGTCGGTGTGCCGAATTGGTCGGCTACAACCTTTATCTCTTTGTGTGTGGCGGTGAGGTTGCGCATTGTCTTTACGAAGTTTTTGCCGAACTCCGAGTATAACCACGATGTGCGCAGAATAATACTCTTGCACCCCGACTTCGTAACTGCTCTTTCGCCTGACAACTTGGTGCGCCCGTAGCCATTAAGTGGTGCAGGGGTATCATCTTCGGTGTAGGCTCTTTGGCTATCGCCCGAAAAGATATAGTCGGTGGAGATATGAATGAGCGTTGCGTTGTGTTGTGCGCACACCTCGGCAAGCAGAGCCGCCGCTTTGTGGTTTATCTTGTCTGCGGTATCTTCCTGCTCCTCTGCTAAATCTACAGCAGTGTAGGCTGCGCAATTTACCACAATATCGATTTTCTCTCTTGAGAATAACTCCTCGACAGCTTCGGCAGAGGTAATATCCAACTCTCCGATATCGGTAAAGATGTAGCGATGGTGGCTCTCGGCACTTGCCAAGCGCAAAGCAGAGCCTAACTGCCCATCTCCACCTGTTACCAGTATAGTTATCATTAATCGAAAAGTTTATTGCATTCGGCAAGTGTAGGGTGGTGCTTATCCTTCTCCGAGAGAATCACTTTTTCGGCAGGGAGACACCAATCAATGGCGAGCGTTGCGTCATTCCACGCTATTGCCCCCTCACTCTCGGGAGCGTAGTAGTTGTCGCACTTGTATTCGACTACGGCCTCATCGCTGAGAACCGAGTAGCCGTGTGCAAATCCGCGTGGCACAAATAGCTGACGATGGTTTTCATCGGATAGCTCGACTGCGACATATTGCCCGAATGTGGGCGAGCCTTGGCGAATATCTACAGCAACATCTAAAATGTGCCCTTTCGCTACGCGCACCAACTTGCTTTGAGCGTGTGGTGGCAATTGAAAGTGCAGACCGCGCACCACACCATACGAGGAGCGCACCTCGTTGTCCTGCACAAAGTGTGTATCGCATACCTGCTCTGCAAACTCACGCTCCGAGAATGCCTCGAAGAAGTAACCTCTATCATCGGCGAAGATGCGTGGCTCGATAATTACAACACCCTCTATATCGCACTTGTGAACCTTCATTATTCTCTGCCTTTAACGAGTTTTATCATATATTGTCCGTAGGCATTGTGTTTCATCGGCTCGGCAAGGCGTAGCAAATCTTCGTCAGATATCCAACCTTTGCGCCAAGCAATCTCCTCCAAACACGCTACCTGAACACCCTGACGGCTCTCGATAACTTCGATAAAGCGCGAAGCATCGGATAGCGATTCGTGAGTGCCGGTGTCAAGCCAAGCAAATCCTCGACCTAAAATCTGCAAATCCATCTCCTTGTCGCGCAAGAAAGCCTCATTTACCGATGTTATCTCCAACTCGCCACGAGCCGATGGCTTGATGCCTTTTGCTATCTCAACAACCCTATTTGGGTAGAAATATAGACCTACTACGGCATAATCCGATTTCGGATTTTCAGGCTTCTCGACAATAGATATTGGCTTTCCATCTTCGCCAATCTCGACAACCCCGAAGCGCGAAGGATTCGGCACTGCATAGCCAAATATAGTCGCTCTATGCTCCTGCTCGGCGGTTGCTACCGCTTTGTGCAACATACCCGAAAAACCTTGACCATAGAAGATATTATCGCCCAAGACCATACATACCGAGTCCTCGCCGATAAACTCCTCGCCAATGATAAACGCCTGCGCCAAGCCATCGGGCGAAGGTTGCTCCGCATACTCGAACTTCACTCCATACTCCGAGCCATCGCCCAACAAACGGCGGAATGCAGGCAGGTCGTGTGGTGTCGAGATAATCAATATCTCGCGAATGCCCGCCAACATCAAGACCGAGATAGGGTAGTATATCATCGGCTTGTCGTATATTGGCAACAGCTGTTTGCTGATACCTTTTGTGATTGGGTAGAGGCGTGTTCCGCTGCCTCCGGCAAGTACTATTCCCTTCATACTTTTTGCCATTAGCCATTGGCTATTTATAAAATAAAATACCTTTAATTGTCAATTGTCAATTGTCAACTGTCAATTATCAATTCTCTCTATGTTTTCCGCTTTGATGCCCGAGATAGATACTGCAATCACCCCCTCAATCGCTACGACAAAGCGTTTCGAGCGTTTGCCCTCAATCTTTACGAGTTTACCCTCGCAACCGCTGAAGGCTCCGTCTGTGATGCGCACTCGCTCGCCAACCTCGAAATGCACCTCATCGCCCGACAGCACCTCTGTCTTGTCGTCCATCTCGTTACATACCGCCATAAATTGTTGCATCTGCTCGAGTGGTACTTCCACGGGCGTGTTTCGCCCCTCTTGAGGGCGTGTGATGTAGTGCAGATAAGGGATTTTACTCTTCGCCTCCTGCACCTTCTCGCGGACTCCAAGCACGAAAATAAGGTCGCGAACTACAGGTATAAGGTCGGTCTTAATTCGGCTACCGACCTTCACGGTGCGCTTGCGCATAGGCACAAAACTCTCGATTTTCTGCATTTCGAGAAACCTCTGCGCCATCAGGTTGCGACCGTATGTCGCACGCATCGCAAACCATCTTATATCTGTTTCGAACAAACCCATAATGCAAATATAACGAATATAATTCTTTTTTGCAAAAGGTACTACTTGAACGAGATGATATCCTCCACGCCAAACTCCTTGTAGTGTGCAGCCAACTCATCGTTGCGGTCGGAGAGAATCAGCAACTTGTCGCCTATCTGCAACTCGGCATTTCCCTTTGGCACAAAGTAGTCGCCATCGCGGCAGACCATAACGACAAGGGTGTTGTCGGGCAATGACACCTTGTTGAGGGTGTTACCCTCCGACAGCATCTGCTCCGTTACGGCAATCTCGGTAAATGCCGAGCGCACCTTATCCTGCAAGGCACTCTCGAATTTACTCTCTTTCTCGGCGTATGCCAAGCCGAGCAGCTCCGCCATACTGCTTACGGTCGTTCCTTGTATGACGAGCGAAATGATGGTCATAATAAATACGACATTGAAAATTAACTCTGCTCCCTCGATTTTTGCCACCCAAGGATATGTCGCAAAGATAATCGGCACAGCACCTCGCAGACCTACCCACGATACATAGAGTCGTGCTTTTTTTGACAACTTGCGGAATGGCGCAAGGCAGGCAAATGTAGCGATAGGGCGTGCGACAAGCATCAGGAACAGCCCAGCTGCAACGCCCAAAATAATGGTCTGCAACTGCAACGCCTCATCGAGAGTTACGAGCAGTCCAAGCATCAGGAACATAATGATTTGGAACAACCAAGTAATACCATCGAAGAAGGTCGTTACGGTGCGTTTGTTGACAAGTTTATTGTTTCCGACAATCAGACCTGCGATATAGACCGCCAAGTAGCCGTTACCCTTGATTAGCGAGGTGAACGAAAAGGTGAAGAATACACACGCCAACAGCAACACCGAGTAGAGCGAGGCGTTGTCGATATTTATCTTGTTGATAACCCAAACCGAAGCACGACCAAAGAGGTAGCCAATCATTGCGCCTACAGCCATCTGTACCACGAACATCAATATAGCACCTCCGATACCAATCTCTTCGTTTCCTTCGCCTCCGAGCATCTTCACTAAAAGTATTACGAGGATATAAGCCATCGGGTCATTCGATCCACTCTCCAGCTCCAACAATGGTCGCAGGTTTTCGCCTAAACCCTGTCGGCGGGTACGCAGAATAGAGAATACCGAAGCCGAGTCGGTTGATGAAATTGTCGATGCGAGCAACAGTGCTAACGGAAAAGATAACTCAAAACCTATCACGGGGGCAATCAAATAGACAAAACCGCCTAATAGTAGAGCCGTCATTAATACTCCTGCCGTGGCGAGGGTAATACCTTCGGGAAGTATAGGTTTAATCTCCGATAATTTGGTGTCCATACCGCCTGAGAACAGAATGATACAGAGTGATATCATACCGATAAACTGCGTCAGTTCGGGCGAATTGAACGATAGAATATCGTAGCCGAAGAATAGACCTACTGCCAAGAATAATAAGAGTGCCGGCGCGTTAAAACGATACGCCACCTTGCCTGCCATCACGGCAACAAATAGAAGAATCGCTCCAATCAGTAAGAAGTGTTCTGCATTTATCATTGTTTGAGTCGAATTTTAGTATAAGTGTAATTTGTTGTTCATCAGCGATATGCCAATTCGTATCTTGCTGTGTCGGCGGTTGTAGTCGAGCATTGTTTCGCCATAGCCGTAGTTGTACTGCACAAATAGGCAGGGTAGCCAATCTCCGCGTTTTGCCATACGCCACGAGGCTTCGACCTGAACATTGTACTTGGCAAATGTAACGGTCGGATTTACGAATGCTGTGACTGCAACGCGCTCATCGCGTGTGTGGAATGTTGCCCACAACTGCATCACTCCACGATAGCGGAAGTAGTGGCTGATGGTTTCTCGGTCGTAGTAGCCGTACCACGCACGACCTCCGAAACGCCAATTCTCGAACGGCTCATACAGACACGCCACCGTTGCGTAGTTGAATGAACGGGATTGGTCGCCGTTCAAGCCGTTTGATTCGTGTTCGAGACCGAAGAGCAGTCGCAAGTCATCTCTTGTCTGCCACGCAACCCAAAATCCGGGATTGTAGGTGTTCTCGCGGAACGGACACGACTCCTGATATATATCCCAAAGACTGCGTTGGGTGTAGGTGGCAAAAAAATCGACCTTGCCCCTGATGTTCCACAGACGCATTGCTACACTCAACTGAAATTTGATGTCGGAGGTGTATTGCGATACGGGTTTGTTGGTGGCAAAACCAGTTACCATATAGTTCTGCTTCCACATTCCGATTACGGGATATTGGCTCTTTGGAGTTTGGAGTTTGGAGTTGAGAGTTGAGAGATTCTTCTCTCTCTTGTTGAGCAATAGCGAGTCGGTCTGCTTTGCCGATACAGCAAAACAGAGCGTAATAAACACTATTGCCAAAACTCTTTTCATCTTTCGTCTCTCGTTAAACTCTGACCGTTATTACGGCGCAACCTTTTTAAGGGCTATTAAGGGCTATTAACGGCTAGTAAAGGAGCGCTTTAAGCTTTTAACTACTCACTAATAAAAATCTCTCGTCTCTCGTCTCTCGTCTAAATAATGCTACTGCGGAATAAAGATATAAGTTATCGTTCCTTGTTGCTTTGCAGGGGCGGAGTTGTTGATGTCGAAACGGGAGTTGCGTGCCGACTCCACAGCAGTCTGTCGCATACACTCATCACCACCACTTGTCACCCACGCCGAAGTGACCTCTCCGCGCTGGTTGACCACTACCGATACAATAACCTCGCCACCACCTTCACAACGATAGGCGGGCTTCACAAGGTGACGACTATATCGTACCGGGTTTGAGAACGAGAAACTAACCGTTACACTTCCCTTGCGTTTGGTATCCTTACGCTCTTTGTCGCCCTTGCCTCTGTCGCGGTTTTCGCCTATTGCATCAGCCTCGCGCAATCCTCGCTCGTACGCCTCTCTGTTCGCCTTCATCTCCTGCTCGGTAGCCTCGGCAGAAGCGTTTAAGGCTGAGGTGTTTGTCCCCTTCTCATCTTCGAGATTTTCGTTTAGCGCATTCTCGTTCGATGAGAGGTTGCGAATGGAGTTCCAATCGATATTTTGGTTGTTGCGCTTGACCTCCTGTAGAAGGCGGTCGCGCTCCTCTTCGAGCAACTCCACTGCGCCCAAATCGATATACATTGTCTCGTTGACCTTGCGTGTGGAAGTGCCTATTTTTGCCGAAACAAAGACTATTGATAATACCAAATATACGATAATGGTTACGCACAATCCTATACGGTTGTCGTATATCCAACCTACGGGGTCTTCGTGACGATTATCGAAAGGCAATCGTATCCTCGGTTTGTGGGTATGCGGTTGTTTTTCGTGGGTACTATTGTTGTTCTGCTCCATAGTGTGCGTAAAATAATGTCGCAAATTTAATAAATTTGAGAAAATTTTCCTATCTTTGTCGTAATTATACATACACTTTGACCAAATTTAGAACATTATGTCAGTAAAACAGAATACTCTTGGTGCGCCTATTACCTTTTCGGGAAAGGGCTTGCATACAGGAAAACAGGTTACAATGACTGTAAGTCCTGCGCCAGAGAATCACGGAATTGTATTTCGCCGTATAGACCTCGAAGGCGCACCTTCAGTACCTGCCTTATGCGAATATGTTGTAGATACTTCGCGTGGCACAACTATCGGCATTGGCGATGCGCGCGTAAGCACTATCGAGCATCTTATGTCGGCACTTTGGACTCTTGGCGTTGATAATGCGTTGGTAGATATCAATGCGCCCGAAACTCCAATCCTTGATGGCTCGGCAAAGGCTTATGCCGAGGAGATTTTGCGAGTGGGTGTGGTGGAGCAGTCGGCCGACCGCAAATACTACGAGGTAACAGAAAAACAGGTGTATGCTATTCCCGAGAAGGGAGTGATGTTGGCGATATATCCGAATGAGGAGTTCTCTGCTTCGGTGCATATCGACTTCAACTCGAAGGTTATAGGCAATCAATATGCGACCTTCTCGCCAGAGGACAACTATGCCGAGAAGATTGCTCCAAATCGAACATTTGTATTCTTCCACGAGATTGAGGCGTTGGCTGCCGCAGGTTTGGTGAAGGGTGGCGATGTCGATAATGCCATTGTTATTGTCGAAAACCCCGTTACAGAGGAACAGTTGCAACGACTCTCGGCACTCTTCGACAAGAAGGATATTCGTGTTACGGGCGGCTATTTGAATAACCTCGAACTCCGTTCACGCAACGAGATGGCGCGTCATAAGTTACTCGATCTACTTGGCGACTTTGCACTGCTCGGAATGCGTATCAAGGGTAGTGTTATGGCAACTCGCCCGGGACACTTTGCCAATACGGAGTTTATGAAGCAGATTCACAACTCCATTCGCCGCGAGGGTGTGAAACCGCGCTTCAAGTACGACCGCAAGAAGACGCCGTTGTTCGATGTTGTCGAAATTCAGAAGATGTTACCACACCGCTTTCCATTCTTGTTGGTCGATAGAATCTACCATATGGACGAGCTTTCGATTGCAGGTATCAAGCAGGTAACTATCAACGAGCCATTCTTCCAAGGTCACTTCCCAACCGAGCCGGTGATGCCGGGAGTGCTTATTGTGGAGGCTATGGCGCAGTGTAGCGGTATTTATGTATTGAGCAAGGTCGAAAATCCTGCGGATTATTCGACCTACTTCCTCCGCATCGACAATGTTCGTTTCCGCCACAAGATTGTGCCGGGCGACACAATGCAGATTGAGTGCGTTTTGGCAGAGCCACCGCGCCGTAACCTTGCCGATGTGGAGTGTAAGGTGTTTGTGGGCGATACTCTTGCCTGCGAAGCGACTATTGTAGCTCAAATTATTAAAAACAAGTAAAAGCCGATTTTATAAGGTGCTTTCTGCGTTACGCTTGTGTTCGAAATCCTCATTTACGCTCTGTAAACTGCGGTTTCTCACACTTCGCAAGCCTTGAAATCCCTCTTCTAAAATCAACTTTTAGAGATTGACTGCTTAGAAAAAGTAATTTTTAATTCTTAATTTTTAATTTTGAATTTGAAAAAGGTATGATTAGTCCTTTGGCTTATGTTCACCCAGACGCAAAATTGGGTAACAATGTTACAGTAGAACCGTTTGCCTACATCGCTGGCGATGTCGAGATTGGCGATGATTGTTGGATTGGTCCCGGTGCCGTTATTCATGATGGAGCACGTATCGGCAAGCGCAACAAGATTCACACCGCAGCCTCTATTTCGTGTCTTCCGCAAGATTTGAAGTTTGTGGGCGAAAAGACCACCGCGGTTATTGGCGATGACAACGATATCCGTGAGTGTGTAACCATCAGCCGCGGTACAGCTTCGCGCGGAACAACGGTTGTCGGCAATGGAAACCTCTTGATGGCGTATGTTCATGTGGCACACGATGATGTTGTGGGTAGCCACTGCGTAATTGCAAACCGCGTATCGCTTGCGGGCGAGGTTGAGGTTGGCGATTGGGTTGTTATAGGTGGACACTCGGCGGTTCACCAATGGTGCAAAATTGGCGACCACTGTATGATTCAGGGTGGCTCGTTGGTGCGTCAGGATGTGCCACCATTCGTCACTATGCGTGAGACAGGTAGTTTTGCTGGTATCAACAAGTTGGGCCTGCAACGCCGAGGTTTCACTGCGGAGCAGATTGAGGCTATTCACAATACTCACCGCATTATTTTCCAGAGCGATATGAACTTTACCAATGCTTGCAACGAGGTAGAGCAGACTTTGCCACCATCGGCAGAGCGCGACTACATCTTGGAGTTTGTGCGCGCATCGTTGGGCGGTCGCGGTGTGATCAAGAAGTACGGTAGATAAAAATTATGCAGAATGAAAATTGCACTTTTTATCCCTTGTTATGTAAATGCTCTCTATCCCAAGGTGGGCGAGGCATCATATAAATTGCTTACCTCGCTCGGCTTGGATGTAGATTATCCGTTGGAGCAGACCTGTTGCGGTCAGCCGATGGGCAATGCTGGTTACGAGAGTGATGCTGAGCCGTTGGCAAGGCGTATGGAGGAGCTGTTTGCAGGATACGACTATGTCGTAGGACCTTCAGCAAGTTGTGTTTCGTTTGTGCGCGAGGCGTATCCCCGTATGTCGCACCACAAGGAGGAACACGAGTGCTTGTCGAGCCGAATATATGAGATTTGTGAGTTCTTGCACGATGTGGTTAAACCAACATCGCTGAAGGCACGCTTCCCGCACAAGGTGTCTATTCATAATTCCTGCCACGGTGTGCGTCTAATGGGCTTGAGCGCACCGAGCGAGCAGAATATCCCATACTACTCGAAGTTGCGCAATCTCCTATCGTTGGTGGAGGGTATCGAGATTGTTGAGCCTGAACGCCGCGATGAGTGTTGCGGCTTTGGCGGATTATTCTCAATTGAGGAGAGTGCCGTGTCGGCGCGTATGGGACACGATAAGGTGCAACGCCATATCGCTACGGGGGCAGAGTTTATTACGGGTGCAGACTCCTCGTGCCTGATGCATATGGGAGGAGTTATAGAGCGCGAAAAGTTGCCTATCCGCACAAAACATATTGTAGAAATCTTAACAGCAACGGAATGAGCAGCCATTCGATAAAAGCAAAAGCATTCTTGAAGAATGAGGCTCGTGCTTCGTGGCACGACAAGGCGCTCTATGCAGTACGCGAGAAGCGCGATAAGCAGGCGTATTCACTCCCCGAATGGGAGGAGTTGCGCAATACTGCTTCGCAGATAAAGGAGCATACGCTGTCGCACTTGGCTGACTACCTTACGGAGTTTGAGCGCAACGCTACAGCAAACGGCATTAAGGTCCATTGGGCTGAGACGGGCGAGGAGATGAATGCGATAGTAGCGCAAATCATTGCCGAGCGCGGAGCGAAACACCTTGTCAAGTCGAAGTCGATGTTAGCGGAGGAGTGCCACCTCGCACCATACCTTGAGGAGCGCGGTGTGGAGGTCGTTGAGAGTGACTTGGGCGAGCGTATTGTGCAGTTGATGCACTGTGCACCAAGCCATATTGTATTGCCGGCAATACATATTAAACGCGAGGAGGTTGGCGAGTTGTTCGAGCGCGAACTCTCGACTGAACACGGAAATTCCAATCCTACATATCTCACCCACGAAGCTCGCAAACATCTGCGCGAAAAGTTTCTCTCGGCTGATGTCTCGATGACAGGTGTCAATTTTGCCATAGCCTCGGAGGGTGCATTTGCGGTATGTACCAACGAGGGTAATGCCGATATGGGTACTTCGTTTACCGATACGCATATCGCCATTATGGGCTTGGAGAAGGTGATTCCCGATATGGCTTCGCTCGGAGTATTTACGCGATTGTTGGCGCGTTCGGCTACGGGACAGCCTATTACCACATATACCTCGATTTATCACAAACCCGAGGAGGGCAAGGAGATACACTTGATTATTGTGGATAATGGTCGCACGCAGTCGTTGGCAGACAAGGAACACCGCAATATGCTGAAATGTATGCGATGCGGAGCGTGTATGAATACCTGCCCGGTATATCGCCGTACGGGTGGTTACTCCTACTCATACTTTATCCCTGGTCCTCTTGGCATAAATCTCGGAATGTTGCGCTCGCCAGAGGCATATGGTGGTAATGTTTCGGGTTGTTCGTTGTGTCATTCGTGTTCGGGAGTATGTCCTGCGAAGGTCGATTTGGCGGAGCAGATTTACAAGTGGCGACAGCAGATGTCACCTCTCGGAGTGGCAGACAATAAGAAAAAACTGATGGTCAAGGCAATGAACTTGCTGATGCGCCGTCCGTGGTTGTTCAACACTGCTCTTGCGGTTGTGCCATATGTGCCACGCTTTGTCTATAATAATAACATAAACCCTTGGTGTGCTTCAGGTCGCGAAATGCCACACTTCGCATCGAAGAGCTTTAGAGTGTTATGGCGCGAGGGTAAAATCGGAAAGGAGGACAAACGATGAGTGTAAGAGATAATATCTTAAATCGTCTCCGCGGAGTTGAGGTTGCCAAGGTTGAAAAACCGCAACTCGGCTTGGCTCATATCTGCTTCGAGGATAGGGTGGCGCATTTTGTCGAGATGGTACAAGCCGTTGGTGGCGAGGTTGTAGAGCAGGGCGATTCGCTCGAAGCGACACTCGCAACACTGTTTGGCGAGGGTGCAAGCCTTGTTTCATCGTTGGCAGAGTTGCAGGGCAAGGTGTTGAATCCCGATTTGGTTGCCGATGTTCACGAACTTGGTGGTGAGTATGTCGCCGTTGTGCAAGGCAAGGTGGGCGTAGCAGAGAATGGCGCAGTATGGATTCCGATTCAGGGTAAACGCAAGGCTCATCTATTTGCTTGCCAGCACCTTGTAATTGTGCTGAATAGGGAGTGTATAGTCGATACTATGCACGATGCCGTGGCGCAGATATCGCTCGATAATCTCGCCTATGGCGCATTTGTTTCAGGACCATCGAAGACTGCTGATATCGAGCAGGCATTGGTTATGGGTGCGCACGGAGCAATGCGTGCAACTGTGATTCTGTATTAGCCTAAAATATTTCAAGTAATGAAAAGACTCTTTTTAGCGGCAATGTTGCTCTGTGGCGTATATTCGGCACAAGCGATTAAAATTATTCATGGCCCTTATCTTCAAAATGTTACGAATAGTGAGGCTACTGTTGTGTGGGTTACTGATGCGAAGGCTTTATCGTGGGTTGAGGTAGCTCCCGATGATGGTACCCATTTTTATAGAGAAGCACGCCCGAAATTTTATCAGACACATCTTGGTAAACGCCTTTTGGGTAGAGTTCATGCAGTGCGTATTACAGGCTTGAAACCCGGCACGAAATATCGCTATGCCGTAGCATCGAAAGAGGTGTTGTCGCAGGTTAAGCATAGCGTGCATTATGGAGATGTTGTAGCGACAAATGTCTATAGAAAGGGTGCAGAGAAGATAACGACACTAAATCCTGCAAAGGAGAATGTAGAGTTTGTGGTGCTGAACGATATCCACGCCAATCAAGAGAAGTTGGAGGCATTGTTGGATACATACGACAAGAAGACAGATATGGTCTTCTATAATGGCGATATGGTTTCACAAATAGTCGATGAAAATACGCTCTTTTCGGGATTTATAGATGCTTCGGTAAAACGCTTTGCTACCGATGTTCCATTCTATATGGTGCGCGGAAATCACGAGACACGAGGTGCGTTTGCCACAAACTATATGGACTATTTCCCGACTGCAACCAATAAACCATACTACACACTGCACCACGGCAATACTTTCTTTATCGTACTCGATGGTGGCGAGGACAAACCAGATAACCATATCGAGTATTACGAAACTGCCGACTACGACAACTATCGCAAGGAGGTTGCCGAGTGGCTTAAAGGAGTTGTAGAGAGCGAGGAGTGTAAGAGTGCGAAGTATCGCGTGGTGCTGATACATATGCCACTTGTTGGGGGCAATAAGATGTGGCACGGTACTAAACACGCAATGGAGTCTTTTCTGCCTATCTTGAATAAGGCGAATATCACAGTTATGCTCTCGGGACATACCCACTGCTATTCGTACCATACGCCTAATAGTATTGCGGAGTTCCCGATATTGGTCAATGCGCACGACACCGCATTGAAGGCTAATATCAATAGCGATGGTTTTAAGATAGATGTGATTGATATGTCGGGGGCAGTGAAGCATACCCACACCTTCCGCTAAAAAGCCACCGAAACGCACAATTTGTAACTATCTCTGCAATCCTCGGATTGCAGAGATAGTTAGTTTTTTTTGATTGGGCAAAAATGTGCGCCAAGAATGATGGTATTGAATGGCATTCGGGCTTTCAGCCCTTAATGGCATTGGAATGGCAGCGCACTCCAAGGAGTGCTTAATGACGGGCGCTTTGCCATTCAGCGAGTGTAGCGAGCGAATGCCATTTGTTGCCATTTAGCGACCAACGGGAGCGAATGCCATTTTGCTGCGCTAAAAAGCCAAAGTTTAATGGAGCGTAGCGACAAGCCCCCTTTACAGAACCGACGCCAAACCGAGGGCAGAGGGTGCTTGCACACTTTGCCGAGGTGCGAAGGAGGAAGACCAAAGGTCAAAGGGGGATTTAGGGGGTGGGTAACACAAGGTCATCACATTATATTAAAAGCAAAGGAGGTCATCGCATTACCGACAACCTCCCCGAGCCTTAAAGCCTTAACTATCTGCTACTTCTTCATATAGCTTTTAATATATTGTACTCTAAGGTATAACTAAAAGTCAAAACCGACAATATTATCTGCCCATTTTCTCCACCAAATTGCAGTTTTGTAAGCCTCGACCGATTCTCTCGGCACATAAATGTTCGGTATAGTTGTTATATCATGGAAAATATTTCCATCAACCGTTGGTGGGACTTCTGCTTTGCAATATACATTAGATAATTTATTGCAACTATTAAAAAGCAGTGAGCCTAAACGACTTGTTGTTGCGGGTATGGTCACACTTATCAATGATGCATTTTGAAAAATGGAACTTTTGATTTCCGTAATGCCATCAGGTATATCGTAAGTTTTTAGGTTGTATAAAGCAACTCCGTGTAAGATGTTGTCTTTTATCAAAGAACGGCCATCTGTAGTTGCGTATGCCCCTTTAAAAGCAGCTACTTTTGTTGTCGAGGTCATAGAACAATTATCATCAAAACTTGTGACACTGCCAGGAATAACAATCTGGCATATATTTTGAAGTGATATGATACATGTACGGCCTAAACGGTTCACTGTATTGGGTAATGTGTACTCTCCTGAAATTTGAGGCGACAAACTCTTCAATTCTCCATCTACTATAAGACATCTATTATCGTTAGAAGAAAATTTACCATAAAAATACTCTAATTTATAACAAAAATAAAATGCTCCGTCTTCTATATTCTGGACATTTTGAGGTAATATTATTGTCTTTAGGCTCTTTTTCTCGTGAAAAGCCATATACGGAATAATGCTAACAGGGTTGTCAAATTTAATAATACCAATACCATCATTATAGGTATTAGATACAATCTTTGCACCCCAGCCCTCAACTGTATTAGGCTCTACAATGTTCTCATCAGTCGAAGTGTACCAAATCTCATCGGTAATTTCCTTTGCAACCATTGTAATATAGTCGCTTGTAATAGAGTTGTTGCCGTCCGAAATAACCAAAGCGATTTTTGCCTCCTGACTACCAGCGAAGAACTCCTCCGACAAATTCTCGCCCGAAGCAATAACGGTAATAACACCTCTTTCTGCATCTACCTCAAATGCTATTGCCGGCATTGTAACAAGCGATGCAGCGCGAGTCTTGGTGTAGAGAGCTTCGCACGAAACAGAAGTCTGCCAAACGTTTGCCAATTCTGTGGCACACTCCTTCGGCGAAATTTTAAAGTCGAGTGATACCTCACTAAAATTGCCGATATGGTTGATTGTTGCAATACCATCACTATACTCAGGTAAATATGTAACCGACTGGATACGAGCCAAAAGGTTTTCAACCTTCTCCTCAACGGCCTTCAAACGAACTTCAAGTTCTGTGATTTTGCTGTTCAAAGTTGCTACTTCGCTATTGATTTTAGCGGTCAATTCTTCACCCAACTTATTTGTAGAACTCTGCAGTGCGTTGAGTCGTGCAACAATAGTGTTGTACTGCTCGATAGTGGCGTATGCTGCCGCAGCCTCGCTCTTTGCATTTGAGATTTGAGTATCTACATACTTTTGCAAATCAGAAATAGCCTTTTCGAGTGCAGAGTCTTTTGTCTTTAAGTCCGCAATTTCAGCTGCAGTAGCTTTGTCGCTATTTTCAAGCTCGGCAATCTGCGCCTTTATTGCCTTATCTGTCTCTTTGAGCGATACTAATTGAGTGTTAATAGACTCAATCTGCTCCTCAATAGATGGTACAGCTTGCTCGATCTTATCGAGTCGCTCATCGATAGCGTTAAAGTCGTCAGTATAGTCAGTACAGCCAACCAATAACGCAACTACAAAAAATAGAAAAATTTTCTTCATCGTGTTAATTGTCTTTTGCCCACTTGCCTCTAATGAACTGTTATTATAAAAAGAAAGTGTGAGGCAATTCGTTTATCTCACAGCAGGCATTTGGCGTGGCCTAAGAGTAAATAAACAATACCCCACACCGCAGGTATATCAAGTGAGATATATCCATACACGGTAATGAGTGTTGTACTGCTTATCCTTACTCTTTCAAAATCGCCAAATTTTGCTGCGAAGGATTAGCGAAACACTTTCACTAATAATATGTCTGCAATCCGAGGATTGCACCACAAATTTAGAAAATTATTTTTGATTGAGCAAGATGGAGCGCGAATTTTTTATAAGGGAGAGTAAGGGCTAGTAAGGGCAGGTAAAGGCCAGTAATGTTCGCGCGCATTCTCTGCGCCACCCTTAATAACCCTTACTGGCCGTTACTTGCCGCTACAAACCATTACGATCTGGCGCCTTTTATCGCGTAGCGACCTAAGTCCCCCTCACAGGAGGGGGATTTAGGGGGTGGGTAACACACTGGACTTTTGTGCAAACGCAACAAAAGTCCCCCTCACAGGAGGGGGATTTAGGGGGTGGGTAACACAAGGTCATCACATTATATTAAAAGCAAGGGAGGCTATCGCATTACCGACAACCTCCCCAAGCCTTAAAGCCTTCACTATCTGCTACTTCTTCATATAGCTTTTAATATAATGGTGATGACTTCCGTAGCGGTTGAATGCTGCCTCGTCGAGCGCCTCCTGTGCCGATGGGTGAGCCACCGAGATAATAAGGCGAGCGCGCTCCTGCAAGCTCTTACCATACAAATCTACTGCACCATTCTCGGTTACAAACCAGTGGATGTGGTTACGGGTGGTTACAACACCTGCGCCCTCGGTGAGGACATCAGAGATTTTTGATACACCCTTGTTGGTAATCGAAGGCATTGCGATAATAGCCTTACCGCCCTTCGACAACGATGCACCATAGATAAAGTCGATCTGACCACCTACGCCCGAGTAGAACTTACGACCGAGCGAGTCAGCGCAAACCTGACCTGTCAAATCAACCTGCAATGCCGAGTTGATAGCGGTTACGCGGTCGTTCTTTGCGATGATAAATGGATCGTTGGTGTAGCCCACATCCATCATCAATACGCCAGGGTTGTCGTTGATAAAGTCGTAAACCTTCTGCGAACCCATCAAGAAGGTCGAAACCATCTTGCCCTTATCGATATTCTTTGCCTCGCCATTGATTACACCCTTCTCAACAAGTGGGAGAACGCCATCAGCGAACATCTCAGTATGAACACCGAGGTTCTTGTGGTTGCCGAGCTGTGCGAGTACGGCGTTAGGAATAGCACCGATACCCATCTGCAAGGTTGCACCGTCCTCGATAAGACCTGCGCAGAGGTTACCGATCTTGGTCTCCACCTCGTTTGGCTCTGCAAAGTGAGCCTCCTCGAGTGGCTGGTCGTCCTGTACGAAAATATCAATCTTCGAAGAGTGAATCATCGCATCACCGAACGAACGAGGAACATACTTGTTGATAACAGCGATTACGGTCTCGGCGCACTCAACAGCAGCGAGTGTAGCATCAACCGAAGTACCGAGCGAAACATAGCCGTGCTGGTCAGGTGTCGAAACCTGAATCATAGCCACATTACAAGGCACTGCGCCCGAACGATACAACTTCTGTGTCTCGCTCAAGAAGATTGGAATATAGTCAGCAAAACCTGCCTGTGTGGTCTTACGAACATTTCCGCCCACGAAGAACGAATCCAACTGGAATACGCCCTCGAACTCTGCCTCTGCATAAGGTGCAGGGCCCTCTGTGTGAAGGTGGTGGATATGCACATCCTTCAACTCGCCTGCGCGACCACGCTCGCACATAGCCTTAATCAAACACTGCGGTGCCGAAGCCACCGATGAGAGGTGAATATGATCACCCGATTTAATCGCCTTAACGGCCTCTTCTGGAGTAACAAATTTAATTGCCATAATTTTATGTTTTAGGGTTTTACTCTTTGCTTGAAAATCGTTCCGATGGACTCTTTTTGCACCTTACTTGTGTCGTAAATCCTCACATAGGCTTACTATGCTGCGGTTTCCGCCACTGCGTAACGCACAAAAATAGCCTCATCGCCTCCGATTTTGAATATTGGGAAAACTAATTCTTAATTCTTTAATTATCAATTGTCAATTCGTCAATTGTCAATTAGCAGGTTGAGTTAAGCGAAATTATTTTCGCTTAACTTCAACCTGCTCGTATCCCTCGATAATATCGCCAATCTTGATATCGTTGTACGATTCGATATTCAAACCGCAATCCATACCCGATGTCACCTCCTTCACATCGTCCTTGAATCGTTTGAGCGAGCCGAGACGACCGGTGTGGATAACAATACCGTCACGAATTACGCGGATAGGGGTATGGCGGGTAATCTTACCCTCACGCACAACACCTCCGGCGATAGTTCCGACCTTCGAAATCTTGAAGGTTTCGAGTACCTCGATAGAGCAGACAATCTCCTCCTTCATCACAGGCTCCAACATACCTTCGATAGCGTCCTTGATATCGTTGATAGCATCGTAGATGATAGAGTAGAGTCGAATCTCTATCTCCTCTTGCTCGGCAACCTTACGCGCAGCAGCCGAAGGACGAACTTGGAAGCCTACGATAATGGCATTCGATGCGGCAGCGAGCAAAACATCGCTCTCCGAAATCTGACCTACGGCAGCGTGAATAACATTTACCTGTACGGTCTCCTTCGAGAGTTTGATGAGCGAGCCTGACATAGCCTCTACCGAGCCGTCAACATCACCCTTTACGATGATGTTCAACTCCTTGAACGAGCCGATAGCGATACGGCGACCAATCTCATCGAGCGTTACGTGTTTCTGAGTCATAATGCCCTGCATACGCTGTAATTGGTCACGCTTGTTGGCAATCTCGCGGGCAGAACGGTCATCGTCCATCACATTGATTGAATCTCCCGCCTGTGGCGCACCGTTCAAGCCGAGCAACTGTACAGGTGTCGAAGGTCCTGCCTCCTTAACCTTGTTGCCATTCTCGTCGAACATCGCCTTAACACGACCTGTATAGATACCAGAGAGGATTACATCTCCTACGCGGAGCGTTCCCTCCTGAATGAGTACTGTCGAAACATAACCGCGACCTTTGTCCAAAGTCGATTCGATAACCGTACCCTTCGCCTTCTTGTTAGGATTGGCTTTGAGGTCGAGCATCTCGGCTTCGAGCAACACCTTCTCGAGCAACTTGTCGAGGTTTAAGCCCTGCTTTGCCGATACATCTTGGCTTTGGTACTTACCGCCCCAATCCTCCACGAGCAAGTTCATCTGCGAGAGTTGCTCCTTGATGTGGTCAGGGTTAGCCTGCGGCTTATCAATCTTGTTGATTGCAAACACCATCGGAACGCCTGCCGCTTGTGCGTGGTTGATAGCCTCAACGGTCTGTGGCATCACCTTGTCGTCCGCCGCTACGATAATAATCGCAACATCGGTAATCTTCGCACCACGCGCACGCATCGCAGTAAATGCCTCGTGACCCGGGGTGTCGAGGAAGGTAATCTTCTGACCATTCAAGTTTACGGAGTAAGCACCGATGTGCTGGGTGATACCTCCCGCCTCGCCTGCGGTAACATTTGTCTTACGAATGTTGTCGAGCAACGAAGTCTTACCGTGGTCAACGTGTCCCATTACCGTTACGATTGGTGGGCGAGGGAGCAAATCCTCCTCGCTGTCTGCCTCCTCATCGTTGATAGCCTCCTGAATCTCTGCCGATACGAACTCGGTCTTGAAACCGAACTCCTCTGCAACAACTACCAAAGCCTCAGCATCGAGTCGCTGGTTAATCGACACCATCAAACCGAGGTTCATACAAGCCGAGATAACCTCCATAGGCGACACATTCATCATTGTTGCCACCTCACTTACGGTTACGAACTCGGTAACTTTGAGAATCTTCTTCTCTGCTGCTTCCTGCTCGAAAGCCTCGTTCATACGCTCGCGTACCTCCTCTCGCTTCTCACGGCGGTACTTCGCGCCCTTGTTCTTTGCGCCCTTGGCGGTCAAACGAGCCAAGGTATCCTTAACCTGCTTCGAAACCTCCTCATCGCTTACCTCAGGGCGAACAATAGGTTTTGGCTGTGACTTCTGCTTATTCTTCTTGCCACCACCTTGGTTTTGCTGGTTCTGGTTATTCTGCTTGTTGAACTTATTGTTCTTATCTCCCTGCTGGTTGTTACCCTCCTTCGGAGCGTTGTGTTGTTGCTTGGTGATATCAACCTTTGCCTTGTCAAGACGCTTGCGATGACGCTTGCCACCTGCAACCATTCCTGTAACATCCATTGTGCCGAGAATCTGCGGACCAGTAAGGGTTGGAGTCTCCGATGCACGGAAAACCTCCTCCTTCTTCGGCTCGACCTTTGGCTCCTCAACCTTCTTCTCAACTTTTGGTTGAGGTGCAGGCTCTACCTTTGGCTCTGTCTTCTTTGGCTCTGCCTTTGGAGTTGCCTTCTTCGGTTCAGCCTTTGGAGTCTCCTTCTTTGGTGTAGCCTTTTTCTTTGGCTCGAGGTCGATTTTGCCGAGTACCTTCGGCTGTACAATATCCTCCTTAACCTCGATAATGCGCTTCTCCTCCTTTGGCTTCTCCTCCTTCGGTTTTGCCTCAGGCTCGATACTTACCGATGTCTTTTTGTTAATCTTCTCGCGAATGGTGTCGAGTTCGCTACCGCTTGGGCGATTCTTGCCAAACTCCTTCTCCAAAACGGCGTAGGTGTCGGCATCAACCGGCGTATTCGGTGACGAATCTATCTCGATGCCCTTGCGGTGCAAGAAGTCGGTGATGGTGTTCAAACCAACATTAAACTCCTTCGCAACGCGAATAAGGCGTATCTTCTTTTCGTTTCCCATTATCTGTTTCTCTTTTTCTTATTCAACAAAAATACCTTTAATTGTCAATTGTCAATTGTCAATTAATTGTAGCCATTGGCTACTACTCCTCGAACTCCGCACGGAGAATTTCGAGTACCTTCTCCGCCTGCTCAACCTCAAGGTCGGCACGCTTTGCAAGAGTCTCGGCATTCATCTCGAGAACACTCTTTGCGGTATCACAACCGATATTATGAAGAGCCTCAATAACCCAGCTCTCGATTTCATCTGCAAACTCAGTGAGAGCAACATCCTCCTCCTCTAACTCGCGGAATACATCGATATCGAAACCTGTGAGCAACTTCGCAAGGCGAATGTTAAGACCGCCCTTACCGATAGCCAACGAAACTTGGTCTGGTTGCAAGTAAACCGATGCAGTGTTCTTCTCCTCGTCAATAGTGATTGACGAAACCTTCGCAGGCGACAATGCACGCTGAATAAGCAACGAAGTGTTTGTGGTGTACTGGATAACATCGATATTCTCGTTGCGCAACTCTTTGACGATAGTGTAGATACGCGCACCCTTAACACCAACGCAAGCTCCTACAGGATCTACGCGGTCATCGTACGACTCTACAGCCACCTTGGCGCGCTCTCCCGGAATACGGGCAATCTTCTTGATGGTGATAAGACCGTCAGAAATCTCCGGAACCTCCTGCTCAAACAACTTCTCGAGGAAGAGATTTGCTGTACGCGAAAGGATAACTCGAGGTTTGTTGTTTACCATCTCTACGCTCTTGATGATAGCCTTGATGGTGTCGCCCTTGCGGTAGAAGTCGTTTGGAATCTGCTCGCTCTTTGGCATTACCAACTCATTGTTGTCCTCATCGAGAATCATCATATCTCGCTTCCAAACCTGATAAACCTCACCCGAAATCAACTCTCCAACCTTGGTAGAGTAATCCTCGTAGATACCTGCATTTTCGAGGTCGAGAATACGCGATGCAAGGTTCTGACGCAACGATAACACTGCACGGCGACCAAATGCCGAGAATGGAATCTCGTCAGTGTATTCATCGCCTACCTCGTACGAATCGTCAATCTTCAAAACTTCCGAAAGAGAGATTTGAGTTGTCTCATCGGTGAAATCCTCGTCTGCTACAACCTCGCGGTTACGCCAAATTTCGAGGTCTCCCTTGTCGTCATTGATGATGATGTCAAAGTTCTCGTCAGAGCCGTATTGCTTCTGCAATGCGTGACGGAATACATCCTCCAATACACCAATCATTGTTGCTTTGTCGATGTTCTTTAACTCCTTGAACTCGGCAAAATTGCTGATAAGATTAAGATTGTTCATTGTTTTTTTGTTTATTGTTTATATTGTTTTGTTTGTTGTTTTCCTTTTTGTTGTTACTTGTGGTGCGCAAAGGGCGTTAGTGTCGTTAGGGGCGTTAGTGTCGTTAGGGGTTATTAGTGTTTATCTCTCAACTCTCAACTCTCAACTCTCAACTCTCAGCTCTCAGTTCTCAGTTTTCCGTTTTCCGTTTTCCGTTTATTTGTAGTCTAAGTACTCTTTGGTCCACTTTATCTCCTCGAATGTGTAGGTGTGGGTAGTGCGCTGTGTCTGCTTCTTCTTTTTGCCCTCTACGACTACCGCCTCGTCATAAGAGATTGTAATCGCCTCCTCGGTCACATCATCGAGCGTTGCAAGAATTTTGACACCGCTTTTGAGAAGCACCTCCACGCTCTCGCCAACGAGTTTCTTGTATTGGCGTACCAATTTCAATGGCTCGCCAATGCCTGCCGAGGCTACGGTGAGAGAGTAGTCCTCTACATCGCGGTCGAAGTTCTCGCCAATGGCGTGATTTATCATCGCGCAGGCATCAATCGAAACCGATGTGTCGCTATCCAAAACGAGGTCTATGGTGTTGTCGGGCGTAATGGTGCAATCCACCACGAACATATCCGTACCCTCCAATGCCTTCTCTACAACCGCTACTAACTCCTTGATATCCATATAATTGCTTATTGTTTTATTGCGTAGTTTCTTTTACGAAAATGAGGGGACTCACTGTCCCCTCACTCATTCACAGTGCAAATATACACCTATATTTATTAAAAAACAAGAAAATTTCAAAAAAAATGCGCCCCTCACCGAAGAAGAGCGCAAATTTTATATTGCAACTAATGCGACTATTGAGCATTGTGTTGCTGTCCGCAAAGCGGGCAAGTGTACTCTGCAGGGTAGTTTACGGTTACACCATCAACTGCCGGAAGCCCCTTAACGCCATACTGGTCACCGCCGATAAGTTGGTCGAATGGCATACACTCCATACAATGAACAGTGTCATTGCTGTGATCACGATCAGCTGCAATGCCACCATACGCATATCCCGGCTCAACGCGAACACCTCTTGCACCGGCAGCACGGCAGTAGTGGTAGTTCATCCAAGTGCCATAGTTTACGGTTACATTGTTGAACGAAAGGTTGTACTGCGACAAATCTGGATAGTTGCGACCATCAATTGTTGTAGTCTTCTCGCAACGACCAATAATCATACCGCACATACGGTAGTTGTAGTAGTCGTAAGATGCTGTGACATCGTTGTAAGCATCGATACGGCAGTTGATAGTAACATTCTCGAAGTTGTAAGTTGCACCCGGCTCCGCCTGACCTACGACACCTCCAATCGACGAGTCGAACGAACCCCAAAGACCGCCGAGAACAACATCGCTCTCAATAGTGATATTCTTGAAGGTGTAGTTACCTGCACCAGACCAACCAATGATACCACCGCAACCATTGTTGTAAGTACCAATCGAGCTACTCTTAATAGTGATATTCTCGAATACGCAGTCGCCTGTTGCGCTACCTGCGATAAACGAGATATCGCCACCCTCAACCTCTGCATCGAGACCTTCGATTACGACATTCTTAACTGTTGCATTCTCCAACTCGGCGAACAAACCGCAAGAGCCATACTGTCCCCACTCGTAACCCATATCCCAACCACTTTGGTAGAGATTCTTGACAGCCTTTCCATCGCCATCAAATGTACCTTTGAATGGTTTGCAAACAAGTCGTCCGCGATCATCTCTCTCGCCTGTTGAGCCGATAGGCGTATTTGAACTACCCATATCTCTGTATTGGCTCAAATCCAAGTCTGCCGCCAATTTAATAGTCTTATCTGAAAAATCATCATTTTCTGCGGTGGCGATATATTTGCAAATAGCCAAGTAGTCCGAGATGTCCGATACGACGAATACGCCATTTGCATCAAATGTAACCATTCGCTCCTCGAGGATAGTGGTTGAAACATTGGAAACGCTATTAGATGTGAGGTCTAAAGTCGCGCCTATCTCGTTGCGACCTACGACCTGACCGACATTTCCACTCTTTGTTGTGTAGTACTCTACGAGTTGGTTAGCGATAACGGTACAATCTGTAACTGTGTTACCGCTGATTACGGGAGCCTGCGAGCCGTTTGCAGTGCCTACAACAGCAGCTACATCGCGGTAAGCCTTGATGGTCAAGTTCTTTACAACGCAATCCTTAACATAGGCTGTAGGCTCTGCCGAGAGATAACCTGCGATACCACCTGCGTGGTTACCGTCATCTTTGTTGAGTGGAGTGATAACAACGCTACCGCCATCAACTGTACAACCCTCAATGTGAGAGCAAAGACCATCACCTACGATAGCACCGGCCTTGTAGTGAGCGTTGATATTTACCCCCTTAATAGTTACATTCTTGATGACACCTTGCGCTTTTGCAAACAAACCTGCAGGAGTGTTGTCGGTCTTGGTAATCTTCAAGTTCGAGATGGTGCAACCTGCACCATCGAATGTACCCTTGAATGTGTTAGCACCCGAAGCGATAGGAGTCCACTCTGCGTTCTCCAAGTCGATATCTGCACCGAGTTTAACGGTGTAGCCATTGAAAGTGCCGTTTGCTGTATAAACAGTAGTCTCTGCGCGAGAAACGCCATCGCTCTGCGATGCAAACCACTTCAAACCATCTGCCGATGTGAGCACGAATGTCTTGGTGTCAGCATCGTAGAGTACGCCCTCTGCAATCTGCTCCAAAGAGTTCAAATCGTAAGCAGAGTCGCTGAATCTATCATCAACATTAACCTTGATATTCGAGTTGTCGGTAAGGAGCGAGCCTACCAAGTTCGTGCGCCAGTTACGGCGTACAGGTGCTTGTGGGTACGATATAGTAACGCTCTTTGAACCATCGGTAACAATCATACTGCAAACATCTATCGAAGACTCGTCAGCACCACACAAGATATAGTTCATCGAAATCCACTCATACTCTTTGCCGTTAGCCGTAAATGTTCCCATATCTGTGGCACGCGATGCCGACTCAAATACAACCTCATCGGTATATCCGCTAACTGTACCGTTTTGTAAGTTAAGCTCGGTGTAAGCCGAAACTGTAAGCGAGGTCTTGAGCGATGCGGTATTGAAACCTGAAAGTTTTGCATTCTCAAGGTCTTTTGCGGTTGTGCCGAAGTTAATCTGTGCGAAAGGACGCTTCAACGATACCTCTTTATTAATACTACCCTGAACCAAGATGTTAGGCAAAACACCATAGAACGCATCGAGTGCATCGCTGTTAGCCACGGCGCTGTCGTAATCAACTGCGAGTCTCTTGTTCTCGAAATCTACATTGTAGCAACCCGGATTTGCATCTGCCCAGAATACGAAGTGGTAAGTGTAACCACTCAAGAGGTCGAGTTCGAGGTCTGCCACTTTGTTTTCGAGAGTTGCAGTCCTCTCAAAGAGTAAGTTCCAACCCTCATCATAAACAGCATACTGGAGCGAAGTAGCCTCTGTTCCATCTGCAATTGTACGCGAATTGGCTCCATTGGTCTCCACGCGGAGAGAGACTTTAGAACCATTACCTACCAACTTTGTGTCCTCGACATCTGCCTGAACACACGATGTTGCGAGCAATCCAACGATTGCCGCCATCGAAAAAAATAGTTTTTTCATTGTCGTTTGAATTAAAAAATGTAAAAAAATGTTCAATTAATCTTATAATGTACTGAAATTCAGCGAATTAAAACCCAAAAATCCCCCCCCCGACAAATTCGGGGTGGGGATTTTTACACTAACCTCTACAATCAAGTGCAAACATAGTGATTTTATTTTGAAATATCGCCTATTTTCTCCACTTTTTTCACATTTCTTTGTGTTTTATCTGATAAACGATATGCGCGGTCGGAACGAGTTGTTGGTTTCACGCTCGACTATGCCTGTGATGACATCGGCGGCATCGTGCCAGCGGTTGGAACGAAAACTACGGCGATAGGTGGTCAGATGATTGAAGAGTTCAAACCATCGTGTCTGCCACCCTCGCGGAAAGCGTAGCAGGTGCAGTGCTGTTGCCGAGTGCGAGAGAATGCGAGCCTCCTTGTTGCCCGATTGATGAAACCACTCGACCTTTGTCGATGTCGCCATACGCTGTACCGAACGGGCAAAGCCACGACCTCCGTTGTTGCTCTCGATGGTGGCGATGCGGGTGCGATTACGGCATAGCATCTCGGCAACCTCGCGCTCGGTAACCTCCATCGGCTCGCGCGAATAGACTACATCACATATATATATTATACCATCGGTATCTACGGCATAGCATATCGAGCAGAGATAGTCATCGCCCGTGTCGGCGGTGTCGGTGTAGTTGCCGTAGCGCACAATATCGCGTGGTAACGCATCATACTCGGCAAACGAGTTGCCATAGAGCAACCCTTCGCGCGAAGAGGGGTGACCTTGGTACATACACTCGAAACGCAGGGTGTCGAGCTGCCGTTTTTGTTGCAGTAGCGATGCCGAGTGTCGTTCCTCCCACAACGCTTCGCCCATAGCGCGAGGGTCTATCTCTGTGGCAGGCGAAGCCTTTATCGCCTCGAAATTGAGGTAGAGCCACTCATTCTCGCCAATATCTGCCAAGTCGTTGAAACTCCGCAACTCACGGCACGGCTCTTTGCTCGTTATTGTGCCGATTAGATCCTCCTCGTGCCAACGAGTGAAGACAATCAACTCGCGTGAGAAGTTGTGCATTCTTGTTCGCACTACCGAGGTGTACCACTCCCAGCAGTTCTCGCGAATTATGGGCGAGTTCGCCTCCATCGCGTCTTTGTAGAGGTCGTCAAGGATAAAGCAATCTACGCGGTTGCCTGTGAGTGAGCCTTCGCGACCTACGGAGAGGAGTGCGCCATCGTGTCCGATAATCTCGACTTCATCGGCTGTGCGGATATAGTTTGCCGGTTTTGCGCCACACTTGATGGTGGTGTCGGGGAATATGTCGTTGTACTCGCGACTGTCGAGTATTCTCTGCACTCGGCGATTAAAACGCGAAGCTAAACTGCCCGAGTATGAGGCTATGGCAATGCGTATGTCGGGGTTTAGTCCGAGCATATAGGCAGGTAGTAGGGTAGTTGCACCGACCGACTTGCCGTGTTGAGGTGGCATAGTGATAATGAGTCGGCGAATATCCCCTCGTGCAAACGCCTCCAAGATGCGATAATAGACTGCGTGAAATGGCTGAATCTCCAAGAACGGGTATATCTCGGTGGCAAAATCTGAAAAGTTTAGCTCGTTTGCCATCTTACTCCTCCTCAATTAAGTAGTTTGTGAATTTCTCGAAATCGAAATCGTCATAGATGATGCCCTCATCGCCTTCGCATACGAAGTCCCACCATACGGGCGATACTCCGCAGATGGTGTCGTGACGCTCGTATCTGTTGCGAAGGTCAGGACGGCGGCGATAGAGTATCAGCGATGCCGTCAAGCGCAAAATCTCGCCACAAGCACCCTTTGCCTCCACCACTCCCGTAAAGTAACAAGGCGAGAGTAATCGCCCCTTAATTTCGCTCGCCAAAGCGGCATAATCCTCCTCGGATAGTTTGTAAATCGTTGTTTCCATATCTATTTGTCTGTTTGTAGTTAATAAAAACTTGTTTTTTTCAAAGAAAATAATTAACTTTGCGAGGACAAAGGTAGTTCAAAAAATGAATTTTGATACTAAAAAAGTCCAAAAATTGTATAAAAAGATTTTAATAGAATATATGGGAGAGCGACTAAAACTTATACGAAAGAGTTTAGGGCTGACGCAAGAACAACTGGCTCAGCGACTTGGTGTTGGAAAGACCGCTTTGTCAATGATTGAAACGGGCAAGGCGCGACTATCTTCCCGCAATCGTAATATCCTTATTCAAGATTTGAATGTCAATCCCGATTGGCTCGATACGGGTAAGGGCGAGATTTTTAATGCCGATCCGGCACTCTCCTCATCGTTCGCTCGTGGCGCAGAGATGAAGATGCCGTTGCAGTCAGTTCCTTTGTATTCGATTGAGGCGACTGCGGGATTGGTTCCGCTATTTGAGCAGCAGGCTGATTATATCCCTGTGAACTATATCCACATTCCGAATTTGCCGAAATGCGATGGTGCGATATATGTTGCAGGCGACTCGATGTATCCGTTGTTGAAGAGTGGCGATATTGTGCTTTATAAGCAGTTGCACGATTTGGAGGATATCTTCTGGGGCGATATGTACCTGCTCTCCATCGATATTGACGGTGAGGAGTATGTTACCGTGAAGTATATTCAGCGCTCCGACAAGGAGGGTTATATCCGACTCGTATCGCAGAATCCGCACCACGCCAATAAAGATGTTGAGATGAGCCGTATTCGTGCCATTGCACTTGTCAAAGCGAGCATTCGAATGAATTCGATGAGGTAAATAAAGTGAGTAGTGAGTAGTGAGTAGTGAGGAGATAGGAGTTAGGAGTTAATTCTCAATTCTCAATTCTCAATTCTCAATCACCCCTAACGCCTCTAACGCCCCTAACGCCTCTAAACACTTTACTCACCACAAGCAACAACACAAAGGATACAACAAACAAAACAATATATTTCCAACCAACCAAAAACAGACAAAATGAAAAGACTAATTTTAGGTGCAGTTGCCCTTGTGTTGTCGCTCAATGCAATGGCGGCAAAGGATCCGAAATGGCAGGATCCGAACTTCTTTGAGGAAAATCGCTTGCCGATGCGATCGACCTTTATTGTCTCCCCGACAGCTGAGAATGCAGTTGCGGAGCACGACTTTACAAAGTCACCTCTCTATCGCTCGATTGGTGGTGTTTGGAACTTCTATTGGACTGCAAATGCAACCGATCCGCAGCCTGTTGAGTTCTGGTCGCCAAAGTTCGATGACTCGGCTTGGGGCAAGATGCCTGTTCCGGGTTTGTGGGAGATGAATGGTTATGGAGATCCAATCTACACCAATAAACCATACCCTTGGGCATCGCACTACACGAATAACCCTCCGTATGTTCCAACCGAGCGCAATGCGGTAGGCTCGTATCGCAAATACTTTGAGGTGCCTTCGGAGTGGCGTGGCAAGCAGATTTATGTACATATTGGCTCGGCTACATCAAACCTTTCGTTGTGGGTTAATGGTCAGTATGTAGGCTACAGCGAGGACTCGAAGTTGGAGGCAGAGTTCGAGATTACAAAGTATGTGAAGCCTGGCAAGGAGAACCTCTTTGCTATGCAGATTTATCGTTGGTGCGACGGTACATATCTCGAAGACCAAGATTTCTTCCGCCTCTCAGGTATTGGTCGCGACTGCTATATCTATGCTCGCGATAAGAAGCATCTCGAAGATGTTAAGTTTGTTGCCGACTTGCACGACAACTATACAAAGGGACACCTCGATATCAATGTAACAGCTACAAAGGGTGTTAAAGAGGTGCGTTTGACTTTCAATGCTCCTTGTGGTAAGCAGATTAAGCAGGAGGTAGTATCGGTAGAGAAGGGCAAGGTTGAGCGTTGCTGGCATCTCGATAAGGTGCAGCCTTGGAGTGCAGAGATTCCAACCCTCTATCGCCTCACTGTTGAGGTACTCGATAAGGGTAAGACCGTTGAGGCTACCGCTTTCAAGGTGGGATTTCGTAAGGTTGAGATTAAGAATGCGCAGCTGCTCGTAAATGGTTGTCCTGTACTTATCAAGGGTGCAAACCGTCACGAGATGGCTCCAAATACAGGTTACTATGTAACTCGTGAGGATATGATTCGCGATATTCAGATTATGAAGGAGTTGAACATCAACGCTGTTCGTACTTGCCACTATCCAAACTCTCCGCTCTGGTACGATCTCTGTGATCAATATGGTCTTTATGTTTGCGATGAGGGTAATATTGAGTCGCACGGTATGGGCTATGGGAAGAATACTTTGGCTAAGCGCAAGGATTATGAGGCAGCACACCTTATCCGTGACCAGCGTATGGTGTTGCGTGACTTCAACCACCCATCGGTAATCTATTGGTCGCTTGGAAACGAGGCGGGTAATGGCCCTAACTTCCACAAGTGCTACGATTGGATTAAGGCTTACGACAAGTCGCGCCCTGTGGCTTACGAGCAAGCAAATGTTATCCGTTACGGTAAGAACAAGGGTATCCACAATACAGATATCGATGCTCCGATGTATGCCAACTATGAGCAGTGCGAGGCTCACTCGAAGGGTAAAAATCCATTCAATCGCCCTCTTATTCAGTGTGAGTATGCTCATGCAATGGGTAACTCGCTCGGAGGCTTGAAGGAGTATTGGGATTTGGTTCGTAAGTATCCTACATATCAGGGAGGTTACATCTGGGATTTCGTAGATCAGGCTTTGGCTTGGCGCGATGAGAAGACGGGTGAGTTGACATATCGTTATGGAGGTTGTTGGAATACGGTTGATGTATCCGATGACAACTTCTGCTGTAACGGCTTTATTGCATCAAATCGTCAGTATCACCCATCGGCATACGAGGTTAAACATCAATATCAGGAGATTTGGGCTTCGGCTTCGGATCTTGCAATTGGCCGTGTAACCATATTTAATGAGTACTTCTTCAAGGGCTTGGAGAATATACGCCTTGTTTGGTCGTTGGTTGCAGATGGTAAGGTCGTTAAGACTGGCATCGTTGAGGAGTTGAATGTAGCTCCGCAGAATAAGGTCGATGTTCAACTCGGCTATAATGCCAACGATATTAAGGCGTTGAAGGGAGAGATATTCCTCAATGTATCGTTCGTATTGAAGAGCGCAGAGCCACTTTTGGAGGCAGGCTACGAGGTTGCTCACAACCAGCTCACTATTACACCTTACGACTGCGCAGCAGCCTTTGCCGCTGTACAGCCAAAGGGTGTTGAGTGCAAGAAGGCTCAAGGTGTAGTTCTCGATGGCAAGAAGATTTCGGGTGAGAAGTTTGTTGCCGAGTTCAATGAAGAGGGCTTCCTATCATCGTATATCTACAATGGTACACAGCTCCTCTCTAAGCCTATGAAACCGGAGTTCTATCGTGCTATGGTTGATAACGATTATGGTGTACGCGGTAGTCGTAACAATAAGTTTAACTATTTAGGTTGGTTGCTTTGGCGTACCGATATTCCAACCCTCGATAAGTTTGACGCTAAGGAGTTGAAGGATAAGTGTGTTGAGGTTAAGGCTGTCTACAAGTACGCAAAGAGTGGTGCAACCGTAACAATGACATACACAATTGCACCTGACGGAACTATCGCCGTGAGTGAGAAGATGAATAAGGGCGCAAGCGAGATTAAGGTGCCTTCGATGTTGCGCTTCGGTATGGCGCTTGCGATGCCTGCGACATTCGATACTATCGAGTTCTATGGTGCAGGAGAGCACGAAACCTATATTGACCGTAAGAGCAGTGCGTTGGTTGGTATCTACAAGCAGAGCGTTGCCGAGCAGTTCTGGCCATTCTACTCTCGTCCTCAGGAGTGTGGTGCGCATTGCGAACTCCGCTGGTGGCGTATTGCTGATAGCACAGGTCGTGGCTTCGAGGTTGTCAGCGAGGCTACATTCCAAGCAAATGCACTCCCTTATCCTATGGAGCAGTACGATATTAATTCGTCAGACTACCGTAAGTATTCGCAGCATCTTACTAAGGACGGCAATACATATATTAATATTGACAAGGCGCAGATGGGTGTCGGCTGTATCAACTCTTGGGGACTTCTCCCACGCGAGGAGTATCGTATTCCTTACGAGAATCAGGAGTTTAAGTTTGTTCTCCGCCCACTCAAATAATTTCTTGTGATAAGCCGCAATCTGCGGCACATCCCTAAAAGTAAAGACCTTCGGGCTGTACTACTTGTACTATCCCGAAGGTCTTTCTTTTGCGATGCACCACATCTCACGACTTCTGACAAGAAATAGAGAGTAGAGAGCTGAGAGCTGAGAGCTGAGAGTAGAGAGTAGAGAGTAGAGAGTAGAGAGTAGAGAGTAGAGAGATAAACACTAATAACCCCTAACGACACTAACGACACTTACGCCCCTAACGCCCCTAACGCCTATAACGCCCCTAACGCCCTTAATAATTCCTCTCTTGGCACGCACTTTGCTCTTTCATCGGGTGGTTTAACATATAAAGATTTAACACGATGAAAAAGTTTTTACTTTCGTTTGCCGTTGTGGCACTTATTTTCGGAGGTCTGTTTGCTTGTGGCGAGCAGACAAAGTGGAATCGCGAGGAGCGACAAGCTATGCGCAACCTCTTGCGCGATTATCGCAAGATGGTCTATCTGAACGACCTTACCGAGGCGGAGTATATGCTCTTTACCGACCGCGTATTGGCTTCGGTCGAGGAGGACTATCCGGTCTATACAACCTTTATCGAGATGCCTGCCGTGAATGATACGGTGCAGGTCTATGTCGTGACAACTATCGTGGAGCAGTTGGCTGCCGATGCTTCGAATATGCGCCACCTCTATCCTTATCGTGACCTTGTAGCGGCAAATATCCTGCCTGATGGGTTGAATAGAGCGCAACAAAATGCCTTCTATCAATGTTTTGCCAATGCGGTGGATAATACCTACTCCAATGCTACGCAGTTGGTAAATGCGATAGTTGCCGACACGGTGCAGACCTCGCAGATAGCACAGATGCAGTATGCTTGCGCTAACGAGTTGTTCGGTTGGACTGTTGAGATAATAGAGGTTGGCAATTAAGCCAACCTCTATTATTTAGTTGAGAGTTGAGAGTTGAGAATTGAGAATTGAGAATTGAGAATTAACTCCTATCTCCTCACTTCCTTAAAACTCTCTTACTGCTCGGTATTGTCCCTCTGAATACTCGTAGCAGTAGAGTTTTTTGCCGTTGGTCAGTAGAATGTATCGAGCCTTTACAACAGCATTGTAGCGTGTTGCCTGCATTACGACCTCATCGTCTATTGCGATATTTGGGGCTTTGCACTCGACCAAGATATAGGGCTTGGCACGTTCATCTATCACTACAATATCGGCGCGTTGATGTTGCCCGTTGATATTTACGGGGTACTCTTGCGATATTCGGAGTGCAGGAATGCCTTTATAGCCTATAAGCCACGCTATGACATGTTGTCGTACCCACTCCTCGGGGGTAAGTAGCAACCACATTTGGCGTATGGAATCCCAGATAAACTTTTCGCCATCGACCTCTTTCAGTCGAGCTGAAATTTCGGGAAATATAAGTTTCGTGCTGTTGGGCATAGTGTTTTATCGAAATAAATTGTACCTTTGCCACAAAGATACAAAAAAATATGAAGAGAGTTGAATTTTTGACAACCATATTTCTTGCTGCGACTATCGCTACTGCTGTAGCACAAGAGAGCTACGACCTTTCGGCTCGTTATGTAGAACCTGCTCGCCCGAGAACTATTCCGTTCCACAATATGACGGAGGCAATCAACGGAAAGACTCCACAATCACGCTTTGTGGCTACGGTTGAGGAGTTGTCGCGCAAAGATGAGGGTATGATCTCGACCTTTACGACACACTTCGCTCTGCCTGTAAGTTGGCTCAATCGTCAGGTGTTATTGCGTGTCGGTTACGCCTCTACGGCATATACGCTCTATGTAAATGGTCGCGAGGTGGGCTTTGTTCCTACGGGCGTTATGGGTGCAGAGTTTAACATTACAAAATTCTCGCACGAAGGTCGCAACGAGGTTGCCATTATGCTTGACAAGTCGCTTCTTGCCAATAAGTTGTATGCAACCAAAGATGTTGCAGTCGAAGGTGTGGAGATATTTTCGCAACCAACAATCCGCATTCGCGATGTTGTTGCCAACTTGCGCCTGAACGAGAATGGCGAGGGTATAGCCGAGTTTGCCATACCTGTAAAGTGCAATGCCTTAAATCGCAAGAATATGCGTATGCACTACGCTCTGCGTCAGAATGATACGATAGTGATTGCCGAGGGCTACCGCGAAATAGAACTCGATATGCGCCGTGAGGATACACTGCGTTTTGCGTGTGTTGTGCCTACATCTGCACTGTGGAGTGCGAAAAATCCTACGATGTTACGCCTTGAGTTGGAGAGCCGCATCGACAACCGCATTGCTGAGTGTGTAAATTGTCAAGTTGGATTGCGAGAGCTGAAACTGCGCAATGGAAAACTCTATATTAATAACGAGGAGATAGTGCCTAACTTTGCCGAGTGGGAGGCTGTAAAGAGCCTTGACGAGGTGGAGAAGTATGGTTATAACGGCGTGATTGTTACCCTCGATCGCAATGCTGATAAGATAGTTGAGGAGTGCGCAGAACGAGGTTTGTATGTGGTGGTAAGAACACCTATCGACACCACTTTGCTTGGCGATCATATCCGCCGTGATGGAAATCCGAGCAACGATCCGATATGGAACGATAGCTACCTATGGCGCAATCTGCACGCCTTGCACTCGACAAAGGGTTGTTCTGCAGTCATTGGTTATGCCATTGCAAAGGGCAAGACCTCGGGCATAAATATATACGATACCTATCTATTATTGAAATCGCTTCAGCCACACCACCTTATAATATACGAAGGTGCAAAGGGTGAGTGGGCAACCGACAAGTAAAAGCCGGTTGCTAATCCTCCAAAAACTCTTTTGTTACCACAAATCGAACAGCTTGTGGTACTACCGAGATGGTTACCGGTGTAACACCTTGTAGCTCGCCATCGGTTTCGAGTGGCATATTTGGTGCCGAGGTGATTTTTATAACCTTTCCTTGTGCGTACTGCACATGCCCTATCGAGTAAATCTCACCATTGAAGAGTCTTCGTGCGCGGAATACCACATGCCACCAATGCACAGGGCGAATTATCGTGAGGTCGAGCAGACCATCATTTGCTACGGCGCGTGGCAACTGTTGAATACCTCCTCCGTTGTAGCGACAGATGCCGACAGCCAACGAGAACAACAACTTGTTGTAGATTACCTCGCTATCGACCTCGATGGTTGCTCCGGCAGGTTTAGCCGAGAAGAATCCGCGAATAAGGCTATACAGATAGAGCCATTTTCCTTTGTATCCCTTCAATTTCAGATGGTTGAATATCTGAATTACATAGGCATCGAAGCCGAGTCCTGCCACATTTGCCATATAGCGAGTTTGCTCAACTTTCGACTCGGTATAGGTCACCTTACCTACATCTTGCAGGAAGGAGTGTCCCTCCTTAATAGCCCTCACGGCAGCAGAATAGTTGCGAGGAATGCATGTAGTGCGCACCCAATCATTGCCTGTACCGACAGCGATTACGGCAAGCAGAATATCTTTCGGCTCGCACTGCTTCTGTATAAACAGACCATTTACTACCTCGTTGAGTGTGCCATCTCCTCCCACCACAATAATTTTACGGTAGCCTCGATTGACCGCCTCGACTGTAAGTTCGGTGGCGTGGTAGCGATGTTCGGTAAATGCAGGGTCGTGTTGAATGCCGTTTTCGCGTAGGAGATGGGAGATTTTTGGAAAATCTCCCAATCCCTTACCTCCGCCCGATACGGGATTAACTATTACAAACCAACGGTTAGTCATATAAATTCAAAATGCAAAATTCAAAATGCAAAATTATCTCTCAACTCTCAGCTCTCAGCTCTCAACTATTTTGCAGGAGCATTTTTGAGAGTGTGGAGCAAAAAGTCATAAAACTTCTCAACCGAAGCAATCTCTACCTTCTCGTCCGGAGAGTGTGGATAGCAGATTGTAGGACCAAACGAAATCATATCGAGGTTAGGATATACACCACCGATAATTCCGCACTCCAAACCTGCGTGGATAGCGGTTACGGCAGGCTTCTTACCGTAGAGAGCCTCGTAAGATGCCAACATTGCCTTCAAGATTGGCGACTCCATATTTGGCTTCCAACCGTCATACGAGCCTGACAACTCAACCTCTGCACCTGCCATCTCGAATACGCCTTTGATAGCCTCGCCAAGAGCGACTTTCTCGCTCGATACCGATGAGCGCAACAAGCACTGAATCTTTACGCACTTACCGTCCGATACCACACGGGCAAGGTTTGTCGAGGTCTGCACCAAGCCCTCCATCTCAACCGACATCTTCACCACACCGTTAGGTGCGCCTACAACCGCCTTAACGAGGTTGTGTGCCGTTGCCGATGGGATAATCTCCGCAGGGTAGGTAACCTCCTCTACGAGTACCGCAATCGAATCCTCGATATTCTCGAACTCCGCCTGCAAGGTCTTTTCGTATGCCGCAGCCTCCGCCTTAAACGCCTCTACATCGTGAACGAGTACAACTGCTTGTGCCTCACGAGGGATAGCATTTCTCAAACCACCTCCGTCAATCGAAGCGAGCAACCACTCCTGCTCGGTGTGGAGCAACAAGCGACACAACAAGCGATTGGCATTTCCGCGCTGGAAGCCAATCTGAATGCCCGAGTGTCCGCCCTTCAAACCCTTAACTTCGAGTTTTACTGCCTTCCAGTCCTGTGGTGCAGGCTCGGCAGTGTAAGGGAGAGTGATGTTTGCGTCAGTTCCACCTGCGCAACCAACATACAACTCGCCCTCGGTTTCGGAGTCGAGGTTTAACAAAATGTCGCCTTTGAGCAAGCCCGCCTTTAAGCCGAATGCTCCGTCCATACCGGTCTCCTCGGTTGCGGTAAAGAGTCCTTCGATAGCACCGTGTTCGAGAGTGTTATCCTCCAACACTGCGAGAATTGCCGCTACGCCGATACCGTTATCCGCACCAAGAGTAGTGCCGTTGGCAGTTACCCACTCGCCATCGATATATGCCTCGATAGGGTCGTTCTCGAAGTCGAAAACCTTGTCGTTATTCTTCTGCGGTACCATGTCGAGGTGTGCCTGCATCACGATACCTTTACGCTCCTCATAGCCCGCAGTTGCAGGCTTTGCGATATATACATTGCACGCCTCATCAACGCTATATTCGAGGTTGTGAGCCTTTGCAAACTCCACGATATACTCGCGCACCCTCTCCTCGTGGTGCGAAGGACGAGGAATCTGCGTCAAAGCCTTAAAATGTTTCCAAACCAATGTCGGTTTCAGTTGCTCTAAATTGTAATTCATAGTTACTATTTTTAATGATTAATTCCAATATGCCATTAAATTTTTTATTGCCGTGATAAATATAGTAGGTGCATTTATTCCTAACACCATCTTTCCATCTTGATTGAGTAAGAATCCTATTTCAACCTCTATCACAGAATCGTTTTTGCTTCCATACAGCACCACTGTTCGCTTATGGGCGTAATGAGGGTAGTGCTTACAGAGATACATCGCTTCGAATGAGTCATATAACTTTAATTCCTCAATTCCCTTCAAGCGATTAGCAAATGTTTTTCCTTCGATAGTTATAGACTCCTTTGAATCGATATCAATCAATACTAAATCTGGTATAGCAAGTCGTTTGCTCTTATCGCCTGCTTTATATAGTTCTCTATCCACATATTTCTCCAATGGGATATGAACTCCATCGGCTGTTTTGAAATAGCTCTTCTCACAACCAGCATGATTGTCAAATGCAGAGAAGCTACTTGTGAGATTTTCAACTACCGTGTGAATAAATATAGTTCCAAGTTTCTCACCTTTTATTTCATAGTGCCAATAACTATCAGGCAGATTGCATGGAGATAAGGCAAGGCCTTGCAAAGAGAGATGCAGTTTGTCTGCAATTTGCAAGAATTTATTATTGCCAACTACATGTTTCTGACTTAAACCATGTCTTGTTATTACGATGTCTTTATCCCACCCTAATTTACGCAATGTTGCACATATCAAACTTAATGTTCCTATACTTGGGTCATGTGCCAATCTGTCATCTTTGTATAACCTACCAGAAACAGAGATGCTATCATCGTATTGCACAATCTCAACAGGTACATTAGCCGGAGATTTTGGCTTGGACATAAGCTGCTTGGTCGCAATCAGTTCCTCTATGGTTGAAAATGGCTTGTATAACTCTTTATCAAGTTTTTTACCAATAATATCAACTCCAAGAGTTATTAACATGCAAGTACCAAAAATGTATGTATCTGTTGGATTTTTCTTTTGCTCAACATGAAGCGAATATAGCATCACACACTTGGTGTGAGGATAGAAAAAGTTTAAGACTACAAATTTTGTGGCACGCTGATAGACTCCAGTATTTCGACTTTCACTATCATCTGTTTTTGTCTCTTCTATTGCCAAAAGTGGAGTGTCTTGTGTGGTAGGTTGCTCTTCCTGATAATATAGGAGGTAGTCCACGAAACTAGAAGAACCGGATATGGTTTTGATATAGACATGCTCGACCTTAGGGCTATTAAAGCCCTTAACCTCGTATGTAAAGTCAAAACATTTTTCACTATTCAACAATGGGCATATCCACAAATCGCCACCTTTGTAGGCGATAGACTGATACCCTGCGAAATAGTCTAAAATATTCTCCAATGACTGCTTTTTGGGGCGTTCTTCGGTTAATATCCACAAGTTCTTCATCGCTTCAAAATATATAATTGTTCAAATACCTTCTTCTTTGTTCTTGATAATCCGTTGTTGTTGCTTTTGAATCGATTGTATTCAAATTGTTCCAAAACAACATCACCATAATTGGAGAGAAGCGAGATAATATCTTCTTGCTTCATAATGCCCTCTGAATTGTAACTTAGAACAAGATATTTATATTTGCTACACTCTGCAACCTTTTTTAATGCTTGTAATGCACTTTTTGCATTGCAGAATACAGACTTCTCTTTGTCGTATGGGCGCATGCCCGTTACGCCTTTAATTTGAGGATTGTCGTATTTTGCAATAGTTTCTAATACATGATAATTGGGCAGGTACTGACGCTCGTTGTATGGAGGATCAAGATATAATATATCTGTATCTATTTCATGTAAAATAGACAAACTATCCGCATTAAAAACTCTATTTTTCTGGTTGTTATTTGTTAAAAGTATCGGTCTTAACTTTAATGGCTTAACGGCTCTTGGGTCCCATTTCTTGTAAAATGCTGCATATACACCGGCAACATTTGCATACAACGATACCGATTCTAATAGGCAAGTCAACAGGATATAATACTCTGACTCATTAATTAATTCGGCGCTTTTCCACTCTTCTATTTTAACTCGTATGGCATCTATCTTGGCGCCATTATCTCCAGTAAAATACAATCTCGGAACTTCAAGATGCAGTGTTCCATCCGGTGTATAGTTGTTATATATAAAACCCTTAATAGGAGCAACACCGTCTAAGTAAGATAACACTAACTCTAATGGGGTATAGAAAAGAGATTGATTTTGTCCGTTATTATGTATTATAGGTAATATCTTTTCGAATTTTGGGGTTTGATTATTTTCAATATATGCTTTTTGCAAACAATATGACATGTACATAATATCAGATGAATCAACCTGATATCCTAATTGCTTAAAGTATCTTCCAACCCCTGTTGTGCCGGCAAATAAATCAAACAAGCGCTTACCGCAAATGTTATTTGCAGCAAGAATAGAGTGAATCTTCTCTACTATATTCTCTTTATTGCCTATATATCTCATTATTGCAGAACATAATTAGTAATGAGAACCTCATCTGTAATATCGTTTTCACTATTTATAGAGTGGTAGTTGGAGTTTTGATAATCCTTATTCAAATGATATACATTAAAATTGTACATCTCTATCCACTGCTTCAATATAGCATTGCTTCTACCCTTGTGCATTAAAACATTTGACAGCGCAAAACGAACACCTTTCCTATTCAGCTCCGATAAAAGTGCAAGCAACTTCATCTCTTCTCTATGAGACCAGCCTGTAAAACCTCTCTTGCCGTCATTATAAGTTCCTGTTGTTATTAAATAAGGAGGGTCGCAATATACGAAGTCGTCAGAGGTTAGTTCAGATAAATCCAACTCTTCAAAATTTGAAGATGAAAACTCGACATCTAATTCATGCAGTTTTGCAATGAATAACTCTAAATTCTTTTTCATGTTGGCATTGTATCTACTGCGATTTTTGCCAAATGGTATATTGAATTGGTGGTTGTTGTTAAATCTGATTTGATGATTGAACGAATACGCTGTTAGTACAAACAAATCAAGCGGGTTTCGCTCTTGATTATAAGTATTCCTTAAAGCTAAATAACCATCGGTATTGGTAAGGGATAACTCAAAATCGTCAATTCTCTGCTCCACATAGTTCACGACCTCCGTTGTTGTCATAGATTTGAATTGCCTATACAAATCAACGATATACAACAAGTTGTCATTGAGCAATAATTTGTTCGCCTCCACATTAATTCCAACATTTCCTCCACCGCAAAACATATCAACGAAAGTGTCGATTTTCTTCGGAAATAGAGGTAGCAGTTGAGGTAGTAATTTGTATTTACCACCTATATAATTCATTGGAGAGCATATATAACTTTGCATCTGCATAATTAGTTTTCCGTTTGTTTGTCGAACGCCTCGACAATATGTTTTACCAATTCGTGGCGGACAATATCGCCCTTGTTGAACTCTACAAAGCCGATGCCCTTAATGCCCTCTACCGTATGCATCGCACGCACCAATCCACTATCGCTCTTGTGTGGCAAATCGACCTGCGTAACATCGCCCGTAACGATAAATTTGGCGTTGCGCCCCATTCGTGTCAAGAACATCTTTATCTGCGATAGGGTGGTGTTCTGCGCCTCGTCAAGTATCACAAACGCGTTATCCAAAGTACGACCACGCATATAGGCCAACGGAGCAATCTGCACCGTACCGTCCTCCATAAACTTCTGCAACTTCGCAGGCGGAATCATATCGTTCAACGCATCGTACAACGGTTGCAAGTAGGGGTCTAACTTATCCTTCAAATCGCCTGGCAGGAAGCCCAACTTCTCGCCCGCCTCCACCGCAGGGCGTGTCAAAATCACTCGGCGTACCTGCTTGTCACGCAAGGCACGAACAGCCAAAGCGATAGCGGTATAGGTCTTACCCGAACCCGCAGGACCTGTCGCAAAGATAAGGTCGTTTTTATCGTACAAATCGACCAATTTGCGTTGGTTGGCGGTGCGAGCCTTGACAATTATGCCGTTGTTGCCATAGACGATAACCTCCTTGTCGCTCTGGTGAGCCTTCTCTGCCGCCTCGGCAAAACCCACCGAGAAAGATTGCTCGATAACCTCCTTCGAGATGTGTCCGTAGCGGTCGTAGTAGGCTATCAAACCTGCCATCTGACGCTCAAATCGCTCCACATCACCCTTTGCGCCAAGCACCTTTAACGAGGAGCCTCGCGCCACGATTTTGAGTTTCGGGTGCATCGCTACAATCTGTTGCAGGTAGCACTCCTTTGCCCCATACAACTCTCGGGTATCGACACCCTCGATTACTATCTCTTTACCTGTTGTATCTGTCATCAAAATATTTTTTGTTTTCCGAACTCCTACCCTTGTCAAGACAAATTGACAATTGACAATTGAGAATTAAAAATTAAAAATTAAAAATTAAAAATTAACTCCTATCTACTATCTCCTAACTCCTCACTGATGAAAACTTTTCCGTTTTTCGTTTTTCGTTTTCCGTTTTCCGTTTAGAACGCGTATCCTATGCGTAGTTGAATACTGCGACAGTGTGTGCGGAAGGTTTGTGCTTCGGGTTGTACCGCCTTGTCGAGCGACCAAATATACGAATTTACCGACTTGATATTGGTAAATTGGTCGGCATATCGCAAGTCTATTATCATACACTTCGCAAACTTAACGCTTATACCTGCCGTGTAGGTTATCGTAGGGAAAATTTTACCGAGAGGCATCTGCGTAATTGCACCATCTTCGCCACTTCGGAGTGGGTAGGTCGGGTTGTCCATCAAGGTAAATACAGGTCCTGCATTGATGCGGAACATTGCGATACGCAACGAGAGCAACAGCGGTATCTGCACCATATTGAATTTGGACTTTGCGCTGAAGTTGTTTGTCTTGTCGTTGATGCGCAGGGTGGAGTAGGCATATGATATCTCGGGCTGGATACCGAAGAACTTGCCAATGTTGAGGCGGAACTGCAATGCAGCGCCATACGACATCTTCATCGTAATCTTTGGCGTAAAAGTGGAACTGATTGGTTGTACATTGAACCAATTGAATCGAGCGCCAACACCTAAACCAAACTCTGTACTGACCTTTGGAGTCGATTTTGCCGGTTTGTGTTTGCTCACTTTGGTGTGAGCTGATTGGTTTTGAGCAGTAACGGCTAAACTCGAAACCGCCAAAAGCATCAACAAGACTATTTTTATCCCTCTGAATTTCATACTAAAAACTCTTCGCAATTTACGAACTCCCAAAAATAATAAATATTTTTGAAATATCCATCGTATCATTGATAAAATCTCTTTTTTTTGCTTACCTTTGTAGCCGTAAAGTTACGACAAAATCGTTCTGATGAGTTAATTGCGCCAATAAAGATGGCATTTAATGGCATTCGGGCTTACGCCCTTAATGACATTTAATGGCAGCGCACTCCGGAGGAGTGCTTAATGAAAGGCGCATTTTGCCATTCAGCGAGTGTAACGAGCGCATGCCATTCGTTGCCATTCAGCGACCAACGGGAGCGAATGCCATTTTGCTGCGCTAAATTTTGCATTCTGCATTTTGCATTTTGCATTTTGAATTATAAAAAGGCTAATAGCCAACAGCTAAAATATGAGTTTAGTAGCAATAGTAGGACGCCCGAATGTGGGCAAAAGTACGCTTTTCAATCGTCTTGTAGGTAATCGTCAGGCGATTGTAGATTCGACCGCAGGAACAACCCGTGACCGCCACTACGGCAAAACCGATTGGAATGGTCGTGAGTTCTCGATAATCGATACGGGAGGTTATTCGGTAAATAGTGATGATATCTTTGAAGACGAGATTCGCAAGCAGGTGTTGCTCGCCATCGAGGAGGCTGATGTTATCCTCTTTATGGTTGAGGTGGGTACAGGCGTTACCGACCTCGATATGATGATGGCAGAGGTGTTGCGCCGTGCAAAGAAGCGTACCATTCTCGTCTGCAACAAGGTCGATAACTACGACCTTATCTATTCATCTAACGACTTCTACTCGCTCGGTCTTGGCGATCCGTTCTGCATCTCTTCGATGTCGGGTAGTGGTACGGGCGATTTGATGGACGAAATCTTGAAACATCTGCCTGAGGATTGCGAGGCGGAGGAGCTTGACGACCTTCCTCGCATTACGATTGTAGGACGCCCGAATGTGGGTAAGTCATCGCTTACCAACGCTCTGCTCGGCACTGACCGCAATATCGTCACCAACATTGCAGGTACTACCCGCGACTCTATCCACACACGCTACAATAAGTTCGGAATGGACTTCTACCTTGTCGATACGGCAGGTATGCGTAAGAAGGGCAAGACGATGGAGGATTTGGAGTTCTACTCGGTGATGCGCTCCATTCGTGCTATCGAGGCATCAGATGTCTGTGTGTTGATGCTCGATGCACAGCAGGGCTTGGAGTCGCAGGACCTTAATATCCACAACCTTATCGTCCGCAACCGCAAGGGCTGTGTTATCGTGGTGAATAAGTGGGATTTGATTGAGAAGAGTAATAACACTATGAAGGAGTGGAAGGAGGCTCTTGCAAAGCGACTTGCACCGTTCAACGATATTCCGATTATCTTTACCTCGGCTCTGAACAAACAGCGTATCCTCGATGTGTTGCAGACCGCTATTCGTGTCTATCAGTCGCGTGCGCGCCGTATTCCTACATCGGAGTTCAACGACTATATGTTGCCGATTATCGAGGAGACTCCGCCACCATCAACCAAGGGTAAGTATATACGCATTAAGTATGCGATGCAGTTGCCTACGCCTACTCCGCAGTTTGTATTCTTCTGCAATCTTCCGCAGTATATCCGCGAGAACTATCGCCGATTCTTGGAGAACCATTTGCGCGAGCATTGGGATTTTTCGGGAGTGCCGATTCAGATATACTTCCGCCAAAAGTAAAAAAATCGTTTTAAGGGGCATTTGCTTCCTTGTCTTCGATAAATGAGATGGTTACATACGCTTAGTATGCGCCCATCTCATTTCTCTTTGACGGCGTTGCAACTACCTCCTTAAAAGCGATTTTTTGGCTCTGGGAGGCTTCTTGTTCGCCTTGCTCTCATCTGCTTAAAAATCATTTTTTCGGGGGGGGAGTGTATGCGCCCATCTCATTTCTTTTTGACGGCGTTGCAACTATCTCCTTAAAAGCGATTTTTTGGTTTTTTGGTGAGTCTCTCAAAAACAATTTTTAATTTTTAACTTTTAACTTTTAACTTTTTTTGCTATCTTTGCAACAGAATACTCGGGGCAGGGTGTAATTCCCTACCGGCGGTGATAGTCCGCGACTCCCTATGGCGGTGATTTATAATAAATTGCAATCTGATGGGACTGAATCGGTGAAATTCCGATACCGACGGTTAGAGTCCGGATGAGAGAGTGTCGGTAGATTTGTGAATGGCGATTTCTGCGTTACGCTTGTTCTCGAAATCCTCACATACGCTTAGTATGCTGCGGTTTCTCGAACTTCGCAAGCCTTGAAATCTCTCATTCAAAATCAACCTTCATTTGTGGTTATAATGTCCCGAATTGTGTTTGGGGCATTTTTTATTTATATATAGTTATGAAGCGTTTTCTACTTGCTTTATGTGCTTTGGTGGCGACATTAGCAACCACCGCGCAATCGACTACTGCATCGTTGCAGGGTTTTGTTACGGATAGTGAAGGTAAGCCTATGGTTGGTGCTACGGTTGTAGCAACACACCTGCCGACCGAAACGGTATATGGCACTACGACCGACACGAATGGAGCCTATCGCTTGCAGGGTTTGCGCGTGGGTGCGCCCTATACGGTGGAGTTTTCGTTTGTGGGTTACAAGGATAAAAAGATTGAAAATATAGCCCTCTCATTGGGCGAAAAGCAACAGATAGACGCTCAACTATCCGACACGCAAAACATTGATGCGGTGGTAGTTACAAGCGACAAATTCGCCGAGAGCCGTATGGGTGCGGGCGAGGTTTTCCACAGCGATATCATTGAGCGTACTCCTACCGTATCGCGCTCGATAGATGACATTACCCGCCTTGCTCCGCAGGCTATGGTGTCGAAAGATGGCGGAATATCCATCGCCGGTACGAACTCGCGTTATAACTCCTTCCAAATTGACGGTACTGCATCGAACGATATGTACGGCTTGACCTCTACGGGTACAAACGGTGGTTTGGCAGGTGCTAACCCTATTCCACTCGATGCTATCTCGGATATTCAGGTCGTTACCGCACCGTTTGATGTGCGTCAGGGAGGTTTCAGTGGCGGTGGCATAAATGCCATCACAAAGTCGGGAACAAACACCTTTTCGGGTACGGCATACGCCTACTATAACGACAATAATTTCTATGGTCGCAGTCCGCTGAACGGAGCAAAACTTGCCGAGCAACAGACACAGATTTATGGCGTGTCGCTGGGTGGTGCGATAGTCAAAAACAAGTTGTTTTTCTTCCTCAATGGCGAGTTTAATCTTGACTCCTCGCCATCGTCTTACTATGTAGGCGATAGCGGTTGCAACATCTCGGCAACAGATGCAGCGACCATCGCCAATCGCTTCTACGAACTTACGGGCTACAATGGCGGTGGCTATGGTATGCAGACGCTGAAAAGGCATACAGGCTCGTTGATTGCTCGTCTCGATTGGAACATAAATTCGCGCCACAACCTCTCGCTTCGCTACAACTTCCTCGATGCGAGGAAAGATGAGTTTGTGTCGAGTGCTACGCTCCTGCGCTTCAATGGCGAGGGCTACACCTCTATTGCCGATACCCACTCGTTGGTTGCGGAGCTGAACTCGCGCGTATCGGAGAAGATGTTTAACGAGTTCCGCGTGGGCTACACCCGCGTACACGATGGTCGCGATGCGATGAGTGGCGCGAAATACCCTTATGTAGAGATTAAGAAGATGCGTGATGGCGACAATACCTCAGTATATATCGGTACAGACCCCTTCGCCATTATGAACGATTTGGTGCAAAACACCATAACACTGACCGATAACTTCTCCTACTATGCCGATTCGCACACGATAACAATCGGTACGCACAACGAGATTTTCAACTCCTCGTGCCTCTATATGGCAAATGCGTTGGGTGCCTATACCTACGACACCCTTGACGATTTCTTGCAGGACAACGCGCGAAAGTATGTGCGCAACTACTCCGATAACCCTTATACAAATATAACTTCCGCCCAATTTGGCGTATATATTCAGGATGAGTGGAACGCCTCGCCCCGATTCTCGATGACCTATGGTCTTCGAGCCGATATACCTGTGGTATTCGGAAACCCTCCCACAAATGAGGCGTTCAACTCTTCTGAAATAGCACAAAAGTATGGCGTAAAGACCAACCAAGTGCCAAGCCCTACGGTGTTGCTCTCGCCCCGTATCGGAGTGCGCTGGCAGATAGCCAAGAGCGCAGAGGCTTCGACCTTGTTGCGTGGTGGAGTGGGTATATTCTCGGGCAGAATACCGTTTGTGTGGATATCCAACTGCTTCTCCAACAGCGGTATGACACAAAAAGGCTACACACTCGACAGTAGCAAGGGACAGACCGTGCCGAAATTTGACGAGGAGCCTTCGGGTGCGGAGGGAGTATCCTCAAATCCGATGCTGAATATCGTGGCAAAGGATTTCCGCTATCCGCAGGTGGCGCGTGCAACACTCGCCTTGGAGCAGGAGTACAAGGGGTGGCATTTCACGGTTGAGGGTATCTTCTCGAAGTCGATAAATGACCTCCTGATAACCAATCTCACAGCACAAGACAAAGGCAATAAGTTGTTTGCGGTAAATTCTGCTCTCGCAAACGGGCAGAACACCACAACCCTCTACGATACCTCGTTAGCAAAGTCTTACTCCTCGATTTACCTCTTGTCGAACACCTCGAAGGGGTATGGCTACTCGGTGAGTGCATCGGTGGCAAAGCATTTCCGCTTTGGCTTGGATTTGTACGCTGCCTACACCTTCTCGCACTCCTACTCGGCAATGGACGGAGTGTCGGCACAAGCACTCAACACTTGGAGTCGCAACTACTCGGCAGATAGCAATGCGCCCGCATTGAGTTACTCGCTCTTCGATGTTCCTCACAAGGTTACGGCATCGCTCTCGTATCGCACACCTCGCTATGCGAAGGTGCTTGGTACGACCATTTCGTTGCTCTATCAGGGATATTCGGGTATGCGTTACTCGCTGACTTATGCAGGCGAAGATGCAAACAACGATAGCAGTTACGGCAACACCACAATCTATGTGCCTACGGCTGCGGAGTTGCAGGCTATGGAGTTCGAGAGCGAGGAGCATCGTGTAGCCTTTGGCGACTATATCGAGGCGACACCTGCCCTGCGTAGTTCTCGTGGTAAGTTCCTTACACGAAACGCCTTGCAGACGCCTTTCGAGCACCATCTCGACCTCCATATTGCGCAGGATATATACTTCGGCGCGAACACCTCGCGCAAGGTGCAGATTTCGCTCGATGTGATAAATCTCGGCTCGCTCATCTCAAAGGATTGGGGAGCAAGTTACTATACCTCGAAATATCGTTTGTCGCCTATTGAGGTTTGTGGTAAGACAACCGATGCAGAGGGCAACCGCACACCGAAATATCGCTTTGTTGGTGGCGATGTATCGCGCAATGACCTCCTTTCGCGCTGGCGTATGCAGGTTGGCGTGAGAGTGGTGTTTTAAGTGAGTAGTGAGTAGTGAGTAGTGAGGAGATAGTAGATAGGAGTTAATTTTTAATTCTCAATTCTCAATTCTCAATTCTTAATTCTTAATTCTCAGCTCTCAACTCTCAATTGTCAATTGTCAATTGTCAATTTGTCCTTCCAACGCATATATCCTGCCACTGCAAGAGCCGAGTATAGTGCATACAGACAACCCGTAAGGGGTATGCCTTTATATATATATAACCCTACGGTTATTATATCCACTACAAGCCATACAAGCCACTGCTCCAAGTATTTACGCGACAATAGCCACATAGCTATCATCGACAGAGCCGTAGTCATCGAATCCCAAAATGGTACGCTGCTGTCGGTAAACTCCACCAACAAGTAGTATATAGTAGTGTGTAGTACGCTATATATAACTACCAATGGTAACACAAGCCGTAGCGGTGTGTGTGAGATTTTTAGTGGGTTGTTTTTGCGCTTATGCCCTAACAACCACGCTATCAGACCATACAATCCTGCTAATATATAGTAGCCTTGCATAGCGCAGTCGGCATACAGGCCCGATTGGTAGTAGAGAGCGCAGTGTACGCAGGGCATAATTGCCCCCACTACCCACAACCAAATGTTGGCACGGTACTCCAACCATAAATATAGCAGTCCGAGTACCACGCCCACAATCTGTAAAATAAGTTTTATATCCATATCTCTTTGTTATAAAATCGTTCCGATGAGTTCTTTTTGCACGAGTGCGTCGGTCGCCAAATTCCTCACATAGGCTCACTATGCTCCAGATTTGTCGCCTAGCATCGCACAAAAATAATCTCATCGCCTCCGATTTTGAATTAGTGGAGGCTTTTAGCCATTAGCTAACTCTCAACTCTCAACTCTCAGTTCTCAACTCTCAATTTAGAAATGTACCGTTACATTTCCAAGTGCCGAGATGGTTGCCTGTGGGAAGTAGCACGCCCATGAGCCACGCTCTGCAAGGGTTGCACCCTCCAACCACGAGCCACCATAGCCGCTTGCGCAATACTTGGCATTAAACAAGTTGCCAATCTTCACTCCAAATCGTACCTTCTCGACCTTCTTGGTATGCAGGGTATAGGAGATGTCGAGGTCGCTCACGCAGTAGCGTGGCAGGGTTAAATCCTCGTACTGCCCATTTGTCAGGTACTGCTTGCTGACATAACGAGTCGAGAGTCGTGCAGCGAAGCCGTGTGTGTGGAAGTCGAAGAATGTACCCGCAATAACCGAAGGCGAGTATGCTATCGTAGTGCGACCACGCTCAAACGCCACGCCATCGATATAATCGACATAGTTCTTAATGTGGTTTTGGCTCAAAGTGGCATTTCCACCGAGCGAAAACCATTTAGTCGCATTTACCGCCAACGACAACTCCACCCCTCGGCGGTACGAGTCGGGAACATTGCGCGAGAGCAGTTCGCCCGTGTCGGACAACTCGCCCGTCTGCACAAGTTGGTCGCGGTACATCATATAATATAGGTTTATGCCGAGCGACACAATCTTTGTATTATAGGTGTAACCAGCCTCGATATCGAGCATCTTCTCGGCAGTCGGGTACTCGCCCTTGCGGATATCGGTAAAGTTGTTGCGCGTAGGCTCTTTCTGTCCCACCGCTGCCGAAGCATAGATGGCGTGGTCGCGAGCAAATGAGTAGTGCAAGCCGAGTTTAGGATTGAAGAAGTTGTAGTGGCGGTTGATATTCAGCTCCTGCATCGCCCCCGTAGTATCATCGAAGTTGTCATTTACGCCCGCAATGCGGTGCGTAATATGGCGATACTGCACATCGGCATAGAGATTTAGCCCCTTAGTAATCAACCAATCAACCTTTGCAAAGCACGATGCGTCCCACTTTGTCGTGTAGTTGCGATAGTACTCCGCAGTAGCGAAGTCGGGAGCCTCAACCAAGCCCGAAATCTCGCCATAGTGGACTCCGTCATAGAGCGATGCCGAAGCACCGAGCGTAAGCGACACTCGCTCTGCGGTGTAGGCTACCGAAGCGACCACACCTCCGAAGTTGTTGCCCATCATCTTTTTGCGCAGAAGGTTTGTGCGCTCCACCAATGCGCCCCCAACCTCGATAGGGGCGATACCGTACTTTTTCAGTTTTTGGTCGTTCTTGTAGTTGCGGTAGTAGCCGTTGCCGTAGGTGTAGTGGGCGGTGGCATTGATGCGCCACTTGTCGTTGAAGATATGGCTTACGACCAACTGGTTATTTATCTGCGTGTAGTTGTCGGTGTGGTCATCGAAAAAGCCTACCACCTTATCGCCGATAATAATCTCTCCCTCAGGGTTGTAACGGCGATTTTCCGCCATCTGCTCTGCGGTCAAACCCGTGTAGGCAAGATATACCTTCGCCACACCACCGAACGAGAGGAGTTTAACCATTGTATTACCCTTGTAGTATCCTGCTTGCAACATATAAGACGATAGATTGCTCGATGCTCGCTCGACATAACCGTCAGAGGAGAGGTGCGACAATCGCCCATCTATTGCCCAATGCCCTCCGAGCAGACCTGACGAGAGGGCAATCTCCTGCTTTGCGGTGTTGAAAGAGCCGTAGGAGAGTGATGCACGCCCCGAGAACTTCGATGCGAGGGGTGCGGAGGTCATATTGAGCGATGCTCCGAAGGCTCCCGTACCTGCGGTCGAAGTGCCGACACCGCGTTGCAACTGCACCGAGCCGAGCGATGATACCAAATCGGGCGTATCGTACCAATAGACCGAGTGGGTTTCGGCATCGTTCATCGGCACGCCGTTAAGCGTTACATTGATGCGTGTAGCGTCTGTTCCGCGCACTCGGAATGAGGTTGAGCCTATGCCCGTACCACTCTCCGAAGAGATAACCACCGAAGGGAGATTTGCCAAGAGCGAGGGAATATCCTCGCCATAGTTGCGCTCCTCAATCTCGCTACGCGAGAGGTTTGTGTGGGCGATAGGAGTGGAGGACTTTGCTCTTACAGCCGTAATCTCCACTTGTTGAATGTTCTCGTACATTGCAATCGAATCAGACGAGAGACGAGAGACGAGAGACGAGAGTTCATCATCTCCATTTGGCGTTGCTAAGGCAACATTTGCAGTACATAGTGCTACCGCACAAAAAGAAAAAATCCTTTTCATAACCATTTAAGTTTTTAATTAAACAATAGTTTGAAAAGGGGTCGTATGTAAAATTACACTCTTCCCGTTCCGGCATTACCCGTTTCGGTTCGATGGGTATAATCTCAGCCTTAAAAATTGAGAATTGAGAATTAAGAATTGAGAATTATTTTTTTAACTCCTCACTACTCTCTCTCCTCACTACTCACTTCTTTCAGCACCCCTTATGTCGGGGCAAAGATAGTAAAAAAAGTTGATAGTTGAGAGTGGAGAGTTGAGAAATTTTTTCTATCTTTGTAAATTAAAGTAAAAGTATGACTATGGATTTGAAAGGGAGATTGCAACGCGTGTTGCAGATTGTGGAGGAGGCGGAGCGCACAGGCTCACTCTCCGACCTCGAAAAAGATGTTGCTCTCAATGAGTTGCGTGAAGCGTATGCCGAACTGAAATTCGGCATAACGGACAACGGAGAACAGAAAACGGACAACGAAGAACGAGAAACGGAAAACGAGGAGCAGTCAAAAATGGCTCCTATAACCCACATAGAGGAAAAAATGGAGGAAGAACCAGAGGTTGAGGTGGAACTTATCTTCGATGAAGAGTCGGAAGAAACGGAAAACGAGCAGGAGCAGGAGCAGGAGCAGGAGCAAGAGCAAGAGCAAGAGCAAGAGCAAGAAATAACCCCTAATGCCCCTAACGCCCCTAACGCCCCTATCGTAGAGGAGAATCTCTCCACTCTCCACTCTCAACTCTCCACTCCAAAGCGTAGCCCTCTGCTTTCGCTCTACGAAGATGAGCCGATACCTGTTGTGGGTGAACAATTCCACGAAACACCTTCGGTGGCAGATGCCATTGCCTGCCCGAAGGGTGTAGCCGAGAGCACACCCGTTGTATCGTTACGCGATGCGATAGGCTTGGCAGATAAGTTTATGTTGATACGCGAGTTATTCGATGGCGATAGCGAAGCGTATGAGAGTGCTATAGACAATCTCGACAAACAATCCTCATTTGATGACTGCATTATCTTTGTCACGGAGAATTATACTTGGTCGCCAAACTCACAAGCGACAAAACTTATGATGGATTTGTTGCAAAGAAAATATAAATAACGCTATGTCAAAACTCTACATCGTACCAACCCCTATCGGCAACTTGGAGGATATAACCCTTCGCGCTATCCGCATTTTGAAGGAGGTGGATTTTATCTTGGCAGAGGATACTCGCACAAGTTCGGTGCTGTTGAAACACCTCGGCATCGAGAAGCCCCTGCGCTCGCACCACAAGTTCAACGAACACGCTACGGTGCAGATGGTTGCCGATGCGATTGAGGCGGGCAAGGATGTGGCACTTATCTCCGATGCGGGAACTCCGGGTATATCGGACCCTGGCTTTTTGCTTGTGCGTACCTGCGTGGAGCGAGGTATCGAGGTTACTACCTTGCCGGGTGCTACGGCATTCGTGCCGGCATTGGTGCAGAGTGGATTTCCGTGCGATAGATTTTGCTTCGAGGGTTTTCTGCCACAGAAGAAAGGGCGTAAAAAACGCCTTGAGGCGTTGGCAGAGGAGGAGCGAACGATGATATTCTACGAATCGCCATTCCGTGTTGTGAAGTGCTTGGAGCAGTTGGCAGAGGTTATGGGCGAGGAACGCGAGGTTGCCGTGTCGCGTGAGATAACAAAGATGTTCGAGGAGACCGTGCGCGGAACACTTGCCGAGGTGGCAGAACACTTCCGACAACACGCACCGAAGGGGGAGTTTGTAATCGTAGTGGCAGGGAAAGCGGAAAGCGGAAAACTTTTAATTTAGTGAGTAGTGAGTAGTGAGTAGTGAGTAGATAGGAGTTAATTCTCAATTCTCAATTCTCAATTCTCAATTTGCCTTGACAAGGCTCGGAGTTCGCAAAACCAAAAAAAACTATGAAGAGTAAAATTCGAGAGATATACGAAGATTGCGTAGTGCTGCTTTTGTGGTGCTTGTGCTACCTCTTTGCGATACTTCCGCGTTGTGTGCGCTATGGGGTGTTTGCCCCTTTTGTGTCGTTTATCTTGCGTAGGGTGGCACACTATCGCTACGAGGTTATTATGCGCCAACTGCGCGAATCATTTCCCGATAAGAGCGCAGAGGAGTTGCAAGATATTTGCAATCGCTACTACGACCACCTTGCCGAGATGATTGTCGGTACTCTGTCGTTGGCCGGTATGAACGATAAAAAGCGCGCCAAAGCGACAGAATTTAACCTTACCGAGAACTTTGATAAGGTTATCAAAGGTCGCAATGTTGTGGTATTAACCTCTCATTATGGCTTTTGGGAGATTGCCTTAAATCTCTATCTCTGTACCCCTAATCATCATCTTTTTGTGGCGTATAAGCCGTTGAAAAGTCGAATAATGGATAAGCTCTATTCGCGCTTGCGCAGTTACGATAGGGTAGATGTTGTTCCAAGTAAGAACTTTATGCGCCACTATGTTGCACATCGTCACGGCATCGATGGCAAAAATATAGTTGTCGGGCTTATTTCCGACCAAAACTGCCCTATAACAAAGGGGTGTTGCTGGCACAACTTTCTCAATCACGACTCGCTCTTCTTCGATGGTGGCGAGCAGTTGGCATTGAAGTTCGGATTGCCGGTATTCTATTTGGAGTTGGAGCGAATTGAGGCAGGACGCTATCGCCACAACTACACACTCTTGTACGATGGCTCGGAGGAGGTTGCTCCTCACGAGATTACGGAGCGATATGTGCGTTGTTTGGAGCGTACTATCGAGGCAAAACCGGAGTATTGGATGTGGTCACACAAGCGTTGGAAGATGCTTCCGAGTGCCGACTCGAAGTTCTACGACAACTACAAAGAGCGAAAGTAACGATGAAAACGGCAGTCGTGATACTCAATTGGAATGGTTTGCAACATATGCAACACTATCTGCCGAGCGTGGTTGCCACTACGCCCGAGGCTGATATTGTAGTTGCGGACAATGGCTCGACTGACGGCTCGGTGGCGTGGCTACGCGAGGCAATGCCACAGGTGCAACTCGTTCAGTTGGACAAGAATTACGGCTTTGCCGAGGGGTATAATCGCGCTTTGAAACAGTTGCAGGGGTACGATGTGTTCGTGTTGCTCAACTCCGATGTAGAGCCTGCGGAGGGGTGGCTGCAACCTCTCTTGGCGCAGTTGGAACAGAACGCGGATGTGGCAGTTGTAGTGCCGAAAATTCTCGATGACAAGTGTCGCGAGAAGTTTGAGTATGCCGGTGCTGCGGGTGGCTTTATCGATATCTTGGGTTATCCCTTCTGTCGTGGTCGCATACTCAACCATATAGAGCGCGATTACGGTCAGTATGACACTGTGCGTGATGTGATGTGGGGTAGTGGCGCAGCATTCTGTTGTCGTGCCGAGGTCTTTGCCGAACTCGGAGGCTTTGCAAGCGAATTTTTTGCTCATCAGGAGGAGATTGACCTCTGCTGGCGAATGTGGCTGTCGGGTAGAAGGGTGGTGGTAGAGCCTCGTTCAAAGGTCTATCACTTGGGCGGAGCAACGCTCTCGGCGGACTCTCCGTTTAAGACTATGCTTAACCACCGCAACAATCTCGCAATGCTCTATCGTTGCGCACCAACGGCACAGAGATTGTTGGTTGCCGTAGTGCGACCTGTGTTGGACTTTATGGCATTTATACTCTACACCTTGCAGGGCAAAAAGCAGAGCGCAAGAGCTGTATGGCAGGCGTGGCGTGACTTCTTGCGTTGGCACGGGCGACTATCGGCAGAACGCAAATCAATTCGTAGTAATGTGAAACGCGAAGCTCCGATATACCACGGCTCGATAGTTTTGCGTTACTTATTTGGTAGAAAAACGTTCCAAGAATAAATCGTTCTTATGAGTTCTATGCGCCAATAAAGATGGCATTTAATGGCATTCGGGCTTACGCCCTTAATGACATTTAATGGCAGCGCACTCCAAAGGAGTGCTTAATGAGAGGCGCATTTGCCATTCAGCGAGTGTAACGAGCGAATGCCATTCGTTGCCATTCAGCGACCAGCGGGAGCGCATGCCATTTTACTGCGCTAAATTTTGAATTATAAAAAAGCTAATGACCAAAGGTCAATGGCTAAAAGCTATATAAGATGAAAAGAATCGTAATAATTCCAACCTACAACGAGCGTGAGAATGTAGCTCGTATGACCGATAAGGTGATGTCGCTTGCGGGAGATTTCGACCTCTTGTATGTCGATGATGGCTCGCCCGATGGTACAGCTACGATTATTCGCGAGAAGATGACAGAGTATGGCTCGCGTGTAAATCTTGTGGAGCGTAGTGGCAAACTCGGCTTGGGAACAGCTTATATCGCAGGTTTCAAGTGGGCTTTGGAACGCGATTATGATGAGATTTTCGAGATGGATTGCGACTTCTCGCACAATCCTGACGATTTGCTACGCCTTGCTTCGCGTTTGGAGAGTGATGCCGATGTCGCTATAGGCTCGCGCTATGTTACGGGAATGAATGTAGTGAATTGGCCTCTCTCTCGCATACTTATATCTTATGGCGCATCGCTCTATGTCCGTATGATAACACGAATCCCTGTGTATGACTCTACCGCAGGTTTTGTGGGCTATCGTGCAGAGGTATTGCGCAGAATAGACCTCGACAATGTCAAGATGATTGGCTATGGTTTCCAGATAGAGATGAAATATACGGCTTGGCGACACGGCTTCCGCTTGCGCGAGGAGTCGATAGTCTTTACAGACCGCGAACTCGGTACATCGAAGATGTCGAGCAGTATATTTGGTGAGGCGTTTTTCGGAGTGATGAAATTGCCATTTCGCAAGTTGTAACAAAATGTATATCAAAAGAATAAGCCACTCCGAATGAGTGGCTTATTCTTTTGTGGTTTTGCGGATTTATTGAATACCCTTCAACTTCTTGAAGATGGCGTTGTACTTGTTGTACTTATCCATAATACCCTCCTCGTTGCGAAGACGGAAGCAGAGGACCTTCAAGTACTCGGCGCAATCTACGCTCTCAGGCTTCAACTCCATAGCCTTCTCCAACCAAGGGAGAGCTTTCATATAGGTCTCGTTTACCTCCTTCAAACCTGCCTGATACTCCTCTTGCGAGTTGATGCTGTCGAGACGAGCATTGAATGCACGATTGACCTCATCGCCCTTAGCCATATAGAAGTAGCCAAGGTAGAAATTTGTGTCGTAGTCGTTTGGCTTTAACTCGTTAATTTTGAGGAACGAATTGATGCACTCGTCATAGTTCTTCAGTTTGAAGAATACCTGACCGCGTGCAAACCAAAGGTCTGCATTGTCCTGCTTCTCCGCCAAGAGAGTGTCGATACGCTCAACCAAGTCGGCAGGGTTGCCGATACCCTCCTCCGAGGTGTAGAGCTGAATCAAACCCTCCATAATGCGCTCGTTGCGTGGGTACAACTCAATACCTTTCAACAGAGCCTCTTTTGCCTTTACGAGGTTAGCCTTGTCTGCGGCGCGCTGACCATAGTAACAGTGGAACAGGAAGTAGTAGAGGTTACCCTGCTCATCGTTGTAGCCGAGGTCGAGAGCCTTTGTGAGGTACTGCTCGCCATCAACAAAGTATTGTCCCTCCTGCGCTCCGAGGAATGCTGCCAACTGACCTGCGAAGAAGTAGTAGCGAGCATCGACCTTGCCGATTGAAGGATTTTGCTGGAGAGTCACTGCCTTGAGGTAGGCGTTGATAGCGGCTTTGTAGTCAGCGATATCGAGGCTTACCGAGCCAAGTTCCGAGTAGTAATTTACAAGGACATCTAATGCGGTCTTAATTTTTGGAGCCATAGCATTGTCCAACTCATAAGCCTTGAGGAACGCCTCATTTGCCAACTCGAAAGCGTTTGGCAAGACCTCCTTCTTAATGCTCCAAGCCGACACCTTGTTGTTCTTTGTGTGAACATTGATCCAGTCGAATGCGTGTACGCCATCTTTAACCTCGCTTGGCTCAACGCCAACGCTCATATTAAGCATACTTGCATCGAGTCCAGAGAAGATGTTTTTTGTAGGAGCTACGATAGCATCAGCGCACAACTTACCACGGTTGTACCAAGTTGCAGCCTTTTCAGCCTTCTTTGGATTTGCGATATCAAGGTCGCTCTTCTCCAATCTTGCCTTAAATGACGCATCGTTAATTTTTTGTGCGGTAACGGTAGGCACTACCAGTGTCGCTAAAACCACTACCATTGAGATAATCTTTTTCATATTATACTAACGGTTAATGTTTATAATTTATTATTCGTTTTCGTTGTTTGTCTCTACGGCAGCAGGCTCGGCGGTGGTCTCTGCACCCTCTGCTACTGCACCTTCAACTACAGCGCCCTCTGCAAGCTCTTCCTCGTCAGTTACAGGTACTACAGCAACCGATGCAATCTCATCGCCCTCGCGGAGGTTGATGATACGAACACCTTGTGTAGCACGACCTGCCAAGCGAATTTGCTCGATAGAGGTGCGGATAGTGATACCCGAACGGTTGATAATCATCAAATCGTTATCATCGGTTACCGCCTTGATAGCCACCAGCTCGCCTGTCTTCTCGGTGATATTGATGGTCTTGACACCCTTACCACCACGATTTGTAACACGGTACTCCTCGACATTTGTACGCTTTCCGTAGCCATTTGCAGAGAGTACGAGTACATCTTCGTTAGACTCTGGCTCGATGCAGATCATACCGATAGCCTCGTTGTCGCCCTCGAGCGATACACCGCGCACACCAATCGAAGTACGACCAACCTCGCGAACTGTCGTTTCGTTGAAGCGGATTGCTTTACCCTCGCGAGTTGCAATCATAACCTCTGCCGAGCCACTTGTCAATTTAGCCTCGATAAGGCGGTCTCCCTCGCGAATCTCGATAGCGTTGATGCCGTTTGTACGAGGACGCGAATATGCCTCCAACTTGGTCTTCTTAACGGTACCGTTCTTGGTACACATTATAATATAGTTGGAGTTGATATACTCCTCATCGTTGAGCTTCTTGCAGTTGATATATGCGCGTACCTTGTCGTCAGGCTCGATGTTGATGATGTTCTGGATAGCACGACCCTTCGATGCGCGAGTTCCCTCCGGAATTTCGTAAACCTTCAACCAGAAGCAACGACCCTTCTCGGTGAAGAACATCATTGTATTGTGCATCGAAGCGACATAGATATGCTCGATAAAGTCCTCATCGCGGGTAGCAGAGCCCTTCATACCTACGCCACCACGATTCTGTGTGCGGTAGTCAGCCAACGATGTACGCTTGATATAGCCGAGGTGCGAGATGGTAATAACCATATCCTCGTCAGCGTAGAAGTCCTCAGGGTTGAACTCCTCCGAAGCGTAAACAATCTCCGAACGGCGCTCATCGCCATACTTCTCCTTGATTTCGAGCAACTCATCTTTTACGATACCCAACTGCATCTCCTCGCTACCGAGTACAGCTGTGAGGTAGTTGATAGTCTGCTGCAACTCGTCACGCTCTGCGGTGAGTTTGTCGCGCTCCAATCCTGTCAATGCACGCAAGCGCATATCTACGATGGCTGCAGTCTGTAAATCACTTAAGCCAAAACGCTCCGAAAGGGTTGCCTTTGCCTCGTCAACACTCTTTGCACTGCGGATAATGTGAACAACCTCGTCAATATGGTCTTGTGCAATAATCAAACCTTGCACGATGTGCATACGCTCCTCTGCCTTGCGCAAATCGAAGCGACTACGGCGTACCACAACTTCGTGACGATGCTCTACGAAGTGGCGGATAAGGTCGAGCAAGTTCAAAACCTGTGGGCGACCATTTACGAGTGCGATGTTGTTCACCGAGAATGAAGTCTGCAACTCGGTGTGCTTGAACAACATATTCAACACAACATTTGCCACTGCGTCTTGCTTCAAGGTTACAACCACGCGAGTACCGCTACGGTCAGACTCATCATTTACATCGGCGATACCCTCCAAGCGTCCCTCCTTCGTAAGGGTGGCGATGTGCTTAATCATCTCCTGCTTGTTTACCATATATGGTATCTCGGTGAAGATAAGCTGCTGACGACCTGTTGAGGTTGTCTCGATGTCGTGACGCGCACGCATAACCACGCGACCGCGACCTGTCAAGAGAGCCTCTTTAACGCCCTCGTAGCCGTAGATAAGTGCGCCCGTAGGGAAGTCAGGACCTTTAACAAAGTGGAGCAAATCCTCGCAGGTGCACTCTGTGTTGTCGATATATGCACAGCAAGCATCGATAACCTCCGAGAGGTTGTGCGGAGCCATATTTGTAGCCATACCTACGGCGATACCGCTTGCACCATTTACGAGCAACAACGGAATTTTTGTAGGGAGTACGGTAGGCTCTTTCTCGGTGTCATCGAAGTTCATAGTCCAATCGATAGTCTCCTTATCGATATCGGCCATAACCTCGTCAGTAATCTTCTGCATACGCGCCTCGGTGTAACGCATCGCTGCAGGCGAGTCACCGTCCATCGAACCGAAGTTACCCTGTCCCTCTACGAGTGGATAACGCATAGCCCAAGGCTGTGCCAAGCGCACCATAGCGTCATAAACCGATGTGTCACCGTGTGGGTGGAACTTACCGAGTACATCACCGACAATACGCGCCGACTTACGAGTTGGCTTGTCGTGATAGAGGTGCAACTGCGAATCCATATCGAAGAGGATTCGGCGATGAACAGGCTTCAAACCATCTCTTACATCGGGCAACGCACGCGATACGATAACCGACATCGAGTAGTTGATGTAGGACTCCTTCATATGGTCCTCGATATTGATGCGCTCAATACGACCAGCAGGAGCAATCATTTGTTCTTCCATAAATTATTGTTTATTTAAGTTTTATATAATATCTCTTTAATCGCCTCCGATTTTACCTTTTGGGGTTTGGTCCAGGTTATTTAGTCTTGTTATGTCTGTCCGCTAACGACTCTAATGCCCCTAACGACTCTAAATAACTACGCGCAAAAATAGCGATTATTTTGCGAATAATCAACTTTTGCTTATAAAAAATAGAGGTTTTGAAAAATAATTTTCGTAAGAATGCGATTTTTGCCCCTTTTTAGGCGATTTTAGCCACTTTGCAAAAGCGTTTCGACACCCTGTCGGAACGAAAAAGTCTCTTGAAACTCCGAAGCGTATCACGGCGCAACGATATTAAGGGTTTGTAACGGCTAGTAACGGCAAGTAAAGAAGGCGCATATCCTTACTATCCGTTACTAGCCCCTACTAGCCTTTACTAGCCCTTATTAAAACTTGCGCCCACTCTTAATTTCGAGCCCTCTGCTGAGATTTTGCCCTGTTCGGTGAGTTGGCGAACAGCCTCGATGATGCTCTGCTCGTTGCCTACGATGTGTGCGACAACCTCTTTGATTGTCATAGGCTCGGTGGCAAGGAGCGACAAAATTTGTTGTTCATAGTTGGCGCAATTTCTCTTCTCGCGCTTTTTGCGTGCAAGGCAGTTGTCGCAAATTCCGCACGGTTCCGACATCTTGTCGCAGAAGTACTCCTCTATAATATGGCTACGACACTCGCTCTTTTCGTTTGCGTAGTGGAGTAGGTGGTTGAAGCGTTCCAACATCAACTCTTTACGGCGCGAGTAGGTCTCGGGGGCAATGTATATATCGCGTGCAGGGAGTCGCTCCTCATCGAGGAATATCAATGGATCGTGGTTGGTCGGAATATAGCGGATTATGTTGGCGCGCCACAATCGTTTCAGTAGGTCGTGTACCTCGGTGATTGAGTGCTTCGATGCGCTGGCAATCTCCATCTCGTCAATCGGGCGGAACTCGCTGAAGATACCTGTGTATAGGCGCAGTATGGTGCGCAAAATCTCCTCCTCCTTCTCGTTTTGCATCTTCACCCCGTAGAGTTCATCGCGTGTGACCATAAACATCAGTCGGGCAGGGTGTTCGCAATCCTCTACAAGTGTCATATAACCATTCAGTTGCAACAACTTTATAATGTTGTGAACGGTGACTACGGGTTGCTTTACTCGGCGACAGAAGTCATATATATTAAAGACGAATGAAGCCTCTTTGCCATCGCCTATCGCCACGCCGAGGTAGGCGCATAGTTCGTGATAGACCGATTGAATTAGCGCTATGCTCGGAAACTCCTTCTCGAAGAGGTCGAGTATATGGTGATTGTCGGTTGCCGACATCATAATTACGGCATAACTGCGCTTGCCATCGCGACCAGCACGCCCTGCCTCCTGATAGTAAGATTCGAGCGAATCGCTCATAGTGTAGTGAACTACAAATCGCACATCTGCTTTGTCTATGCCCATTCCGAAGGCGTTGGTTGCCACCATAATACGGGTTTTGCCACTAATCCACTCGTCTTGGCGCATCGCGCGTTCCGCGTTAGGCAATCCTCCGTGGTAGAACGATGCCGATTCGCCCTGTTCGACAAGAAATTTAGCAACGCTCTCGGCGGTGTTGCGCATACGAACATAGACAATGCCACACCCCTCTACATTTCTTACAATTCTCATCAACTGTCCCTCTTTGTCCTCGGTCTCTCTGACGATGTAGGAGAGATTTGGTCGCAAGAATGATGACTGCAGTATGTTCGGCTCGGTAAAGTCGAGCTGCTCCATTATATCTTTGGCTACGCGCTTGGTCGCCGAGGCGGTAAGTGCCAAAACGGGGGTGTCGGGAATCAGTCGTCTTAACTCTTTGATACGCAAGTATGAAGGGCGGAAGTCGTATCCCCACTGCGAAATGCAGTGCGCCTCATCTATCGCCAAAAGAGCAACATTCATTCTATCCACGCGCAGTCGGAACATCTCGCTTGATAGTCGTTCGGGGGCGACATAGAGAAACTTTACATCGCCATAGACGCAGTTGTCGAGGGCGATATCGATTTGACGACTTGTCAATCCCGAGTGTATGGCTATGGCTGGTATTCCGCGCTTACGCAGAGCATCGACTTGGTCTTTCATCAGGGCGATAAGAGGTGTTACCACGATACACAAGCCATCGCTCGCGAGTGTCGGCAGTTGGTATATTATCGACTTTCCGCCACCCGTAGGCATCAGTACAAGCGTGTCGCGCCCCGACAAAACCGACTCTATCGCCTCGCGTTGCATCGGGCGAAACGAGTCGTAGTGCCAATACTTTTTGAGTATGTCGAGTAGGCTCTGCTCCATAGTTGCGAAGATAGTGCATTTTTTTGAGAAAAAATGAAAATTGTCGTAAAATATCCATATATTTGTAGTATGATTCTACACGCCAATTGCAAAATAAATCTCGGACTCGATATTCTTCGCCGCCGTGAAGATGGCTTCCACGACCTTGAAACTGTGATGATTCCTGTTCCGGAACTCTACGATGTGGTGGAGGTTACCCTTGCGGAGGAGCATTCGACCTTTGAGCAAGAGGGATTGGTAGTCGATTGTGATGCGGAGAGTAATCTCTGTATGAAGGCTCTGCGACTGATGCAACGGCTCTATGGCGTTGGTGAGGTGCATATCCGCCTTGATAAGCGTGTGCCGTTTGGCGCGGGTTTGGGTGGTGGCTCAAGCGATGCTACGGCGGTAATTTTGGCATTGAATGAGTTGTACGAACTCGGTTTAAGCGAGGAACGATTGGTCGAGGTGGCCGCGATGATTGGTAGCGATACGGCATTTTTTGTGCGCAATACACCGCAACTCTGCACAGGACGAGGCGAGAAGATGATACCTATCGAACTGCCTTTGCAGGGGTTGTATCTCGCTATTGCAAAACCCAAAGAGGGGGTTTCGACCAAAGAGGCGTATTCGGGCGTAACGCCTGCCACTCCTGCGGTACGATTGGCGAAGGCTCTGAAGCGACCTATTGCCGAGTGGCAGGGAGTTGTGAAGAACGATTTTGAACCCCATATTTTTGTGACGCACCCTGCTATCGCTGAATTGAAAAAAGCGATGCTCGATGCAGGGGCAATCTACGCCTCGATGTCGGGTTCAGGCTCGGCGGTGTTTGGAATTTTCAGAGATAATCCAAAATTGGATATGATAAACGCTAACTATATAATAAATTGCACTGAGTTATGAAAAAGATTTTACTGAGTATTATTTTTGCTTTCTCCCTTGTGTCGCTATCGGCAAGAGAGATGAATGTTGCATCATTTAATATCCGCCTGAATTCCCGTGGTGACTACAAGAATGACAATGGTTGGGCGCAACGCCGAGATGTCTTGTGTGATATGATAAATTTCGAGGCTTTCGAGGTATTCGGAGTGCAGGAGGCGAAGCCCGAGCAGTTGCGGTATATGGTATCCCGAATGCCCGATTATGAGTATATCGGTGTGGGGCGTGATGATGGCAAAACAAAGGGAGAGCATTCTGCGATATTCTACCGCAAGGGCGACTTTAAGCTCCTTGAGCAGGGTACATTCTGGCTTTCAGAGACTCCCGATGAGGTGTCGTATGGTTGGGGTGCAAAGCACCACCGTATCTGCACTTGGGGCTTGTTTGTGGATAAAAAAACGAAGATCAAGTTCTACTTTTTGAATCTCCATCTCGACCATCGTGTAAAGGCTGCGCAGGAGAATGGCGCAAAGTTGGTGCTTGACTTTATAAAGACAAAGTGCAAGAAGAGCGCAAATGTGATTCTTACGGGCGACTTTAATGTTTCACAGAAGAGTCCTGTCTATGGCATTTTTGCCGAGAGTGGAATTTTGAAAGATAGCTACGAAGTTGCAAAGTATCGCTTTGCCCCTACGGGAACATTCAACGGTTTTAATCCTAATCGTTATACCACTTATCGTATCGACCATATCTTTGTGTCGAAGAGCGCAAAGGTTAGTCGTTACGGAGTTTTGACCTATCACTATTTTCTCGATGTTAAGGGCGAGGAGCAGGAGATGGAGACCGCTGCACCAAAGGAGGTTAAAGGTGAAGTTCGTGAGTCGAAGTGTATCTCCGATCATTACGCTGTTCAGGCGTGGGTAACGCTGAAATAAATCCGTCTAAACGGGTAATTTCTTCGTTATATTCAAGTGGCAATTGCTCACATACGCTTAGTATGCTGCGCATTGCCACTTTTCGTATGCCTTGAAATTCCTCCGTTTATACGAATTTATGTTGTGGTACAAGAATTTCCTTGCTCATAAGCAATTTTTAGATTAGCACCAATAAAAAAGGCTGGTAAGTTTTACCTTACTAGCCCTTAATTGCCCTTACTAGCCGTTACTCGCCCTTAGATTCTAGTCAAGATTTCTTCTAACGGCTTGCGCTTTTTGAGGGTTGGCGTATCGGTGGCGTAGCCGAGTGGCACTATCGCTACGGGATAGATGTCGCCTTCGAGTCCGAGTACCTCATTTACCACCTGCGGGCGGAAGTTACACACCCAGCACGAGCCAAGACCTACCTCTGTCGCTGCCAAGCAGATATGTTCAGTTGCTATCGCAGCATCGATATCGGCGTGGTCGTGACCATCGCGCTTGCGGGTCCACGACTGCGACTTATCGCCACAAACTACAATATATAGCGGTGCCTGCTGAAACCACTCCTGCGCATAACAAGCGTGTAGCGCAGTGCGCTTCTCCTCGCTCTCCACAATGATAAATCTCCAAGGTTGGAAGTTTACTGCCGAAGGCGCAAGTCGAGCACATTCAAGTATATAGTCAATCTTCTCCTGCTCCACTTCACGGTCGCTATACGCACGAGCCGAGTAGCGCTCAGTCACCAAATCCAAGAAGTTTTTCATTGCCTATTTATTGCTTTGTTGATGCAAAGGTAGAAAAAGAGCTATCAGTTTTGTGTTTACTCCTCGTAAAGCAAATATTTACGGCGGAGAACCTTGAACTTCTCGACATCATCTTTCCACATAGCCTTTATCTCATCGGCCGACTTGCCTGCGATAATCATCTCGTAGATATAATCTACGGCTACCAATCTGTGGAAGAACTTCTTTCTGTCGCCTGCAAACAACTCCTCACCCTTGCCGTATCGGTTGTAGGCATCAACAACATATTTGAGAGTGAAACCCTCTTTGAGAATCTGCTTCTTTGGCACTTTGCGCAAATCAACTCCGTGGCACAATTTGTCCTGATGCTTTGGATTTTTTGCACCCTCTATTGAGCGTGGAGTGTATGAAAATCCCGTAGGAGCAATATCTGGGTGACCATAAGCCTCAAAACCGAAATCTGTACCACGAGCCTCCGAGAATACTGTACCCTCAATCAAACATGTCGAAGGATAGAGATATACAGCCTGCATTGTGCGTACATTTGGACCCGGCTTAACAGGCAACTGATAACGGGTTTGGTGAGTGTAGTTTTGGCAACATACAACCTCAACATCAATCTTTGGAACCCAGCCTTCGCCTACTGCCATCTGTGCAAGTTCGCCCATTGTCAATCCATGTACAACAGGAATAGGTATTCCACCAATGAACGACTTATGCTTCTCTTCGAGGATAGGACCATCTACATACATTCCGTTTGGATTTGGACGGTCAAATACAATCAATCTCTTTCCCTTCTCGGCAAGGGCATCAAAGGTCCACAACATTGTAACATAATAGGTGAAGAAACGAACACCTACATCCTGTATGTCGAACACCAAAACATCAAATTGCTCTGCCTGCTCAGGGCTCATACGGCGAGTTTTTCCGTAAAGTGACCAAACTGGTATTCCGGTATCCTTGTATGTTGAAGATGCAATCTTGGCACCCGCAGAGGCTTTACCGCTTAATCCATGCTCCGGTGTAGCAATAGCAACCAGATTGATTCCCTTCTCCAACATCACATCAATAAGATGTTTTCCATTGATTGTTGCGGTGTAGTTGGTCAAAAGACAAACCTTCTTACCTCTTAACATTGGTACCCATACATCGGTGCGCTCGTCACCGCAAATAACTTTTGCTGCCGATGCCGTTGTTGACATACAAATCAGCGCAAATAGTAAAAATAATAATTTTTTCATAGTACGATAATATATTTTTGGTTTAGTCCTGCAAATGTACATAAAAAAATATCTATATGCAACAATTTATCCACCAAATTTATCTACAAATTATAGATACTATAGAATAAATAAGAGCGTCTTTGCGAGAGCCGACAGGCTCGTGGCACCGCTGCGATTAAGCCGAGGGCAGAGGCTGCTTGCAGACTTTGCCGAGGCGGAGCAGTGAAGACCAACAGTCAATCTCCCACTGTTAATTTAATAAAAATATAAGGGAGATTACCGCGTCACTTCGTTCCTCGCAATGAAGATTTATTATTTTTGAGAAGTTTGAGAAGTTTTCCGTTTTCCGTTTTCCGCTTTCCGCTTTTTTCACTATATTTGCACGATTTGTATCATCGATACAATCTTTACAGATAAAATGAGAGAGGAAAATATAGATATTAAAACCACAATCGAGGAGTCGGACTACAAGTACGGCTTCACCTCCGATATCGAGACCGAGTTTATTCCGAAGGGCTTGAACGAGGAGGTTATACGCCTTATCTCGGCGAAGAAAGAGGAGCCTGAGTGGATGCTTGAACTTCGCTTGAAGGCGTATCGCCATTGGCTTACGATGAAGCACCCGACTTGGGGGCATCTCGATATTCCGGAGATTGATTTCAACGACATAATCTACTTCGCAGCACCGAAAAAGAAGAAGCAGCTCGCTTCGATAGACGAGGTGGACCCTGAACTCAAAGCGACATTCGACAAACTCGGTATTCCTTTGGAGGAGCAGAAGGTCTTGGCGGGAGTGGCTGTCGATGCGGTCTTCGACTCGGTGTCGGTAAAGACTACCTTCCAAAAGGAACTGGCAGAGCGAGGCATTATCTTCTGTCCAATCTCGGAGGCAATACGCGAATATCCCGAGTTGGTGCGCAAGTATCTCGGCTCGGTAGTGCCGTATGCCGACAACTTCTACGCAGCACTGAATACGGCGGTCTTTTCTGACGGCTCATTCTGCTATATCCCGAAAGGGGTGCGTTGTCCGGTGGAACTTTCGACCTACTTCCGCATCAATGCGCAGGGTACAGGTCAGTTCGAGCGTACGCTGATTGTTGCAGACGAGGGGGCGTATGTGAGTTACTTGGAGGGTTGCACTGCTCCGCAGCGCGATGAGAATCAACTGCACGCCGCAGTCGTTGAGATTGTCGTGGAGCGCGATGCCGAGGTTAAGTACTCGACCGTGCAGAACTGGTATCCGGGTGACAAAGAGGGCAAGGGCGGTATCTACAACTTCGTAACCAAGCGAGGTCTTTGCAAGGAGAATGCTCACCTCTTCTGGACACAGGTCGAAACAGGCTCGGCGATAACTTGGAAATATCCGAGTTGTGTGCTTATGGGCGACAACTCAGTAGGCGAGTTCTACTCGGTGGCTATGACCAACAACTTCCAGCAGGCGGATACGGGTACGAAGATGATTCATATCGGTCGCAATACGCGTAGCCGTATCGTGTCGAAGGGTATCTCGGCAGGGCAGTCGCAGAATGCTTATCGTGGCTTGGTTAAGGTTATGCCAAAGGCGGATAATGCCCGCAACTACTCGCAGTGTGACTCGTTGCTCATTGGCGATAGGTGTGGCGCACACACCTTCCCTACGGTAGATTGTCGCAACTCGTCAGCGCAACTCGAACACGAGGCTACAACATCGAAAATCTCGGAGGAGCAGTTGTTTTATTGCAACCAACGAGGTCTTTCGACCGAGGATGCTGTGGGATTGATTGTTGGAGGTTATGCCCGTGAGGTGTTGGCAAAGTTGCCGATGGAGTTTGCGGTTGAGGCGCAGAAGTTGTTGTCCATCAGCCTTGAAGGCAGCGTAGGCTAAACGCCAAATTAAAAATTAAGAATTAAAAATTAAGAATTATATGCTAAAAATAAAAAACCTTCGTGCAAGTGTCGATGGCAAGGAGATACTTCGAGGAATAGATTTCGAGGTTAAGGCGGGCGAGGTACACGCCATAATGGGACCTAACGGCTCGGGAAAGAGTACCCTTGCATCGGTGATTGCCGGTAGCGATAAGTTTACGGTTGAGGCTGACGAGTTGTCGTTTGAGGGCGAGGACTTGCGCGATATGTCCATTGAGGAGAGAGCAAGAAAGGGCTTGTTCCTCGGCTTTCAATATCCTGTGGAGATTCCGGGCGTTACGATGGCAAACTTTATGAAGATTGCGGTAAATGAACAACGCAAGTCGCGTGGCGAAGAGCCACTCACTGCAGCCGAATTTTTGAAGATGATGCGCGAAAAGGCAAAGGTCGTAGAACTCGATGCCAAGATGACCTCGCGTGCCGTGAATGAGGGCTTCTCGGGTGGCGAGAAGAAGAAAAATGAGATTTTCCAGATGGCGATGCTCGACCCGAAGTTGGCTATCCTTGACGAGACCGATTCGGGCTTGGATATTGACGCATTGCGTATCGTTGCTACGGGCGTTACGAAATTGCACACACCGCAGAATGCTACCGTAGTGATTACCCACTACCAGCGACTGCTCGACTATATCGTGCCGGACTTTGTGCATGTGTTGTATAAGGGTAAAATTATCTATTCGGGCGATAAGTCGTTGGCATTGAAACTCGAAAAAGAGGGTTACGATTGGTTGATTAACGACTATAAGGAGTAGGCGATGGTTGTTAGAGAATTAATAGCAGAGGGCTTATTGCGCGAAACGAAAGTTGGGCGCATTGACGACAAGTGCGACTTGTCGCTACCTCTTGTTGTCGTAAATCCGCGCAAGGGCGAAATTGAGGTTGCAACCTCGCAAAAGGTATCGCTCGTGGTGTGGCACGATGATGTGAAGGAGTGCGCTTTGACTCTGCGACTCGCTCCGCACGCACAGGTGTCGCTTACAGAGGTATATGCTTCGGAGAAGTATGTGTCGATGACGATTGAGCAGGGCGAGGGTAGTGAGTGCAATGTAACTACTGTAATGTTGCGTGGCGCACATACCGCCTATGAAACACTGCTCAACGCTCCGCACTCATCATTTGTGATGAATGCAGCGGTGGTGGCTTCGGGCTTTGACCACGCGGTGTTGTCGCTCGTTACACGCCACAATGTTGCAGATTGCAAGAGCAATTCGACCATCAAGAGCGTTGCTTCGGGCAGAGCAGTGGCAGAGTTTAAGGGGCTGGTCTATGTGGCGCAAGATGCGCAACGCACCGATGCCAAGCAGTTAAACCGCAATGTCGAACTTGGCGCAGGTCGCGTAGTGTCGGAACCGCAGTTGGAGATTTATGCTGATGATGTGAAGTGTTCGCACGGTTCGACCGTAGGACAACTTGACGAGCAGGCGATATACTATATGCGTCAGCGTGGCATCTCGCAGGAGAGTGCCGAAAGGCTGATGTTGGAGGGCTTTGTGGGCGATGTGGTGGCAAAGTGCGAGATTGAGGCTTTGCGAAACTACCTAACCGAAGAGCTTTCAAAAAGATTAAACGGATAATTCGGAAATGTTTGATGTAGAGGAAATACGCAAGGAGTTCCCGATATTGGAGCGTGAGGTATATGGCAAGCGGCTGATATACCTTGATAGTGCTGCTACGGCGCAGAAACCGCGTTGCGTAGTGGAGCGAATGTCGGAACTTATGCTGAACGACAACGCCAATATCCATCGTGGCGTGCATCTGCTATCGGAGGAGATGACTGTCGAGTACGAAAAGGCTCGCGAGGTGGTGCGCTGTTTTATCGGTGCGGAGTGCCGCGAGGAGGTGGTATTTACTTCGGGTGCTACGATGTCGTTGAACTTGGTGGCTACGAGCTGGTGCGAGAAGTTTCTGTGCGAGGGCGACAATGTGGTTGTCAGCCATATCGAACACCACTCGAACATAGTGCCTTGGCAGTTGGCTACGGAGCGCAAGGGTGCAGAGTTGCGAGTAATTCCGGTTGATGACAATGGTGCATTGGAACTCGATACGCTCGACACTCTTATTGACGAGCGCACGAAAGTTGTGGCGGTTACGCAGGCATCGAATACGCTCGGTACTTGCCCTGACCTCGCAACGATTATCGCAAAGGCGCACTCGGTTGGTGCTGTTGTGGTGGTTGATGGCTGTCAGGGCGTTGTTCATGGTGGGGTAGATGTCAAGGCTCTCGATTGCGACTTCTACGCCTTCTCGGGACACAAACTCTATGGTCCTACGGGCATAGGTGTATTATACGGCAAGCGCGAACTGCTCGATAAGATGCCTCCATATATGGGCGGTGGCGATATGGTCGATAAGGTGACCTTTGCAAAGACTACCTATGCACCATTGCCACTCAAATTTGAGGCTGGAACATCGAACTATATCGGTGCTGTGGGCTTGGCAGAGGCGATAAAGTTTTTGCAGTCGCTCAATTCAGAGGAGGTTGCCGAACACGAACGCGAATTGCTCAACTATGCCACCGAGCTGTTGCAGCAGATTGAAGGATTACGCATCTACGGCACTACGGAGGGTAAGGCTCCGATTGTATCGTTCAATGTGGAGGGTTGTGACCACTACGATATTGGAATGATTCTCGACAAGATGGGCGTTGCGGTGCGCACCGGACACCACTGCGCCGAGCCTGTTATGGCTCGCTACGGCACAAATGGCGTTGTCCGTGCCTCGATTGCCCTCTACACAAATAAAGAAGATATTGATGCATTCGTTGCAGGCGTTAAACGAGCCGTTTCGATGCTGAAATAAGAGAAATAATTTTGAATTTTGCATTCTGCATTCTGCATTTTGAATTATGTTTATAGTACTTGAAGGACTTGACGGCGCAGGAAAATCTACCCAAATCAAAAAACTGCGTGATATGTTTGCCGAGCGAGGTGTGGCGAGTGAGTATGTTCACTTTCCTCGTTTCGATGCTCCGATATATGGCGACTTGATTGCCCGCTTTTTGCGTGGCGAACTCGGCTCGATAGAGCAGGTCGATCCCTATATTGTCGCGTTGTTGTATGCCGGCGACCGTGCCGATATGGCTCCCCAAATCCGCAAATGGCAGGAGGAGGGCAAGGTGGTTATTGTCGATAGATATGTCTATTCGAATATCGGCTACCAATGCGCTAAAATTTCCGACAAGGAGGCTCGTATGCGCCTGAATGATTGGATTCTAAATCTCGAATATGAGGTAAACAAGATACCTCGCCCCGATGTGTCGTTGTTTCTCGATGTACCGTTTGCATTTACCGAGCAGCGTTTGACCGAGCAACGCGAGGGCGATGACAGAAGTTATCTCAATGGCGCGACTGATATTCACGAGAAGTCGCTTTCGTTGCAACAGCGCGTGCGCGAAGTATATCTCGAATCTGCGGAGCGCGACAGCGAGTTGTTGGTTGTAAATTGCAGTAATGAGGAGGGCGCAATGGCTTCGCCCGATGAGATTTTTGCTCGTATCGAGCAGACGATAACCCCACTTTTAGATACAATGAAGAATGGCGCAAGCGTTGAGAAATAGGCGTTGGTATCGCTACTTGTCGCATATCTGCAGAATACTCTTTGCTCTGACATTTATCGTGTCGGGCTTCTACAAAGCGATAGACCCTTGGGGTACGATACTCTCGATGCGCAACTACCTTGTTGCGTACGACATCACTGCTCCCGATTGGCTCGTTACAACCCTCTCGATATGGTTGAGTGGCGTGGAGTTGATGATGGGTTGTATGCTCACTTTCAAGGTGCGTATCCGCTTGGTGTCGATATTCTCGGTCTTGTCAATGACCTTCTTTACCATTCTTACACTCTTGAGTGCAACCATTATCCCTGTCGAAGATTGCGGTTGCTTTGGCGAGTTGGTGAAATTAACTCCTTGGCAAACCTTTGCCAAAAATGCGATACTACTGCCTATGGCCATCTGCTTTTGGTATCGCTATCGCCCAGACCGCATATTTGCCTTCTCTAAGTTGGAGTTCTTCCTGATGTGCTTCTTTTTTACTCTCGCTATGAGTGTCGGCACATACAGTTACTTCCACCTTCCTGCAATCGATATGTTGCCGTATAAGGTGGGCGTGAATATCGCCGAAGAGATGAACAATGCACGCGCACACGAAACCTCCGAGGAGGTTGTGCTTATCTATCGCAATCGCCGTACAGGTCGCTTGCGTGAGTTTTCGCTCGATGACAAGATGTGGCACAACGATAAACGTTGGGAGTGGGTTGAGACGCGCGTTGAGAGTGATGAAGATGGAGTTGAGCCGATGATTTTGGAGTTCTATATCAGCAATGGCGAGGGCGACAAAACGGCAGAGATACTTGCTACGCAGGGTAAGCTCTATATGCTATGTATGGTGAGTTCCGAAGGGGTGAATGATGATATTCGGGAGCGATTTATTGCAGTCGAGCAGTTTGCCGAAAAAAGTGGAGGTAAGGTTATCTACCTTACCCCCGAACATCTTGCCGATAACGCACCGACCAATCTCTACAATATGGACTCCAAGACGATGAAGACAATGCTTCGTGCCGATTACGGTCTGGTCGAGTTGGAAAACGGAACGATAGTCGGCAAGTATAACTACCGCGACATTCCATATTAAAATCGTTCTGGCGGGTAAATTTTGCACTGCACTTCGGATATCGAAATGCTCACATAGGTTTACTATGCTGCGCTTTCGCTACCTCGCTTAGCACAAAATTTTCACCACCATTTACGATTTTTTGTTCTGGTAGAGTTGAAATTTTTAATTTTTAATTCTTAATTTTTAATTTTTAATTCTCAACTCTCAACTCTCAACTCTCAATTTTGCAAGTTCAATCCTCGGTGTTGCAATTTGAACCACGCGAGGTCGATTTCGGCACAATAGACGAGATGTCGGGTATGTGGCAGGAGAAGTAGAGATAGTCAGCCATAGGCTTTTTTTAATTTTCCGTTTTCACCCCGCCTATAACTAACCCTACGCCCACGAAGATTATAAGGGCGAATATAATGGTGTCGAGATGTAACTTATCCAATCCCATAAGTACAGCAAGAGAGATAGCGACTATGGGTTGGATATAGGAGTAGATGCTCGATATTGTAGGAGCAACAGATTTTAGCGAGAAGTTGAGCAGAAGGTTGGGGATATATGTTGGTACTATAAGCACAAAGAGGGCGGCGAATATAATTTTCTTGTCCATAGCGGCGAAATCAATACCTGCAATATCGTGTGCGCCTATCGGCAGCATAATGACGGCGGAGATGCAATAAATCCACCTTAAAAGTGTTGTTATTCGATATTTTGTAACCAAACGCTTAAACCATACCATATACGCCGCAGATATGCAGGCTGAGGTTAAAATCAATATATTGCCTACCATTCCCGACTTTTCGTGTGAGGGGTTGTTGCTCGATAGAATTATTGCTACTGCGCCACACATACCCAACAGTAGTCCTATAACTTTCCCTTTGGTAAATTTTTCAAAGCCGACTGCAACAGAGAGTATAAGTACCATCAGCGGGGTTATAGTGCTTATGATAGAGCCGTCAATAGGTGAGGTTTGAGATAGACCGAACATCATACACAATTTTCGCGCTATACCTATCAACATAGCAGCACCGAATATCTTTATACGGTCAGCGGGCTCAACGGGTTCAGGCTTTTCCCATAAAAGGGGTGTGAGCGACCATATTGCTGCCACTACCAACGATGCCGAAACCATTGCAAGGGGCGATATGTAGCGTCCGAGAACAAGGTTGTAGAATGGGTAATCACACGCCCATACAATATTGCAAAATATAAGGGCAATATGTGCTGAAAAACTCTTTGAATCACTCATTGGATACTTTTATACCTATGATTTAGGAGAGATAGAGCAAATTATATACCGCGATTCATTAGGTATAACAAATATGGGATTGCCAACATTGAAGTTGAACAATCCCATTTCGTTGATATCACTATTATCAGAGTGATTATTTAGGATATAAATGCTCTATTTGAATACGGTGTTAAGATACTTTGCCAAGCGGTAACCCGACTTCTGAATCTCCATTTCGGCAAGAGGACGAGCCTCTTCTTGGAACTCATTGCCTAAAACATCACCCTTCTTCACTTGGCGTATTGTTGGGCGAATATCGCGAGCAGCATCTTCCAACCAATCTTCTACCCAACCTGCGGTTGCTTTCTTAATTTGTTTTTTGGAGTATGTATCCAATTTGTCTGCATAACTTACCCACGATGAACGCTTGCGTCCACGCTGTATGATGCGCCAATCCCAAACACTATGTAAAGAGGCCTCTTTTCCATAGTATTGCACCTTGAATCCTCCGCCATTGCTACAATCTGTATATCTTAAATGAGATGGGCAATGCATATCGCCAACCATGTGAATTGCGCATTTTAAGGCGAACATAACCACCGAGTCGCTCTGGTTTTTGCGGTCTAAAATAATCTTCTCCAACTCCAACAGACCGGTTGCCGAGTCGCGACCTTTACGGTGCTTATTTCGCAACTCTTGCGATGTCTGGCAATTTGAGTCCACAATCGAAGCGTGCCAACCTCTTGTTGCACCTTTGCGACCAAGTACAGGATCCTTGCCAATATGATCCATCCACATTGCGTACGAAGATAGAGGCTCTCCCTTAGTATATTTTTCAATGTTAGCCTTTGCTTTCTCCGTTAAGTTTCGTTCTGCAATTTCGGCGATTGTACAATGACCTAATGTACCCCAAGCAGATGCATCAAGTGCTATGATAGATAGCAGAAGTGTTAGAGTAGGAATAAAAAATCTCTTCATTAGAATTTTGTTTTAATAGTTTTTGCAAAGTTACTCTTTTTGTATTAAAAAGTAATATGTACGCATATTTTTTCTATAAAAATTCTCATTTTCTGCTTTCCGTTTTCCGTTCTCCCGCCCTTGTTACGGCGCGACCATTCTGGGGGTTACTGGGGGCGGGCGTTCCGCCCTTACTGAGGGAGCTCCCGTTGGTCGCTTACTGGGGTGCACTGAAAGTTTTTAACTTTTAACTTTTAATTTTTAATTTTTAATTTCACCCTTGTAAGTTACTGTTATTCAGCGTCTTAAACCCCAAAATCCCCCCCCCGAAAAATTCGGGGGAGGGATTTTGCCCAAAATTGCTTAATTCACTAATGCAAATTTATAAAAAAATTTTTTAGATATCGCAAAAAGTGAAAAATTTTTATTCTATTTCATAATATGGAAAATGGAAATTTTTTGAAATTATACGAAGTGAGCGCCCCCAGAAATCTCTGCGCTGAGACAACTCTCGGAGTTCTGCCCCCTGCTTCCAGACTACTTTTTGAAGCAATTGGCGGCGGACATCTTCACATCGGGCGATGGGGCGTAGATGCCGAATACGATTTTGTACTCCATCTCCATAGTCGATATATTTACCGCCGAGCCTATTGTGCCGATGCGTTGCCCCTTCTTTACGATAGCACCTTTCGTTACCGACACAGCAGAAAGGTTTGCATATGATGTAATATACTCTCCGTGAGCAATATAGATGTCGTATTTGTTGTTTACCTTGTTACGCTTGATATCGACAATTTTGCCCTCGTAAATTGAGGTTACGGTTGCGCCCTCCTTGCCCGTAATCTCTGCCATATTGCCCTTATATCGCTTTACCTTTCCGCCAACAACCGGCAGATTGAGGGCCGTGGTATTAGAAGAGAACGATGCTCCCGCCTTATTTCCTTTTGTGAGTTTGCGCAACTGCTTAATAGCTGAATTTAGCTTCTCCTCATGCTCCATTTTCGAACGAAGAACACTCTGTTGCTTCGAGGACATCTGGCTGACTGTCTTTTTAGCTGTAGCCATATCCGCACGCAACTTTTTGCGCTGATTGTCGAGTCGGCGTTTTGTTGCCGAAAGCTCTTCGCGGCGTTTTGAGAGAAGGTTTCGCTCCGCTTGCACATCTTGGCGCGTAGCCGAAACCTCTTTTATCTGTTGAATGCGGTACTCGGTGGCAACACGCAACATCGCCACGCGCCGAGCTAAATCGGTAAACGATTTTGCCGAGAAAAGATATGTTAAATGGCTCTGATAGCGGAAGTTGCGATATGCTACACGCACAATTTCGCGTGCATTATCTTCGAGTTCGGACAATTGTCCTCCGAGCGATTTGAGTCGCTTTTCGGAGGCAGCAACCTCGGCTGTAAGTTGTTTTATCTGTCGCGTTGTCTCGCGAATCAGAGCATTTCGTTTCTCGATTTGCTTGGTTAGCGAGCGTACCTGCTTCTCGGCAGAAGCTCTATTCTTTTTGAGTTGTGCCAACTGCTTCTCCTCGCGCGCGATACTGCGTTCAAGGTTGGCAATAACCTTCTTCTGCTGTTCGATTTTACTTGTCTGCGCTGTCGCCGAGGCGAACAACGAAAGCAGGCAAACTGCCAATATGTAGAGTCTCTTCATCATTGTTCGCTACTTTTTATCTTTATTGTTGGGTGTATTGTCGGGCAAAAATCGCTTTTCAATCTCCTTCTTATCGGCTCCGCGCTCCAACGCCTTGCGCCAATAGGTCTTTGCCATAAACTCCTCACCCAGAGCGTGCAGAATGTCGCCATAGTGCATCGCCAACTCTGCCGAATTTGCACGATCAAGCGACAGGGCTTGTTGCATATACTTTTTAGCTTCGGCATAGCGACCAAGTCGATACAACACCCACGCCATAGTGTCGAGGTAGGTGGAGTTGCTCTCCGCAAGAGCCAAAGCACGAGTAATCATCGTCAATGCACGCTCCAAATCGCGATTGTCGAGCGATAGGAAGTAGGCGTAGTTGTTCAGCACCAACGCGTTGTCCGCGAAGAGGCGCAATGCCTTGTCATACGCCTTGTAGCAACGCTTCATATCATTTCGCTGATGCTCTACATCGCCGATTGCCCCCCACAACGAACTGCGTAAGGTGTCGTTGTCGGCGTGTTTTAACGCCTCGTTGTATAACACAATGGCATCGTCATACTCCTTGCGTTGCAACGCCAACGCTCCGCGCATATGGAGCAGGTCGGTGTTGTGCGGAAATGCCGTCAAGGCAAGGTCGGTATAGTGGCGCACCGAGTCGGGGCGATTGAGGTGGTTTTCAATCTCTATTATTCGGGTAAAGTCCTCTATTGCAGGCTTTTGATAGTTTATGAGTTGCTTGCAAAGAGTAAGAGCCCTATCAATCGCGCCCGATGCTATAAGGTGCTGTGCATAGAGAACAGCCACCTCTTTGCTATCAGGGTAATGGATATACAATCGCTTGATTAGTGCATCATACTGCGGATAGAATTTGCGGTAGGCATTGCGGTCGTTTGCAAGCGACTTCCACTCCTTTATCTTCCCTTTTAGGGGTAATTGCTCATTGCCGAATATGCGCTCCAGCAGGGTGAGATACTGCCCCCTGTTCCCCCTTTTTTGATGATACTCGGCGAGGGCCAACCACGGCTCAGTAGCGAGAGAGTCTATAGCGATTGCCCTCTGAAACGACACCAACGCCAACGAGTCTTGGCGCATATTGGCATATATCTCGGCGAGCGCAATGTGATTTTCGGCGAGATATGGAGCCTCCTCGACCGCCTTTTGTGCATCTGCTTCAGCGGCGAGAGTCTGCCCCGTTTTCAAGAGGAAGTATTGGCGCATACGACCAAGCTGTGGAATGCGACCAAAGCGCAACTCCGCAGTGTCTAACACCGCCAAGGCCTCGGTTGTTCGGCGATTGTTGTCGAGCAGAAGGGCGAGAATGCGGTAGTGGTTAGGCTCCGTGCTTCTGCTTACAATTTTCTCAAAGACCTTTACAGCCTTATAATACTCTCCTCCGCGCACCAATGCTTCGCCATAATCCTCCAAGTAGTAGCGATTTGTGGTGTCCGACATATAGGCGCGCTCCGAATACTCGATTGCATTTTTTGGTACGCTGGTAATTTTTGAGAGGAGATTTAGCGCAGGGGCATAGTTCGAGTCCTGCTGAAAAATCGCCTCTATCGCCCCCAATGCGTTGAGGGTATCTTTGCGTATAGTGACAGATTTCAGCGCCTCGGCATACAGCTCCGAAACAGGTTTTGGGGCGACTTTTTGGCGTAACGCCTTGTGTTGAGGAACAAATCCGCAACAAAACAGAGCAGCCAGCAATATAACAACCCCTCTCTTCATAAACCGAAAGCTCTTAAACCCTTAACGGCACTAACGCCTCTAACGACCCTAATTACAATACCGAGTCAAATTGGTGTAGGAAGCGAACATCATTCTCGAAGTAGAGTCGCAAATCCTTCACTCCAAACTTCAACATTGCGATACGCTCAACTCCCATACCAAACGCGAAACCTGAGTACTCTTTTGAGTCGATTCCGTTAGCCTCCAAGACATTAGGATCTACCATACCGCAACCCATAATCTCCAACCAACCTGTTCCCTTACATACAGGACAACCCTTGCCACCGCAGAGGTTGCACGAAACATCTAACTCTGCCGAAGGCTCGGTGAATGGGAAGTATGATGGGCGCATACGGATTTGAGTCTTTTCGCCGAAGAGCTCCTTCGAGAAGTACAAGAGCGACTGCTTCATATCGGCAAACGATACATTTTTGTCGATATACAAGCCCTCCACCTGATGGAAGATGCAGTGCGCGCGGTAGGAGATAGCCTCGTTACGGAATACACGGCCCGGGCAAATTACGCGGATAGGTGGTTGTTGCTGTTGCATTGTTCGCACCTGAATCGATGAGGTATGGGTACGCAACAAAACATCGTCAGCCGAAGGCTCCGAGCCGGCCTTCTCCACGAAGAAGGTATCCTGCATATCGCGTGCAGGGTGTTCCATTGGGAAGTTAAGGCGCGAGAAAACGTGGTTGTCATCTTCGATTTCTGGACCATCTGCTACGGTGTAACCAAGGCGTGAGAAGATGTCGATAATCTCCTGCTTAACCAATGAAATCGGGTGGCGCGAGCCGAGTTGCTCTGCCGAGCCGGGGCGCGACATATCATCAATCTGCGGAGCTGAAGCAACCTGATTTTCGAGAAGTTCCTTCTGCTCATTAAGTTTTGCCAAAATACTGTTTTTGAGGGCATTGAGCTTCTGACCGAACTCTCTTTTCTGCTCGGGAGCCACTGTTTTGAACTCCTCCATAAGAGCTGTCATCTCGCCCTTTTTGCCCACCATCTTAATACGGAACTCCTCCACCTCTGCCAACGACTTTGGTGCAAACTCCTCTACTGCCTGTGTAAGCGCTGCAATTTTGCTGTTCATAGTAAAAATTTATTTTATATTTTTTTGTTATCTCATTTAGCGTTTGTTTCGATATGAACACAATACGCCACAAAGATAGCAACTTAAACGGAAAACGGAAAGCTCCAAACGGAAAACTTTTGTTTTTCGTTTGGAGCGGAAAGCGGAAGCGACGAACGAAGCAATGGAGAGAGACTGCTTGCAGGCTATCTCTTGCAAGGAGGAGCAAAAGCCTGCAAAGCAGGATTAAAACGGAAAACTTTTAAGTTTAGTTAGGAGATAGGAGTTAGGAGTTAATTCTCAATTCTCAATTCTCAATTCTCAATCACCCCTCACGTCCCCAAAAAGAAGGCCCGAGCAATGCTCGAGCCTCCCACCAATCAATTAATTAACTTAAAAAAACCAAACAATGAAAAATTGTTTTTCTTAATCCCAACCGTCGCTTTCTGTTCCGAAGCCCGGAAGCTCGAAACTTGGATACGATGTGCTGACCTCGTAGCCACGCTCAGCTACGATATCAAAAATCTCAACCTCTGGAGCAGAATAGCTCAAAATTATATTTTTCTTCATAATCTTCTCAAAAATTTAATTGTTAAACACTCTCTCCATTAGTTTGCTGGCTCTGCATCGATTGCGCTGATATATTTACAGCCATCGTAACCCTCAACGCCTGTCCAATCAGCGCTACCATATATATAATTATAGTAGTTGCCAGCCGAAAGCTCAATCATATTAGGTCGCTCAGCCTCGCCTTCTCCTGTCATTGAAGTGCAGATCTTTCCGCCCACTACGCAGTTCGATGCTACTACAGTGTCTGCGTTGCGTGCCGAGCCGGTGATAAAGCCGATATTTGCGGTAACATCTATAGCTTCAATTGAGCATAAGCTTTTTGCATTTTTGATTGTTCCAGAGGCAATACCCATAATACCACCGAAGCCATTTGTTGCAGGGATCTTGGCTGTCTCCTTGTTGATAATGATATTTCCAGTATTTACAAGGTTAGCCTCGCAGGCCTGTGTACCCGAGATACCGATAATACCACCCACTGCGAGAGTACTGCTTGCAGAAGCGTCGCCCTCGAAGGTTATTTTACCTGTATTCTTGATTGTGCCGGTCCAACCCTCGTAGCTTGCATTTGCGAGGTTGTAGACAGCCAATACACCACCCACAGGGTATGTTCCTGCGTAGGTATTGGTAGCTTTGACATAGATATCTGCGCTATTGGTAAAGCCATTGAGGAAGGTGATCTTCGCCTTGTAGACATAACCAACACAACCTGCAATATCGAAGTAGCCGTGCCTTACAGGCTGGTCAACATAGATGCCTTTATTGACACCATCAACCGTCTTGCCACTATTGGAGCAAGCGTCGAAGGTCATATTCTTGGCGGTGTAACCCACCAAGCCGCCGATATTGTTCGAGCTTGTATTTACTGTTGAGCTTATTACCGAAATAATGCCGCTATTGTGGCAGTCGGTGAATGTTGCATCAGCCTTCTGGTTTACCGGCCAGATACCTGCGATGCCGATACTTGCCTTCACCTCGCCATTCATCTCGATATTACCATTGTTGCGTGCACCGGTCAATGTTCCTCCTGCATACTCGTAACCAATGATTCCCGAGAGGCGAACTTGGGCATTGTGCGAGCCGGTCGAAGTGATCTTACCATTGTTTGTAACATTGGTCAAGGTACCTGTTGCTCCCATTGTTACGCCGATACCCGAGGCGTACATAGTGCTTGTTGCCACGCCCGAGAACGATACTGTACCTCTATTCTCGCAGCTACTTGTAGGGTGGTTGATATCGCACGCCAAACCTCCGAGGTGGATTGGTGCAACATTCTCTGCATCACCTACACATACGACATTTCCCTTATTCAAGAGTTTCGACATACCTTTGCTGTAGTTCAATATTACAGCATATCCTGCAACCTTAACGGTCTTGCTTGAATCCAATGCTTTACCGTTGAAGGTGATGGTTCCGCTGTTGCTCGATGGATTTTCATTGTCGGTTGTTGTCGAATAGTTGCCAAGAGCATAGCATATACCTGCAACCTGTATTGAGCCTGCAGTTGCTGTACCCGAGTAGGTTATATTGCCTGTATTGTGAACATTGGTCATTTTTGTGTAGATTGGGCCTCCGATTCCATAGACATTAGCGTTGGCTCCCGAAGTGCTTGAAACGGTAATATTACCACTATTTACAACATTTGTAAGGGCGCCTCTGATTTCGTATGCAATTCCAGCAACTGACAAAGCGTTGCAAGACAGGCTTACATCAATGTTACCGCTATTACCCGAAGGGCTGCCCGCAATGCCCGAGATGCCACTAGAAAGATTATTTGTCAAACCTACAACTATGAGTGTTCCTACTGCGCTACCGTTCTCTCCATAAGGCTTAACGGTAATATTTCCCTCATTTTTCATACCTGTGCTTACACCAGTAGCATACAAACCAAGGATTCCTCCACATACATACATGTTGGCTGTGGAATTGGTCTGAATAGTAATATTTCCCTTGTTAAGGCAGTTGTTTGCATCGGTTGCTTCTTTAATAGTGTAGCCGATACCGCAGAATATAGGGGCGTTTGTAGCAGCTCCGTGGATATCTATATCTCCGTAGTTGTGGATATATTCGCACGAGCCCACACTCTCGTTTGTTGCCAAATCTCCAAATACACCACCAAAACGGATTGCACCAAATTCGCAATCTCTTACCGAATGAATATATCCGTAATTAACGCAGTGGTGGAATGCCGAGAGGCTGTTGTTGCCGATTGTGCGACCAAAGACACCACCCATCCAGTGATATCCGCGCGAAAGTGATTTCTTGTTTGCGAAGTAGATTTGACCTCGGTTGACAACATGCGAGATTGAAGTTGCGCTACCATCTGTGAGTAACTCTGTTGCACCCACTACACCACCAAAGCTGAGACCATAGAGATGTGTCGCAAGGGTAGATACCGACTCGGCGCATAATGAGGTCAAGGTTATATTAGCATTGTTCTCGCAGTGCTCGATGGTCGCACCTGTTGCGTAAGCAACCAAACCTGCATACATAAATTCATATTGCGCTCTTGTAGGTTTGTTGCTGTGAGTTGTGTTGTTGATGTTGATATTACCTTCGGTCGAGCAGTGCGAAAGCACTCCACCCTCAGCGAGATGTATGGCAAACGCGCCAGCTTTAGTGTAGGTAGTCCACTCGGCATTCAATTTTGTGAGGTGCAAGCCCCTAATCTTTGCACTTGTTGTACCGAACAACGGAGCCGATAAACCCTCGATAGCATAGCCGTTACCATTGATAGTCTTTGTGTAGCCCTCGATTGGAGTCCACGCCTCGTCAGTCATATCAACATCTGCAACAAAAATAACATCTTTGGTCAATGTAGCAGCCTGCTCCGCAAATGCCTTCAACGAAGCCTTATCCTTGATGACAAATACCGAGTCGTTAGGTGTGTATGTAATAGGGCTTTGGAACTCGCGAATAGTACCCACCTTCAACGATTTGTCGGTCTCGTCGTTTTTGTAAGCCTTAACGGTTGCATACATTACGCCACCATCAGTATCGTACAATGTTACATACAACTCATCATATACACCTGCAGGGACTGCAATGTGCATATAAGTTGGCTCGTTGCTCAACTGAACTCCCTCGCCAAACGAGTAGCCGATAACATCTTTTGCATCAGCCGCAGCCTTCACAATCTCGCCCTTCTCGAAGTCAAAATCAAAAGCACCAGCAATAGGGGCACGGTCGATAGTCGAAATCTGAGCCTTTGTCAGCTTTGCACTACCCGTAATACCAATCTTCAAGATACCGGTCAATGACTTGAGTGTCAAATTGCTACCATCGCCGTAGCCATACATTGTGGTTACGCCATCACCGAAAGTGGTGTTGTTCTTGTGAGTCTGCTCCGCCACAAACTTAACCTGACCAGCAGGCGCAGCAGGGTAAGCGATGCAGTATGGAGTTTGCTGAACTCCAGCCACAACAAACGAAGCCTTGGTTGGCTCGTCGCTGTTGATTACCGCCTTTTGCGACTCTGTTCCGTTGATTGAGATCTTGTCGCCCTCGCTCCAATACATTGGATAGCTGTTGCCATCTGCCTCGCCGATGTAGGTACGAGCCTCATCGTCAAGCGCGATGGAGATTGTTGTTGTCTGACCTTCGCCGAGATTTACTCCGAGGTCCTCAGTCGTGTCTGTTACGCAAGAGAGTGTTAATACTCCCGCCACAACTGTCGTGAAAATTTTTGTAAAAGTTTTCATCGTAGTTTTTTTTGTTTTTAAGTGTGTTATTTTATTAAAAAAAGGTTTTTTGTTTTTCGTTCTCCCGCCCTTGTCACGGCACAGCCATTTTAGGGGGTTACTGGGGGAGGGCGTTCCGCCCTTACTGTGGGAGCTCCCGTTGGTCGCTTACTGGGGTGCGCTGAAAGTTTTTAACTACTCACTACTCACTACTCGTTACTCACTACTTTAAATAACCTTTGTAAGTTGCTGATATTCAGCGTCTTAAACCCCAAAATCCCCCCCCCGAAAAATTCGGGGGAGGGATTTTTATCTCTAATACCACTATTCGTGGCTCATACGAGTGCAAAGATATAAAAAATTTATTTATCTACAAAAAGTGTAATCATTTTATATCGTTTTCACAAGGTGTAAAACGACAAGTTTTCCCGAATTTTTCTTTTTACCGAAAAATTTATACCTTTGTGGTTGACAAACTCAAACACTGTCTATGCAAAAGAATGTTTCAATATCGGTGATTATTCCGGTCTATGGAGTGGAGAGATATATCGCTCACTTTGCCGAGTCGTTGTTTTCGCAAAACTACCCCCATTTGCAATTTGTATTTGTGAATGATGGCACAAAGGACAATTCGATATCGATACTCAATAAAATTATAGATGAGAAATACTCTCATCTTCGACCACAGATTGTGATTGTCGATAAGGAGAATGGCGGACCAGCAGCGGCTCGTAGCAAAGGCTTGGAGTACGCTACAGGTGACTATATATACTATGTTGATTCAGACGATTGGCTCGCCGAAGGGGCGTTGGAGAAGATGGCAAACAGAATTGTCGAGACGGGATGTGACCTGCTCTATTTCGGTATGGTAAAGGTCTATGCCAAGCGCAAGAGCTACAAACACCAACGCGTATATACGGCTGAGCAACGCGAGAAATTTGTGCGGGATTGCTACAATCACCACGCTTTGGGCTCGCTCTGCAACAAGTGTATCAAACGCTCGATCTTCGAGGAGCATACCATTTATGTTCCACAATACTCGTACGCGGAGGATTGCTTCGTTACGACACAGGTGGTAGGTTACGCCACAAATATCGCCTACCTTGACGAGATGCTCTATTGCTATCGCAGGGATATCCCTTCATCTATGTCGCGCAAGGCTGTTCGCAAGCGCAAACGCGAATATGCCCTCAACTTCCTCGATCTCTACGAGAAATATCGCGATGTACCTCTCGCTGAAAACCCCGTGGCGGTGATATTTGACGATATTCTGATGCAGGCAGGCTGGTACTCTGTTTTCTATAGGTTAAATCTGTTCAAGGAGTTTCCGTACCTTGCCGAGGGTGTGCGCAAGGCGAAGATTCATCGCAATACCGATGTTCCAATTGTGGCACAACTTATCACCAAGTTTGTAGCGCTTTTCAAATAAGAAAATCGGGGTAACACCCCGATTTTCTATCTCTCGTATTTCGATTTTTGTGGAAAATGCTCCTCGAAGGCTTCGAGCAGAGCTTTGCGCAACTTGGTGTAACGCTCCTCGGGGAGATGTACATCGTTGATACAGACGAGCTTGCGAGTCGGCTTCTTGATAAATGATGTAAGGTTTTCAATCGAACTTACCCCCACCGAAAAATGTTTTTTCGAGAGTCGTTTATTTATCAATTTACCTTTCAGATAGATGTAGTCAAGGAAGAGATATTGGGTAACATTCTCCTTTGAGCGAAGTCGTGTTATTCTTGTGCGGAAATCTTGCTCCACCTTGTTGTATAGCTCCTCGCATTCGCTCTTGAACATCGGCGTGCAGATGTGTTGTGGGCGAAGGAAGAATAAACTCGGCTTCAACCCCAAGGCCTTGCGGGCAAGGAGGTCTGAATTTTTACAAATCCTCTTGAAGAGATCCCACACAAACAAGTGGCGAGCCATTCCGAGGAAACATTTACCCCCCTTGAAGAACTCTTCAGGCTCACATTTTGCCATCGGAAAGACGTCATCATTGAAGTAGAGATACTCCTCGTCTAACCCTTTGATGCGGTGCAGATGCAACTCGATGGAGGTGCTATTGAAGGTTGGCAGATATTCGGCGGGGATAATATCTTTGTGTAACACCACATTTACCTCCTCGCGATTTATCCACTCGGGAACTTGACTTTCGTGCGAAACGACAAGATGCACCTTGCGAATAAATGGCATATTCTCGGCTATTCCGCGAAAGAGATAGCGCAATGTGCCCCAATCGCGAAAGCGTTTCTCTAACACAGGTCGATTGGTATATTTTTCGTAGTCGCGTTGCCAAATGGGGTCCAACCCATCTACATATGTTATGACTATATCCATTTTATGTCCAATTTTAGACAAAAAACCACTCTATTAGGTACAAAGATAGTGTTTTTAATCGTTTTTCCAAAAAGTTAGCAACCGTTTTATGTAAAATTCTTGGAGGATAAGTATAGGATTTGCTGATGCGGAAATAAAAATTTTTGATTTGCGAAAATCCGAAATATACCTTAACTTTGCATTAACAGAAGATGTGAGATTATGAAAGTATCACTCAAAACAAACATTATCATCGACCTCGCAATGTTTCTTGCAATGGCGGTGACGAGCATTAGCGGAGTGGTTATAAAGGTTGTAGCACCGCTACGCCGTGTGGCTCATGAGGCTTGGGTGCGAGATGCGGCATCGTGGGTGTTGAGTTGCGGACGCCGCATGTGGGCAAATATCCACCTCTGGGCAGGAGTTGTATTGCTTGTACTGCTCGTGTTGCACATCATTCTGCACTGGTCGGCAATAGATGGTTTCTTCAAGAAGCATATCGCAAGTAGCGCATGGCGAACAACCCTCTATTTGGTGCTGTTTGTCTTGTTGATACTTTCGGTCGTACCTTGGATTTGGGCGCTATAAATTTAATTGACAATTGATAGTTGACAATTGACAATTATAGGTGATTTTTAATTTTTAACTCTTAATTTAAAATACTATGGCTGTGAAATTTTATGTTTGCCCTCATTGTGGCAATGTTATTCAGAAAGTTGTTGATTCGAAGGTTCCTGTGGTTTGCTGCGGCGAGAAGATGCAGGAGCTGGTGCCAAATACGGTTGATGCAAGCAACGAGAAGCATGTTCCCGTTGTAACACGCATTGACGATTGTCATATCAAGGTTGAGGTGGGTAGCGTGGCGCACCCTATGTTGCCGGAGCACCATATCGCCTTTATCTATGTAGAAACCGAGACCGGTGGTATCCGTGTCGATTTGACCGACAAACCAGAGGCGGTAGTCTGCGTATGTAACAGCAAGCCTATTGCAGTTTACGAATACTGCAACTTGCACGGCTTGTGGAAGACAGAGTTGTAGAAGATATCTACTTGTCAGTGAAAACCAACCTCGCAAGGGTTGGTTTTTTGTTTATTATTATTACCTTTGTGGTGTTATGAGAAACTTACTGAAAAATTTGGGCTTTTGGATTCTTGTGGCGATGGTTGCAGGAGTTGTGGTTGGTGCCGTTATGGGCGAGGAGGCAAAGATGTTTGCTCCGCTTGGCTCGCTCTTTATTCAACTTATCAAGATGTTGGTTGTACCGCTGGTTGCGATATCGATTGTTTCGGGTGCGGCTTCGCTCGGCAGTAGTCGCTCGGCAGGCAAAATTGGCTTTGTGAGTATCACCTATATCTTGCTAACAACGCTTATATCGGTTGTAATAGCCATTGTTGCAGGTCTGATTTTCAAGCCGGGTGCAGGATTGAGTGCCGAGGGCATCGCCTCGATTATGGCAAATGCTTCGACAGAGCAGGTGGCAGCCACCGGACTCTCGTTTTGGGATACCGTTATAGGTATGATTCCGACAAACCCTATTCAGTCTTTCGCTGAGGGTAACATCTTGCAAATCATCGTTTTCGGACTATTTCTCGGTTTTGGTATTGCTGCCATCGAGGAGCAGAAGCGCACGAAGGTTGTCAATGGTCTTAATTATCTGCTCGAGGCTCTGATTTGGTGCATCGGCAAGGTGATGTTGGTCGCACCGCTTGGCGTCTTTGGCTTGATGGCAGAGGCGATGGGAACATTCGGCTTCGATATTCTCTTGAAGGTTGTAAATCTGTTGTGGGTGGACTTGTTGGCTGTGGTAGTTATGGGCTTGTTGATATATCCGCTGACGGTTATTTTCCTCTCGAAGGTGGGTATTAAGACCTTCTTCCGCGAGATGATGCGACCACAGATTGTCGCCTTCTCGACAGCCTCTTCGATGGCAACGCTCCCTGTAACGATGGGTGCGTGCGACAATATGGGTATCTCGAAGCAGGTTTCGGGCTTCGTTGTGCCACTCGGAGCAACGATAAATATGACGGGTAATGCGATTTATTACACCCTTGTAGCGATGTTTTTTGCACAGTTCTATGGTATCGAACTCGGTATGGCTCAGTATGTTGCTATTGCTGTTACTGCATCGCTCGGAAGCATTGGTCAGGCAGGTGTTCCGGGACCAACTTTGATGGTCGTGGCGGTACTTGTAGCTGCGGGTATTCCGATTGAGGGTTTGCCATTGTTGTATGCCCTCGACCGCATTTTCGATATGATTAGAACGGTGCTGAACATTACGGGCGATGCCGCTTGTGCAGTTGTGACAGATAGATTTGCAACTAAACCAATAAACTAATATACTATGAAAAGACTTTTTACTGTTTTGTTTGCGTTGTTTGCCGTAGCAACCATTTCGGCACAACAGATTACCGAAGAGGCGAAGCGCCGTGCTGCTGAGCTTGTTTCGAAGATGACTATCGAGGAGAAACTCGATTATATAGGTGGTCACAAGAGGTTTTACATTCGTGCCATTCCTCGTTTGGGCATTCCCGAGATTCGTATGGCCGATGGTCCGCAGGGCGTGCGCAACAATACCAAGAGTACTATGTTTGCCTCGGGTATTGCCGTGGCTTCGACTTGGAATAGAGAGGCTGTACACAATATGGGTGTCGGCTTGGGACAGGATTGTCGCGCCAGAGGTGTGCATATCTTACTTGGTCCGGGCGTAAATATCTATCGCTCACCACTTTGTGGTCGTAACTTCGAGTACTTTGGCGAGGACCCATATTTGGCTGCGCAAACAGCTATTCAGTATATCAAAGGAGTGCAGAGCCAAGGAGCAATGGCTTGTATCAAGCACTATGCGGCAAATAATCAGGAGTGGGATCGTCATCACGTTTCGTCTGATGTTGACGAGCGTACTTTGCACGAGATTTATCTCCCTGCGTTCCGTGCTGCGGTTGAGGAGGCAAATGTCGGCTCGTTGATGGCATCGTACAATCTTATTAATAATGTTCACGCGACTGAGAATACCTATCTCAACATTGATGTGTTGCGCAAAATGTGGGGCTTCGAAGGTATTTTGATGTCGGACTGGAACGCCACATATTCGGCTATCAACGCTGCAAATGGCGGTTTAGACCTCGAAATGCCAAGTGGAAAGTTGATGAATAAAAAGCATCTTACACAAGCTATTGCCGATGGTGTGGTGGATATTCGTACTATTAACACAAAGGTGCAGAATATTCTACAAACTCTTATTGCATTCGGATTCTTTGACCGACCACAAAAAGACGAGACACTTGGCGAGCGCAATCCATTCTCGGATAACGCTTCGTTGGAGCTTGCGCGAAATGGTATCGTTATGCTCAAAAATGATGGTATTTTGCCACTCAAAAAGGGTAAGGTCACTGTCGCAGGTATGATGTCGCAAGTTGTCCCTACGGGAGGTGGCAGCGGCTTTGTTCACCCATTCGAGACCTGCTCGGTAGCAGAGGGACTCTCGCAGATGGAGGAGTACACGACTGTTGTGTTGGATAATATCTTGTCGTACTCATTGGAGGAGAAGTTTTTTACCTCCTCAGACCTCAAAACTCCCGGCTTAAAGGCTGAATACTTCAATAATAAAACTCTATCAGGAGAGGCCGTGTTGGAGCGCGTGGAGACACAGATTAAGTACAACTGGAAGAAGGGTTCACCAAAGAAGGGTGTTGTGAGTGCTGATGGTTTCTCGATTCGTTGGAGTGGTGTATTTTGTAGCCAGAGCGATGGTGAGTATGAGTTTGTACTCTCGGGAGATGACGGCTACCGTATGTTTATCAACGATGAAGAGGTAATGGGACACTGGGGGAATCACTCTCGAAGCACTCGTACATATACTCTCTCTGCAAAGGCAAAGCGCAAGTATGATGTTCGTATTGAGTATTACGACAATTCGAGCGATGCCATAATTTCGTTCTATCATAACAATACAAATAGTTTTGTAAAGAGCAATGTCAAGGCACTGAAATCGGCTGATGCCGTTGTTGTTTGTGTCGGTTTTGACTCCTCAACCGAAAGAGAGGGACGCGACCGTATCTTCGAATTACCATACGAGCAGGGTAAACTTATCAATCAGATTGCCGAGGTTAATCCAAATGTGATAGCTGTCGTAAATGCCGGTGGAGGTTTCGAGATGGAGAGTTGGATCAATAGCGCTAAAGCGGTTTTGCTTGCGTGGTATCCGGGACAAAAGGGCGGTCAGGCAATTGCCGAGATAATCTCCGGTAAACTTTCGCCAAGCGGACACCTTCCAATCTCTATTGAGCGCAAATTGGAGGATAATCCGACATATGGCAACTACTATCATAACCTCGATGTAACGGTGCGCACGAACCCTTACAAGCGAGTAAACTACAAGGAGGGCGTGTTCCTTGGCTATCGTGGCTACGACCGTCAGGAGGTAAAACCTCTCTTCCCATTCGGCTTCGGTTTGAGCTATACAGCCTTCAAGTACAACAACTTCAAGGTTACGCCTTCGGCAGATAGCTATCTTGTGGAGTTCGATGTGACCAACACTGGCGCAATGGAGGGCGCAGAGGTTGCACAGGTCTATGTAGGTTTGAACGACAAGACTGTTCCGCACCCTGTGAAGGAGTTGAAGGGCTATGACAAGAAGGTTATCAAGAGGGACGCAACAGAGCATTTTGTGATAGAGATACCTTACAAGGATTTGACCTACTACGACATTTTCTCGCATAATTGGGCTGATGCCTCGAAGGATGTGACAATCTATGTAGGCTCATCTTCGGTGGATATCCACTTCACACAGAGTGTTAAACGATAGGATTGGTTAAATCAAAAAATGGAACAGGCAGAGTATTTCGATACATTTGAGAACAATCTCTTGAAGGAGTTGTTGCGTCTTTGCTCCTCGCATAAGATGCTGGAGGGAACATTGCTCTCTTCGGAGGATATTGACGAGCGTTGGAAGGAGTATGCACCTGAGTATATGGCAGATGCCGTACCTCAGGTGAATGCCTTTCCTGCTGCCGCTATTGCGTGGGCGGGATATGTCGGAATGGCGGTAGCACACCGCTGGGACGAGGATTGGACAACATACGCCACCGAGCCATACGCAAAGTTGCACGGCGCAGAGGGCTTCGATGATATGGACGAGCATATCTTGCAAGATATACTTGGTTTGTCGCTCGAGGAGGAGCAGTCGCAGAAGATTGAAGATATGATGCGCCGATGTGCCAACACGGCAATAACCTATATCCGCCGTGAGGAGGTTGAGGCGCAGAGTACCAAGGCGTTCTACATCTTTGCACGAACAACGCGTGTGCTGTTCCGTATCGGAGCAGCTATGGAGTTGCACCGCCTCGGTTACAAGTTCGAGAAGGTGAATCTCGAACCTCCGTTAGCAAATTAGAAACGCTTTAGGATAGCGTAAATCTCGAAGGCAAAACCCACCACGACAAGGATTGGTGCGAGAGTTATTCTACGCCACGAGAAGATGTCGTAGGAGAACTCTTCGGGGGTTGCTACAGTGCCACCCGACATTAGAACAAATCCTAACACTATAACTATTGCTCCCACAAGCATCAACAGATAGTTGCGCATTGTGAGGGGCATTTTTTTATCGTTCTTGTCTTCTATTTTATTAAACCACTTTTTCATATTTGTTTTTAGTTTTTCCATTTTAATCCTGCTGCGCAGGCTTTTCACTGCTCCGTCTCGGCATAGTCTGCAAGCAGCCTCTGCTCTCGACTTAATCGCAGCGGTCCGTTTTCCGTTTTAATCCCACTGCGTGGGCTTTTCACTGCTCCGTCTCGGCATAGTCTGCAAGCAGCCTCTGCTCTCGACTTAATCGCAGCGGTCCGTTTTCCGTTTTCCGTTTTCCGTTTCTCTCGTCTCTCGTCTAATATAGGTATATTTTATTCGACTTCATATTCACAAAACGATTTACGACAGGCAGCGTGCAGATAACAGCAACAACCACTCCGACAACCACCATCGCTCCGGCGATAAAGCCCGCTTCCTCCCACTTTGGGAAGATGCCTATCCCTGGCACAACATAGTCGAGTGCATAGAGCGCACCTCCGAGCAGTAGTGCCGCCAAAAGACCCGCTATAAGCCCCTGCAATGCACTTTTACCGACAAATGGTCGCATTATAAACCAGCGTGTAGCGCCGACCGCCTTCAGGGTATTTATCAATTCGTGTTGTGAATAGACTGCGAGGCGCACCGTGTTGTTCAGCAAAACAAACGACACCACGAGCAACGCTCCGCCAAATACAACCATAATAAACTGCATAATATCGAGCGAGGAGTGCATCTCCTCGAGAAAACTCTGTGGGTAGGTTACAAACGCCACCCCCTCGATTTTTTGTGCCTCCTCGGCGAATGTTTCGAGTTGGGTTTTGTCTGCCGAGAGAGCTGAGAGAGTAACATCGTAGGAGTCGGGTAGAGGATTTTCCCCCAAGATGCCCTCGATATCCACATCGAATACGCGCTTAAACTCCTCGTCAGCAGCCTTCTCCTCTTTCGATACAAATTTTAGTGAGGCGACCATATCGCTCTCTGCCAAGCGAACTGCCACGGTGTCGCGTTCTGCCTCGGAGAGGTTATCCTTCAACTCTACAATCATCGTCACACTCTCGCGCATACGCTTGGTGGTGGAGAAGAGATTTGCCATAATAAAACCAACTGCACCGAGCAGAAACAGCACAAGCGTCATACTTATAGTCGAGGTGGCGTACGAAAAGCGTACTCTACGCGATATGTTTCTTTTTTGAGTTGCCATAATATCTAAAAAATAGTGTTGTTGCGAGTGCTAAGATAATCAAAATCGAGCAAATAAGCGTAATTGCCTCTGCCAAACCCCAATTTGGAGCGCGGAAATGCCACTCAATGGTGTGATTTCCTTCGGGTAGTACCATTGCTCGAAGCAGATAGTCGGCGCGGAACGAGTCGCAAGGCTCACCATCGAGATACGCCTGCCACCCCTTGTCGTAGTAGATTTCCGAAAATACCGCTATACCTGTTCCACCCGTGAGAGTGTATTCGTAAACAAGACGATTTGGGCGATACTCTTTCAGTTCTATTACGCCCGAGCCTTCGATTTGTGGTCGTGGCGCGCCCTCTTCGGCTACGGCAGTAGTTTTTAGGTCTATTATACCGAGTGCCGCCAACTCCTCCTCTGCATTCTGGACAATCTCTATATTTTGCACAAACCAAGCTGCTCCATTTGCAGTTGTACGCTCGACCACCTCTCCGTTGCGGGTTATGATATATTTGGTGTTGAGCATATCCAAAACAGCCTCGTTGCCATCGTTGAGGTAGTAATCTATCAAATCCTGATAACGCCCCATCTTTGCTCCGTGATAACCTCCGACCGAGCGATGGAACATCGAGGTTGTGGCATCGTTAAATGGCGACACCGAGAGGTTAAAGACGCGATAACCCGGCTCCTTGTCCGCCATAATCTGCTTGTCGGCTGCGGTAGGGCGAATTTCGGTATTGCGCTTTGCCACAAATGTTTCGTATGGCACATAGCGCAGATTTATCGGCAGAATATCTGCCACTATCAACATAGCAAGAGCCACCAAAGCCCATACGCGCCACTTTTTGTTGAGGCGAAGCGCGCCGAGGAGTAACATTGTGGCTATAACGATGAAGGCAAATGAACGCCACGCATCGGCAGAGAGTATCGAGGCACGCTCGACAGCCATCGCCTCAGCAGTTTGGTAGCCGAGTTCGGTGTGCATACCGCGAGCGATATACTCTTGTCCACCCTCCATACCTTGCAACATATAGCGATACTGCTCGCTCATCATCTCGCCGTCTTGTTCGCGTCCGAAGTCGAATATCGATGAGCCTCCAATGGCAAAAAACAAGCAGATACCGGCTGTAATGCCAGCTGCTACTGCAACGGCGCGAGTAAGCACCTTTTTCTCTTCCCACATTTTGTAGAGTTGCCACAAAGCGATACCTGCCAATAGAGGAACGCTCCACTCGACAACAACCAACGCGGTCGATACGGCTCGGAATTTATTGTAGAGTGGTAGATATTTGAAGCAGAACTCCGTAAACCACATAGCGTGGTATCCCCACGACATCAATATAGCCAATATGGTAGCCGCCAATATCCACCAACGGTCGCGTGATGAAGCCAAAATCAGCCCCAATAGTGCCAAGAAAATCGCTACAGCACCGAGATAGGTCGGACCTGCGGTGTAGGGTTGCTCTCCCCAGTATGTCGGCAACTGTTGTGCTACGCGCCTATCTACGCCAATCTCGTGGAGTGTGTTTGCAACCTCGCCATCGCGCGAGAATGTTGCACCCGAGTCGCCACCCATAAAGTCGGGAATAAGCATATTCCAACTCTCTCCTATGCCATAACTCCACGCTGTGGCATAGTCAATATCTAAACCTTTGCGCTCTCCGCCCTCTGCAAGTGCGCTTCCGCCACGCACTGTGTCGGAGGTGTGTTGCATCGTGTAGTAGAGAGGTGCGAAATTTGCTCCGAGAGCCAAAATCGCTGCTCCAACCAACACCGCAGCACGCTGTGCAAAATCTTTGCATACCCTGTTTTTGATTGCAAAAATTGCATCAGAAATAAAAAGAGCTGCGGCGACCAAAACAAAGTAGTATGTTATTTGTGGGTGATTTGCTCCCGCCTCGAGTGAGGCGAAGAGGGCGGTCAAAGCGCCACCTATCCACATATTTTTGCGTAGTGTGTAGTGTATAGAGCCAAGCATCGCAGGGGCATAAACCAGCGCCCACATCTTCGTGATGTGTCCTGCGCCTATAATCAGGAAGAAGTAGGTCGAAAGACCGTAAGCCAAGCCGACAATGATACCTATCCACGCCGACATTCCCATCAGCAGAGCCATCACAAAGGCGGACAACATCGCAAAGAATATCATCGAAGCAGGAGCTACGAAGAGCGACTGCACCCAATCCACCGAGCGCTTGATGATTTGTGCCGGATATTTTATGTTGATTTGGTAGGCAGGCATACCCGAAAACATTGCACCTGTCCACTGTGGGTCTTCGTCAAAATCGGTACGACAATCGCGTATATCGCGTGACATACCATCGAATTGGCGAATATCGTGTTGGGGCAATACGCGTCCCTCCAACTGTGGCGCAAAACCGATAATCGACACCACCCCAAAAAGTAGTATAGCCACCACGATTGGCAGAGCATTTCGCCATATTTCTTTAAGACTTTTCATACAAAACACTTAAATAATGGTCAAAGTTAGAAAAAATTTCCCTTTTTGGGGTAAATCTTTCAAAAATTCACTACCTTTGTTCAGATATAGGAGCTTTATGACAACAACATTAGACCAAATACGACAGCCAATAGAGAGCAATATCGAGGAGTTCGAAACTTTTGTCCGCAAAAATTTCAGCGAAACAAAGGGTACGCTTATAGGCGATATGCTCGAGTATGTTCTCTCGTCACGCGGAAAGGGTTTGCGTCCTGTGGTTGTAATGCTCGCAGCGGGAGCAACTTCGGCTACGGGCAACTTCGGCAAGCGCACAATGTTGGCGGCGATGTTGGTCGAGATGATACACGTTGCTTCGCTTATTCACGATGATGTGATTGACGAATCGAATCTGCGCCGAGGTCGTGCTTCGGTGAATGCTCGTTGGCAATCGCGCAACGCGGTAATCATTGGCGATTATATCCTTGCGCGCAATATGAATATCGGTTTGCAAAGCGGTCAGTACGACCTTCTTACACATATTATCGGTGCGATGTCATCGCTTTGCGAAGGCGAGCTTATTCAGAGCGACCACGCCTCGAAGATGGATACTTCGCGTGAAAATTATCTCGATATAATCTACAAGAAGACCGCCTCTCTGTTCGAGGTGTGTGGCTCGGTAGGTGCTATTTCGGTGGGAGCTTCGCGCGAGCAAGTACGCGCTATGGGAACATTTGGAAATATGCTCGGTATGGCTTTTCAGATTGTAGATGATATACTCGACTTTGTGCCGAACAATAACACCGGAAAACCCGCTGCCAACGACCTGCGTGAGCGCAAGATAACCCTGCCGTTGATTGAGGTGTTGGAGCGAGTGTCAGAGGAGGAGAAGGCGGAGATTTTGCGTCATCTTGCCCTCTGTGCCGAGAGCGAAGAGAGCGTTGCTTACATTCAAAGCAAGGTCGAGGAGTATGAAGGCGTGAAACTTGCACGAGAAACAGTGCAAGCATATCTGCAACGCGCAATGTCGGCTCTTTCGGTGTGCGAGGAGAGTGACTATCGCAACTCGTTGTTGGCTCTGTGTAAGTATGTCGTGGAGAGAGATAGATAGGGAATTTGTATTTCAAAAAATATAACTTTTAATTATTAACTTTTAACTTTTCAAGTCATGTCACAAAAACAAAACTCGAATGTGCCGGCGATTATCGTGTGCATCTTGCTCTTCGGTATGATTTCGTTCGTCACAAACTTGGCTTCACCAATGGGCGATATCCTCAAGAACCAGTTCAAAGTAGCGAACTGGATGGGTACTCTAGGAGTACTATGCAACTTTATTGCATACGCTGTTATGGGTATCCCTGCCGGTAATCTCTTGCAGAAGAAGGGCTACAAATTTACTGCTCTCTTGGCGGTTGTTGTAGGCTTTACCGGTGTTGGTATTCAGACTATCGCAGGTCTTTTGGAGGGTAACCTCGCATTCGGAATCTACCTTCTCGGTGCTTTCGTTGCCGGTTTCTCGATGTGTATGCTCAACATCGTGGTTAATCCTATGTTGAACAAACTCGGTGGCGGTGGTAATCGTGGTAACCAACTCGTGCAGGTGGGCGGCTCATTTAACTCGTTGATGGGTACTGCCGTTATCTTCCTTACAGGTGTGTTTGTGCCAAGCATCGTTGACGCAAAGATTAGTCAGGTATTCCCATTGATGTACATTGCACTCGCAATCTTCGCTGTTGCATTTGTGGTTATCCTCTTGACCAAGATTCCTGAGAATCCGGCTGTTGAGGCTAAGGTTGAGGAGAAGTCGCAGTATGGTCCAATGTCGTTCCGTCACTTCGTACTCGGCGCTGTTGCAATCTTCATCTATGTAGGTGTTGAGGTAGGTATTCCAAATGTATTGCAGAAGTGGTTGCAGAATGGCGGTCTTAATGTTACTGGCGATGCTGCAACAGCTATCGCAGGAACAGTTACAGCAACTTATTGGTTGTTGATGCTCGTAGGTCGTCTTTTGGGTGCGGCTCTTGGAGCAAAGGTTTCGGCAAAGAATATGCTTATCGCAGTTTCGGGTGTAGGTTTGGTACTCGTTTTGGGTGCTATGTTCTTGCCACAAGTTGGTGTTAGCCTTCCGGTATTCAAGGGTACTGCAGGTTTCGGTTTGGCAGAGGTTCCAGTGAATGCAGCATTGCTCGTACTCTGCGGTCTTTGCACATCGGTTATGTGGGGTGGAATCTTCAACCTCGCTGTTGAGGGACTTGGCAAATACACTGAGAAGGGTGCAGGTATCTTTATGGCAATGGTTTGCGGTGGCGGTATCCTTCCATTCGTTCAGAACGCAGTTGTTGACTGGACAGGTAGCTACCTTACAAGCTATTGGGTGATCGTTGCCGGTCTTGCATTCTTGCTCTACTACGCTTTGGTAGGCTCGAAGAATGTAAACAAGGATATCCCAACAGCTTAAGAAACGGATAATTCACTCTATTAGGTATCAAGGGCTGGCTAAGTACACTTTTTAGTCAGCCCTATTTTTTGGATTTCAAAATTTTACTACCTTTGTATTGCAGTTGAAAACCAAGAGCGTGATGGATAATCAAAAAAGAGCGACTTTTCCGATAGATTTGGTCTATATGTGGGTTGATGGCAACGATCCCGAGTGGCGAGCCAAGCGAAACAGATATGTAGGCGGAAGCCTACTCCAAACCCAAGAGGTTGTTGGCGATTCGCGTTGGCGCAATATAGACGAGTTGCGCTACTCGTTGCGCTCGGTCGAGAAGTATGCTCCCTGGATAAACCATATCTATATTGTAACCGATGGTCAAACCCCCGAGTGGCTCGATACCTCCAATCCGAAGGTCTCAATTATCGACCACAAGGAGATTCTGCCTGCGGAGGCGTTGCCGACATTCAACAGTCAGGCAATCGAGAGTTGTCTGTATAGGATTGAGGGGTTGAGTGAACACTTCATTGTGGGCAATGACGACACGATGTTTACCCTCGAAACCACCCCTGCAACATTCTTCAACGAGGATGGAACTCCGATTGTTCGCCTTACGCGCTTCAACCGCCAGAAAGCTTTGCGCCGAGGTTGCTATGCCAAGACCATACGCCGAATGCAGGATTTGATTCACGCCACCTTCGGACAGTGGATAAAGTTGCAACCTCATCACAATTTCGATGCTTATCTCAAGAGCGACTATAAGCACTGCGTGGAGAACTATTTTAGCGAGGAGTGGCACGCCACAACCTATCATCGTTTTCGTCACGAGCAGGATATGCAGCGTTGCTTTGTCAGCTACTATATGGTTGTGTCGAAACACGCCGTGATGCGTAAGGTGGGGCGATATAATAATATAAAAGGTATTATAAACTCCTTGAAGGCGACATTCACAAACCGTTTCGCCAATGATTCGCACTGTATTCACATGTACTACAGCAACTATATGGAGAAGTTGCGAAAGTACAATCCTATAATGATTTGCGCCAACGACTCCGAGCGAGCAAAGCCCGAAGATGGGCTTCGTATGGCGAAATTTTTGAAGGAGTTATACCCCGAAAAGAGCTCTTTCGAGCGCGATTAATCTTTTTATAGAGTCAGAGCCTCGCACTTTGCGGAGGTGTAGGAGATAAGGTCTGTGGGCGCGAGGCGCAACTGTAGACCTCGCTGTCCTGCACTTATATAGATGTAGTCAAATTGCAGGCACGACTCATCTATAAAGGTCGGAAAAGGTTTTTTCATACCTATCGGGGTGCAACCACCGCGAATATAACCCGTTGTCGGAAGTAGCTCTTTCATCGGTATAAGGTCGCACTTCTTGTTGCCCGAAACCTTTGCCGCTAACTTCAAATCGACCTCCTTGTCGCCCTGAATAACACAGACAAAGTGCCCCGTGCGGTCGCCCTTCAGCACCAAAGTCTTGTAGACACGCTCGATTGGCTCGCCGAGCGACTCAGCCACATGGGTTGCTGCCAAATCGTTCTCATCTACCTCGTAGGGTATCAGTTCGTAGGCAATCTTCGCCTTGTCGAGCAGGCGTGCCGCATTTGTCTTATTTATGTTCTGTTTTGCCATATCTTGAAAAGTTGCACAAAGTTACTAAAATTTGGCGGTTTCGTATAAAAAACATAGCTTTGTGTGAATAAATTACAAAACTTTTAATCGCTCTGAACTTATCCCAAACTTGTTGTGAATGTAATCGATGGAAAAACCATCTTCGAACATTCTCATATATTTGAGTAATGCTACATAATCGTGTTTTTTGCGCATAAAGAAACCCCAAAAGTTTTTTGTCCAAACTTTTGGGGTCACTTCATTGTGCTGCAACTCTTTTTTGCCTTGTTGGAAAAATTTAGAAGTGCTTAACCTCCTCGCCCAAAACTGCCGAGAGAAGGTTATTTGCTGCTGACGAAGCTCCGATACGGAACAGGTCGGTTGTGAGCCACTCCTCGCCGAGAATCTCCTCGACGATAGTGTAGTACAACGCGGCATCCTCTGGTGTGCGAACACCACCTGCAGCCTTGAAGCCGACCTTCACGCCTGTCTTTTCGTAGAAGAGCTTAATGGCACGACACATCACAACAGCCGCTTCAGGCGTTGCTGCAACATCAATTTTGCCGGTCGAGGTCTTGATAAAGTCTGTGCCGGCCAACATTGCCAACAACGATGCGTTGTGTATCAACTCCGAACTCTTCAATGCTCCCGTTTCGAGAATAACTTTCAATACGGTATCTTCGCCCATCTCCTGACGAATAACCTCCACCTCGGCTGCCGCCTCATCGTAGTTGCCGGTCAAAACCTTGCCGACATTCATCACGATATCTACCTCGTCAGCGCCATTTTCGATAGCCATAGCCACCTCCAACATCTTCACTTCGAGGAATGTCTGCGATGCAGGAAATCCTGCGGCAACACTCGTGATACGCATTGGCGAGCCATCGACCGCCAAACCTACAGTCTCGACAAACGATGGATAGACGCAAATCGAAGCGACATTCTCCAATTCGGGATATTTTGCATAGAAATCAACAGCTCTCCTTGCAAACGCTGACACCGACTCTACCGAGTCGTTGCAAGTGAGCGTTGTCAAATCGACTGCTGACAATGCAAAAGCATAGACCTCCTTGCGGTAGTTGCGTACCGACAACTCCTTGATGCGTGCAACCTTTGATGCAACCTCCGCTTCGCTCAGCGCCGAAGCAAAGTCCTGTAATCTATTCTTGTACTCCATAAATCATCTATTATTATGTATTATGCGAAGGGGAAATCAGTTTTCCGTTTATTTAATTCCTCGAACACTCTTCTCCCAAGCCCACGCCGAGCGCAATGTGTCGTCAAGTGAGCGTTCTGCCTTCCAACCCAATTCCTCGTTAGCGAGAGCGGTATCTGCCCATATAGCCACCACATCTCCCGGGCGGCGAGGGGCAATTTTATAGTTGAGTTTCAACTCGTTTACACGCTCGAAGGTATTTACCAACTCCAAAACCGATACTGCACGACCCGTGCCAATGTTGAAAATCTCGTAGTTCTCCTTGTTCTGATTGTCAATCATTCGTTTGATGGCAACAACGTGCGCTTTTGCCAAATCGACTATGTCTATGTAGTCGCGCAAGCACGAGCCATCGGGAGTGTTATAATCATCGCCAAACACCGACAGACACTCACGAACACCTGCGGCGGTCTGTGTGATAAATGGAACGAGATTCTGCGGTACTCCCCGAGGCAACTCGCCAATCAAAGCCGATGGGTGCGCTCCGATAGGGTTGAAATATCGCAGTGCAATACCCTTCAAACCGCTATATGCTACCACAGAGTCACGCAAGATATCCTCGCACATCTGCTTGGTGTTGCCATACGAAGAGGTTGCAGGCTTGCGCGGAGTCTGCTCCGTAACAGGCAACTCGTCTGCCTCGCCATATACGGTAGCCGAAGATGAAAATACGATGTTGTGGCGGTTGTACTCGCGCATCAAATCGAGAACATTCATAAACGAAAGCAGGTTGTTGCGGTAGTACTTCATTGGATCTGCCACCGATTCGCCCACAGCCTTGAATGCCGCAAAATGGATTACCGAGTCGAACTCATACTGCTCGAAAACCTTGCGGAAAGCCTCCTTGTCGCAACAATCAACATTGATAAATGGCACATCTGCGCCTGTAATTTTGCACACACCCTCAACACCCGACATATCGGAGTTCGAGAGGTTGTCTGCTACAACAACATTCAGCCCTGCGTTAATCAACTCCACGGCAGTGTGTGAACCGATATATCCAGCTCCACCCGATACCAAAACCGTTTTCTTCCCCATTTCTGTAGTAGTCTTTTAATCTCCGCGTCTAATTTATGCGAGCAAATTTATCTCGCTATACTATGCAAAGATAGTATATTTTTATATATTTGCACTACTATTAATAAAATTTTTGGGTGTATGAGCAACATTATTACCGCCGAACACATTACCAAACGGTTTTCGGCACACACCGCACTCGATGATGTATCGGTCGAGATACCGCGAGGCTCGGTCTATGGTCTGCTTGGTCCGAATGGCGCAGGCAAAACCACACTTATTCGTACAATAACCCGCATTACTCTGCCCGATGAAGGGCGAATCCTCTTCGATGGCAAACCGATAACGCAGCAGGATATATTCCGCATAGGTTACCTCCCTGAGGAGCGTGGCTTGTATCGCAAGATGAAAGTCGGCGAGCAGGCTCTTTTTCTCGCGAAGTTGAAGGGTTTGTCACATCACGATGCTCTCGTGCGACTGAAGGAGTGGTTTACGCGACTCGGTATCGAAGATTGGTGGGACAAGAAGGTTGAGGATTTGTCGAAAGGTATGGCGCAGAAGGTGCAGTTTATCGTAACCGTACTCCACCGCCCCGAACTCCTTATATTCGATGAGCCGTTTTCGGGCTTTGACCCAATAAATGCCAATATCCTCAAAGAGGAGATTTTACGTCTGCGCGATGAGGGTGCAACCGTTATTTTTTCAACCCACAATATGTCCTCTGTCGAGGAGATTTGCGACCATATTACCCTTATCAATAAGTCGCATAACATTCTCTCGGGCAAGGTTGATGATATTCGCCGCAAGCACGGTGGAAATATATTTTCTGTTCAGTATAAGGGTAATAGTCAGCAACTTACAGAGCGCATAGGAGGGGTATGCGAAATTCTTGCACAGGAGGATTCTACCACGGGTTACTCCTCGCTGAAGGTACATATTGAGCGCAACGAGGATATTCGCTCGGTTGTGGCGCTTATAAACGACACGGTCGAGATGCGACAATTCATTGAGACAATCCCTTCGATGAACGACATCTTTATTCGCGCCGTAAACGGAACATTATAACATTAGTGAGTAGTGAGTAGTGAGTAACGAGTAGTTAAAAACTTTCAGCGCACCCCATAAAGCGAACAAAGTGAGCGCCCCCAGTAAGGGCGGAACGCCCGCCCCTAGCAACCCCCAGAAAGGTTGCGCCGTGATAAGGGTTGGAGTTCATAGAACCGAAAAAACAAAAAGCAAAGAAAAATGAGAAATATTGGTTTGATTTTAATGCGCGAATTTCGCGAGCGAGTATATAAAAAGTCGTTTATTATTACAACGATTTTGATGCCGCTGTTTATGATTTTGATGGGCGCTGCGCCAACTCTTATTATGGAGTTTGTGGATAGCGAGACCAAGAAAATCACTGTTATTGACGAGAGTGGTATTGTAGCTCCGCGACTCGAATCGGACGAAGAGGTTGTATTTGTTTTATCAGAAAAAGATCTTGCCGAAACACTTGTTGTAACAGCAAATGACGAAGAGAACTTCGGAGTGCTGCATATCGGCAAGGCGATAGTCGAAAATCCGAATGATGCACGACTCTACACAACATCTTCTTCATCGCTTATGCTCGAAGATTTTATTGCTGACCAAATCGAGAAGGTCATCGAAAGCGAGCGTCTGAAAGCCTATAACATCGAAAACATTGACGAGATTCTCGAAAAGGTGGAGGCATCGGTACATCTAACCACCTTCCGCACCGACAAAGAGGAGGAGTCGGCGGCAACTTCGGCTGTAGCCTCTTCGTTGGTGGGTATGATACTCGGCTTTTTGCTCTACTTTATCCTTGCCATCTATGGCTCGATGGTTATGCAGAGCGTTATTGACGAAAAGTCCTCGCGCATCTTGGAGGTTATGGTTTCGACCGTAAAACCATTTGAGATGTTGATGGGAAAAATTCTCGGAATAGCCCTTGTGGCGGCTGTTCAGGTGTTGGTTTGGGGCGTGTTGATAGTGCTGTTCAGTGCGGTTATTATGCCGGCATTGATGCCTGAAAATATACTCGACAGCGTACATCAGGTGCAGGCAGGAGCTGATGTCTCGGCACTCGCTATGCAACAAGATGTCTCGCCCGAAATGCTTACAGCAATGGCTTCGTTGCTCGACACGGGACACCTTGCAATGATTATCGGAACGGTGTTGCTCTACCTTGTTGGCGGATTTTTGCTCTTTGCTTCACTCTATGCAGCGATTGGCGCAAGTGTCGATCAGGCACAAGACGCACAACAGCTTACAACCATCGTTACACTACCTATTATCGCAGCCTTTATCGTTACGATGATGGTGATGAAAGACCCGAACTCGCCGATAGTATTTTGGTGTTCGATGATACCATTTACCTCGCCTATCGTTATGGTGGCGCGTATTCCGAGTGGTATTCCTGCGTGGGAGATAGCGACTTCGTTGGTGCTTTTGTATGCAACCTTTACGCTCTGCGTGTGGGGTGCTGCCAAAATCTACAAAATCGGAATCTTTATGCACGGAGCCAAACCAACACTTCGCGATTTGTGGCGCTGGCTGAGATACTAACGAATAAAAAAGTTGTCTGTACGCACCGAAAATCTGCTAAATGATATTCTCTGTAGTCCAATATATTCTTGCGGTTAAGCACCTCGATGTTATGTCGCGGAGACTCTGTAGGCGGCGTATATATCCGATTCGCGACAGCCGTAACAACGAAGATTTGGTCTGCCATGTGGGTAATTCGGCGATTGTATTCGAGGTTATGTGTGAGGGGCGGAAGATGGCGATGCGTGTATATATCCGCCCTCACAAAAACCTGAAGGCGATATATGGCGAGAACTACTACCCAAAGGAGCTTCTTGTAAATGCGGGAGGCGATATGTGTGGTATGGCTGATGTGGTGCTTTGCGATTGGTATGAAGGTGTTTCGTTGCAGACAAAGATAGAACAACTCTACAAAAATCAACAAAAGAGTATTTTGCTCTCGCAGATGTTCGAGGAGTTTGCCTTGACACTGCTCAACGAACGGTGGGCGCACGGCGACTTGAAGCCCGAAAATATAATTTTTTCGACCGATGGTCTGCATCTTATAGATTTTGATGCGGTATATCGCGAAGGATTTATGGCAGACGATTGTGTGGAGATTGGCACTCGTCAGTACCAACACCCTCTGCGCGACAAAACCAATTTCGACAAATCGATAGATGACTATCCTATAGCCCTGATAACTACTGTTTTGGCAGCTATTGCCATAGATGGCTCGTTGGGGCGAGAGGTGGCAGAGAGCGACTACCTGCTCGTGCAACCTCATCTGGCTGTGGCGGGCGAGGATAAGATGTTGGAACGCATCGAAAATCTCTTTGCCGAGCGAGGAGATATTCGCCACTACCGCATTGCAAGACTCCTTCGCTCACAGCACTATGCACTGCCCCATTTGAAGATGTTGTTGGAGGCGAAGCCTTGTGTTGCTGCAGACGATGCGGAGTTATCGTTGGAGAGTTATAATGGCTATTGGGGTTTTGCCGATAGGGGAAGATTTGTTATACCGCCCATATATGACCTTGCATTTGAATTTAGCGAGGGCTTCGCGTTGGTGCGTATTAGTGATGTGTGGCACTTTATCGATAGGCGCGGTGAGCCTGTTATCAATTGTGGTCGCGGAGTAGGCATCAAACCATTCAAGGGTGGTGTGTCGCGCATAAGTCGCGATGATGGCGACTTTACTATATATAGTGATGGACGAATAGAGAGGGTTTGATTATATGTACACACAAGAGATTTCACGCCGTCATCGTGCTGCAATCGTTATGGCCATAGACCAATCGAGTTCGATGGGTGGTGTTGTGGAGATTTATGGCGAAAAGTTCTCAAAGGCAGAGATTGTGTCGATGGTCACAGGGCGATTGATAGATGAACTTATATTGCGCTCGCGTCGCGATAATGGTTATCGCCACTATTACGATATAGCTCTGATTGGTTACTCGGGAGATAGAGTATATTCGCTTCTGGGTGATGAGGTTGCATTCTATCCTATAACTATGCTTGCTGGTCGTGAGGTAAATCGCATTCCCTACAAACTGACACAACCGACTCTTAATAGTGGTGCAAAAGAGGTCGAGGAGTTTGTGTCGCAGTGGGTAGCACCTTGTTCGCAAGGGGCTACACCGATGTATAAAATGTTGACGAAGGTTACCGAAATTGTCAATGAGTGGTGCGAGAAGGAGGAGAATCGCGAGAGTTTTCCGCCATTGGTCTTTAATGTTACCGATGGCGAGGCTTCAGATGCCGATTACGATATGTTGCGTAGTGTGGCGCATCGCCTGCAGAAGACGGGAACAGAAGATGGTAATACTCTATTCATAAATATCCATATCTCGTCTGATGCTCGCCTCTCCCCGATAATTTTTCCGGGCCTGCACGAAGCGCCGTTGGCGATACGCCACGCGCTCTTGTTGATGGATATGTCGAGCATTATGCCCGATCGATTCAATCATTATATAGGATTGTGTCGTAAGTCGTTTTCCTCTCCGCCTTATGTAGCAATGAGTTACAACGCCTCAATGCCGGAGTTGGTGGCGATGTTGAATATCGGCTCGCGAAGTTTGATGGTGGAGATATAATTCTGTACTATTTTTATTGACTATTTAACCTTTTTTGTCTTTGTATGTCTTAATAAGCAAAGGAACAACTTAAAACTTTGCTATTATGACTACGAAATTTAGACTTTGGACAATCGCGATTATTTCCGCGATATTCTCGGTACAATGTACCACCGATAAGTCGGAGACTCCAACCATTCCTACAAGTGTAGAGGACTATTTCCGTGCTGAGACATTTACTCACAACGGATTTACACTTGCCTATCAAGAGAGTACTATCGCCCCATCATCTGCGGGAAAGGCGGCTTTGGTGGTGGTATTGCACGGGCAATATGCAAGCGGCTCTGACAATAAATCACAGATTCGTACCGATGCCCTGATTCAGACTTGGCACTACCTATCGACCAACAATGTCAAGGCTGTTTTGGTTGCTCCGCAGTGTCCAACGAGTCGTAGTTGGGACGAGGTGTCAAATGGTACAGGAAACAGTATGATACAAGTTGTAAAGGCGTTTGTGGATAGTTACTCGACCAAGGCAAATATCTCTCCATCGCATATCTATATTTTGGGTTATGCCGATGGACCAAAATCGTCAGGTGCAGGAGGAGTGTGGCGTTTGCTCTCGACCTATACCGACACTTTTGCTGCGGGAATGTGTGTTGCCGCTGAACCTGATGAGAGTATTGTGGCTGCCAATGTTGCCAAGACTCCGGTGCTATCGGTAAAGGGAGAGATGAACTCCTATGCAGTGGCTCTGACGCTCGACTCTTTTGCAGATGAGGTGCGCGATTATGGTGGCGTGATTAGGGAGGAGGTCCTTCCGGTGCGTTCTCGTGGCGATGTTTGTCGCGTGGCTTTCTCGAAGGAGCTTCTTGATTGGGTGTTTCAATACTCCAAGAATAGATAAGACCTTGTGGCTTTCGACAAAATGGGAGTGTCTAAAATTCGTTAGACACTCCCTCTGTTCTTTGTACTATCGTTGCTCGATTAGTTCTTCACACGATAGGCTCGTTGTACCCCCTTGATACGCATTATGGCGTGGATAAGCGTATCGACAACACCCACCGAAGGTACCTCCACACTGATTGTTCCTACGCCCGTACCATCGCCTCGCGAGTTGAGATTGATGGAACGGATATTCAACTTCATATCACGGCTCACCACCTCGGTAATCTGATTTACCAAACCAGCCGAGTCGTTGGCATTGATGGCAATCGTAACACGGAAAGCACCTTGCGCACTCTCGCGCCACTTTGCCTCCATAACTCGGTATGGATATTGCTCGCGCATACGCTTGGCATTAGGGCAGTCGGTGCGGTGAATGGTGATACCCGTGTTTATGGTTACAAAGCCGAAGATGTCGTCGCCCTTGATAGGGTTGCAGCACTTGGCGAGTTTATATACAATGTTGTTGATGCTCTCGTCGATGATAAGGGCATCGCTCGACTGCTTGGTCTGTGTTGCGGTTGTGGCACGGCGGCGAGCCTCTGCTTCAGCCTCGGCAGCACGGCGCTCCTCATCTGCCTCGCCCGATAGCCACTTTGCCAAAATCTCCTTTACAACGGCAAGGTCAATCTTCTCCTGCGCTATTAGCTCGTAGAGTGCTGTTCCCGTGCGTTGCTTGTAGTACTTGCAGAGGTAGGCAACAATCTCATCGATATTTTTGGTTATCTTCCAGTTTTTGAGTTTGCGCTCCAACTCTTCGCGACCGAGGTTAGCGTTTTTCGCTTGCTCCTCGCGAATTACCGACTTTATTTTCTGCTTTGCCTTTGATGTTACCACAAAGTTAAGCCAATCCGCCTTCGGCTGTTGGTTTTTCTGCGTCAAAATTTCGACAATATCTCCATTGTGCAGTGGCTCGCGGATAGGTACGGCGCGACCATTTACCTTACCACCCGAACAGGTACAACCGAGGTTTGAGTGAATATCGAAGGCGAAGTCGAGTACTGTTGCCCCTTCGGGTAACTTGCGAATATCGCCATTCGGAGTATAGACAAAAATCTCGCCCGATGCGGGTTTTGCATCGAACCTTTCGGCTATATCCTCTTTGGTTTCGCTCATCGTTTCGCGTAGGCGTTGCAACCACTTTTCGCTCGTCTGCCCACCCTGATTTACCCCCTTGTATCGCCAATGGGCTGCGATACCGAGTTCGGCGATATTGTCCATTCGCTCGGTACGAATCTGAATCTCCACCCACTTGCCATCGCCCGCAGCAACGGTCGTGTGTAACGACTCGTAACCATTCGACTTCGGGATAGAAATCCAGTCGCGCATACGGTCGGTATTCGGGGTGTAGAAGTCGCTTACGATGGAGTACGCCAACCAACACTGCGCCTTTTCGAGTGGTTGAGGGCAGTCGATAATAATACGAATGGCGAAGATATCATAAACACCCTCGAAAGGTACTTTCTGCTTGCGCATCTTGTTCCAGATGGAATAGACAGATTTTGTACGGCTCTTGATGTGGTATTTTATGCCTGCGGTATCGAGTCCTTTGCGAATAGGCTCGACAAAACGCTCGATAAATACCAAACGCTCTTTTTCGCCTTCGCGCAACTTCTCGGTGATGTGCTTGTAGTCGGCAGGCTCGAGTTGCGCCAACGAGAGATCCTCCAACTCACTCTTGATATTGTACAGACCGAGTTTGTGAGCAATCTGCGCGTAGAGATTCATCGACTCCCACGCTTTTTTGAGTCGTTTCTCCTCGGGGAACATCGCTATCGAGCGCATCACTTCGAGGCGGTCAGCGAGTTTTATCAAAATGACACGAGGGTCCTCCGAGTATGATACAATCATATCGCGGAAGTCCGATGCTTGGTCGGAGTGGGTGTTGAGTTTTAGTTCGGAGATATTTGTTAAACCCATCACAACGCCTATAACCTCCTCGCCAAACTCCTTGCGGATAGTCTCGAGCAGGGCTTCAAGGGCCTCGTCATCATCTCGTTTCGCCTCGATGCGTACCACATCGTGGAGAATTGATGCAACCGTAGAGTTGCGACCAAGTCCCACTTCGGTAGCGACAATATGTGCCACCTCAACATCGTGGTCGAGCATCGGCGTTCCATCGTATCGTGTTAAGCCCTCCATTCGCTCCGCAGCGAACACAAGCGTCTTATCCACCAACTCCTGCGTGGTGGTCGAGAACTGATTTTTCACAGCCTCTCTCAACTTGCTATATCTCTCAAATAAATTCATTCGTAAAAACTTAACTTTGCACTTTTAACTTTTAACTATATTGTGCGACGCACAATATACAAACGCTCTCCTGCCGTTGCGTATTGTTTTCTCTCCTCTTCGGAGAGTCGCTTTTCGTACTCAATCTCCTCTACCTCGAAGCCACTCTCGCGCAGACGGTCGGCATAGTCGCGCCCATAGATACGGCGGTGGTCGTACTGCCCAAATACTCGCGCACGCTCCTCGGGCGAGGTTATAGTGTCATCTTCAAAGGTTGTTGCTCGGTCGTAGTCTTGTGGTACAAGCACCACGCCCCAACCCCCTTTTCGCAAAATGCGATGTAGTTCACGCAATGCCTTACGGTCATCTTCAACATGTTCAAGGATATGGTTGCAAATCACCACATCGACACTCTCGTTTGCGAGAGGAATATCCTGAATATCGAAGTGCAACTTCGCCAACGGACTCTCCAAGTCGGCGGTGAGGTAACTATCGGCGTGAGTTTTGCCGTAGTGCTTTTCAAATTGGCGTTTCAGTGCCACCTCGGGGGCGATATGAAGCAGTGTAGGGTAGCCATTCAAGAGGTCCGTTTCGCGCTCGATGTAGAGCCACAACAAACGATGTCGCTCCAATGCCAAGCAGCGTGGGCAGAGTGCATCACGGCGAGATACACCGTAGCCGTATGGCAAGAACTCTCTCACCTGCTTACCGCAAATAGGGCATTTGCGCCCCTTGCCTGCATACCATAAACCAAGTATCGGCACACCCCACCCTGCAATCCTCTGCAAGAAGGTGCGTGGCAGATGATTCAACGCCCATTTGACTATTTTTTGAATTGCCCCCATATCTTTTTAATTGATTTTCCGAACACCTACCCTTATCACGGCGCAACATAATTAAGGGTTTGTAACGGCAAGTAAAGAAGCGCGCACATTACTAGCCTTTAATAGCCCTTATTGGCCCTTACCGGCCGTTATAAATTGCGCAAACTACTCTTCGAGAACTTTGTTCACATCGTTTTCCGCTTTGCGCAATTTCTCGCGGCAGAGAGCAATCAACTCGGTTGCTCGCGCCACTCGCTCCGAGAGGGTATCGATACTGTTCTGCTCCTCTCTGAGCGACTTCAATATAGCCTCAATCTCCGCTATCGCCTCTTTGTAAGACATCTCCATAGTGTCAGTCTTTATTAGTTTTCCGTTTTCCGTTTTCCGTTTTCCGTTTTTCAACGACTTTGGCATTGATTACTCCGTCTGCCAAAGCAACTTCAATACCATCTCCAATACTAATGCTCTCAACACTTTGCAACGCTTTGCCCTCTTTGCGGGCTATGGCATAGCCAAGTCGGAAGATGCGCTCGGGGGCAAAGTTTGCCACCAAATTTGCTATGCCGTCAAGTCGTTGCTTTTCGCTCTGCAATGTGCGCTCCGCCAAGTGGCGTACATCTGCCGAGAACTGCTCCAAGCGGAGTGTCGCCGAATGTGTCGCCTGACGACAAATATCTCGCAACGAGATGGCGCAGTACTCCAACGCTCCATCAAAATCGGCTGCTCGCCCATCTATCCACGCCGCCACAGCGGTAGGTGTTTTCAGTGGCGTATGTGCCACCATATCGGTAACACTTGTATCCTTGTCGTGTCCGATACCCGTCAGCACGGGCAACGGAAATTGCGTTACTGCAAAGGCGAGCAGATAGGAGTTGTAGCACTCCAAGTCGCCCGTAGAGCCACCACCACGAATTATCGCCACAGCATCGAACTCATCGCTTCGCTCGGCAACGGCATAGAGTGCTGCCACAATGCTCTCATCGCACCTTTCGCCCTGCATTGTAGCCTCGAACAACTCGGTTTCAATGCGGTAGGCACTTCTGCCCAACTCCTTCATAAAGTCTTGGTAACCGGCAGCCGTAGCACTTGAAATTACCGCCACACGCTGTACCACCAACGGCATCGGCAGTGAACGATTCATATCCCACACGCCCTCTTTTTGGAGCTGTTCGATGGTCTGCTGTCGGCGGCGTTCCATATCGCCTATGGTATGCAGAGCGTCAATCTGCTGAATCTGCAACGACATTCCATAGACGGCGTGGTGCTGCACTGTCGCCTTGAAGAGAATCTTCATACCCTTTGCAAGGCGTTGTCCACTCTCCTGCTCGAAGCGACCAATCGTACTCATCACTTGTGAACGCCAGATTGTCGCCCTTGCCTGAGCCTCGGTTGCCCCTGTCTTTTCGTTCTTCTCGATAAGCTCGATATAGCAGTGTCCCGAAGCGTTGATTTTAATATCTGCAACCTCCGCACTCACCCACACCGGCAACGGCAAAGCCTCCGCCAGAGCGATGGATATTCGCCCTTGTAATTGGGCTAATGTTATGTGTGGAGTATCGTTCATTATTAAAAAGTCCTTTAATTGTCAATTGTCAATTCGTCACCGCTGCGATTAAGCCGAGAGCAGAGGCTGCTTGCAGACTATGCAGAGGCGGAGCAGTGAAGACCGAAGGTCAATTGTCAATTTATCTAATCACGATATACGGCTCTTTCGGCATCGCCTTCCCGCGAGGCAGTTGCACTGCCAAAACATACTCACTCTCCACTGCCTTACCCTGCTTGGTGGCAGGTTGCCACGCAGGGAGCGACTGCAACACCTTCAATACCCTTTTGCGAAGTTGTCGGTCGGTGGATTCAAGCTCTGTGCCGAGCTTGAACGAGCCATCTGCCCCAATCGTATAGCGCACTACAAATCGTGCTACTCCCCAATTCTCGTTCCACTTCACGCGCTCCGCAACATACTCGGCAAGTGGCTTATCGCCCGTAAATTGCGCCTCCTTGTCGTAGCGCAGGGTGATAACTATAACTCCATTATTTGCCCTCTCGCCATATTTTGCTACGGTCGCTTCGTTGGCTTCGAGGTGGTCGATATGCTCGATATTCCTCTCGGGAATATGCTTCACACTCTCCATCTCCACACCATTTACGATATAGAGCGGAGTTTGTGTCTGCGCCGATGCAGACACAAAATGCAAAATGCAAAGTGCAAAATGCAAAATGATAATATAGAAACCTTTAATTGTCAATTGTCAATTCTTCAATTGTCAATTGGATAAACAGAGTTTATCCCAACTCTTGTTCCTTCAAACGCTCCGCATTCTCGGCAACGATAAGGTGGTCGATGCAGTCCTGAATATCACCGTCCATAAAGGCTGCCAAGTTGTAAATCGTATAGTTGATGCGGTGGTCGGTTATTCGGCCCTGCGGATAGTTGTAGGTGCGAATCTTTGCCGAACGGTCACCAGTCGATACGAGCGTCTTACGCTTCGATGCAATCTCATCGAGGTACTTTTGATATTCAAGGTTGAAGATACGGGTACGCAACTCCTCAAACGCCTTTTCGGTGTTCTTAATCTGCGACTTCTGGTCCTGACACTGCACCACGATACCTGTCGGAATGTGGGTGAGTCGAATTGCCGAGTAGGTAGTATTTACCGACTGACCACCCGGTCCTGAAGCACAGAAGATATCCTTGCGAATATCATTCCACGACACCTCTACATCGAACTCGTCTGCCTCAGGCAAAACGGCTACCGATGCAGCCGAGGTGTGAACACGACCTTGTGTCTCGGTCTGTGGCACACGCTGAACACGATGTACGCCCGACTCATATTTGAGAGTACCATATACGCTGTCGCCCGTAACTTTGAGGATAACCTCCTTGTAGCCACCGACAACACCCTCCGAGAAGGAGGTTACTTCGTAACGCCAACCCTTCGACTCGATATACTTGGTGTACATACGGAACAGGTCGCCGGCGAACAATGCTGCCTCGTCACCACCTGTACCACCACGAATTTCGAGTACCGCATTTTTGCCGTCCTGTGGGTCTTTCGGGATAAGGAGAATCTTTATCTCCTCCTCCATCTGCTCAATTGCAGGCTCCAACTCGGCTATCTCCATACGCGCCATTTCGCGGAACTCCTCATCTTTCTCGTTGGCGAGAATATCCTTTGCATCGGCCAACGCCTGAATTGCCTTGCGGAACTTTTCGGAGGTCTCGATAATAGGCTCCAACTCCTTGTACTCCTTGTTGTACTGAACAAACGACTTGACATCTGCAATCACTTCGGGGTCGGTAAGTTTCTGCCCCAACTCCTCGTACTTGATTTTCAGACCATCAAGACGCATCAAAATTGAACTATCTGCCATAAAAATATGTTTTATTTTCTACTTTGTTTTTTTACTATCCAAGTGCTGCATCCACTTTGCAAGTGCATCTTTCCACTCCTTATCGTAGCGGAACTCTTCCTTACCAACCCAGCCGTGTCCGCCCTCGGGGTAGATGTGCATCGAAGCCTCTACGCCGTAGTGCTTCAACGCCTTGTAATACAATACCGAACTGATTGGAGGCACTACCGCATCATCATTGCTGAGAAGCATAATTGTTGGCGGTGTAGTTGCCGAAACACGATTGTCGAGTGAGTAGTACTCACGCATTGCTGCCGAGTGATTCTTGCCCAACAAGCGACGGAAAGTGTTCTGGTGTGTCATACAGGTCTCGCCATTGATAACAGGGTAGAACAAAACCGCGAATGCCGGCTTTTCAGCATCTGGTGTAAAGTTCGAGGTGTAGGCTGCGAGGTGACCTCCTGCCGATGAGCCTGCGATACCCACCTTTGTAGGGTCTACGCCCCACTTCTTTGCATTCTTGCGAGCGTAGCGCAATGCTGCTTGTGCATCTTCGAGTGGCACCTCCTTGTGACCATCGTTTGGCAAACGATACTTAACAACCACAGCGGTAATGCCGAGGCTCTTGAAGTACTCTGCCAACTTGAAGCCCTCACGCTCGATACATACCTTGCCGTAACCTCCACCTGGGAGTACTACTACAGCCTGTCCGGTAGCCTTCTGCGGGTCTGCCTTGTAGATGTAGAACTCGGTTTGTGAGGTGTGAATAAAGTGTCCGCTTGCATTGCGCTCCTCGTCCTTAGTCTCCTCATTAGAGTGAGGAGCCTTCTTGTTGTTCCACCACTGCACAACCTCGTCAGCATTGCATTTAACATTTGTGATGGTCTTTTGTGCTGATGCCGAAAGTGCAAATGCAACAACCAATGTCATAGTGATAAAAATTCGTTTCATAGTGTTTTTATTTTTGTTGTTTGTTTTCAATTGTGGTTATTTGATTAGTCCAAGCCAGTTGAGCCAATCCATAATGGCGCTATTGCGCTCGGTTAAGTGCTTTTTGAGGCTGTGACCACCTGTGGGATAGATGTGCATTGAAGCCTTGACTCCATATTGTATCAATGCCTCGTAATAGGCAACAGGGCTTGTTGGTGGTACTACCGTATCATCGTCACACAGCATTATAAGTGTTGGAGGGGTTGTGCGTCCAACCATGTTATGCGCCGAAACCGCCTCCGCCTCCTCCAACGAGAATCCCTTGCCGAGAATGTTGGTGTTGTTTGGCTGCGACTTGTAGTAGTACGCCGAGGTGCGGTCTATGGCAGGGTAGTGGAGAATGGCAAATGCCGGCTTCTCCTCGTCGGCCATAATGTTAGATGTCCAAGCTGCGAGATGACCACCTGCCGAGTTTCCGCTGATGCCCACCTTTGCAGGGTCAATGCCGAGGTCGGTGCGTGTGCGAAGGTAGCGCACAGCACCTGTTGAATCTTCGAGCATAGCCTCCTTATGCCCATTTGGCAGACGATATTTTAGTAATGCCGCAGTCACTCCCTGCGAAGCATACCACTTTGCCAGTGGAATGTCGAATCCGAGAGAGCTATATGCTCCACCTGGGCAGATAACTACTGCTACTCCCTGATTTTTCTCAGCCTTGGGCTTGAAGATATACAACTCGCACGAGGAGGTGTATTGCATCGTAGTTTTCTTTCCTTTGCGGAACTGCTCATCTTTGGTCTGGTGGTTTGAGTGCTTGGCTGTGGAGTTATCCCACAATCGCACAATCTCGTCTGCTCCCTCCAACGATACGCTCTGTTGAGCCGTAGCGAAGATGAAAGCGAGAAGAGATATTGTTAATGTAAAAACTCTTTTCATTGCCAACTATTTTGTAGATATCAAACCGAGATATTTTGTTATTCGACAATCCCCAGCCAAGTCAGCCAATCGATAGTTGCAGGGCGATACTCGTCAAAATGTTGTTTTAGGCTATGTCCGCCCTTTGGATAGATGTGCATCGAAGCCTTAACGCCGTGGTTGTTCAGAGCCTTGTAGTATGCAACCGAACTTAACGAAGAGACGGTGCTGTCATCATCACAAAGGAGCAATAAGGTCGGTGGCGTGGTCGATGTAACCATGTTGTGTGTCGATAGATTGACCGCCTCTTGATAGTGGTAGTCCTTGCCGAGAAATTGGAAGAGAACAAAACCCTCGGTGTTGGTAGAGCTCTTTGTGAGGTTAATCCACGGATAGTGGAGAATTGCAAATGCGGGCTTCTCACCATCAGCCATAGCATTCGATACCCACGATGCGAGGTGACCTCCTGCCGAAGAGCCGCCAACTCCAACCTTGGCAGGGTTGATGCCGAGGTCGGTACGGGTGCGGAGATATTTCACCGCTCCGATAGCATCTTCGAGGGTTGCCTCGTAGTGTCCGTAGTTTGGTAATCGGTACTTTACAAGCGCTACGGTAATACCTTGTGAGGCGTACCATTTAGCAACCGAAACCGGGAGGTTGAGGCATGCGTAACCTCCTCCCGGATATAGAACAATAGCTGCTCCTGTATTCTTTTCGAGGGCTGCCTTGAAGATGTACAACTCGCACGACGATGTTCTCCATATCGAGTTCTGCTTTCTCCACGCCTCGTCGCGGGTTTCGTGGTTTGAGTATTTTGCTGTGGAGTTATCCCACAAACGCACTGTTTCGTCAGCACGCTCATACGATACAGTCTGTTGGGCCATTGCCGAGAAGGTTGCTCCAACCGTTACTGCGAGTAGAATAAAAAATTTCTTCATAGTAGTGGTTATTTTTTGATATTATACAATCCGAGCCAATTGAGCCAATCGAGAATCAAAGTGCGTTGCTCATTCATCGCCTTTTTAAGGCTGTGACCACCCTCAGGGAAGATGTGCATCGAGGCCTTCACGCCGTGGCGTAGCAACGCCTCGTAGTAGATTACTGAGCTGTATGGTTGTACGACCATATCATCATCGCAAAGCAACAACATCGTTGGAGGTGTCTGTGGCGTAACCATAAATTGGCACGACATATCTACTGCATCTTGATAGCAGAAACCCTCGCCAAGAAGCGAGTCGTTTGCTTTTGCTCCAGTATAGAACTCTATGCGAGATATTGCGCCATAGAGAGGAATCGCAAATGCAGGCTTCTCCTCGTCGGCCATAGCATTAGATACCCACGCAGCGACATGACCACCAGCCGACGAGCCAGTTACGCCCACCTTTGCAGGATCTACGCCGAGGTCGGTACGGGTGCGAAGGTAGCGCACTGCACCCATCGCATCCTCCAAAGTTGCCTCCTTGTGCCCGTTTGGCAGACGATACTTCACGATAGCTGCGGTAATACCCACTGAAGCGTACCACTTTGCCAAAGTCTTGCTCATACCTACACTTGTGAACCCTCCTCCAGGGAAGATGGCAACAGCTACACCAGAGTTCTTCTCAGGAGCAGCCTTGAAAATGTAGAGCTCGCACGACGAGGTGTAGCGGATGCGGGTATTTTTTTTGTACCACTCCTCATCGTGGGTTTCGTGATTCGAGTACTTGGCTGTGGTATTATCCCACAGGCGCACCGTCTCGTCTGCTCCTTCGAGCGACAAGGTCTTTTGCGCTGATGCCCCGAGAACGAATGCAAGAGAAACGACAAAAGTTAAAATTCGTTTCATAGTTTAGTCTCTATTTCACAATGTTGATAATCTTGCCCGGAACAACGATAATCTTCTTTGGTGTAGCACCCTCCAACCACTTCTGCGCCTCCTCTTTCGTTACTATATCCGCCTGAATATCGGCAGGGGAGGTGGTAAGCGGATACTCCTGCTTAAAGCGGAGTTTGCCGTTAATCATCACAGGATACTCGAATGCGCTCTCCACCAAATACTTCTCCTCACATAGTGGGTACGAAGCATCGCATACGCTGTCGGTGTATCCCAACATCGACCACAACTGCTCGGTGATGTGCGGAGCAAACGGATTGAGGAGTATTGTGAGTGGCTCCAAAATTTCGCGCTTGTGGCACTCGCCCAACTCGTTTACGCATATCATAAACGCAGCAACCGAGGTGTTGAACGAGAAGTTTTCAATATCTTCTCTAATCTTCTTAATGGTCTTGTGCAAGGTTTTCAACTCCTTGTCGGTCGCCTTCTCATCGGTTACTGCCCACTCGCCCGTGCGGGTGTGGAACAATCGCCAATACTTACGCAAGAACTTGTGTACACCATCAATGCCGTTGGTATCCCAAGGCTTCGACTGCTCCAATGGACCGAGGAACATCTCGTACATACGGAGTGTGTCTGCGCCATACTGCTCGACGATGTAGTCAGGATTTACCACATTAAACATCGACTTCGACATCTTCTCAACCGCCCAACCACAGATATACTGACCATTTTCGAGGATAAACTCTGCATCCTTGAACTCTGGTCGCCAAGCACGGAAGGCATCGAGGTCGAGAATGTCATTTTTCACAATGTTCACATCGACATGAATCTCCTGTGTTTCGTACTCGTTGCGGAGGTTGAGCGACACAAACTTATTTGTACCTACAACACGATATACAAAGTTCGAACGGCCCTGAATCATTCCCTGATTTACCAACTTGCGGAACGGCTCGCTCTCGCAAACATAACCGAGGTCGTAGAGGAACATATTCCAGAAACGCGAATACATCAAGTGTCCCGTAGCATGCTCGATACCGCCGACATACAAATCGACACTGCGCCAATAGTCGTTAGCCTCCTTCGAAACGAGAGCCTCCGAGTTGTGTGGGTCCATATAGCGGAGATAGTATGCCGATGAGCCTGCAAAGCCCGGCATGGTCGAGAGTTCATACTCCCAACCTTCAACGCGCGCCAATGGTGGCTCGCCCTGCTCGGTAGGTCCGAAGTTCTCGATTGGCGGTAAGGTCAATGGCAACTCGCTCTCATCAAGCGGAAGTGCTACATCGCCCTTGTATCGAATTGGGAACGGCTCGCCCCAATAGCGTTGGCGCGAGAATATTGCGTCACGCAAACGATAATTTACAAGTCGCTTACCCAAGCCACGCTTTTCGACCTCCTCGAACATCTCGACAATGGCAACCTTAACATCTTTGCCATTGAGGAAGTCGGAGTTGATAAGGCAACCCTCCTTTGCATCGTACGAAGACTCTTCGAGGTTTCCGCCCTCAACCACAGGCACGATATCCAAGCCGAAGTGACGAGCAAAGGCGTAGTCACGAGAGTCGTGCGCAGGCACTGCCATAATAGCACCTGTTCCGTAGCCCGCCAATACATAGTCCGAAGCGTAAATCGGAATGCGCTTACCTGTGAATGGATTTATTGCATACGAGCCGGTAAATACACCGCTTACGCGCTTTGTCTCGGCGATACGCTCGCGCTCCGAGCGCTTCTTGGTCTGCTCGATATAGTTTTCAACAGCCTCCTTCTGCTCGGCGGTGGTCATATCGGCTATCCACTCATGCTCCGGAGCAACAACCATAAATGTTACACCGAAAATTGTGTCGGGGCGAGTAGTGAAAATCTCCAATTTGCGAGTTTCGCCATTTGCCATCTCTGCATCGAAGAATACCTGCGCACCCTCCGAGCGACCTATCCAGTTGCGCTGAATCTCTTTCAAAGACTCGCTCCACTCGAGCGAATCCAATCCATCGAGCATACGCTGTGCATAAGCCGTAACGCGCAACAACCACTGCTTCATTCGCTTCTGCTCGACAGGGAAACCTCCACGCACAGACAAACCATCTTTTACCTCATCGTTGGCGAGTACAGTACCAAGTTGAGGACACCAATTCACCATCGTGTCAGCACGAAAGGCAAGGCGATAGTTCTGCAACACCTGCTCCTTCTCTGCCTCGCTCTTGGCGTTCCACTCCTCTGCCGAGAAGTGCAACTCTGCGGTGCAAGCCACATCAATACCCTCTGTACCCTGCTTTTCGAAGTGTGCTACGAGGTCGGCGATAGGCTCTGCCTTTTGTGTGGCGTTATTGTAGTAGTGAGCAAACATTTTCAGAAATGCCCACTGTGTCCATTTGTAGTATTCAGGCTCGCAAGTGCGCACCTCGCGGCTCCAATCGTATGAGAAACCTATTTTGTCCAACTGCTCACGGTAGCGGGCGATATTCTGCTCGGTGGTTACGGCAGGGTGCTGACCTGTCTGAATTGCATACTGCTCGGCAGGCAAGCCGAAGGCATCGTAACCCATTGGGTGCAACACATTATAACCGCACAATCGCTTGTAGCGCGAGTAGATATCCGAGGCGATATATCCGAGTGGGTGTCCCACATGCAAACCTGCTCCCGATGGGTATGGGAACATATCCAACACATAGAACTTCGGACGCGAACTATCTACATCAACCTTGTAGATTCCGCGCTCCTGCCACTCTTTTTGCCATCTTTGTTCAATCTCCTTAAAATTGTACTCCATAACTATATCTGTTTTTTTAATTATTTCATCTCTTGTGTGCGTTGCGTGTGCGTGCATACGCACATTCAATCGGCAAAGATAACGAAAAAAGTTGATAGTTAAGGGCTGAGAGTTGAGAATTTTGACAAAAAATGGTATCTTTGCAAAAATACAACTATAAACTAATCGAAAATATGAGAAAAATCACCACACTTATCGCGCTGATTTTAGCCTCGGTTATTGCCGTACAAGCGCAGAGCCAACTCAAACAAGTCACCATCAAGAGTAAAATTCTCGGTGCAAAAAAAACTTACTCGATTTATCTGCCCGATGGATACGAAAAAACGGGCGAAAGATATCCCGTTTTGTACCTTCTCCACGGAGCAAACGGCTCGCACGAATCGTGGTGTCGCGATGGGGGCGGAGAGCAACCTCGAATTACCGATGAAGAGATCGTTGCAGGGCGTGCCAAAAAGATGATTGTGGTGATGCCCGATGCAGGTGGATTGGGCAAGAAAAATGGTGGCAAAAATATGGGCTATTTCAATGTCGAAGGTTGGGCTTACGAGGACTTTTTCTTCCAAGAGTTTATCCCTCATATCGACCAGACCTACAGAACAATAGCCTCGAAGGAGGGGCGTGCCATAGCGGGTCTTTCGATGGGTGGTGGAGGAGCCTTTGTCTATGCTCAACGACACCCCGAAATGTTCAATGCCGCATACTCCACAAGCGGTCTTCTCGACCACCGTTTTCGTGCCAAAATCGCATCGTCCGATATGATACCTTTCTATTGGTCGGTGGCACAGACTTCGCCTGTTGAATTTGTGCGAAATACAACCCCTCAAAAGATAGAGGCTTTGCGCTCTGTAAGGTGGATGATGGATTGTGGCGATGACGACAGAATTATCTTTACAAATATCGATCTCTTCCTCGAGATGAAACGCCGAAGAGTGCCTGTTGAGTTTCGCGTTCGCGATGGCAAACACAATTGGTATTTTTGGCGTAAATCATTGCCTGAGATATTGCAATTTTCTTTCCGCTAAATAAAAAATCGAGTGCGCTAACACTCGATTTTTTATTGCTATTTAGAATCCCCATTCCGAGGCGTTAAACGATGCCTCCACCGATTCCGGAATATCAGGGAAGAAGTCGAACTCGTTGCCCGTAAGTTGCTCAATCTCATCGATCGAGCGCATATGAGCTTTGCTCAATGTCGGAGATGCCGAGCCGGTCTGTTCATCGATATCGGTATTCGAGAACCAGAAGCCCACAGCCTTCAACTCGTCTGCCGAACACTCCTGAATTGCTTTGCCTGTATTACCCTTCTTTGTGCGAAGTACAATTTTGTAGAAGTGGGTTGGTACGATGCAGGTTTTGTAGAGTTCAGGGAATTTATCCACGCGAGCATCAACAGCTGTAGTATTTTCGTTTGCAAAGTGCGCTCCCGATACCACATAGAGAGTATCCGAGCAGACATAACTATCCAGAATTTTTCGCTCGGCAGCACCCCACAATATCTGGAATGCACTATTTTGGTCGCTGCGCTGTGCCGCTATATTGCTCGAGTAGAAGGTCTGCTTGTTTATCTCGGCAGGGTTGTTTGCATCTCCACAACCGCGATAACTCGATGCCAACATATGACCTCGTTGCCATTGGTAATGACTTCCGTATGTACCATATTCGTAGGTGCGCAAAGAGCAAGCATAACCATCTATCGGGTAGATAATCGCCGACTCGTTATCGGTCAAATATGGGTCACAAGCCCAAGGGTCGGTGGCAGGGCGAGTTTTGCCACCCTCTTGATATATAGCGTGTTGTGGGTGTGCTACCCACATCGGCGAGTGACGGCGCACATCGTAGCAGTAGAAGTAGTTGCGCACCCTCTTCTTCGAGGAGTATGTGGTAGCCCAATGTTTGCCATAGACATATTCGGACTTGTACTTGTCTGGATTGTCCCTCGGTAACTCTGCCCATCTATACTCCTTTTTTACCCCGAAATCAACGGTTTGACCACCCTCCGATGTTGTGAGGCGAAGATCGTCAAGGTTGCAACCATAAGTTGCTTCGGCGCTTATCGATTCGAAGCGGAAACTTAGTTTATCGACACTGTTTGTAAGCGAAAATGAAGCCTTGGCGACCGCCCACGAATCGTAGGTTGCGGAGGCGGTATATTCGAGAGTCTTCCACTCCGAATCATCGCCCTTTATGTAGAGTGCGCAGTGCGAAGATTTGAACATTGCTCCAAACGAAAGTGTGAAATTCTTTTCGCTGTTTGTGGCGATGTTGTGAATCTCAAAATAGGCAATATTAGCACCTGGTTTATAGATGTTTACATAGCATTTACCCGAGGCGTTGGCATATTTCCCCGTAGAGCCATGAGAGTCGTTTTTTACCTTTGTATAGTTAGTTTCGTATGCGACATTTTCGGCGCCCTTGCCCGAAGGGTTTTGCCATGTTGTACCTTGATTTGCCCAATTGTTGTAGGACTCATCGCCATCAAAATTGTCATAATAGATTGTTTCGCCCGTAAGGTCAGGGAGAGGGGTGTCGGGATTATCGGGCTTTTCCCCATTATCAGGTCTTACACGTACTGTCTCTGCAAGGCTCTGGTTGCCCGGTGTGCGTACCTCGATGGTCTGTATTGTCGAGGCTGTCATATCGAGTATGCGGACGGTGGTTATACCTCTCTCTCCACTTGTCGTAGAGAGCGTAATTTTGTTGGAAGCAATAAGTACCCACGCTCCATCACAATCTACTGAAAAAGAGTTCTCGCCATCGGCAGAAAATAGAATCTCTGTCGGATAGACATTGAGGTATGTTGCGGCATCTTCGTTGTCCTTCTGCAAGAGGGAGCAAGATGTGCATAAAAGTGGCAACAACAGTGCGAAAAAGATAAAAAATTTTCTCATAGCGACACTGTTTTATGATTTGACTATCACAAATATACAATGTTTTTTCATTTTCTCCAATATATCCGCATAAAATTTTTTAGTTGAGAGTTTTTTTAGTGGGGAGTTAAAAGTTAAAGCGCACCCTATAACCCCTATCACCCCCACAACCCCTAAAAAGGTTTGCGCCGTGATGAGGGTGGGAGTTCAGACGAGAGACGAGAGCGACAGACCCCACTGGCTTTCAGCCACCTCCCCTAACTTAGGGGAGGAAATAAAGCGGAAGACTAAAAAGCGACAGAGCTTCCTTATTAGCCGTTATTAGCCGTTACTAACCCTTAATTGGTTTGCGCCGTGATGAGATTTGGGGTTAAGACGAGAGATTTTTTCAATTGTCTTACAAATTGTTGATAACTCGCAAAAATCGGAAAAGCGTAAAATCTCAATCGCTTAAAAATCAATTATTTGTAAATTTAATGATAAATAAAAACTATTTCGTAGTAGAAAATATAAGAAAAAAGAATAGCAATAGCCTCGAAAATGGGCTAAAATGCTGAAAAATCGGGGCGAAAAAGAGAGAAAAAAACTCATATATATATTGTAATTCAAAAATTTTGCTTACCTTTGCGAGCCTTTTGGCACAATGAAATAGAGATTTGGGGCGTCAAACCCCCGTGATTATTAACAAATTAAAGGTTTAAAATGCCAACAATTCAACAGTTAGTTAGAAACGGCCGAGCTAAGATGGAGGACAAGTCAAAGTCTCCGGCTCTGGCAGCGTGTCCGCAGCGCCGTGGTGTTTGTACCCGTGTGTACACTACAACACCAAAGAAGCCTAACTCGGCTATGCGTAAGGTTGCGCGTGTAAGATTGACCAATGGCAAGGAGGTCAACGCCTATATCCCAGGAGAAGGTCACAACTTGCAGGAGCACTCGATTGTGCTTGTTCGTGGAGGTCGTGTAAAGGACCTTCCAGGTGTTCGTTACCACTTGGTTCGTGGTGCGCTCGATTCAGCAGGAGTTGACGGTCGCCGTCAGCGTCGCTCGAAGTATGGTGCAAAGCGACCTAAGGCAGGTGCAAAGAAGTAATCAAAAACAAATTTTTTAACAGAGAAAGAAAATGAGAAAAGCTAAGCCAAGAAAGCACACTCTACTTCCTGATCCAAAGTTCAACGATGTTGAGGTAACTCGCTTCGTTAACAACTTGATGTTAGATGGCAAGAAGAGTATTGCCTACACAATCTTCTACAATTCGTTGGAGTTGGTAGGTAAGAAGATGAAGGATGCTGATAAATCTCCACTTGAGGTTTGGAAACAAGCCCTTGAGAATGTCACTCCACAAGTCGAAGTTAAGTCTAAGCGTATCGGTGGTGCGACATTCCAGGTTCCAATGGAGGTTCGTCCAGAGCGTAAGGTCTCTATTTCGATGAAAAACCTTATTTTGTTCGCACGCAAGCGTTCTGGAAAGTCAATGGCAGAGAAATTAGCTGGCGAGATAGTAGATGCCTACAACTCGATGGGTGCAGCCTTCAAGCGTAAGGAGGAGATGCACCGTATGGCCGAGGCTAACAAGGCGTTTGCACACTTCAGATTCTAAAAACAGAGGTAAACGATGGCAAGAGATCTTAAATACACTCGTAATATCGGTATCATGGCTCACATCGATGCCGGTAAGACTACCACTTCGGAGCGTATCCTCTTCTACACCGGTAAGACTCACAAAATCGGTGAGACTCACGAGGGTGCAGCTACCATGGACTGGATGGTTCAGGAGCAGGAGCGCGGTATTACCATTACCTCTGCTGCAACAACAGCATTCTGGAACTACAAGGATAAGCAGTACCAGATTAACCTTATCGACACCCCGGGACACGTTGACTTTACCGTTGAGGTAGAGCGTTCGTTGCGTGTTCTCGATGGTGCTGTAGCTACTTTCTGCGCCGTAGGTGGTGTAGAGCCACAGTCGGAGACTGTATGGCGTCAGGCTGACAAGTACAATGTTCCTCGTATCGGTTATGTGAACAAGATGGACCGTACCGGTGCTGACTTCTTCGCAGTTTGCTCGCAGTTGAAGGAGCACTTCGGTGTAACGGCTCTTCCAGTTGTTCTCCCTATCGGTGTTGAGGATAAGTTCGAAGGATTGATTGACCTTATATATAATAATGCAATCTACTACTTCGATGACAAGACCGTTCGTGACAACTTCGAGATTCGCGAGATTCCTGCTAATATGAAGGCAGAGGCTGAGGAGTGGCGTAACAAACTCATTGAGGAGGTTGCTGCTACTGATGACGCTTTGATGGAGAAGTTCTTCGAGGATCCAAACTCGATCACCCCAGACGAGCTTATCGCAGCAATCCGTACAGCAACTATGAATATGTCGCTCGTACCTATGCTCTGCGGTTCGTCGTTCCACAACAAGGGTGTTCAGAAGTTGCTCGACTACATTATGGCATTCCTCCCATCGCCACTCGATGTTCCTGCTGTTGAGGGTATGAACCCTAAGACAGAGGAGCCAGAGTCGCGTAAGGCAAGCGAGGATGAGCCATTCTGCGGTCTTGCATTTAAGATTGCTACCGACCCATTCGTAGGTCGTTTGGCATTCGTTCGTGTATATTCGGGTAAGCTCGATGCAGGTTCGTATGTGTTGAATGCTCGTAGCGGCAAGCGTGAGCGTATCAGCCGTATCTACCAGATGCACGCTAACAAACAGAACCCACTCGAGACCGTAGGTGCAGGTGATATCTGCGCAGCAGTAGGTTTCAAGGAGATTCATACAGGTGATACTCTCTGTGCAGAGAACGCTCCAATCGTACTCGAGCAGATGACCTTCCCAGAGCCGGTTATCGGTTTGGCAGTTGAGCCAAAGACTCAGAAGGATCTCGATAAGCTCGGCATCGCTTTGGCGAAGCTCGCAGAGGAGGACCCAACTTTCACAGTTCGTACCGATGAGGAGAGTGGTCAGACCATTATCTCTGGTATGGGTGAGTTGCACCTCGATATCATCGTTGACCGTCTTCGCCGTGAGTTCGGTGTTGAGATTAACCAGGGCGCTCCACAGGTTAACTACAAGGAGGCTCTTACTCAGACCGTTCAGCACCGTGAGGTATTCAAGAAGCAGACCGGTGGTCGTGGTAAGTTTGCAGACATTATCTTCGAGATTGGTCCTGCAGATGAGGGCAAGACAGGTCTTACCTTTATCGACGAGGTTAAGGGTGGTAATGTACCTAAGGAGTTTATTCCGGCAGTTCAGAAGGGCTTTGAGTCCGCTATGGCTAACGGTGCTCTCGCAGGCTACACCATCGACTCGATGAAGGTTACCTTGAAGGACGGTTCGTTCCACCCGGTTGACTCTGACCAGCTCTCGTTCGAGATTTGCGCTCGCAACGGTTTCCGTCAGGCTGCTCCAAAGGCAGGTTCGGTAATCATGGAGCCTATCATGAGCGTTGAGGTTGTTACTCCAGAGGAGAATATGGGTGATATCATCGGTGACTTGACAAAGCGCCGCGGTCAGATCCAGGGTATGGATTCAAAGGGTACTGCGCGTGTAGTTAAGGCTAAGGTGCCACTTTCGGAGATGTTCGGCTATGTAACCGTATTGCGTACTATTTCTTCGGGTCGTGCAACTTCTTCGATGGAGTTCTCGCACTTCGAGGAGGTACCAGCAGGCCTTGCAAAGGAGATCATCGAGAAGTCGGGTAAGAAGAACACATTAGAGTAAAACGAAACAGAACAACAGATATGAATCAGAAGATTAGAATCAAGCTCAAGTCGTTCGATCACAACTTGGTAGATAAGTCGGCAGAGAAGATTGTGAAGACTGTACGCAGCACAGATGCAGTTGTAAGTGGTCCGGTGCCACTCCCAACTCACAAGCAGATTTTCACTGTAAACCGTTCGACCTTCGTAAACAAGAAGGCTCGTGAGCAGTTCCAGCTCTGCACCTACAAGCGTATTATCGACATCTACTCTTCGACTCCAAAGACAATCGATGCTTTGATGAAGCTCGAGTTGCCATCGGGTGTTGAGGTAGAGATCAAGTGCTAAGGGGCGACCAAGGAGGGGGTTGCGAAAAGAGGTGTAAATTGGGTGTGTCGGCGTAGAGAAGCTGGTGCGACAATTAAGGCCTCTGTAAGGTAGCGGACCTCTGTGAAGAGCAATAGAAAAAATGGGGACGGGTGCTGTCCCAAAAGATAGCACCCCAACCAAACAAATGTGCATACATATATATAATATATAGTATAAATTCACATTCACTTATTTATTAACAAACAGTAATTAGACAACAAAATGTCAGGACTAATTGGAAAGAAAATCGGAATGACTTCCGTGTACAGTGCCGAGGGTAAGAATATACCATGCACTGTAATTGAGGCTGGTCCGTGTGTAGTTACGCAAATCAAGACTGTCGAGAAGGACTCTTACGAGGCAGTTCAGATTGCCTATGACGACAAGAGTGAAAAGCACACCAGCAACAGTTTGTTAGGTCACTTTAAGAAGGCCGGCACTACCCCAAAACGCAAGATGGCTGAATTTAAGGGTATGCCAGAAGTAAACCTCGGTGACACCCTTACAGTAGACTTGTTCTCTGAGGAGGATTGGGTTGATGTAACCGGTATCTCGAAGGGTAAGGGCTTTCAGGGTGTAGTTAAGCGTCACGGCTTTGCCGGTGTAGGTGGTCAGACTCACGGTCAGCACAACCGCCAGCGTAAGCCAGGTTCGCTCGGTGCATCATCGTATCCATCGCGTGTGTTCAAGGGTAAGCGTTTGCCAGGACAGACAGGTGGTGATCAGGTTAAGGTTCTTAACCTCAAAGTATTAAAGGTAATCCCAGAGAACAACCTTATCCTTGTGAAGGGTTCGATTCCGGGAGCAAAGGGTTCTTATTTAACAATTGAGAAGTAGTATGGAATTAGCAGTATTGAACGCACAAGGACAGGAGACAGGTCGTAAGGTAGTCCTTTCAGACGCAGTTTTCGGCGTGGAGGCTAATGACCACGCTATCTACCTCGATGTGAAGCAGTATTTGGCTGATCAGCGTCAGGGTACTCACAAGGCGAAGCAGCGCAACGAGGTTGCAGGCTCAACTCGCAAGTTAAAGAGACAGAAGGGTACAGGTGGTGCTCGTTGCGGTAGCATCAAGTCGCCATTGTTCCCAGGTGGTGGTCGTATTTTCGGCCCGGTTCCACGCGACTACAGCTTTAAGCTCAACAAGAAGTTGAAGCGATTGGCTCGTCGTAGCGCACTCACTTACAAGGCACAGGCTAACGCTATTACAGTGGTTGAGAACCTCGCATTGGAGGCTCCAAAGACTAAGAGCGTAGTTGCTTTGGCTTCGGCTTTGAAGGTAGCGGATAAGAAGGTGTTGATCGTTTTGCCGGACACAAACGTAAACCTCCAACTCTCTTGCCGTAACCTCCCTTATGTAAAGACCATTTTGGCGTCGTCGTTGAACACCTACGAGGTGATGAACGCATCGGCACTCGTAATGGTTGAGGGCGCAGAGAATGTATTGAATGTAATGTTAGCTTAAAAACGAGAAGAAAATGAATGTAATTATTAAGCCGGTTTTAACCGAGAAGATGACGATTCAAGGCGAAAAATTGAATCGCTACGGTTTCATCGTTGATGTTCGTGCTAACAAATTGCAGATTCGCAACGCCGTAGAGCAGATGTATAATGTGGTTGTTACAGATGTTAATACAATTAACTACATGGGCAAGCAGAAGAGCCGCTACACAAAGGCAGGACTCTTGGAGGGCCGTGCAAACAACTACAAGAAGGCTATTGTAACCTTGAAAGAGGGTGATAAGATTGATTTTTACAGTAATATCTAAGAGAGATGGCAGTAAGAAAGTTTAAGCCGGTAACTCCCGGTACAAGACATAAGATTATCGGTACATTCGATGAGGTAACCGCATCGAAGCCAGAGAAGTCGTTGCTCGCACCAAAGAAGAGCACCGGCGGTCGTAACAATTCCGGTAAGATGACCGTACGCTACATTGGCGGTGGTCACAAGCAGATGTATCGTCTCGTTGACTTCAAGCGTGCCAAGGACGGCATCGCAGCAACTGTAAAGACAATCGAGTATGACCCAAATCGTACAGCTCGTATCGCTTTGGTGGTATATGCTGACGGTGAGAAGAGTTATATTCTTGCTCCAAACGGTCTGCAAGTTGGCCAGACAGTAATCAGCGGTTCGGGTGTAGCACCAGAGTTGGGTAACACTCTCCCATTGTCGGAGATTCCACTCGGAACACTCGTACACAATATCGAACTCTACCCTGGTCAGGGCGCGCAGATGGCTCGCTCGGCAGGATCGTATGCTCAACTCTTGGCTCGTGAGGGCAAATTTGCCATCATCAAGTTGCCATCGGGAGAGACTCGTATGGTACTCGTAACTTGCCGTGCAACGGTAGGTGTCGTATCGAATGTTGACCACAACCTCGAGTCGTCAGGTAAGGCGGGTCGTAAGCGTTGGCTCGGTCGCCGTCCTCACAACCGTGGTGTTGTAATGAACCCGGTAGATCACCCAATGGGTGGTGGTGAAGGTCGTGCATCGGGAGGTCACCCTCGTTCGCGTAAGGGCTTGCTCGCTAAGGGCTATAAGACTCGTAGTCCAAAGAAGGCATCGTCCAAGTTTATCATTTCAAAGCGTAAGAAATAATTAAATAAGAGTACATAATGAGCCGTTCATTAAAAAAAGGACCATTCATTGACCCAAAGCTTGAGGCTAAAGTTGTAGCACAAGCTGAAGGCAACAAGAAGTCTGTAATTAAGACTTGGTCACGAGCAAGTATGATTTCGCCTGACTTCGTAGGTCAGACAATCGCTGTACACAACGGAAACAAGTTTATTCCGGTATATGTAACCGAGAATATGGTAGGTCACAAACTCGGAGAGTTCGCTCCTACCCGTACATTCCGTGGTCACGCAGGTAACAAGAAAAAGTAAAGAGTAGATAACAATGGGTTCAAGAAAAGCAATAAGAGCCGAGAAATTAAAGGCTGAGAAGAAGCAGAAAGCTATCGCGATTATGCGCGATTGCCCAACCTCTCCACGCAAGATGCGTTTGGTGGCTGACATCATTCGCGGCGTAGAAATCAATAAGGCATTGGGTATCCTTCGCTACTCGAAGAAGGAGGCATCGATTAGAATGGAGAAGCTCCTTAAGTCCGCTATCGCTAACTGGGAGGCAAAGAACGAGAACGAGCGTCTCGAGGATGTAAAGCTTTGCGTTAAGGAGGTGATGGTAGATGGAGGCAGAATGTTGAAGCGTATTCAGGCTGCGCCACAAGGTCGCGCACACCGTATCCGCAAGCGTTCGAACCATGTGACTATCGTGGTTGATAAAATGGTAACCGAAGAAAACAAGTAAGAGAGATGGGACAGAAAGTAAATCCAATAGCAAACCGTCTTGGTATCATCAAAGGTTGGGATTCCAACTGGTATGGTGGTAAGGACTTCTCGGAGAAGTTGGTAGAAGACGCAAAGATTCGTAAGTACTTGAATGTTCGTCTCGCAAAGGCTAGCATTTCAAAGATTATCATTGAGCGTACACTTAAGCTCGTTACTGTAACTATTTCGACTGCACGCCCAGGTATGATTATCGGTAAGGGTGGTGCCGAGGTTGATAAGTTGAAGGAGGAGTTGAAGAAGCTTACCGGCAAGGACGTACAGATTAACATCTTCGAGGTTAAGCATCCGGAGGTTGACGCAACAATCGTTGCACAGACCATCGCACGCCAGCTCGAGGGTCGTGTATCGTACCGCCGTGCAATTAAGACTGCAATTCAGGCTACAATGCGCGCTGGTGCAGAGGGTATCAAGGTTCAGATTTCAGGTCGTGTAGGCGGTGCCGAGATGGCTCGCTCGGAGACCATAAAGGAGGGCCGTATTCCATTGCACACATTCCGCGCAGATGTTGACTACTGCTTGGCAGTGGCTATCACCAAGGTAGGTACACTCGGTATCAAGACTTGGATTTGCCACGGCACAGTATATGGCAAGCGCGATTTGTTTGAGATTGCAGGTGCATCGCAGCAGAATCAGCGTCAGCAGCAGGGCGGTCGCAAGGGCAACGCTCCACGCAGAAATCGCAAAAATAACAAATAGTAAGTAGTACCTTTTAAAAGCAAAACAGTTATGTTACAGCCAAAAAAGACCAAATTTAGAAGAATGCAAAAGGGTCGTATGAAGGGTGTTGCTCAGAGAGGTAACCAACTTGCATACGGATCGTTTGGAATCAAGGCACTCGAGAGCTCGTGGATCACAGGCCGTCAAATCGAGGCTGCGCGTCAGGCGATCACCCGTTATATGAAGCGTGAGGGACAGATATGGATTCGTATCTTCCCTGATAAACCAATCACCAAGAAGCCAGCCGAGGTGCGTATGGGTAAGGGAAAGGGTAATCCGGAAGGATTCGTAGCACCTATTACTCCGGGCCGTATCTTGTTCGAGGCAGAGGGTGTACCAATGGAGATTGCAAAGGAGGCACTCCGTCTTGGAGCGCAGAAGTTGCCAATCACAACTAAGTTTATTGTTCGCCGCGACTATGATGAGTCGACAGCATTGTAAAAAAGGAGGATTAAGATTATGAAAACAGCTGAAATTAAGGAGATGTCAGTTCAGGACTTGCAGGAGCGTATCGCTTCGGAGAAGGCAAGACTTGCAACTATGAAGGTTCAACACGCCGTTTCGCCAGTCGAGAATCCTTCGGAAATTAAGAAAACCCGCAGAGATATAGCTCGTATGATGACTATTCTGCGCCAAAAATAAGAATTGAACTATGGAAAGAAATCTTAGAAAAGAGCGTATCGGAGTAGTTGTCAGCACCAAGATGGAGAAGACCATCGTTGTGGCAGTTGCTCGTAAGGTAAAGCACCCAATCTATGGTAAGTTCGTTAACAAGACCACAAAGTTTGCCGCTGAGTGTCTTGACGCAACCGTAAACGAAGGTGATACAGTACGCATTATGGAGACTCGCCCGTTGAGCAAGACGAAGCGTTGGAGATTAGTACAAATCATTGAAAGAGCTAAGTAATTATGATACAACAAGAAAGCAGACTTACAGTAGCCGATAACAGCGGTGCAAAGGAGGTTCTTTGTATCCGAGTACTTGGCGGTACTAAGCGCCGTTACGCATCGATCGGCGACAAAATTGTAGTGGCTGTTAAGAGCGCAAGCCCTTCGGGTGATGTAAAGAAGGGTGCAGTATCGAAGGCAGTCGTAGTAAGAACAAAAAAGGAGATTAGGCGTGCCAACGGATCTTATATCCGTTTCGATGACAATGCCGTAGTCCTTCTTAACAACCAAGGTGAGATGCGTGGTACTCGTATCTTTGGTCCTGTGGCTCGTGAGTTGCGTGACCAATATATGAAGATCATTTCGCTCGCACCAGAAGTATTGTAATAATTAAAAAAGTTATTCGATATGTCAGTGAAATTACATATTAAGAAAGGGGATACGGTAATCGTTATCGCCGGCGACAATAAGGGCCAGCAGGGTAAGGTCTTGAAGGTAGAGACCTCGAAGCAGCGTGCTATTGTTGAGGGCGTAAATCTCGTGAAGAAGGCTACCAAGCCTAACGCACAGAATCCTCAAGGTGGAATCGTTGAGCAGGAGGCTGCGATTCACATCTCTAACTTGCAGTTGCTCGACCCTAAGAGTGGCAAGGCTACTCGTGTAGGTCGCAAGGCAAACGCAGAAGGTAAATTAGTTCGTTACGCTAAAAAATCAGGAGAGGAGATTAAATAATGGCATACATTCCATCACTCAAGACACAGTATAAGGAGCAGATCGTTCCTGCCCTTATGAAAGAGTTTGGATACAAGAGCATTATGCAGTGTCCTAAACTTGAAAAGATTGTTATCAACCAGGGTATGGGTCAGGCTGTTGCAGATAAGAAGCTTATCGATGTAGCACAGGAGGAGCTTACTCAGATAACAGGTCAGAAGGCAGTACAGACCAAGTCACGCAAGGATATCTCGAACTTTAAGCTCCGTAAGGGTATGCCTATTGGTGTTCGCGTTACCCTCCGTGCTAACCGTATGTACGAGTTCTTGGAGCGTCTTATCGCTGTAGCCCTTCCTCGTATCCGCGACTTCAAGGGTATCAACGACAAGTTCGATGGTCAGGGTAACTACACTCTCGGTATCACCGAGCAGATTATCTTCCCTGAGATCGACATCGACAAGATTACCAAGATCTTCGGTATGGAGATTACATTTGTAACATCGGCACAGACTGACGAGGAGGCTTATGCACTTCTCCGTGAGTTCGGATTGCCATTCAAAAACGCTAAAAAGAATCAATAAGCTATGGCAAAGGAATCAATGAAAGCACGCGAGGTAAAGCGTGAGAAGTTGGCTGCTCGTTATCAGCACAAGCGTGACGAGATCGCAGCACAGTTGAAAGCCGGCGAGATTGATCACGAGGAGGCGTGGATTGCCCTTTCGAAGCTCCCACGCAACGCTAACCCTATTCGTCAGCACAACCGTTGCAAGCTCACCGGTCGTCCAAAGGGTTATATGCGTCAGTTCGGCATCAGCCGTATCCAGTTCCGTGAGATGGCTTCTGCTGGTCTTATCCCAGGCGTTAAGAAGGCAAGCTGGTAAAAAGTTACCAATTTTTCAAGAAGGTGTGTTTCGAGAGAAGCTCACCTTCTTTTTTTTAGTTGAGAGTTAGGAGTTGAGAGTTGAGAGATTTTTTTATTCTCAATCCTCAATTCTCAATTCTCAATTCTCAATCCTCAATTCTCAATCCTCAATCCTCAATTCTCAATTTATCTCTCCACTCTAAACTCTCCACTCTCCACTTAAAAATTTTGTAATTGTTTGGTAGTGTGAGAAATAATATTTATCTTTGCAGGCTCGAAAATGGGTTTTTGTCGCACGGCGACACACATTTTAACAACCGCCGAATGTGCTAAGGTGTTGGTGCTTACGGGGTTACGGCTTCGCAGAAGGAGGGTTTCGCAGGGGTTGCAGGTGCTAATATGAGGCTTGCGGATAGAGCGAAAAACCGTTTTCAGGGTCGGAAAGCGAGGGGGATACTTGGATACGAAAGGTCGAAGTTTCTGCCTTTCGGTTGTGAAATTAGGTCGAATTGGGGCGAAAATTTAGGAAAAAGCACCGAAAAAGTCGGATTATTGAGGTAAAAAGGCTGAAAAAGTGCCAATCCACGAGCGAAAGAACAATTTTTTTAACAAACAATTTAATTTTTAACTTTTAATTCTTTACAGTTATGACAGATCCAATTGCGGATTTTTTGACGAGAATTAGAAACGCAGTGAAAGCCAACCACAAGGTGGTTGTAGCTCCTGGCTCAAAAATTAAAGAGGCCATCACTCGAATTCTCTTCGAGCAGGGTTATATCCTTGCTTACAAGTTTGACAAGGATGAGAAGGGTCACCCAATCATCAAGATTGCATTGAAGTGGAACGACAAGACAAACGCTATCAAGGATTTGAAGCGTGTATCGCGTCCAGGTTTGCGTCAGTACTCTTCGGTTGCTGACATGCCACGCGTGTTGAACGGTCTCGGAACTGCAATCGTATCGACATCAAAGGGTATCATGACAGGCGCACAGGCTGTTAAGGAGAATGTTGGTGGCGAGGTATTGTGCTACATTTATTAATCATTAAAAAAACCAAAACAAAATGTCAAGAATTGGTAAATTACCTGTAATCTTACCTGCCGGTGTTGAGGTAACAATCGCAGCGGACAACACGGTAAGCGTGAAAGGGCCACTTGGGACACTGAGCCAGAAGGTTGACTCAGATATTACTGTTGAGGTCGGTACAGCTATCTCGAAGGAGAGCGGTGCGGAGGTTCCTGCAGTGATTGTCACTCGCCCTACAAACCAACCGCGTCATCGCTCTTTGCACGGACTTTATCGTGCGCTCATCAACAATATGGTTGTTGGAGTATCGAAGGGCTATGAGATCAAGCAGGAGTTGGTTGGTGTCGGTTTCAAAGCAGAGGTTAAGGGAGATGTTCTCGAGATGAGCCTCGGCTATTCGCACGACACATATTTGAAACTTCCAAAGGAGGTGACTGCAACCGCAGTAACCGAGAAGAAGGGTGCTCCTATCGTTACATTGAAGAGCGCAGACAAGCAGCTCATCGGTCAGGTGGCTGCAAAACTCCGTTCGTTGCGTAAGCCTGAGCCATACAAGGGTAAGGGTATTAAGTTCGTAGGCGAGGTTATCCGTCGTAAGGCTGGTAAGTCTGCAAATGCTAAATAATAAAGGAGGAAAAAGTTATGGCTTTGAATAAGATTGAAAGAAGAGAGAGAATCAAGATGCGCATACGCAAGGTCGTAAGCGGTACATCTGAGCGTCCTCGTATGACTGTATTCCGTAGCAACAAGCAGATTTATGTACAGTTTATCGATGACCTTGCTGGTGTAACTTTGGCAACAGCTTCTTCGTTGGAGTTGGCTGCTGAGACAGCAGGAAAGAATAAGTGTGAGGTTGCAGCATTGGTTGGTGCTTTGGCAGCAAAGAAGGCTATCGAGAAGGGAATCTCGGCAGTAGCTTTTGACCGTAACGGCTACCTCTATCACGGACGAGTAAAAATGTTGGCAGACGCTGCTCGTGAGGGCGGTCTTAAATTCTAGGAAGCGATATGGCAAATACAAATGTAAAGAAAGTAAACACAGGCGACCTCGGCGAGTTGAAAGAGCGTCTCGTTGGTATCAACCGTGTAACAAAGGTTACAAAGGGTGGTCGTACATTCAGCTTCTCTGCAATTGTTGTAGTAGGTAACGAGAACGGTGTTGTAGGCTACGGCCTCGGTAAGGCATCGGAGGTTGCTTCGGCTATCGCAAAGGGAACAGAGGATGCAAAGAAGAACTTGGTTCGTATTCCTGTAATCAACGGAACAATTCCTCACAAGCAGGAGATGCGTTTCGGTGGTTCGGAGGTTATGATTCGTCCGGCAGCTCCCGGTACTGGTATCATCGCCGGTGGTGCGATGCGTGCCGTATTGGAGTCGGTAGGTGTTAAGAATGTGCTTGCAAAGAGCAAGGGTTCATCTAACCCACACAACCTCGTGAAGGCTACCGTAGGTGCACTCTGCGAGTTGCGTGACGCTTATACAGTGGCACAGACTCGTGGTATCTCACTCAAACAAGTGTTTAACGGTTAATTTTTAGGGAAGAACTATGGCAACATTGAAGATTACACAGATTAAGAGCCGTATCGGTTCGACTGCACAGCAGTGCAAGAACCTCGATGCACTCGGACTTCACAGAATTAACCACACTGTAACTCACAGCGATTCGGCTATCATCTTGGGTATGTTGAACAAAGTGAAGCACTTGGTAAAGGTTGAGGTAGTAGAGGAGAAGGCTCCTGCAAAGAAGGCTGTAAAGGCTGAGGCTCCTGCTGTTGAGGCAGAGGTAGCAGAGGCTCCAAAGGCTGAGAAGAAGGCTCCTGCAAAGAAGGCCCCTGCAAAGAAGGCTGAGGCAGCAGAGAAGGCTCCTGCAAAGAAGCCTGCCGCAAAGAAAGTAACAAAGACAAAGAAGGAGGAATAGTAAATGGAACTCAATAATCTTAAACCCGCAAAGGGTTCGACACACCACGATAAGCGTGTAGGCCGTGGTGCAGGTTCGGGACACGGAGGCTACTCTACCCGTGGTAACAAGGGTGCGCAGTCGCGTTCCGGATATTCGCAGAAGTTGGGCTTCGAGGGAGGTCAGATGCCATTGCAGCGTCGTCTTCCTAAGTTCGGCTTCACGAATTTGAAGAGAGTAGAGTTTAAGCCAATTAACCTTTCGACTCTCGAGGCTCTCGTAGCAAAGAGTGGTGTTAAGGAGGTTAATATCGACACATTGGTAGCTGCAGGTTTCGTATCGAGCAACGACCGTGTGAAGATTTTGGGCAATGGTGCATTGACTGCTGCTGTGACTGTAACAGCTCACGCTTTCTCGAAGAGCGCAGAGTCTGCTATCGTAGCTGCAGGTGGTAGCATCGTAAAGTTGTAATAAACAGGCTAAAACCTAAATTTCTATGAAAAGTTATCTGATTGTTGGTATCATTCTCTTGGCTATCGTAGCCTTGATGTTTACCAATAAGAAGTTTTTAGAGACAATCAAGAATATATTCAAAATCGAGGAGTTGCGTAAGCGTCTTGGTTACACTGCTCTCTTGATTTTGATATATCGCTTGGGTTGTTATGTGGTAATTCCGGGTATCGATCCAAACCTTTTGGGAGAGGGTTCGGGCTTGGCAAACCAGATGGACAGCAACAACCTTTTGGGCTTGCTTAACGTATTCTCTGGTGGTGCATTTGCCAATGCCGCAATCTTCGCGCTCGGAGTTATGCCGTACATTACCGCTTCGATTATCATTCAGCTGCTCGGTATGATGGTTCCTGCCGTTCAGAAGGTGATGAAAGAGGGTGAGAGCGGACGCCGCAAGATGAATCAGTGGACACGCCTCTTGACTATCGGTGTGCTTGCGTTGCAGGGACCTGCCTATGTGGCAAACCTCTACAACCAGCTCCCTGGCGAGGCATTTGTCTTTGGTTCGAGCGTCTTGTTCACTATCTACGCAACCGTTATCCTCATCGCAGGTACTATGTTTGTGATGTGGCTCGGCGAGAAGATTACCGACAAGGGTCTTGGTAACGGAGTGTCGTTGATCATTATGATTGGTATTGTGGCTCGCTTGCCACACGCCTTGTTGGCTGAGTTGAGTGCTCGTTTGAACACTTCTACCGGCTCGCTCATTATGATTATCGTAGAGTTGATTCTGCTCTTCTTGGTATTTATGGCAACCATTGCAGTAGTGCAGGCAGTCCGCAAGGTACCTGTACAGTATGCGAAGCGTATCATCGGCAACAAGCAGTACGGTGGTGTTCGTCAGTACATTCCTTTGAAGATGAATGCGGCAAATGTAATGCCTATCATCTTCGCTCAGGCACTGATGTTTATCCCTATGTTGTTTGCCAATGTAGCACCGAAGTTTGCCGGCGCATTCGCCGATATGACAGGTGTGTGGTACAACCTTACGCTCGCAGTGTTGGTAATCGCATTTACTTTCTTCTATACAGCGATTATCATCAACCCTCAGCAGATGGCAGACGATATGAAGCGTAACGGCGGTTTTATTCCGGGTGTTAAGCCGGGTAAGGCAACCGTGCAGTATATCGACACCATTCTGACTCGAATTACCCTTCCGGGCTCAATATTCCTCGCTATCGTGTCGATTTTGCCGGCACTCGCAATGAAGTTCTTGGGCATTCAGCAGGAGTTTGCATACTTCTTCGGAGGTACATCGTTGCTGATTATGGTGGGTGTAGTTCTTGACACTCTGCAGCAGATAGAGAGCCACCTTTTGAATCGTCACTATGACGGTCTTATGAAGACCGGACGCATTCAGGGTCGCCACTAAAAAGCCAATACATCGAGTTGGAAGATGATATATCTGAAAACAGAAGAAGAGATCGAGTTGCTCCGTGAGAACAACCTTTTGGTAAGCCAGACGCTTGCCGAGGTTGGTCGCCACATCAAACCGGGCGTAACCACGAAGCAGTTGGATAGAATTATCGAAGATTTTATCCGTTCACACGGTGCAACTCCGGCTTTTCTTGGATACCAAGGCTATCCTGCCTCGGCTTGTATTTCGATAAACGAGCAGGTGGTACACGGTATTCCTTCGGACAACATCGTAATAAAGGAGGGCGATATAGTATCGGTCGATGTAGGTACATTTATGAAGGGGTTTGTGGGTGATTCGGCATATACGTTTGCCGTAGGCGAGGTGTCGGCAGAGGCTCGACAGCTCATGGAAGTCACCAAAGAGGCTCTTTATAGAGGTACAGCACAGGCGAAGGCGGGAAATCGCGTAGGCGATATTTCGGCAGCCGTGCAAGACTACGCCGAGAGTTTCGGTTATGGCGTAGTGCGCGAATTGGAAGGACACGGACTGGGTCGAAAGATGCACGAAGAGCCGGGGGTGCCCAATTACGGTTTGCGAGGCAGAGGTCCCCTCTTGAAGGAGGGAATGGTAATCTGCATAGAACCGATGATTACGATGGGAACAAGGGCGGTAGTGTTCGAGCGAGATGGCTGGACAGTCAGAACGCGCGACAGAAAGCCTGCGGCACACTACGAGTTTGCTGTGGCAATCCGTAAAGATGGTCCCGATGTGCTTACAGATTTTAGTATTATCGAAAATTCACTTATTTAAGTTTAAGCGAAAAATTCAGACTCAAGATGGCAAAACAGACTGCTATTGAAAGGGACGGAACTGTAACCGAGGCATTGTCGAATGCAATGTTTCGAGTAGAGTTGGATAACGGACACGTTATCACGGCCCATATCTCCGGAAAGATGCGTCAGCACTATATCAAAATCCTTCCGGGAGATAAAGTAAAAGTGGAGATGACACCTTATGATTTGAGTAAGGGTCGTATATCCTTTAGGTACAAATAACAAAAGATTGCTTGAAAAATTATGAAAGTAAAAGCATCAATCAAAAAGAGAAGCGAGGATTGCAAGATTGTAAGACGCAAGGGTAAGCTCTATGTTATCTGCAAGAAGAATCCTAAGTTCAAAATGCGCCAAGGGTAAATAAAAACTTTTTAACTACAAAAGAAAAAGAAAATTTATGGCACGTATAGTCGGTGTAGATTTACCAAAGAATAAGCGAGGCGAGATAGGCTTGACCTACATTTATGGTATTGGTCGTAGCACAGCTCAGAAGATCCTCGACAAGTGTGGCATTAGCTACGACACAAAGGTAGATGAGTGGACAGATGAGCAGGTCGGAGCAATCCGTGCAGCTATCGCCGAGATGGATATCAAGGTTGAGGGTGAGGCTCGTTCGCTCGTACAGTTGAACATCAAGCGCTTGATGGATATCGGTTGCTACCGTGGAATCCGTCATCGTATCGGTCTTCCGGTTCGTGGACAGAGTACAAAGAACAATGCTCGTACACGCAAGGGTAAGAAGAAGACCGTTGCAAATAAGAAGAAGGCAACTAAGTAATAGTGAAGAATTATGGCAAAGAAAACAACATCAGTTAAGAAGAAGGTCGTTAAGGTTGGTGCGAATGGTATGGCTTTCGTACACTCTACCTTCAACAATGTCATCATTACCATCACTAACGAGGTTGGTGAGGTTATCAGCTGGTCATCGGCCGGTAAGATGGGCTTCCGTGGTTCGAAGAAGAATACCCCTTATGCAGCACAGACTGCAGCAGCAGATTGCGCAAAGGTTGCCTTTGACATGGGATTGCGTAAGGTTAAGGTTTATGTGAAGGGTCCGGGACAGGGTCGTGAGAGTGCAGTTCGCACAATTCACGGTGCAGGTATCGAGGTTACCGAGATTATCGATGTAACTCCACTGCCACACAATGGTTGCCGTGCTCCTAACCGCCGCCGTGTATAATTCGCAGGTAGGCGAAAGAAGAGAATCACTGAAAAACTTAATCTATTAAAAAAAGTAAAGAACAATGGGAAAGTATATAGGACCAAAAACGAAAATCGCCCGCCGCTTTGGTGAGGCAATTTATGGTGCTGACAAGTCTCTCGACAAGCGCAATGTACCACCGGGACAGCACGGTCTTGCACGCAAGCGCAAGAAGGTTTCGGAGTACGGTACACAGCTCAGCGAGAAGCAGAAGGCAAAGTACACCTATGGATTGTTGGAGAAGCAGTTTGCTCGTACTTACGAGGCTGCAGCTCGTATGGGTGGTATTACCGGTGAGAACTTGTTGAAATTGTTGGAGTGCCGTTTGGACAATGTAGTATATCGTCTTGGCATCGCTCCAACTCGTGCAGCTGCGCGTCAGTTGGTTTCGCACCGCCACATCTGTGTTAATGGCAATGTAGTAAACATTCCATCGTATTCGTTGCGTGTAGGTGATGTAGTATCAGTACGCGAGAAGTCGAAGACTTTGGAGGTAATCACCGAGTCGTTGCTCGGCACAAACCACAGCCGTTACGCGTGGTTGGAGTGGGACGGAGCATCGATGAGTGGTAAGTTCTTGGCTCGTCCGGAGCGTGAGGAGATTCCAGAGAACATCAAGGAGCAGTTCATTGTCGAGTTGTACTCTAAATAGTAACTAAAAACACAAAATAGATTATGGCAATTTTAGCATTTCAAAGACCCGAGAAGGTAATCGTAGTAGAATCGACCGCATCGTTCGGAAAGTTTGAGTTTCGTCCGTTGGAGCCGGGCTATGCGATGACTATCGGTAATGCTTTGCGCCGAGTATTGCTCTCTTCGTTGGAGGGTTATGCTATTACAACCGTTAAGGTTGACGGCGTTGACCACGAGTTTGCCGCTATTCCGGGCGTAATGGAGGATATGTTGGAGATCGTATTGAATCTCAAGCAAATTCGCTTCATTCGCACCGTCGAGAATCAGGATTTCGAAAAGGCTACTATCAATGTAGCCGGTGTAACAGAGCTTACAGCAGGTTACATCTCGAACTTCTTGAGCTCGTTCAAGGTTCTCAATCCAGAGTTGGTTATCTGCCACCTCGCTCCCGGTACAAAGATGCAGCTTACCATCACCATTGGTAAGGGACGCGGATATGTGCCTGCAGAGGAGAATGCTCCTGCAAATGCGGAGTTTGGTTTGTTGCCAATCGACTCGATTCACACACCAATCGTGAATGTAAAGTATTCGCGTGAGGACTATCGTGTCGAGCAGCGTACCGACTACGAGAAGTTGAACCTTGAGATTACAACTGATGGCTCTATCAAGCCGAAGGAGGCTTTGAAGGAGGCTGCGAAGATCTTGATTCAGCACTTTATGCTCTTCTCTGACGAGAAGATGACCATCAACCTTGACGAGGTATCTTCGGAGGCCGAGTTGAACGAGCCAGAGTTGCATATGCGACAACTGCTCAAGACCAAGTTGGTGGACAAGGATTTGAGTGTTCGCGCTCTCAACTGCCTCAAAGCTGCAGATGTAGAGACCATTGGAGATTTGGTAAAACTCAATCGCAATGACCTTCTCAAGTTCCGTAACTTTGGTAAGAAGTCGCTCACAGAGCTTGATGCTTTGTTGGCTTCGCTCGACTTGAAGTTCGGAATGGATGTATCAATTTACAAACTTGATAAAGAATAATTATGAGACACAATAAGAATTTCAATCATCTCGGCCGTCAGGCGGGACACCGTAAGGCGATGTTGTCGAACATGGCATCGTCTTTGATTCTCCACAAGCGCATCGAGACGACTGTTGCAAAGGCAAAGGCTGTTCGTCAGTTCATCGAGCCACTCGTAACTCGTTCGAAGGAGGATACAACCCACTCGCGCCGTATCGTATTCTCGTACCTCAAGCAGAAGGAGGCAGTTACCGAGTTGTTCCGCACTATCGCTCCAAAGATTGCAGAGCGTCCGGGAGGTTACACTCGTATTTTGAAGACAGGATTCCGTCTTGGTGATGGTGCTGATATGTGTATCATCGAGTTCGTTGATTTCAACGAGGCATACACACTCGGCGTAACACCTGCTGCTGCACCTGCAGCTGAGGCTAAGCCAAAGACTCGCCGTTCACGTGCGAAGAAGGCTACCGATGCAGTTGAGGACGCAACCGTAGTAAAGGCACCTAAGGCTAAGGCTCCAAAGGCAGCTGCAACTAAGGCTTCTGCTGCTAAGGTTGCGAAGAAGACTAATGTCGGCAAAAAAATGTAAAAATCGATTTTAAGGAGCATTTGCTTCCTTATCTTCAAATTCAGAGGTGGTCACATACGCTCAGTATGCTCCCACCTCTGTCTTTTTTGATAGCGTTGCAACTATCTCCTTAAAATCAATTTTCAACCATTCTGATTGGCTCTTTTTGAGCCGCTCTGCGATAGCCCGATTGCTCACATACGCCAAGTATGCTGCGCATCGGGCTTCTTGTTTGTCTCAAAAATAGCCCAATCATTGACGACTTTTTGTCGTGGGTATTTTAAGCCCCCTTTACAGAAAGGGGGTTTGGGGGATAGGTAACACACTCATGCTAATTTTGTTATAATTATAACAAAATTAGTATGCTGCGCAAGCGGATTTCTTGTGCGCCTTACTCTCATCTGCTTAAAATCAATTTTTTTGTTGCTATTTGTGAGGTTTTTCTGCTCACATACGCTTAATGATTTGCACATTGAGTATTTGTTTTCGAGAGAATGGGTATCCGTAGGATACTAAAGATAGTAAGAGCCAAACCTCAAACTTGTTTGAAAGGTTATGGCTCTTACTATTTTTATAACATCGCAGATGTCGTTCTCTCGCAACTAAATGCTCTGTCTAAATAGTGAGAAACGCAGTTTCTCTAAAGTTTTTTGGGCGACTTTCTTTTCAAAAAAGTCGCAGAGAAAAGTCGCGAAAAAAGTCACGAAAAGAAGAAAATTATTCGTGGTGGTAGGGTTCGCCTTTGATAATGGTGAAGGCGCGGTAGAGTTGTTCGGTGAAGATTGCGCGTACAATCTGGTGAGAGAAGGTCATCTTCGAGAGCGATATTTTGGCGTTTGCGCGTGCATATACCACTTCGGAGAAGCCGTAGGGGCCGCCAATCATCAACACCAATCTGCGTACGCCACTATTCATTCGTTTCTGCAACCACTGCGCGAAGGCGATACTGCGCATCTCCTCGCCTGCCTCGTCAAGCAATACGACATAATCGCCAGCAGTTATACCATTTAGCAACATCTCCCCCTCGGCACTCTTTTGTTGCTCCTCGGAGAGGTTTTTAGTGTTGCGCAGATCGGGCAGATATGTTATTGAGAACTTGGCATAGTGGTTTATGCGCTTGGAGTACATCTGTACCAACGCATCAACCTCCTTCATATCGGTCTTGCCTACTACAATGAGTTCAATATTCATAATAAAAATTGTTCCGATGGGCTCTTTTAGCACTGCTCTTCGGATAACAAAATGCTCACATAGGTTTACTATGCTGCGCTTTTGTTTCCTCGTTTAGCACCAAAATAGCCTCATCGCCTCCAATTTTGAAGTGTTGCTAAAATCCTCAATTCTCAATCCTCAATTCTCAATTCTCAACTCTCAACTATAAGTCCGTGTTCCACTCCCCATCTGCCGAGGTGCAGATTACGGCGCGCTCCTTCTCTACGCCTTTCAGCCACTGGTACGCTTTGTACATATTGTAGCCGTTGCCTGCTTGGTCGCCACCAAGGGCGTATGCGATAATGCAGGAGTGGTTGCGAGTGCGATAGTACATTGCCTTTACGCGGGCAAGGTATTCGCCTGCGAGAGCAGGATTATTTGATGGAGTACCTCCGATTTTGCGATTTTGCGACTGTTCTATAGGGTTTATATTTGCTCGCTCAATAACATACATACCCAACCCATCGCAAATATCGTAAAACCATTCGGGTTGCGGATTGTTTGGTAGAAGAGTATTGATGCCCTTGGCGCGTAGAGCCTTAATTTCGGATAGAGCTTCGGCGTATGTGGTGCGGGCGTTGTATTGTGCCGATTTTATGGTGATAGGCTTGCCGTTGCGAAGTATCTTTCCGTCAGCAAAAGTTGTTGAACCTGCACCGAGTCGGAACGAGATATATTCGCGAGGCTTGCCATCGCGCTTGGTGTAGAGCGTCAAGCGATAGAGTTGTGGTTTCGCGTTGCTCCACAAAAAACGGCTCTCCTCTCCGAGATAGGTCTTGATGTGTAGAGTGTCAAGACTGCGCCCTGCCACTGGAAACTCGCGCACAGCGTAGTCTATCAGCTTATTCTCGGGCGAGTAGATGTCGTAACCCACCAACACAACCTCCTCGAAGTTGAAGTCGTTGCGCACAAGGATATCGAGTTCGAGCGATAGACCTTTACCATTTTTGCTCTGTACGATGCGTGCATCGTAGTCGTAGATGTGTTTGCGGTGTTGCGCGAAGATGTATGAGCCTCGGAACTGCTCTACAAGATTGCTCTTCGAGCCACTATTCAGCTCTATGCACTCCGAACGGCGCAACAACAACAGGATTTCGTTCTTACCCTGACGCAAGTAGGGCGATAGCAGAAAGTCTGCCGGTGTATAAGAGTCCTCGACCGAGGCTACCAACTCCTCATTTACCACAAGGTCGTAAGCCTTGATGGTGTTTTGAATATGGATATATACATTGTAATCGCTCCACGCGGTTGGGAACTCTACGGTCTCTCCTACGACCTCTACCTTTCCCACGGCTTCGAGGTTTTTGGGGGTAAACGGAATATGACGCTCCGTCTTTGAATGGTCACTCTTGAGAGCCGCTTCGCGCAGGTCGAATACCGAGAACTCGGTGCGATAGATTTGCTGTGCCGAAACAATGATTGCTACGGCTATGGCAAGTGTTGTAAGCAGAAATTTTTTCATACTATCATATAAATTGGGGCTGACCAACAAGATAGTTAGACAGCCCCGAGTTATCTCGTTTGTGGTGTCCAACTATATTGAGAGATCCAAAATCTCGAACTTGATGACACCAGCAGGTACTGTAACATCGACAATATCGCCCTTCTTCTTGCCGAGCAGAGCCTTGGCAATTGGTGTGCCAATAGCAAGTTTGCCCTCGCGGAGGTTTGCCTCATTCTCCGATACGATGGTATAGACAACCTCGCGCTTGTTGTTGTGGTTGAGGAGCTTTACTTTGCTCAAAATCTGCACCTTATCCTTGCTGATAAGGCTCTCGTCAATCACGCGCGAGTTGTTCAATGTCGCCTCCAACTGCGCAATGCGCATCTCAAGCAAACCTTGTGCCTCGCGTGCAGCATCATACTCTGCATTCTCCGACAAGTCACCCTTGTCGCGAGCCTCTGCGATAGCGGCTGCGGCTGCAGGACGCTCCACCGAGCGCATATGGTCTAACTCATCTTTCAATTTCTTGTATCCTTCAGCGGTGAGATAGTTAATCTGTGCCATAGTTTTTATATTGTTTTATTTTTTATCCGTTTTCAACTCTTTTCAAGCAACAAAAAAATAAAGAATTTCAATCCTCTCTAAAGACTGAAACCCTAATGTTGATGATGCAAAGGTAAGGCAAAAAAATCAATTTGCCAAGCGATAGAGTCTTTTTTGTTACTTTTTCAACACTTATTTGGTGTGTTGCGAGAAAATCTTACTGCCCACAAAAGTCTCTTCGGTAACTACGCCAAACGGAGAGATTGTGCGCACTCTTATTACAGAGTTTAGCGAGTTGCGCTGCACTCTGAACATATGCAGAGAGTTGTTTCGTTGAAAACGGCTGTTTTTACGATTTGTTTTGTTGGATATTGTCGGTGAAGTGACTACGTGGAGAGGGTCTGCTTGAAATACTTGGCGCACGCGCAAAGGGCGGTTGTCCTCAAACACCTCCAACTTTGCACCCTTCTCGTTCCCCCACCAATTGATGTAGATTTGTTTTGTAAACTCCTTTGTATTGTAGTTGATAAAGGTCTTGGGGTGTTCGCGAAGCAGATTCTGCACATCGAGATTGTCGCGATAGAATTTACCCACCTCTGCCATATCGTAGAGGCGGAAGTCCTTTGTGTCGCCACTCTCGGTATGGTGATGCCACGATAACTCTTTGCCTACAGCATCAAACACTTCAAAGCCTGCAGGTACGCCCCATCGATTTATAGAGGCGAAGCCGTTGTTTCCGGAACGCCAATCGTCACCCGATGTTGGAGCAACAGAGTGTTCAACGATATTTGGCAATTCGTTTGGATAGGATATACGGCGATCTCTTGTTCCTGCCGTAACGAAGTGTACATTGCTAAATTGAGCGAAGCAGTTTGTGAGCGAATCGACGTGTTCGGGCTTGGAGAACTGCTTTGAGATTCGATTTCGTGAGTTTGTCTTAAATGCCGAGTTGTGCATACATACAACTATCGGCGTAGTTTTATCCTCGATGAGGGCGAGGTCTTTGCGCAACCAATCGAGTTGGTCGATGGTTACAAAGCGGTCGTAGTTGCACTTTCCGACAATCTCGGTAGGGTAATTACCCTTTCCCGGAGTATTGCGAAATACCGCATTGTCGAGTATGATGTAGTGAACATCTCCGATATTCATCGAGTAGTATTTTGGCCCGCAGTTGCATACATAATGACGCTCTGCGTTGTAGTCGGTAAGTCCTGTACCCGGAACAGCACCATCGTTGTCGAGGGAACCCATAGAGGTATAGAACATTGTAGGGTATCGCATAGTTGCGACAAGCGAAATGATATCTTCGACATCAAATTCACGCGAGTACCAAAATTGACAATGACTTATATTTCCCACCGAGATAGTATATACTGCAGTCGAATCTGCTACCTCTTCCACCACTTTTCGGGCAGCCGGTATGGTGCGGTGTTTGAATTGCTGAATATCCTCGTTGGAGTTGCGCAGTCCGAGGTTGGACACAAAGATTATGCGATGCGACCTCTGGTCGCGCTTTACGAGGTTGAAGTTATGCTCTTCGGCAACCTCGCGCTTCTTGCGAAGAAGCGACCAGAAGCGGGGTAGAATACGCTTGTTGCACTCCGGCTCATAACCCGAAGGGGTAATCACAAATACAACATCTTGAAACTTATGCGAAGCTATTGCATACCTTCCGAGTGAGTCGGTTTTGACAATATGCACTCCATCGGATACGGGTATGTTGGCGAGTGGTTTGCCTTCGCACAAAACACGACCGAAAATTGTTATCGAGTCGCGTTGTTGAACTCTCTGCACCCTCTTCGCATTGACCGAAAGAGTCAATGTTACGAACATCAATATCATCAAGGCTCTACGCATCTCTTCACAACTTTTAACTCTGCACTTTTAACTTTTAACCTCTCGAATATACCACCTGTTTTGTCTCAAAAAACTCCTCCTCGAAGAACTCCGAGATATAGTGTCGCTCCCATTGGCGTTTGCTTGCGCGCAACTCCTCGGTCAGGTCGCCCCCCTTCAAGTAGAGAATACCATTTGGTAGAGTACCATTTTCGCCTTTGCGCACCATTCCGCGTACCCAACCCACAAAGGTTGGCATATCGGTTACGGCTCGCGAAACGATGTAGTCAAACTGCTCCTTTAACTGCTCGACACGACCATTTACGGTGCGGATATTTTTGATGCCTATAGCCTCGCAAACACCCTCGACCACTCGAATTTTCTTGCCTATCGAGTCGCAGGCAACAAACTCCACATTCGGGAACATTATCGCGAGTGGCACAGATGGAAAACCTCCGCCACAACCCACATCGAGTACCTTTGCCCCATCGGCAAACAGGCACACCTTCGCGATGGCTAACGAGTGGAGAATATGGTGCAGGTAGATATGTTCCATATCCTTGCGCGAAACGACATTGATTTTGCTGTTCCACTCTTGATAGACTTCGCCAAGTTGCGCGAACTGCTCGCGTTGTTGCTCGGTCAAACCATCAAAGTATTTCTCGATAAGTGCTATGCTGTCCATCATAAAAACCGTTGCTAATTGTTGCCATCTTCGCCCGTAATTAGACGACACATCATATTTCGTACACGGAAGATGCGTGTCTTTACCGTACCGAGTTTCATATCGAGCTTCTCGCCAATCTCCTCGTAACTATACTCGTCAATAAATCGCAACTCAAAGAGTTGGCGGTAGTCCTCGGGCAACATCGCTATATATCTTTCGATTTGCGCTCGTTGCTGGGCGTTGATGATGTAGTCCTCGGGTGTAGGTGACGACACTTGTGTCGATTCGCCACTTTCGAGAGGGAGATTTTGCGGATTCAGTGCATTGCTTTTACGGGTGCGACTGAAATCGACAAATGTATTGCGCGCAATGGTGTATATCCAAGCCCCGAAGTCGTATTTCGGATTGTATGAGCCTATCTTCAAATAGGCCTTCATAAAGGCCTCCTGCATCAAATCATCAACATCGTTGCTGTTGCCCGTGAACTTCAGTAAGGTGTTGTAAATCATCTCGCGGTAGCGCGCAAAGAGTGTGTCGAAGGCGATACTATCGCCCTCGATGACCATTTGCACAAGCGCACGATCTTCGTGTATGTTGTACTCCTTTACAACCACGATTTTTTATATTTTTTGTATGACGAGAAGGCGAGAATAAATCGCAAAACAGGCTCTATGATGTCGTATATGAAGTGGGTTGCGGCAAGTCCTGTTTCGCCGAGTCGGCCGGCATTGCGCACCATCGTAAACATCACAACAAAATATCTCAGGAGTGCAACAACGAGTGTTGCCATCTTGAACTCCCACGGCATAAAAATCAAGGCGGTAAGTATCGCTGTGAAGAATAGCGTGCGTGTCGTAAGTTCGGCAATTGTTGGCACGAGAGCCCCTTTCGGGTAGTAGCGATGGGTGGTTTGGAGCAATTTAAGTCTTCTCCACCACCAGCCCCAGCCGCCCCAAATGCGTTCAGTGCATACGGCGCGAGGCGAGAGTACCACGCTGACATTATTTTTCGTAGCAATTTGTTGTACAAAGAGGTCGTTTTCGCCCACATTCATATTGAGGTGATTGAAACCGCGAGCATCAAAATAGAGACTCTTCTTAAAGCCCAATGCGCTACGCGATGCAGAGTAGGCTCTACGGCGTATCGCCGCTGCAAGCCACCCAACCGATTCGTTGAATTGAAACTCCCTGAAGATAAAGTTCTTGAAACCTCCCTCACGAGCCATTCCGCTGTACCCCAACACGATATCGCCATACATAAAACCCTTGGCAAGAAGTGAGAGCCATCGATTTGATATGGGCATAGCGTCTGACGAAGTGTTTACTATGAAGTCGTACTTTGCACTCTTAATGCCGATATTCAACGCTATTTTTGTCGATACGGGGTAGTGTGGCGAGTAGTCGATATGTACGGGAGAGAGGTGTGGATATAGTCGTTTGAGCGACTGCAAATCGGCAAAAAAGTCATCGCTGTTGCCGACATACACCACTACAACCTCGAACTGTGAATAGTCTTGTGTTAAAAGGGCTTGGAGTGTGGTATCGAGATAGTTGCTATCCTCGGCAAAAAGCGGAACAACGACCGATATTGCTGGTTCTTTGTCGCGAATCTGTCGGCGACTCATCAGGCGAAAAGATGCCACTCGCCCATAGATGCCGATATGAAGCGATATTTGAATTATAAATAGTACGAGAATAATCGCTCCGAGAGCAATGCCTACACCGCCGTAAGCCATCAAAGCACTGTATATTATGTCGTAAATTTTCTCCATTGTTTCAGGTGGTGTAGTCAATTATTTCGCAAACTTACGCAAAATTTCGCGAAAATTAGTAATTTTGCACAAAATTATGAAGTTTACTTTACAACATAGGGATAAACAGACCAACGCGCGTGCGGGAGAGATTGTCACCGACCACGGAGTAATTCAGACTCCGATATTTATGCCCGTGGGTACTGCGGCGGCGATGAAAGGAATCTTTCATCGCGATGTGCGCGATGAGGCGAAGGCACAGATTATCTTGGCAAATACCTACCACCTCTACCTCCGCCCCGGAATGAAAATTTTGGAGGAGGCGGGTGGTGTACATCGCTTCTCGACTTGGGATAAGCCTATGCTGACCGATAGTGGTGGTTTTCAGGTCTTTTCGCTTGCAGCGTGTCGCAAATTGAAGGAGGAGGGTTGCCACTTCCAGTCGCATATTGACGGTTCGCGCCACCTTTTTACTCCCGAGAGCGTTATAGATACCGAGCGCACGATAGGTGCCGATATTATGATGGCATTCGATGAGTGTCCTCCGGGCGATGCACCAAAGGAGTATGCCGCAAAATCGTTGGCACTGACCGAGCGTTGGCTCGACAGATGTTTCAACCAATACCACAAAACCCAACCAAAGTACGGACACTATCAGTCATTGTTCCCAATCGTGCAGGGTTGTGGTTATCCCGACCTTCGTGCCAAGGCGGCAGAGAATGTCTTGCAGTACAATGCCGATGGCTATGCGATTGGTGGTTTGGCGGTGGGAGAGCCTACCGAGGTGATGTATGCGATGATTGAGGTTGTGAATGCCATACTACCACAGGATAAACCGCGTTATTTGATGGGTGTCGGTACGCCGATAAATATCTTGGAGGGTATTGCGCGCGGAGTGGATATGTTTGATTGCGTGATGCCTACCCGAAATGGTCGCAACGGACAACTCTTTACGAGTGAGGGAACAATAAATATCCGTAACAAGAAGTGGGAGAACGACTTTTCGCCGATAGACACTAACGGAACAACCTTTGTGGATCACCAATACTCGAAGGCCTATCTCCACCACCTTGTGGTGTGTGGTGAGATGTTGGCAGCGCAGATTGCATCGTTGCACAATACGGGCTTCTACTTGTGGTTGGTTGGCGAGGCCCGCAAGCACATTATCGCAGGTGACTTTGCCGAGTGGAAAGCCGTAATGGTCGAAAAACTCGGACGAAGACTATAAAAAGAGTTGAGAGTTGAAAGTGGAGAGTTTAGAGATAATTCTCAATTCTTAATTTTTAATTTTTAATTTGTTCGTAGAACAATGGAGCCGCAATATAAGACAGGTCGTAGTTGGTGGCCGGGGTTGAAAATCCTCGACCGCTATATTATTCGTAAGTTCCTCGGAACCTACATCTTTGCTATTGCGATGATTATTATCGTGGTGGTAATTTTCGACTATGTCGAGAAGATTGATGGCTTTACCCAAACGCACGCCCCATTCAAGAGTATCATTTTAGATTACTATTTGAATTTTGTGCCATTCTTCATAAATCAGTTCAGTGCGCTCTTTACCTTTATTGCCTGTATCTTCTTCACATCGAAGTTGGCATATCAAACCGAGATTGTGGCGATGTTGTCGGGTGGTATGAGTTTCCGCCGGCTGATGTGGCCATACTTTATCAGTGCGCTTGTGATTACGATGGTTTCGCTCGGTTTGAGCCTTTGGCTCATACCTATCTCACAGCGTACTTGTGTTGCCTTTGAACAGCAATACAACCCACGCCGACAGAGATTTCGTTACGACCGCCACATCTATCGTCAGATCGAGCCGGGAACATTTCTCTATATCCGAGGTTTCAGTAAGAACTCCTCGCAGGCCTCATTTATTGCACTCGAGAAGTACGAAGGTAGTACTATGCGCTCGACATTGGAGGCTTCAGATGCCAAGTTCGACAATGAGACAAAGCGATGGAGTGCGCAACGATATGTTACGCGCCACTTTGACGAGGCGGGACACGAGGTGTTCGAGCAACATCGCAATTTGGATACTCTGTTAAATCTCGATGTTGAGGAGTTGGGCAACTTGCAGGAGTTGGTCAAGACGATGAATATCGTGGAGTTGAATGACTTTATCGACCAGCAACGCGCCAAAGGCTCCGACTCGATACGACTTATCGAGGTGGAGCACCATACGCGCTACGCCTATCCGATAGGAACATTTATTTTGACGCTTATCGGAGTGTCGCTCTCCTCACGAAAGGTGCGCGGAGGAACGGGCTTACATATTGGTGTAGGTATAGCACTCTGCTTCTCCTACATTATGCTCAATCGCGTATTCGAGGAGTTTGCCAAGGGTGGAACTTTGCCACCGTTGTTGGCTGTGTGGTTACCAAATATCATCTATGCGATAATCGCCATTTATCTCTATCGCAAAGCACCGAAATAGTATGACTATCACTGATATTGCCAAGAAACTTGAGCGCGGTATCCGTATTGATGCCACCGAAGCCAAACTCCTGTGGGAGAAGGCTCCGTTGTGGTTGTTGGCGCGTTTGGCAACCGAAGCCAAAGAGCGCAAGAGTGGCGACAAGGTCTTTTATAATAAAAACTTTCATCTCGAGCCGACCAATATCTGTCTTTTCGAGTGTCGTTTCTGTTCGTATCGCCGCCGTAAGGGCGAGGTAGGGGCGTGGGACTACTCTATGGAGGAGGTCTTGGAGCAGGTCGGAAAACGCAAGGCGAGTGGCGCAACCGAGGTGCATATTGTAGGTGGTGTCCACCCCGACCGCGACCTCTACTACTACGCCGAGATGATTCGCCGCATTAAGGAGATTATGCCCGAGGTTTGCGTCAAGGCATTTACGGCGGTGGAGTTGCACTATATGATTCGTAAGGCGGGTTTGACGATTGAGGCTGGCTTGCAACTGCTGAAAGAGGCAGGTATGGAGTCCATACCGGGTGGTGGAGCCGAGATTTTTGACGAGAAGGTCAGGGCTGAAATCTGCCCGGGTAAATGCTCTTCGGCGGAGTGGCTCGATATGCACGAGAGGGCGCATAAGTTGGGCTTTGACTCGAATGCCACAATGCTTTATGGACATATTGAAAACATCGACCACCGCATCGACCACCTTCTGCGTCTGCGCGATTTGCAGGATAGAACGGGAGGTTTCAACGCCTTTATTCCGCTGAAATTCCGCAGTGCCAACAATGGCTTGACGGAGTTGGGCGAAACATCGGTTGTCGATGATTTGCGCACGCTGGCTATGAGCCGCTTAATTCTCGATAATGTACCCCATATCAAGGCGTATTGGGTGATGTATGGCAAGGAGGTGGCAGAGATGGCGTTGTCGTTTGGTGCAGACGATATTGACGGCACAATCGAGGACTCGACAAAGATATATTCGATGGCAGGAGCTGCAGACGAGCGACCACGCTTGACGATTGCAGAGATTGAGAAGATGTGCGCTTCGGCAGGCTACCGTGCCGTAGAGCGAGATACACACTATAATTTAGTTAAAAGTTAAAAGTGCAGAGTTAAAAGTTAGAGCGCACCCCTAACGCCCCTAACGCCCCTAAATCGTTGCGCCGTGATAGGGTTAGGAGTTCGCAAAAAGTTAGATACTATGAAGAAATTTTGGTCTTGGTTGAAACGACATACGATTTTGTACCACTTGGCGATGATAGTCTTGCTCTTTTTGGGTTTGGCGGTAGCGGCATTTGTGGCTATGGCATTTGGTACGCGCCACAGCGCACGCCGTACAGTGCCTGATTTTGTGGGGTTGCAGTTGAATGACGCAGAGTATTTCGCAGGTCGCCGAGACCTTGAAATTATCGTGAATGACTCGCTCCATGTCGCAGCCTATCCCGGTGGAGTGGTGCTTGACCAACTGCCAAAGGGTGGCGTTGTGGTTAAGCCTGGGCGCAAGGTATATGTTACAATAAACTCCTCGCGTCAGCGTATGGTGAATGTGCCGTATGTGGCAGGTCGCTCATTGCGTCAGGCGAAGAATATGCTCGAAACATCAGGGCTTACAATCGATTACCTCGAATATGCCGAGGATATCGCCACAAACTATGTTCTTGCCGAGTTTATCAATGGCGAGGAGGTGTTGGAGGAGAGCGAGTTGCAGGCAGAGATGGGCAGTGGGGTAGTGTTACGCGTTGGCGTTTCGGCTACCGATACCGCAACGGCTACTCCGCAGGTTCTTGGTCGCTCGTTGTTCGAGGCGAAGAGCCGACTTTGGGAGTCGGGATTGAATATCGGAGAGATTATCTTTGACGAGGGTATGCCGGCGTTGGAACGCAATCGTGCCAAGGTCTATCGTCAGTCGGTATTGCCAACTGAAGCGGTGTCGTATGGCGATAGAGTGTCGTTGTACCTTACGCTCGATGCTGTGAAGGTTGATAGTGCGTTGGTTCAGCAGGAGCGCCGTATCGAGGAGGCTTTGCGAGCGAAGATGGAGGCGGACTCCATTGCCAAGGCGGAGCAACGACTGCTCGACTCGATAGCAAATGCCGAGAAGTCGCAGCCGCAACAGACACCGCAGGCACAAGACGATTTCTTCTTTTAGCGAATAAGTATGGCAGAGGAAAAGTACATAAACGAGGAGTTAGACGAGGATATCGATGTCGATTTCGAGGGTGATGACGAGGAGTCGGGTGTGGGCGTTATGCCGCGCCGTTTCTTGTCAGACCAGAAACCCGATGAAAACGGCTTGTACGAGCATTATGCCATAACTGTCGATAAGGGGCAGTCGATGATGCGTTTGGATAAGTATCTTACTACGCATATCGAGAACTGCTCGCGTAACCGTATCCAAAATGCGATAGACGATGGCGGTGTCTTCGTGAACGAGAAGCCACAAAAGGCATCGTACAAGGTAAAACCTTACGACCATATCTCGATGCGCTTGGCTTTCCCTCGTTATGAGGTTACGCTCACACCTGAGGATATTCCAATCGACATTATGTACGAGGACGATGATGTTATCGTTGTGAATAAGGAGGCGGGAATGTGCGTACACCCCGGACACGGTAACTACTGCGGAACGCTTGTCAATGCCCTCACTTTCCACTTGAAGGATAACCCGATGTTCCAGCAGGGCAACGAGCGCGCCGGCTTGGTGCATCGAATAGATAAAAACACTTCGGGCATTCTCGTTGTGGGCAAAAATGAGCAGGCTTGCCAGCACCTCTCGCACCAATTCTTCCTACACTCGACTCAACGCCGCTATATCGCGCTCGTTTGGGGCAACTTGGCAGATGACGAGGGAACAATCACAGGGCATATCGGTCGCAACCCGAAAAATCGCCATCAGATGTATGTCTTTGCCGATGGCTCGGAGGGCAAACACGCCGTTACGCACTACAAGGTGCTGAAACGCTACGGCTATGTAACTTTGGTGGAGTGCCGCCTCGAAACGGGCAGAACGCACCAGATTCGTGTACATATGCAGTATATAGGTCACCCACTCTTTAACGATGAGCGATATGGTGGCGACAAGATATTGAAGGGTACGACCTTCTCGAAGTATAAGCAGTTTATCGAAAACTGCTTTGAGACGATGCCTCGCCACGCACTTCACGCTCGCCTACTCGGTTTTGAACACCCAACCACAGGCGAGTATAAGGAGTTTACACTTGACCTCCCTGCCGACTTTAAGGCGGTATTGGAGAAGTGGGACAACTATTCAAAAGCCTCCTCTTTGGAATAAATTGAGAATTGAGGATTGAGAATTGAGGATTGAGAATTGAGAATTGATTTACACTAACGCCTCTAACGCCCCTAAACAAAAGACTATGGGTTTTCTGCCAACAACCGTCAAGGAGATGCGCCAGCTTGGGTGGGACTATGTCGATATAGTTCTCTTTTCGGGCGATGCCTACATCGACCACCCGTCGTTTGGTACGGCGGTGGTGTCGCGACTCTTCGAGGATGAGGGGTTGCGCGTGGCGGTTGTGCCGCAGCCAAATTGGCGTGACGATTTACGCGACTTCAAGAAGTTCGGCACTCCACGCCTCTGCTTCTGCGTTACGGCTGGTGTTATGGACTCGATGGTAAACCACTACACCGCCAACAAGCGACTTCGCTCAAACGACGCCTACACCGCAGGTGGAGCAGCAGGTTTCCGCCCCGACTATGCCGTAACGACATACACGAAGATTCTAAAAAATCTCTTTCCGAATACCCCTGTTTTGATTGGCGGTATCGAGGCTTCGTTGCGCCGACTCACCCACTACGACTATTGGCAAGACACCCTCAAACCTTCGATTTTGGTCGAGAGTGGAGCCGATTTCTTGCTCTACGGAATGGGAGAGAAGGTTATCCGCGAGGTGGCTCGTGCAATGCGCAACGGCTACAATGCAAAACTTTTGCATACCCTGCGTCAAGTGGCTTTTGTGGCGGATAAAAAGTATGTTGAGGCTCTGCCGAGAGAGAAAACGATAATGCTACACTCCTTCGAGCAGTGCAAAAAAGATAAACGAGCCTTTGGCGAAAACTTCACAAAGGAGGAGGTGGAGAGCAACCGCCTTGAAAGCGAAAATATCCTCGTTGAGCGTACGGGCAACGACTATGTTGTGATAAACCCGATGCACGCGGCACTTTCGAGCGAGGAGTTGGACTCGGCATTCGACCTCCCGTATATGCGCGCACCGCATCCGCGTTACAAGGGGCGTGGCGATATCCCTGCGTGGGAGATGATTAAGCACTCGGTAAATATCCATCGTGGCTGCTTCGGAGGTTGCTCGTTCTGCACAATCTCGGCACATCAGGGCAAATTTATCTCTTCGCGTAGCGAGGCTTCGATTATGCGCGAGGTTAAGGCGGTAACCGAGATGCCCGATTTTCGAGGTACAATCACCGATATCGGTGGTCCTTCGGCAAATATGTATGGCTTGGGTGGCAAGAATAAGGCGTTGTGCGCCAAGTGTGTGCGCCCATCGTGCCTTCACCCGAAGGTCTGCCCAAATCTCAATAATGACCACCGCCCACTGCTCGATTTGTACCGCAAAATTCGCACCTTCAAAGGGGTAAAACACGCCTATATAGGTAGCGGTATTCGCTACGACTTGTTCGACAATTCGGACTATCTGCGCGAGGTGGTAGTGCATCACACATCGGGGCGATTGAAGGTTGCCCCCGAACACACCGAGGATGGAGTTCTTAAACTTATGCGCAAACCATCATTCTCGTTGTTTGAGGAGTTAAATCGTAACTTTAACAAGATTTGTCGTGAAAATGGGTTGCGTTATCAGCTTATACCTTATTTTATATCCTCGCACCCGGGTTGCCGTGAGGCGGATATGAGGGCATTGTCGCAAAAGGTATTGGGAAAATTGCACTTCACTTTGGAGCAGGTGCAGGACTTGACACCTACGCCGATGACGCTATCGTCAGTGATGTTCTACACGGGCGAAAATCCATACACGGGCGAGAGGGTATATGTGGCTCGTTCACAAGAGGATAAACGCCGACAGAAAGCCTACTTCTTCAAGAAAAAATAGGGGAGTACAACTCTCAACTCCCGATACTTGGCACGGTGCAGAGTTTAATAGGGGTACGCTTCAACTCTCAACATTCAATCCTTCTCTCTTAAAAAAGTTTGAAAATTTCAGTGTTAATTTTTTCACAATTCAAAATAAATGTACTATCTTTGCAACGGTGAAAAAGGGGCTTTTGCGAAATGAGCCGAAATTTGCCCCTCGCTATCTCCCCGAATGGCGGAGATTTTGAAACAGAGAGATGATGTTAAACAATTAATAAATTAAAAACTATGGCTTTCAAGAAAGAAGATTTATTGAAGTATGGTATTACCGACACTACCGAGGTAATCTACAACCCATCGTACGAGCTCCTTTTCGAGGAGGAGACCAAGGCAGACCTTACAGGTTTTGACAAGGGTCAGGAGACTGAACTCGGCGCGGTAAATGTGATGACAGGTGTTTACACAGGTCGTTCGCCAAAAGACAAGTTTATCGTAATGGACGAGAACTCGAAGGATACTGTATGGTGGACTTCGGAGGAGTACAAGAACGACAACAAGCCTTGCTCGGAGGAGTCGTGGGCAGTGTTGAAGGGTATCGCACAGAAGGAGCTTTCGGGCAAGAAGTTGTATGTTGTTGATGGCTTCTGCGGTGCTAACAAGGATACCCGTATGTCGGTTCGTTTCATTATGGAGGTTGCTTGGCAGGCTCACTTCGTGAAGAATATGTTTATCCGCCCAACAGAGGAGGAGTTGAAGGACTTCGAGCCTAACTTCGTTGTTTACAACGCTTCGAAGGCAAAGGTTGAGAACTACAAGGAGCTCGGTCTCAACTCGGAGACTGCAGTTGTGTTCAACATCACTTCGCGTGAGCAGGTTATCATCAACACTTGGTATGGTGGCGAGATGAAGAAGGGTATGTTCTCGATGATGAACTACTACCTCCCATTGCAGGGTATCGCTTCGATGCACTGCTCGGCTAACACCAACGAGAAGGGCGAGACCGCTATCTTCTTCGGACTTTCGGGTACAGGTAAGACTACCCTCTCGACTGATCCAAAGCGTCAGCTTATCGGTGATGACGAGCACGGTTGGGACGACAACGGTATCTTCAACTTCGAGGGTGGTTGCTATGCAAAGGTTATCAAGCTCGACAAGGAGTCGGAGCCGGATATCTACAACGCTATCAAGCGCGACGCTCTCTTGGAGAATGTAACCGTTGATGAGAATGGTAAGATCGACTTCAACGATAAGAGCGTAACCGAGAACACTCGTGTTTCGTACCCTATCTACCACATCGACAACATCGTATCGCCTATCTCGGCTGCTCCGGCTGCGAAGAATGTTATCTTCCTCTCGGCTGATGCATTCGGCGTATTGCCTCCGGTTTCGATTTTGACACCAGAGCAGACAAAGTACTACTTCCTCTCGGGCTTCACCGCTAAGTTGGCTGGTACAGAGCGTGGTATCACCGAGCCTACTCCAACATTCTCGGCTTGCTTCGGTCAGGCATTCTTGGAGTTGCACCCAACAAAGTATGCAGAGGAGTTGGTTAAGCGTATGGAGAAGAGTGGTGCGAAGGCATACCTCGTAAATACAGGTTGGAACGGTACCGGCAAGCGTATCTCTATCAAGGATACTCGTGGTATTATCGATGCAATTCTCGATGGTGCTATCCTCGAGGCTCCAACCAAGAAGATTCCTGTATTCGACTTTGAGGTTCCAACAGCACTTCCAGGTGTAGATCCTGCAATCCTCGATCCACGCGATACTTATGCTGATGCTGCAGAGTGGGAGAAGAAGGCAGAGGACCTCGCAAGCCGTTTCATTAAGAACTTCGGCAAGTACACTACTAACGAGGCAGGTAAGGCTCTTGTAGCAGCAGGTCCACACCTCGAGTAAAAATGTTTTAAGGGGCATTTGCTTCCTTATCTTCAAAAAATGAGATGGTTACATACTTCGGTATGCGCCCATCTCATTTTTCTTTGATAGCGTTGCAACTACCTCCTTAAAAGCATTTTTACTTTGGTACAAAATTCCCTCACTCAATTCTGCTTTTTGGAGGAGTATGTTGCGCATCGGGCTTTTTGATTGCCTCAAAAATAGCCTAATCATTTACGATTTTTCTATCGAGGTGGTATTTTGAAATCTCACGACTTCTGACGAGAAATTAAGTTTTCGCAATTGCGCACTTTGCAATCCGATGCAATTCTATTCTCCCCAGCAATTTCCAATCCCAAACGAAGATGAGGGCACTTGGATTGTGCAATCATTGTACTCAAAATTTTGCGTTTGTGTAATAAAGTTCTTAACTTTGCTATACAGATACAAATACACAAATATAAAACTTTCAAGTATGAAACTTATACATCTTTTCTTTGGCGATAAGCCCGATGTAAAATGGCAATTGGTGTCCCAGATGGGTATTCGATATGCCTTTGCAAAGCTTGCTCCCGAATTGACGGGCAAGAAACCTATAACCGATTTCGAAACCTTAAAGGCTCAAAAAGAACTATTTGCAAAGCATGGTTTTGACCTGATTGGTCTCGAGGGCGATCAGATCGACATGATGCGCATCAAGCTCGGTCTTCCCGGGCGCGAGGAGGATGTTGAACAGTACAAGCAGATGCTTCGCAATATGGGCAAACTCGGCATCACTACTATATGTTATAACTTTATGCCTACGGGTTGGTTCCGTACATCAAATACCGTAGAGGAGAGAGCAGGTGCGTTGGCTACAGGTTTTTGCAAGGAGGATGGCGATCGCTTGCCACTTACCCCTTATGGCGAGGTGTCGGAGGAGAAGATGTGGGAAAATTACGAGTGGTTTATATCGCAGGTAATGCCTGTGGCAGAGGAGGCGGGAGTTCGTATGGGACTTCACCCCGATGATCCTCCGGTAAGCCCTTTGCAGGGTATTGCACGCATATTTACAAATCCCGATGCCATTCGCAAGGCTCTCAGTTTGAGCGACAGCCCTTCTCACGGCATTACCCTATGTCAGGGAACTTATGTGACTATGGGCGCTCCTGTAGCAGATTGCATCAGAGAGTGGAAAGATAGGATATTCTTTGTACATCAGAGAGATGTTGCAGGTACAGCAGAGAATTTCCACGAGACCTTCCACGACAATGGACCGACCGATATGGCGGCAATGTTGCGCGTCTATAAAGAGGTTGGATATGAAGGACCGCTTCGCTCGGATCATGTGCCAACAATGGCCGGCGAGGACAATAGTCTTCCGAGCTATGGAATGAATGGTACGCTCTTCGGCGTGGGCTACCTCAAGGGAATGATGGACGCAATAGGAATAGACTATTAGTCTCCAATCCCTCTTGTTATACAAAAAACATAAAAACCTGCCTAACATACTTGTTAGACCCTCTGTAGAATGTGGACAGTGAAGTATTCTACAAAACTTATTGATTGACAAAGTGTTAAGTTGTTTAGATTGAGGACTGATTGTCCGTACAAAAGTCGTCTAAACATTTATTTTACGAAGATTCTACTCTTCTCATGTAGTCTTCTATGTAGTCTAAATTAAGACCAATTA
>JAZPYA010000025.1:0-48819 GCA_045543935.1 Alistipes sp.
TGAAAGCCGGTGGGGTCTGTTAGTTTTCCGTTTTCCGTTCTCCGTTTTCCGTTCTCCCACCCTTGTCACGGCGCAACCATTCTGGGGGTTACTGGGGGCGGGCGTTCCGCCCTTACTGGGGGCGCTCCCGTTGGTCGCTTACTGGGGTGCGCTAAAAGTTTTTAACTACTCACTACTCTCTACTCACTACTCACTAAACTAAAAGTTTTCCGTTTTCCGCTTTCCGTTTTCCGTTTGTTTGTGTATCTTTGCGCCATAATGAAGGGTATTCTACATATCATATCAAAGATTTTTGGTGCAGAGCGAGCCCACTCGTTCTGTGTTATATTGTTGCGCATAGCCGACAAAATACCCACCGCAAAGTGGTTTCTACGCAAGATATATGCGGTGGAAGACAAGGCGTTGGAGCGCGAGGTATTTGGATTGCGTTTTCGCAATCCGATAGGTATGGCGGCCGGATTTGACCGCAATGGCGAGATATTTCGCACACTTTCGGCTCTCGGGTTTGGATTTATCGAGATTGGAACTGTCACCCCACGCCCACAGCAGGGCAACCCAAAACCGCGAGTATTCGCACTACCGCAAGATAGCGCGATACTCAACCGTATAGGTCTTGCTTCAAAAGGATTGGAGAGCGTACTGAACAATGTCCGCAAGGAACACGAAGGTATAATTCTTGGCTGTAACATCGGCAAAAACACCGTAACACCACCCGATGAGGCACCGATGGACTATCTGCGAGTATTCCGCAACCTCTATCAGTACATCGACTACTTCACGGTCAATGTCAGCTACAACACCACGCACAAGCAATATGTTCCACGCACTCGCGAAAGCATAATGAACATTCTCGAGCCTCTCTTCGACTTCCGCCGAGGACAAAATCAATATCGCCCGATATTGCTCAAAATATCGCCCGATTTGACCAACGAGGAGATAGACTTGATGACCGATATTATGGTCGATACTCCACTCGATGGCATCATCGCCACCAACGCCACAACTCACCCTCACGGGTTACAAACCCCACAAGAGGAGTTGCGTCACAATGGCATTGGAGCAGTCAGCGGAGCGCCACTTACCGAGCGTGCCATCGAGGTTGTACGCCGAGTACACGAACGGTGCAACGGCACATACCCTATCATTGGCGTAGGAGGTTTGATGTCGGGCGAAGATGTGAAGCGTATGATGGAGGCAGGAGCAACCCTCGTACAGGTATATACAGGTTTCGTATATAATGGAGTAGGCTTTGCGGGCGACCTCTGCAAGAGCCTTATCGAGCCTGAAAGCGAGATTACAACGGCAGATACCCCATCGGAAACCGAAAATCAATAGTAGATGAAAGCGACAATTATAACCATAGGTGACGAGATACTTATAGGGCAAATTCTCGACACCAACTCGCGCTATATTTCACGCGCACTCAACGCCCACGGCATCGTAGTTGCCGAGCGCACTTCTATAGGCGACAGAGGCGACCAGATTGCCGCCACACTCGACCGCGCACTCTCCGAGAGCGAGATAGTGATAATCACGGGCGGTTTAGGACCCACCAAAGACGATATCACAAAGCACACTCTGTGCGACTATTTCGGCTCGGTATTGCGCTATGATGAGCGCGAAGCGGAACATATCCGCACGCTATTGACGGCGCGCAATATCGCCTTCAACGAACTCAACCGTGGACAGGCGATGGTTCCCGAGTGTTGCACCCTACTCCACAATGCCCACGGCACAGCACCGGGTATGTGGTTTGAGCGCGAAGGGCGCGTGGTAGTATCTCTGCCGGGCGTTCCATTCGAGATGCAACACCTCATAGATGAGGAGGTTATACCACGACTGAAGGCTCGTTTTGAATTGCGCGAAATAGTCCACCGCACGATGATAACTTTCGGCATTGCCGAGTCCATTTTGGCGGAGCGCATCGCCCAATGGGAGGAGGCTCTACCCGAATATATACACCTTGCCTATCTCCCTGCGCCGAATGTGGTGCGCTTGCGATTGTCGGCATACGAGGTCGAAGGTAAGGAAGTTCGCCGAGAGATAGATACCCTATTCGAGAAGGTGCGCACCATAATCCCCGACAATATAGCGGGCTTCGAGGAGGCTTCGGTCGAGGAGTTGGTACATAATATCCTGATTGATAGGGGCGAAACGCTCGCTGTGGCTGAGAGTTGTACGGGCGGAGCTATAGCCTCGAAATTCACGGCGCAAGCCGGTGCATCGGCATATTTTATCTGCGGAGTTGTGTCGTACAGCAACGAGTCGAAAAGCAATGTTTTGGGCGTTCAGATGTCCGATATTTTGCAATATGGAGCAGTCTCGGAACAAGTTGCCAAGGCTATGGCGCAAGGGGCAAGAGTCATTTCGGGGGCGAATTTTGCCGTTTCAACCACAGGCATAGCGGGTCCTACGGGAGGCTCGAAGGAAAAACCGGTTGGCACAGTTTGGATTGGCATAGCCACACCCGAAAAGTGCTTTGCCGTTCTAAAAAATTGTGGCACAGACCGTTCTCAAATTATCTCACGCGCTACGGCTTATGCCGTAGCAATGCTCTACGAAGAGTTGAAACAATAAATATCACCCCAAGAAAGAGTTTGCTTATAGGGCCAATATACATATTGGTCCTATTTGTATTCTGCCCATTTTTTTGTAACTTTGCGTGACTTTTATCGAAAAGTGACAATAATTCTATACAAAAAACAATACGCTATGACAAAAAAATTACTATTCGGCTTGATGGTCGGCTTTATCGCTACAATCTGTTTTATGGGTTGCGAGGAGAAGACCACAACGACAAAGCGCAGTTCACGCGAGTACAATGCAATGATTTTGCATACAACATCGCGAAAACTCAGTTCAACCTACTCGGCAACAATCCGAGGTAAGCAGGATGTCGATATTCGCCCGAAGGTACAGGGCTATATCACCGACATTAAGGTCAAGGAGGGTTCGGTTGTTCGTAACGGACAGACTCTCTTTGTAATCGACCAAGTGCCATATCAGGCAGCTCTCGCTACGGCAGAGGCAAATGTCGATGTGGCAAAGGCACAAGTCGATGCAGCCGAACTCTCTGCTACAAGTAAGGAGAAGTTGTTCGAGCAGAATATCATCTCAGACTTCGATCTCCGTATGGCTCGCACTACCCTTGCAAGTGCCAAGGCTCAACTTGCACAGGCTCGCGCCAACGAACTTACCGCAAGCAACAACCTCTCTTACACTCTGGTAAAGAGTCCTGTAGATGGTGTTGTAGGTACGCTTCCGTTCCGCGTAGGTACTCTCGTAAGCCCATCTGACGCAACGCCGATGACTTCGGTTTCGGACAACTCGGAGATGTATGTCTATTTCTCGTTGAGCGAGAGTCAGGTGTTGTCGCTCAAACGCCAATATGGCGCACTCGAAAACGCTTTGCAGGAGATGCCTATGGTAGATTTGCAGTTGAGTGATGGAACAATCTATTCGGAGAAGGGACGCATCGAGGCTATCTCGGGAATTATCGACCCAACAACAGGTTCGGTAACTATTCGCGCAAAGTTCCCAAATAAAAGACGACTGCTCCTTTCGGGAGGTTCGGGTACTATCATTCTTCCACACCGTCAGGAGGGTTGCGTGGTTATTCCGCAACACGCCACATTCGAGGTGCAGGATAAGGTCTATGCCTACAAGGTTGAGAATGGCGTAGCCAAGGCGACCATTATCGGTGTCTTTGAAATCAGCAATGGCAAGGAGTATATTGTTGAGTCGGGCTTGATTGAGGGCGACACTATCGTTGTTGAGGGTATCGGTTTATTGCGTGACGACACACCTATCAAGATTAAGGAGTTCGTAACCTTGAAGAAAAAAAAGTAGGAGTAACCCTAAAATAAGGAGAAACAGAGATGAATATAAAGACATTTATCGACCGTCCGATACTCTCGTCCGTAATATCGATTGTTGTCATTATCGGAGGACTTATCGGTTTGGCGGTACTCCCAATCGAGCGATACCCAAACATTGCACCACCTACAATCAATGTGCAGGTATCATATCCGGGAGCGAGTGCCGAAACCATACAGAAGAGTGCCATTGTGCCTCTCGAAGAGACTATCAACGGAGTCGAGAATATGACATATATGTCCTCCTCGGCAACCAACAACGGAAACGGCAATATCACCGTCTATTTCAAGCAAGGTACTAACCCCGATATGGCGGCTGTCAATGTGCAGAACTGTGTATCGCGTGCAACACGACAGCTCCCTTCGGAGGTTGTTGAGGCGGGTATTACCGTAAAGAAGCGACAGACAAGTATCTTGGAGCGTATAGCGGTATATAGTCCGAATGGCTCATACGACCGTACATTTATTGTGAACTACATCAAAATCAACCTCGTGCCTGCAATTTCGCGTATTCCGGGCGTAGGAGATATTGAGGTGCGTGGTTCGGACTACTCGATGCGTATTTGGCTCAAACCCGACATTATGGCACAGTACAAGCTGATACCTGATGATGTAGCCGCTGTCCTTGGCGAGCAAAATATCGAGGCTGCTACGGGAGCATTCGGTGAAAACTCCGACCAAACATTCCAATATGCGATGCGATACAAAGGTCGTCTGGAAAAGATTGACGAGTTCGAGAATATCGTTGTACGCGCATTGCCAAACGGAGAGGTGTTGCGATTGAAAGATATTGCAGACATAGAACTTGGTACTCAAACCTACCAATATCAGAGTGAGATCAATGGTATGCCCGGTACTGAATTTGCCATATACCAAACTCCCGACTCTAACGCAACGGAGGTTATCAAGAAGATTGACGCCTACCTCGAAGAAGCTCGCGAGGAGTTCCCTATTGACTTGGATATGGTGGTTTTGGAGAGTACTAACGACTTCCTCTTCGCCTCAATCTACAATGTTATCCGAACTCTGTTGGAGGCAATTGTCTTGGTTACACTTGTGGTGTTCCTCTTTTTGCGCGATTTCCGTTCAACAATGATTCCACTTATCTGTACCATCGTCTCAATCATCGGAACTTTTATGTTCCTCTTCTTCTTCGATTTCAGTATAAACCTCCTTACACTCTTTGCATTGGTACTATCCATCGGAGTTGTGGTCGATGATGCGATTATCGTAGTGGAGGCGGTACACGCCAAGTTGGATTTGGGATATAAGTCGGTCTATAAGGCTACAGTTGATGCTATGGAGGGTATCACAACCGCAATCATCTCGTGTACGCTCGTATTTATGGCGGTATTTATCCCCGTATCGTTTATGGGTGGCACTTCGGGTAGCTTCTACACACAGTTCGGTCTTACAATGGCTGTTGCGGTAGGTATCTCGGCTCTCAACGCTCTAACACTCTCGCCTGCATTGTGCGCAATGTTGCTCAAGCCTAAAGATGAGCATGGCAACGCTGTGAAGATGTCATTCGGTAAGAGGTTAGGCATTGCTCTCGACAACTCATTCCACGCTATTACCAAGCGATACCTGCGAGGTGTAACATTCTTCCTTCATCATCGCTGGTTGAGTATCATTCTGCTTATAGTGGCTTGCGGTTTGTTGGTATATTTTATGAATACCACCAAGACGGGACTTGTACCTCGCGAGGACCTCGGAACTATGCGTGTCGATATTGCGACACCACCGGGAACATCACTATCACAGACCAAGCGCGTAATGGACCGCTTCAACAACGATGTTATCGAAAATATCGACGAGATTTACGTGGCAAGTAATACTGCCGGATTCTCTATGTCGGGAGGTGCAGGTTCTTCGCAAGGTTTCTTTGTAATTCGACTCAAACATTGGGACGAGCGAAAAGGCAAGGAGCATAGCGTAATGGCGGTACAAAACCGCATCAAGGAGTATGCTGATGAGTTTAACGATGCTTCGATATTCACATCTACCCCTGCTATGATTCCAGGCTTTGGTGCTGCGGGAGGATTTAACCTCTATGTTCAGGATAAGAAGGGAGGCAAAGTTGAAGATTTGGCAGAAGTAACATTTGCCTTCATCAACGCCTTGAAGGAGCGTCCTGAAATTGGCACTGCCCACACTTCGTTTAACCCGAAGTTCCCGCAATATCAGATTGATGTCGATGCCGTGAAGTGTAAGCGTGCAGGTACATCGACAAAAGAGGTCTTGAATGTACTGAATGGATACTACGGAGGTATTATGTCCACCCGATTTAACCGCTTTACGAAGTTGTATCAGGTGCGTATTCAGGCTCACCCTAAATTCCGTGTAGATAAACAAACCCTGAACAATATCTTTGTCCGCATCGGCAACGATATGGCTCCTGTAAGTCAGTTTGTAACGCTCGAGAAGATCTATGCGCCAGAGAATTTGGCTCGATTTAATATGTTCCCAGCCATCAGTGTCAATGGTCGTGCTGCGGAGGGTTACTCTTCGGGAGATGCTATCAATGCCGTTAAGGAGGTTGCCAAGGAGTATCTGCCAATTGGTTACGGCTACGATTTCTCGGGTATTGCTCGCGAGGAGGCAGAGAGTACAAGCAACACCACGATTATCTTCGTGATATGTATCGTGCTTATCTACCTCATTCTGTCGGCACTCTACGAGAGTTTCATTGTGCCGTTGGCGGTAATTCTCTCTGTACCATTTGGTTTGATGGGTTCGTTCCTCTTCGCACGAATGATGGGTGTCGAGAATAATATCTACCTGCAAACAGGTCTTATTATGCTTATCGGATTGTTGTCGAAGACTGCAATTCTGATTACCGAGTTTGCAGGCGAGAACCGCGCCAAGGGTATGAGCATTGCTCGCGCAACATATACGGCAACAAGAGAGCGTTTCCGTCCAATTTTGATGACCGTACTTACGATGGTTATCGGTATGATTCCGTTGATGTTCTCCACAGGTGTAGGAGCAAACGGAAACACCACTATCGGTACGGGAGTCGTTGGAGGTATGGTTATCGGAACATTGGCTCTGCTCTTCGTATTGCCGGCTCTATTTATGATTTTCCAATGGTTGCAGGAGAAGGTTAAACCTATTAAATTCGACAAGGAGTAATGAAGAAAATTGTTTTAATCGTAAGTATTGCAGCACTCTTTACGAGTTGCTCTATATATAAGAAGTATAGTCGTCCCGAGGAGATTTCGACTGCCAACCTCTACGGCAATATCGAGAAAGCTGACACGACCACAATAGCCGACATATCGTGGCGCGATTTCTTCGCAGACAAACATCTGCAAGGCTATATCGAGCAGGGATTGAAGAACAATATCGATATGCGCCTTGCTACCGAGCGTGTTTCGCAAGCCGAATTGGCACTACAGACAGCAAAATTGGCATTTATCCCTTCGTTTGGCTTTGAGCCTTCGGCAGGCGTAAGCCTTGCTCCGCAATCCGCCCAATTCTCCTATACCCTGCCTATTAAGGCGAGTTGGGAGATTGATATTATGGCGCGCAACATCAACGCCAAGCGCCGTGCCGAAGCTTCGTTGGAGTACAACAAACTCTATCGCCGTAGCGTGCAAACCGCCTTGGTGTCGGCAATTGCAAACAACTACTATACATTGCTGATGCTCGATGCACAGTTGCGTGTTTCGCGCTCTACCTCTGCCAATTGGAAGGAGAATGTCCGCACAATGAAGGCGATGAAGGAGGCGGGTATGACCAACGCTGCATCTATCTCGCAGACCGAGGCTAACAGTTGCTCGATTGATGCTTCGTTGTATGATTTGGAATACAAGTTGGTGCAGGCGCAAAACTCGTTTGCTCTTCTGCTCGGTGTCACACCACAAGATTTTCCACGCGGAGAGTTAAATAGTGCGGATTTCAAGCAGGAGTTGTTTATTGGCGTACCAGCGCAGTTGCTCTCACGCCGTCCGGATGTTCAGCAGGCGGAGTATAATCTGCAACTCGCATTCTACAACACCAATATCGCACACGCCAACCTCTACCCTTCGCTAACCATCTCCGGAGATGGCGCATTTAAGGGCTTACCTGCAAGTTGGGCTTTCTCATTCTTGGCAAAGTTGGTGCAACCTATATTTAATGCAGGTCGCAATCGTGCTAACTACAAGATAGCACAATCGCAACAGCGCGAGGCACTTCTCGAATTTGAACATAAGTTGTTGGAGGCGGGTAACGAGGTCAATACCGCTTTGTCGCAGTGTCGCTCGGCACGTAGTAAGACCGACTTGCGCATACGCCAAATTGATAACCTGGAGAAGGCAGTATATAGCACACGCCAATTGATGAGCCACTCGGAGGCAACATATTTGGAGGTATTGACAGCACAGCAGTCGTTGCTTTCAGCTCGTCTGTTGCAGATTTCCGACCGCTTCGAGGGTATTCAGGGTGTTATCAACCTCTATCGTGCATTGGGCGGAGGTGTTGATACAAGCGTAGAACCTGAAACCGAGAAAAAACCAATCTTCAAGTGCAACAAGAGAGTGACAAAGAAGAATAAGTAGTTATACCTATATAATATAATGGTAGGGTGTCCGACTTCTAACGAAGCGACACCCTACTGCTTTTATATTCACTATCGGTTTAACCCTTAGAATGGGAGATCATCAGCACTGTTGGCAGGAACAACAGGCTCTTGTGTCGGTTGCGACACAGGTTGCTGATATACCGGCTGTTGAGGTTGTGGTGCAGGTTGCTGTACCGGTTGCTGATATGCAGGTTGAGCCGGAGCAGAAACAGGTGCAACATACTCCTGCTGTGGCTGTGCATCGCTACGGCGACCGAGCAACTTCATATCTGTTGCTACAATCTCGGTGGTATAACGCTTCTGATTATCCCTATCAGTCCACTCGCGAGTACGCAACGAGCCCTCAATATAGAGTTGGCTACCCTTGTGAACATACTTATCTGCTACATCTGCCAAGTTGCGCCACAAAGTGACTGTGTGCCATTCGGTTTGCTCCTTTGTTTCGTTTGTCTGGCGGTCGGTATAACGCTCTGTCGTTGCCAAACGCAAACGGGCAACCTTCACGCCCGACTCCAACGCTCTGACCTCGGGATCGGCGCCTACATTTCCTACTAAAATAACCTTGTTAATCATATCTTTCTGCTATTTTTACAATTCTCGAATTAATTCGGTGAACAAGCGCGCCATACGCTCGCCCGCCTTCTTACCCTGCTTCTGGACATCTTCGTGGTCGCCTTTCTCCTCGCTCAAGCCACAATTGGTGATGACCGACACACCGAAACAAGGCACACCCATATGTCGCGCTACGATAACTTCAGGCACGGTGGACATTCCCACTGCATCGCCACCGATAGCCTTGAAGTAGCGATACTCCGCTTGTGTCTCGAAGGTAGGTCCCGTAGTGCCGACATAGACTCCATACTGCAACTTTATAGCCTCGCGCTCGGCAATGGCTGTAGCCTTTGCGCGCACGGCAGAGCTATAGCAGTCGTGCATATCGGGAAAGCGCGGTCCGAACTCCGCCATATTTGGACCAATAAGCGGATTTGGCAAGAGGTTGATATGGTCTGTGATAATCATCAGGTCGCCAACACAGAACGAGGTATTCACTCCTCCTGCCGCATTCGACACAAACAGTTGCTTGATGCCGAGCAGTGCCATAACGCGAACAGGGAATGTAACCTGCTTCATCGCATAGCCCTCGTAGTAGTGGAAACGCCCCTGCATCGCCACAACATTACGACCTGCCACCTTACCGAAGATAAGGCAACCCTTATGCCCCTCGACTGTCGAAACAGGCATATTCGGAATATCTTTGTACTCCAAGCGATACTCTACATCGATGCTATCCACAAAACCACCCAATCCGGTTCCGAGGATAATACCAACCTCGGGTGCGAAGTTATTGGTAGCCTCTTTAATGCTCTTACAAGCCTCTAATATGCGCTCCATTATCTCTATTCTTTATATCGTTATCAATTCTTGCAAACATCTCGGCACGACTGTCGCCCACAAAGCGTAGCGATATCGACTCGTAGAACATCTTTCGGCGAATATCTCCCGTTACAGCCTCGCTGTGAGATAGTTTCACGGCATCTTTTTCGGTGGTCATAATCACAGCGTTAGGGTACTTGGCAAGCATCTTCTTTATGCGTTGCAAGTCGCTCATACGATACGAATGGTGATCATCTAAATCGATTGTATCAACCACCTTATATCGCATCTCCAAACCACGATTAAACGCCTCGTTATCGCCAATGCCCGACATTGCGATAACCTCCGCACCTTGTTCTACCTTATCATCAATCTCTGCAAAAACCGCGCAAGCCTGTGTCGGAGCCATACGCGAGAAGTATATCTCCTGCGAAGGCTTCTGCACCAACACTTTGCGCATCACTCGCATATCGATAGGTTTCATATCCACAGGACACTTTGTAACGATAAAGTAGTGTGCGCGATCGAGTGAATCGGTGGTGTCGCGCAACTGTCCGTAAGGCAACAGATGGTCGCGCTCGACAGGACGGTTGGCATCAACAATCACGATATTGATGAGTGGCTCAACATAACGGTGTTGGAAACCATCGTCCATAATTATCATATTGACCTCGGGGAACTCCTCCTGAATACGATGGATAGCAAAAGTTCGCTTCTCGCACACCACAACCGTAACATTCGGGAATTTGCGCTTCATCTGCAACGGCTCATCGCCTACGGTGCGGTATGTATCATCTACACTGACAACACGATAGCCTTTGGTCGTGCGGCCATAGCCTCGCGACAAAACCGCAACATTGTAGAAATCGGAGTAGTGACTGACGAGCATCTCCACGGTCGGAGTTTTGCCAGTACCTCCTACAGTGATATTACCCACGCAGATAATCGGGATATCGAATCGCTCGCTATGGAGTATATTGGCATCAAATAGCAGGTGTCGCAACTTTATTGCGGCACCATAAAATAGAGATGCTATTTTGAGAAAGACCTTTTTCACTGCACAATTACACTATATCCGACCAAAGATACAACAAATTATTGAATTTCACCTACTTTTGTCTATTCTTTTGATATTCTTTTAGTTCAAAACCCATATTGTTTACTATATCATCTACCATAAAACTACTTCAACTCGAAACTAACCGTCAATGGCTTATCCGCACCATAGAGCATATTTGTTACAGTGAGTTTAAGACTCTTCGACTTTTTGCTCACAGTCATTATAGCAGAACTATTGGCAGGAAGTACTTGCTCCGTTTTTCCACTTTGCACCAACGCAAATGGCAACGATGAACTATTACTCAACAGAACGGAAGTGCCTTTTTTGCTTGTTTCAAGCACCTTCACATCTACGCATGCTTTGAAAAGTTCCGATAAAAGTTCCTCTTTACCGATGAGCATATTGGCAGTATAGGCGATAGTTCTCTTAGCCTTCAAAGCCTCCTTGATAGACTTTTCGGTTCTCTCCTTCGCCAAAATAAGCGTCATATTACGATAATAATCCTTTCCTGCTCCCGGAAATCGAGCCGAAATCAAACCGTGTGCATCGGAGGTTGCGAATGGGGCATAATTACCATTCAGACAGTAGTCAAAAAGTCTGTCGTAGGTTTTGAAGCCATTTGCTATCTCGATGCCATCTATAAGTCCCTTAGCGTGAAAGTCCTCGCAATGTGGAGGCATCGTTGTCGCTGTTTTTTTGCTATATTGAGGGTGGTTGTGGAAGATAAATGCACCCTGCTTACGAGCATTGCGAATGGTCTGTTCGAGATTTGGATCGTAGAGAGCATTGTTATCGGTAGTAAATAACGCATTATAGTCGCCAAGTTTTCCACGAGTAATCTCCACTCCCTTGATAACCATTATATCCAACTTCTTACCCTCTTTGGCAGCAGATTTATGTGCGACATTGAAATCTACGAGAAGACCTCGTGAATCGGGCTCTTTATTGAGTACATTTGTATTCACAGCCTTGCCACCATCGCTCACAGATTGGTCTATATAACCCTTCATAAATTGAACTAATTCGCGCTCTGTTCTACGATACTCCATGTGGTCGGTAATAGCAATAATATCGAGTCCGTCCAACCATGCCTCGCGAACACGGAGTGCCGGTGTTATCTCACCATCGGAGTAGATAGTGTGAGTATGAAGATCGGCGGTATAGACATTATAACCCTTTACTTTCGGGATATAGATTTCGTTGCGGACTCCTTTTGTGCCCACTGTCGGATATTGGCGTACAGCACTATGCTGCTGAGCCTCCGCTGAAAAAGCGATAAATACAAATAGTGCAAACAGAACAGATTTTACAGTTCTCATAATGGTTACGATTAAATTTATTAGTTAGTATTACAAATAGTCGTATTGTTCAAGTTGATACAAAGATAGTTACTTTTATCAATAAAACAAAATACATAGTATTTTTTATTTCGGAGACATAGCAGAATATAATTTGGATAATTAGCCAATTATTCATAACTTTGTCGATTATGAAACGAATTTTATACACCATACTTGCAGCAACAATAGTTGTATTATTTCCGGCTTGCTCCTCCAAGGAGGTGGAGCAAAAAAAGGAAAATATCCTATTCGGAATTAACGCCGACAACTACAACATAGAGCGCCACACTGTTGAGCGAGGAGATTCGTGGAGCAAGATTCTTGGTAGCTATGGCATCGGCACTCAAAAAGTGCTACGCCTCGACCAACTCACAAAAAATATCTGTCCATTGCGAACAATTCGTGCCGGTAGCCACTATACCACATTTACTCGTAGGGATTCCACATCAACACATCTTGACCATCTCGTCTATGAGAAGAACATTGTAGATTATGTCGTATTCTCGTTTGTTGGTGATTCGGTTGCCGTACGCGAAGGTCAGCGTGAAGTTGAAATACGCCGCAAAAAAAGCTCTGCCACAATCTCGACCTCTCTTTGGGGGGCAATAATGGAGGCAGAACTACCCTACTCTCTCGCATCGGAGATGGAGGATATCTATCAATGGACTGTCGATTTCTTCGGCATTCAGCAAGGCGACTGCTTTACAGTCATCTACGATGAGAAGTTTATCGACACGCTCTCGGTGGGAGTAGGTCGCATTTGGGGCGCAAAATTCACACATCGTGGCAAAGATATCTACGCCATACCATTCGAGCAAGGTGGCAAGTTGCAGTATTGGGAAGAGGATGGAGGCTCCTTGCGCAAGCAACTCTTAAAAGCTCCGCTGAAATTTACTCGTATCTCATCGAAATTCTCGCACGCGCGTTTCCACCCCGTACTCAAAAAGTATCGCCCACACCACGGAGTCGATTATGCAGCACCGGTTGGAACACCCGTTCGCGCTGTGGCAGATGGTACGGTAACCAAAAAGTCATACGATAAGGCAGCGGGAAATATGCTAAAAATCAAGCACCCGGGCAACCTCTCATCGGGTTATCTTCACTTGCGAGGTTTTGCCAAGGGGATAAAGGTCGGTGCAAGGGTTTCGCAAGGTCAGATTATCGGCTATGTAGGCAGTACAGGTCGCTCGACAGGTCCTCACCTCGACTTCCGCTTGTGGAAAGGCTCAACACCAATAAACCCATTGAAAGTTCCACAGAAGCCGTCAGAACCTATCTCGAAGGATAATCGTGAGAGGTTTGAGTGGGTACGAACTCACGTTATGGCGGAGTTGAATGGCGAAGTACCCGACTCGATGAAGATTACAAATCTCGAAATGTTGAAATAGAAGATGATCGATAAGCGCATCGTAGATTTCATAAGGCGACACCATGTTCTCACTCTCGCTACCGTATCGAGCGAGGGCGAGCCATATTGTGCTGCCTGTTTCTACGCCTACGACAAGGAGCGCAATCGACTGATTTTTACCTCTGACGATACCACCCGACACGCGCAAGAGATGTTGCAAAACGCAAAGGTTGCCATCGGCATAACCCTCGAAACACGCATTGTGGGTAAGGTGCAGGGGGCGCAGATTTGTGGCGTAGCAGAGCGAGGTAATGAGAGCGACAAGGCGATATATATCAGGCGTTTTCCATACGCAGCAGTTGCTCCGCTGAATATATGGGCAGTAACGCCAACATTTATAAAACTGACCGACAACACGCTCGGTTTCGGAAAGAAGTTGATATGGAACAGCCAAGAGTAGGAGTGATAATAGTTGCCGGAGGTAGTGGCAAGCGTATGGGTAGCGCACTCCCCAAGCAGTTTGCATTGGTGGGTGGCGAGCCTATTTTAGCACGCACGATAAATGCCTTCCGCAAGGCGTTGCCGACTTCGCGCATTGTGGTCGTATTGCCTGCCGAATACATCGAGTTCTGGAAGAACTTTTCGGCTCGTTTCGAGATGGCAAAGCACTCTATAGTAGAGGGTGGCGAGGAGCGTTTCCACTCGGTACGCAACGGTATTGAGGCGTTGAGCGAGGCGGTAGATTTAATCGCTGTGCAAGATGGAGTTCGTCCCTTTGCATCGAAGGAGTTGATACTTCGTACGGTCGCTTGTGCTGCCGAAAATGGAGCAGCAATACCCGTTGTTAAGGCGGTGGATTCGTATCGTATGGTTGAGGGCGACAATTCGCACATTATAGACCGTACACCACTGCGCATTGTGCAGACACCGCAGATTTTCGCAGCACCCATCTTGCGCGCTGCCTACGATACCGAGTTCCGCGCTGAGTTTACCGATGACGCCTCAGTTGTGGAATACTCGGGTGAAAAAATCACACTCTGCGAAGGGGAGTACTCTAACATAAAGATTACAACACCCGACGATTTACTTATCGCAGAGTTAAAAGTTAAAAGTTTAGAGTTAAAAGGTGGAGAAGATTTATAAACAAAAGTTTGGTCGCCAGATACCCTACACCTCCGCACTCTATCTGATAGCCTTTGTCGGGGTATCGGTATTGCTGACATTTGTCTATGAAGGCGGATATATCTCGGCGTGGTTCATATCACTGATATTGGTGGTATTGGCATTGATGATACTCTCTATTCCGCGCCGAATAGTAGTCGATGAGGAGGGAATCGAAATTCAGTGTATAGCCGAAGATACCACGCTCGTATATGAAGATATTGCAAGTATTCGCAAGGTCGAAAAGCGCGAAATGAGAGCCTGCCTGCCGATATTTGCAGCATTAGGTTTCTTTGGTCACTATGGTCGCTTCTTAAATCTTCGCACGATGGAGTTCGTGCATATCTACGCCTCACGCTGGGGTAAGTTCGTAGAGATTACCGATATTGACGGCAATAAGTACTATATCTCCTGCGAGGAGCGCAGCGATATAATCAAGCGTGTCGAGGGCTACATAAAACCACACGACACGCAAGAAAACATCTAAGCCTTCGGCTAAATTAAGAATTAAGAATTAAAAATTGAGAATTGTTACCGATTTGAGTCAATAATCAAGTCGGCAATTCTCTTATTTGTATTCTCTGCGCTAACCAACTCTTCGAGCGTAAGGTGCATTCTGTATCGCCAATAGTGGTGCGCTACGGCAGGGATATTGATGCGCTCACGCTCGATATCATCACTGCGCAACTCCTCCGACAACGACAACCAATCCTGCAATGGCAATATCGTAAGCATCGAAGGCGATGCGAGGTGTCGTGCAACAATCTTCTCGCACAACTCTGCGGCAGCCTCCGCAGGAGCATCACCCTCCAAGCCCAAGACCTTCTCAAAGTAGTACTGACGCTCCGCCTCGTCACGCCACCACAAGCGAAGTGGCGACATATCGTGCGTAGAGGTCGAACAAACCGACAGATAAGGGTTGCGCAAAACATCGCCCACACGCACACCATACTCCTTCGGCATACGCTCAATTTCGAGCGAGAGAATCTGCTCCTCGTGCATAACCTGCGGCACACATGCCGGAATCATTCCCAAATCCTCGCCACACGCCAACATCGAGGTCGAGGTGGTAAGTTTCGCCAATCGCTCCGTTCCCGTCACACCCCAAAAAGTGTTATGGCGGTTATAGTAAAAGTTGTCGTGCAGGCGAGCAAAGGCTTGTTGTTGAGCCTTTGACAGAGCCTTATATTTTTCGGTTGTAAATGGCGAGATACGAGGTACAAAACCCTCGCCATACGCCAACCACAGCACATCGTCATCGCTTAAATTGTGCGCTACATCACGCTCTTCGTCAAAGTCAAAACCCTCACCCCTAATCTCCGAAGCCGAGTATGGCAACGATGGCGCAAAGACTCCCAACAATGCATTTTTAGCACCCTCTGGAACAGCCCAGATACGGAAGAAGCCGAGAATATGGTCTATACGGTAGGCATCGAAGTAGTCCGCCATCTTCGCAAAGCGGGCACGCCACCAAGCGTAGTCATCTTCCGCCATCTTCTCCCAATTGTATATCGGAAAGCCCCAATTCTGCCCCTCTGCCGAGAAGTCATCAGGCGGAGCGCCAGCCGAAGAGCGCACATCGAACAACTCAGGATTTTGCCAAACATCTACACTTGTACGAGATACTCCAATCGGAAGGTCGCCCTTCAACACCACCCCCTTCGAGTGTAGATAGTCGCGCACCTTGCGCAATTGGCGATCGAGATGATACTGCACATAGTAGTAGAATCCCACCTCCTTCTCATTGCGCTCGGCAAAGGCTGCACAACGCTTCTCGGCATACTTTGTAAAGGTCTTCCACTCTTCGAAATTTGCCGTGCCATACTTATCTCGCAATACCGAGAATACAGCATACGGCATCAACCACGCACGATTGCGCTTCTCGAAATCGCGGAATGACTTGCTGTCCATACAGCGTGCGCCCAACTGCTCATACAACTTGCGCAGATACCTCATTTTTGCATTTATAACACGCTCGTAGTCCATATCAGGCAGTGCGTTCAACTCCTCCTGCAGAGCCTCCATCTCGGCTCTATCCGCCTCACCACGCAGATAACCCACATCGCTCAAACGGATATAGAGTGGGTGTAAAGCGAAGCTCGAAACGGTATTATAAGGATAGGAGTCGTACCACGAGAACGACATCGAAGTATCATTTATTGGAAGTATTTGGATAATGCGCTGACCTGTCGCTGCGCACCAATCGCCCAAGAGTTGCAGGTCGGCAAACTCTCCAACGCCAAAGCCATGCTCCGAACGCAACGAGAATACGGGAACTGCAACACCGGCACCTCGCCACTGCACCTCATCGCGCAGGCGCAAGCCAAAGGTCAAGTGCAACCTATCACTTGCCGACAGAACTCTGTTTTCGCCCTGTTCCCAGCGCAAAAACTCGCCCGAAGCGGTTGTTACAACAAACTTATACTCTGCACACACACTCTCTCCCAAGGCAATACCCCAACGATAGTTGCCGAGATAGCGCATCGGTTGCGCCTTTGCGGTGTTCCACTCGCCCAACGCCTCCGTAGAGCCGAGCAGAGCAAGTCGCTCGGTAGGTGCAAGAGCCGCCTCAACCTCGATATAGTGTGCAGCACCTATCATCAACGGTTGTGGCTCAATAGCACGAGCAAATATGCTATGACGGAACATCGAGGAGTAGAGAGTCTTGTTCTGTGGCTCATCGTGCCAATGGTCAAAGACCTCAACCTCCCTGCAACCCGCAATCTCGGTGAGCAGATGTCCTTCGCCATACTCGGTACGAAGAGTCTGTCGCCCCTCGACAACACGGTAAGAGTAGCGGAAAGGTCGGTCGGAGTGGAGTTCTATATCGACACTCCAAAAGTCGCCCTCCTCATGGCGCATAGCGGTAGCCTTGCCCTCGGCAGGCACAATTTGCAATTTAGCACCCTCGGTGGTGCGGTAGTGAAGTTTAATCGTTGCTTTCATATCTCAAATTTATGCATAATCTTTGATATATGCAATAGCAAAACGGGGAGGTTTTCAACAAGTTATTGAAAATTAAGGGCGTTAGAGGCGTTAGGGGCGTTAGAGGTGATTGAGAATTGAGAATTGAGAATTAACTCCTAACTCCTATCTCTTATCTCCTCACTACTCACTAATTAAAGGTTTTCAGTTTTCCGCTTTCCGTTTTCAGTTTTCAGTTTTCCCACCCTTGTCACGGCGTAAACCTTTTTAGGGGTGTTAGAGGCGTTAGGGGGGGGTAAAAAATCATTTTAGAGAGGCAAATATAAGGCGCACAAGAAATCCGCTTGCGCAGTTTACTAAGCGTAAATAAGCAAGCGGATTATCGCAGAGCAACGCAATAGTTGCCCTATAAAATGGTTTTTACGAAAGGAAGGCGAGTAAAATACCTGCTGCCACCGCCGAACCTACCACACCCGCTACATTCGGTCCCATAGCGTGCATAAGGAGGAAGTTCGATGGATTCTCCTTCTGACCTACGGTCTGCGATACACGGGCTGCCATAGGCACTGCCGATACACCTGCCGAGCCGATAAGTGGGTTAATCTTCTTACCCTCAGGCAAGAAGAGGTTCATAAACTTCGCAAGCAACAGACCTCCTGCGGTACCGCAGCTAAATGCGAGGATACCGAGTGTGAGGATACCGAGAGTCTTGAAGTTGAGGAACGAATCGGCAGTAGCGGTAGCACCTACCGAGATACCGAGGAAGATAACCACGATATTCATCAACTCGTTCTGAACAGTCTTCGACAAACGATCCACAACACCACACTCCTTCATCAAGTTACCGAGCATCAAGCAACCAACAAGCGGTGCAGCCGATGGAAGGAGCAACGAGATGATGATGGTAATGATAACAGGGAAGATAATCTTCTCGGTCTTCGATACCTGACGCAACTGCGACATCTTAATCATACGCTCCTTCTTGGTAGTGAGAGCCCTCATAATAGGTGGCTGAATCACAGGGACAAGGGCCATATACGAGTAAGCCGCAATAGCGATAGGGCCCAACAAATCCGGAGCAAGACGAGCTGTCAAGAAGATTGAGGTAGGGCCATCAGCACCACCGATAATACCAATCGAGCCGCACTCATTTGGCTCAAAGCCAAGAGCCTTTGCGCCCAAGAAGGTCGCAAAGATACCCAACTGTGCCGCTGCACCCAAAAGAAAACTCTTAGGGTTAGCAATCAGTGGACCGAAGTCGGTCATCGCACCTACACCAACGAAGATCAAGCAAGGGTAGATACCCAACTTTACACCGAGGTAGAGGTAGTCGATAAGACCTGCCTTATCCACGAAGATATCCCAATGAACATGACCGCCTGCAAACAACTCCGAGTGGAACATCTCTGCACCCGGAAGGTTTGTAAGCAACATACCAAATGCAATAGGGAGCAAAAGCAGTGGTTCAAACTGCTTCTTGATTGCAAGGTAGAGGAGGAAGCAAGCGATGCCAATCATCACAGCAAACTTCCAGCCACCCGGTGCAAAGAAGGCTCCAAATCCCGAAGTTGTAGCAAAATCCGCCAAACTTTCGAGAATGAAATTAGACTGCAATAGTGAAATCATAACGCCTACTCAATAACAAGTAAAACATCACCCTCCATTACAGTTGCACCTGCCTGAACAAGCACCTGCTTAACAACACCGCCACGCTCTGCATCGATGTTGTTCTCCATCTTCATAGCCTCCAATACTACGAGAGTCTGACCAGCCGCTACGGTGTCGCCCTCCTTAACATTGATAGAGAGTACAGTACCCGGAAGCGGACAAGCAACCTTCAAACCACCTGCTGCAACAGGAGCAGCCGCAGGCTTGGTTGCGATAGGGGTCTTTGGAGTTACCGAAAGACCGGTAGCCTCAGGAGCAGCGGTAACTTGTGGCTTCTTGGCAACAGGAGCCTTACCACCTGCAATCTCAACATCGTATTTTGTACCATTTACGGTAACATGCGCCAATGTTGACGCCTCGTTAATATCGTCAATCTTAACCTCGTAAGAGTTGCCGTTGATTGTCAATGAATACTTTTTCATTTCGTTTCTAAATCTCTAAAAATTATTTACGCTCAGGTAACTGAGTCAATCCGTGAATTTTCGAACTCCAAGGCGAGTATGCACGAGCGATGCGGTGGATAGTAATCATCTCCGACTCCTGGTCGTGCAAGTTGCTCTTGTAGAGTTTCAAGGCAGTGATAATAGCCGCTGCAATCTCCTGGTTGGTAATTGCTTCGTGCTCATCGGCAGCAGCAGCTCCCTTTGTAGCAACCTTCGCAGCCTTCTTCTGACGAGTAAACACCCAACCCATACCCTTCATCACAAAGATAAGGAGTACAAGTACGGTAAACACCATCAAGAAGCCGACACCAGCCATCAGCAACATCTCGGGCCAGCCTACATTTGCAAATTTATCCATAGTTCAAATTTGTTTTACGGTTTGGACTACAATGGAATGTTCGAGTGCTTACGAGCAGGGTTCTGCAAACGCTTGGTCGAGAGCGACTGCAAAGCACGGATAATACGGAAACGAGTGTTACGAGGCTCGATTACATCATCGATGTAGCCATAGCGAGCTGCGTTGTAAGGGTTCGAGAACAAATCCTTGTACTCCTGCTCCTTCTCTGCTACGAACTTAGCCTTAGCCTCAGGATCGGTGAACTCTGCCAAAGCCTTTGCGTGCAACACCTCAACTGCACCCGATGCACCCATAACAGCAATCTCTGCCGATGGCCAAGCGTAGTTGATATCGCCACGGATATGCTTCGAAGACATCACGATATATGCACCACCGTAAGCCTTACGCAATGTAACGGTTACCTTTGGTACAGTAGCCTCGCAGTATGCGAAGAGCAACTTTGCACCGTGGGTGATAACGCCACCATACTCCTGAGTTGTACCAGGCAAGAATCCAGGAACATCTACGAGGGTTACGATAGGAATGTTGAATGCATCGCAGAAACGAACAAAACGAGCCGCCTTGCGAGAAGCGTTGATATCGAGCACACCTGCCATAAACTTAGGCTGATTAGCGATGATACCTACCGACTGACCGTTGAAACGAGCGAAGCAGGTGATGATGTTCTTTGCGTACGAAGCAGCCGACTCCAAGTAGTCGCCATTATCAACGATAGCCTTGATAACATCGTACATATCGTAAGCCTGATTAGGGTTGTCAGGGATAATCTCGTTGAGCGAATCCTCCAAGCGAGCGATAGGATCGGTACACATTGCCAATGGAGCGTCCTCCATATTGTTCTGTGGCATATAAGAGATGAGTTTGCGAATCAAAGCAATACCCTCCTCCTCGGTATCAACTGCAAACTGTGCAACACCCGACTTTGTAGTGTGAACTACTGCGCCACCCAACTGCTCCTGTGTTACATCCTCGCCAGTTACGGTCTTAACAACCTTCGGACCGGTCAAGAACATATTTGAGGTGTTCTTCTTCATGATGATGAAGTCGGTCAAAGCAGGCGAATAGACTGCGCCACCTGCACAAGGACCGAAGATTGCCGAAATCTGCGGAATAACACCCGAAGACATCACATTGCGCTGGAAGATATTAGCATAACCTGCCAAAGCATTTACACCCTCCTGGATACGAGCACCACCCGAGTCGTTCAAGCCGATGCAAGGTGCGCCGTTGCGCATTGCCATATCCATAACCTTGCAGATCTTGTCAGCCAAAGCCAACGACAACGAACCTGCTGTTACGGTAAAGTCCTGTGCAAATACATATACGAGGCGACCATCGATAGTACCATAACCTGTTACTACACCATCACCAAAGGTGTGCTTCTTCTCCATACCGAAGTCGTAGCAACGGTGAGTTACGAACATATCGAACTCCTCGAAGCTGCCCTCATCGAGCAACATCTGAATACGCTCACGAGCAGTGAACTTACCCTTCTCGTGCTGCTTTGCGATAGCCTTCTCGCCACCACCCATACGAGCCGTTTCGCGGTTCTCGATGAGTTTATTGATTTTGTTTTGAATTTCGCTCATAGCTATTTTTCTTATTTTGTAAATTTAGATTTGTTCAAATTTCTAAAATCCCAAAAATCGTAGATGATTGAGCTGTTTTACAAAAGCCAATCACCTTGTTAGACGGTTTTTTTATTTTTTCTCACACAACTCTGTGAGGATACCCTGAGTACTCTTTGGGTGAAGGAATGCGATAGTCATATCGTCAGCACCCTTGCGTGGAGTCTTGTCGATAAGACGGATACCCTGAGCCTCGGCGTCAGCCAACTGCTCCTCGATACCCTCAACAGCGAGAGCCATATGGTGGATACCGATGCCCTTGTTCTCGATAAACTTAGCGATGGTCGAATCCTCCGAAGTAGCCTCCAAAAGCTCAATCTTGGTCTGACCAAGCATAAAGAATGCGGTGCGAACCTTCTGGTCTGCAACCTCTTCGATTTTGTAACACTTCAATCCAAGTGCGCCCTCCCAATAAGGAATCGCCTCATCAAGGCTCTTAACTGCGATGCCGAGATGCTCAATGTGAGATACTTTCATAATTTTTTGTTTTATTTGGTTAAAGAAAAAATTGTTTTATTTGCTGTTTTGGGCATACACCCACACAATCTCGGCAAAGATACTATTTCCTATGGAAATAAACAACACTTTTCGGAAAACTTTTCCGCTTTTGTGAATTATTTAACACAACTCCGCGATATCCCCAATTTTTTTGTATATTTGTTACTCAATTCGCAAACTAATTCATACACTATGAAAAACCATATTTTCAAATCGCTGACACTCGGCATATTGCTCTTGATTTACCACACCACAATCGCAGCTCCAAAGGGGGTTGCACCCGAGGAGAGAGTGCCACTTGCCGATCCATTTATTATGTTGCACGGCAACACCTACTATGCCTATGGCACACACCACCGTAACGGCATAGAGGTCTATACCTCCAAGAATCTAAAAGAGTGGCATTTCGGAGGATTGGCGCTCCATAAAAACAACTCCTATGGCGAGAAGTGGTTTTGGGCTCCCGAGGTCTATCATATCGACGGTAAATTCTATATGTACTACACCGCAGAAAAGCGTATATGTGTAGCTACATCCAACTCACCGACAGGCCCGTTCAAGCAGGTTAAGCAAGAGCCTATGCACCCTGGAAAGCATGTTATCGACAATACTCTTTTCATCGATGATGACGGCACACCGTATCTGCTGTATGTGGTTATAAATAGAGGTTTTAGTATCTACATCTCCGAACTCGAGAAGGACTATATGACCATTAGACCTGGTACCGAAACTTTTTGCATCCGTCCGAAACAACGATGGGAAAGAGAGGAGGGAAAAGTGAATGAAGGCCCAAGCATCGTAAAGCATAAAGACACCTACTTTCTGCTCTACTCTGGGAATGGCTATCACAGCCAAAAATATGGCATCGGCTGTGCCACGTCAACCAACATTCGCGGCCCGTGGAAGAAGTTGCCTAACAACCCTATACTGCAATCTCCACAGAGCCTTGCAGGTAGTGGCCACGGAGCACCATTCTACGACAAGAAAGGAGGCCTGCACTATGTCTTCCACGCCCATTACAGCAATGAGAAGATTCATCCACGCTGCATGTACATCAGCCGTGCGGCAATAAAGTATATCGACGGAAGGGAGCAGTTCGTTATCAGCGACCGCTACCGCACACCTCGACGAGTCAGATAATAATCGTATTTATAATTTAGAGCTATCCACATTTGGACATTAGTCGAAAAAAGGTTATCTTTGTAGTTGGTATAGCATATACCGCAGTAGAATGAGTAGAGTTTTACAATACATATTGGCAGCGACAATCGCACTATTTTTCCTCTCGACGGCCTCAGCACAGACCATATCACTCGGCGAGCGCACACCGCGCTTTAAGAAGGCAAAGTGGCTCAACGGCAATGAGCCTCAAAAGTGCGAATTTACCTATATCGAATTTATCCACTCGGCAAGTACTCCGTGTCAGCACTCTGCCAAGCGTATATATAACATTATCAAGGAGTTTGAGAATTGCGCTTTTGTGCTTATCTCGCACCAAAACGCAAGTGAGATTGACCATTGGGTGACAGAGCATATCAACGCTCGCTCGGGAGTTGTTATCGAAGATGACCATATCCGCACCTCCTTTGGCGTGAATTATGCCCCTTATGCAGTAATTCTCGACCACAAACATAGAGCTTTGTGGTTTGGAAACCCACAGCTTCTCAATCGCACAACGATTGAGAAATTAACGGAAAACTAATTTTAATCCTGCAAATATGAGTTTCACTAAAATAGACCATTACGAGCGTGGCGAGTACCGCGATACCCACCACGACAGCGCACTATCGGTAACCGATGGCGTTGCCGATCAGCCGATTGTAAATCCCTACTTCGTCAAGAAGCGCCGCCGCAAGCTCACAACAGATGAGTTTGTAGAGGGTATTTTGGCAGGAAATATAACCATTCTCTCGCAGGCGATAACCCTTATCGAGAGCAATAACCCCGACAACTACGCCCAAGCGCAGGAGATTATAGAGCGTTGTTTGCCTTATGCGGGCAACTCAGTGCGCATTGGTATCACAGGTGTTCCGGGAGCAGGAAAATCGACTTGGATTGAGGCGGTTGGAAATATGGTTACCTCGTTGCATCACAAGTTGGCGGTCCTCGCTATAGACCCCTCTTCGGAGCGCAGCGGTGGCTCAATCTTGGGCGACAAAACCCGTATGGAGACTATCTGCCACAACCCCGACATCTTTATTCGCCCTTCGCCATCGGCAGGCTCGCTCGGCGGCGTGGCACGCAAGACTCGCGAAACAGTTGTATTGTGCGAGGCGGCTGGCTTCGATGTAATCTTTATCGAGACCGTAGGCGTTGGTCAATCCGAAACTGCCGTTCATTCGATGGTCGATATGTTCCTTTTGTTGCAGATTTCGGGTGCAGGCGATGAGTTGCAGGGCATCAAGCGAGGCATTATGGAGATGGCGGACCTGATGGTCATCACAAAGGCCGATGGCGAAAACAAGGTTAAGGCTGAGGTTGCACGCCGACAGTTCCAAAACGCGCTTCACCTCTTCCCTACCCCCGAGAGTGATTGGAGGGCAAAGGTCTATACCTGTTCCTCGCTCGAAGGTGTCGGCTTGGAGGAGATATGGAAGGGCGTGGAGGAGTACCTCGAACACACCAAGGGTAACGGCTACTTCCAGCACCACCGCAACGAACAGAATAAGTATTGGATGTACGAGAGCATAAACGAGACTTTGAAGAGTCGCTTCTACCTCAACCCCGAAATTGAGAGTCGCATTGCCGATGTCGAACAGCGAGTTCTCGATGCGAAGTTGAGTTCGTTTATTGCAGCGAAAGAGCTGTTGGATATCTATTTCGACAAGGCGAAATAGATATAAACGGAAAGCGTAAAACGGAAAACGGAAAACTAAATTATGTTAAAGATAGTAGTATTGACAGGTGCAGGGATTTCGGCGGATAGTGGTATTCCGACCTATCGCAGTAGCGATGGTTTGTGGGCGAACTACAAAATTGAGGAGGTCTGCACGCCCGAAGCGTTGGAGCGTGATAGAGCCAAAGTGATAAACTTCTACAATATGCGCCGCCGCGAGATGGCAGGCAAACAGCCAAATGCAGGGCATAAGGCGTTGGCGGAGTTGGAGAAATACTTTGATGTAGAGATTATTACGCAGAATATCGACAATCTGCACGAATTGGCCGGCTCGACCAAGATTACCCACCTTCACGGCGAACTCACCAAATTGCGCGAGGAGAGTGGCGAAAAGTATATCACCGACATCGGTCTGCGCGACCAGACGCTTGACGAAACAGCTCCGAATGGCGAGTTGTTGCGCCCACATATTGTCTTTTTTGGCGAGGCTGTACCGATGTTCGACAAGGCGAGAGATATTGTCAAAGAGGCTGATATGCTGATTGTTGTAGGCACTTCGTTGGCGGTCTATCCTGCGGCATCGTTGGTGGGTTGGGTGAAGAACAACGATGTACCGATTTATGTTGTGGACCCTTCCATACCGAAAATTCCGTTCCTTCGCAACCGCATCTTCCACAAGAAGGAGCGCGCTGCGATTGGACTGCCAAAACTTGTCGCGCAACTAAAAGAGTTTGCCGAGATTGAGAAAAAGGGCTTTTAGCCCCAAAAAAAGAATAGTATGACTTACGCAATTATTTCGACCGAAAAGGGTGATATGAAGGTAGAACTTTACGAGAAGGAGACACCTATCACCGTAGCAAATTTTGTTAAACTCGCCGAGTCGCGTTTCTACGATGGTTTGACCTTCCACCGTGTGATTCCGGAGTTTGTAATTCAGGGCGGTTGTCCTATCGGCAATGGCGCAGGTGGTCCGGGTTGGACAATCCCTTGCGAGACCGATGCCGAGCGTCAGTACCACGACAGAGGCGTGCTTTCGATGGCACACCGTGGCAAGGATACAGGTGGCTCGCAGTTCTTTATCTGCCACAACCGTCGCAACACCCAACACCTCGACGGTGTTCACACCTGCTTCGGTAAGGTGGTAGAGGGCGAGGATGTGATTGACGATATTCGCCCGGGCGACTTAATATTCTCGATTACGATTGAGAAGGTTGATTAGACTTTTTCGATAATCGATATATCCAGATAACAAAATAGTCCGCAATTGCGGACTATTTTGTTGTTATACGATAATAGATTTTTTACTCTATCTCCCAATCGTAACCGTCTTTGCGGTCTTTTACGCGGATACCGATAGCGGTGAGTTTATCGCGAATCTCGTCAGACAAAGCCCAATTCTTGTCAGCCTTTGCCTGCATACGCATATCGAGCAACATCGTTACGAGTGGTGATACCATATCCTTGCCACCCGCAGCCTCTGCCTTCTCGTTCTCCAAACCGAGAATATCGAACACCCAACGCTGAACAGTAGCCTCTGCCTTTGCCTTATCCTCGGCAGTCAATGTCTGCTTACCCTCCGAGAGCTGGTTGAACAAACGCACATAGTCAAACATAGTCGAAATTACGATTGGCGAGTTCAAGTCGTCTGCCATAGCCTCGGCACAACGGCTCTCAATCTCATCGACATTGAACGAAGAGGTTGCCGAAGCAGGTGCTTTGTGCAACGCCTCGATACCCTTCATCAAGCGGTCCAAGCCCTTCTCTGCTGCCTGCAACGCCTCATTCGAAAAGTCGAGGGTTGAGCGATAGTGCGCCTGCAAGATAAAGAAACGCACGGTCATTGGCGAGTATGCCTGCTCCAAGGCAGGGTGGTCGCCATTGAACATCTGTTCGAGGGTGATGAAGTTGTTGTACGACTTACCCATCTTCTTGCCGTTGATGGTAATCATATTGTTGTGTACCCAATAGCGAGCCGAGTCGTGTCCGAGAGCTGCGGTAGATTGCGCAATCTCGCACTCGTGGTGTGGGAACATCAGGTCCATACCGCCTCCGTGAATATCGAACTTCTCGCCGAGGTACTTGGTACTCATTGCCGAGCACTCCATATGCCAACCAGGGAAACCATCGCTCCAAGGCGAAGGCCAACGCATAATATGCTCCGGTGCAGCCTTCTTCCACAACGCAAAGTCGTAGGAGTGGTGCTTATCCTGCTGACCATCGAGCTGACGGGTGTCGGTTACAATATCATCGAGGTTTCTACCCGACAAAATGCCATATTTATGGTCGTGGTTGTACTTCTCGACATCGAAGTAGATTGAGCCATTCGACTCGTAGGCGTAGCCGGCATCAATGATGCGCTGCACGAAGTCGATCTGCTCTATGATGTGTCCCGATGCGTGAGGCTCGATAGATGGGGTTTGCACGCCCAACTTCGCCATAAAGGTCTTGTAACGCTCGGTGTAGTAGTGTGCAACCTCCATAGGCTCCAACTGCTCCAAGCGAGCCTTCTTTGCGATTTTATCCTCGCCCTCGTCAGCATCGTGTTCGAGGTGACCTACATCGGTGATATTGCGCACATAGCGCACCTTGTAGCCCTCCGCCTTCAAGTAGCGGAACAAGAGGTCGAAGGTGATAGCAGGTCGGGTGTGTCCGAGGTGCGGATCTCCATATACGGTTGGTCCGCAGACATACATTCCTACACGACCTTCGTTTATCGGCTCAAACGCCTCCTTGCGGCGTGAGAGCGTGTTGTAAAGAAGAAGTTTTGGTTTAGCCATTATATTGTTTTTTTTTAATTTTTAATTCTCAATTCTCAATTCTTAATTCTCAATTAAAGCCTTGTCTTCGGTGCTCCTTGAATGCCGAGCGAATCTTTCTCGCGCTGGGTAAGAATCAAATCCTTATCCTCGGCGCCGAGGGTGCGGTAGTACTCGTTTATGCCATAGACCACATCTTCGCGGTTGTAGTAGGCTGCGAGGTAGTACAAACGCGACAACTCGTCCATCTTGTCGTACATAATATCTGCCACCAAGTCGCCCTGCACACCATCGAACTGCAAGTAGTACTCGATATAGTCGATCAAATTGTCGCCATACGCCAACAGCAACGCATCGCCCTTCTCGTTCAGACCGAGGTCGTAGTAACACTCGATAAATGGATAGGTATTTGCCTCCGTAAATCGGATTTGCTCTATCGGCAATACCTCCAAACCTCTGTCGAGTAACTCCTCGGCTCGCTTGTCGTTGCCCTGCTTGATATACTCACGAGCAACACGGGCAAATGCCTCGCGTGCGCGCGACACCTGCAAGTTGTACTGCGTAAAGTAATCGACATAGACACGCTTATCAGCGAGGTTACCGTAGCGCATCGTATTCATCAACTTGTCGTAGGCGTAGTCGGCGTCTATACGACCGATGCTCCACGAATCTTTGTACGGAGTGAGAATCGGCACAAAGCGGTATGCGTAGCCATCAAACTGCAAGTAGTCCAACAAGCCGAACTTCTGCAAGACATAGACCTGCGTGAAGTAGATTGGGCGTTTCCAATCGAAGTGTGTCAGCATATCGAGCAACATCAACTCCGAGCGTGAGAGCGATGTGGCATTGATGTTGATATAGACGGTATCGACCATCAAATCTCTATCCTTCTCCGCCACAATGCCCGAAGCAATAGCCGCATCTTTGTCCACCGGCAGAGCGATGCGCTTTGTCGGGATATAGTCGGCAGGCTCGCCATAGCCGAGGTCCATCTTTGTACGGCGGTCATCGCTGCGCACAAACTCCATAACCTGCTTGGCATCGACCACACGGTCAATCTGCGAATTTACCGGAATCCAATCGTTCACAAAGGTATATTTGTGGCTTGGCAACGAGAACGGAATACCCTCGGCATCGTTAGCCTTACACTTCATCTCATCGACATACCACTCGCCATCGAGGTAGCTCGAATTCATAATGCGCACATCGGTACGCACGCCATCAACCTCCTGATTAAACCACAACGGGAAGGTGTCGTTGTCGCCATAATTGACAATTATCGAGCTTACCCCCTCCTTCTCGACAATCGAAGAGAGGTAGTTGTAGCCCATATCACGGGCAAATGTTCGGTGCGAACGGTCGTGGTCGTCCCAATTCTGGGCGCAGAGAATACCCGGAACAGCCATCGCCAACACCGTAGCCGTAGCAGCTGCTACTTTGTGGTGCTTCTTCAACGCCTTTGTCAATAGGTCGTAGAGAGCCAAAACACCCAAGCCTATCCACATCGAGAAGGCGTAGAATGAGCCGGCATATACATAGTCGCGCTCACGCACCTCACCCGGCGAGGAGTTGAAATATACGACCAGCGCAATACCCATCATCACAAACAACCACATCACAACGGTAAAGTTGCGAGGGTCACGGTTGAGTTGGTATATCAGACCTATAATACCCAACAAGAACGGCAAGAGATAGTAGGTGTTACGCGCCTTGTTGTTCTCCATCTCGCGTGGGAGATTTGTCTGCGGACCGAGATATGCCGAATCTATCGCCTTTATACCCGTAAGCCAATTACCATTTGTGATTGTTACGGCATCTGCCTGAATATCGTCTTGGCGACCTACGAAGTTCCAGAGGAAGTAACGCCAATACATATAGTTGAGCTGGTAGGCGAAGAAGAAGTTTAGATTCTCCAAGAATGTAGGCTCAACGATGGTGCGAGAGTACTCGCCATCGTGATATGTGACTTTGCGACCGAAGTCCAACACCTCGGCACGCTGAGGCTTGCCCTTTTCGTCATAGAGGATTTCGCCATTCTCGTTGCGCACAAAGTCCATCTTTGTACGATATGCCGCCCAAGGTTTGTAATCCTGCTCCTTCTTCATGTAGTTCCACATACGAGGGAAGAGGTGCATAAACTTGTCGGGATAGACATAGTCATCAACTGTAGTGCGCTTCTCGTACTGCTTCTTCTCCGAGTTGTAGTAGTAGAACTCTTTTTCGGTGTAGCTCTCCACAGGTGCAGCATACGATGCACCATACAACAATGGGCGATTACCGTATTGGTCGCGGTTGAGTACCGACAACAATGCCATCGGATCATCGGGGTTGTTCGAGTTCATAGGCGGATTTACCGCTGCACGAATCGTTACCGAGGCGTACGAGGAGAAGCCGAGCATAATCATCGTAACACATACCGCCACCAAGTTCCAGATGCGATGACCTTTGCGGTGGGTGATATATATTGCTGTGCCAAGCAGTGCGAACATTGCAAAGGCAAAGACCACAATGCCCATATTTACAGGTGCTCCGAGCGTATTAACGAAGAATACATCAACCATAGCGCCGAGATATACGGTATATGGTATGATGATTCCGTTAATGACCAAAAGTATCGCACAAGCCAACAGCGTCACAAGGCACAACCCCTTGAATGTGATGTTTTTGTACTTGCGGAAGTAGTATATAAATACCAGCGCAGGGATAGTCAGCAAGTTCAAGATGTGAACACCTATCGACAAGCCCATAAGGTAGGCGATAAGGATAATCCATCGTGCCGAGTGAGGCTCGTCAGCCTCCTCCTCCCAGCGCAACATCAACCATACAACGAGTGCCGTAAACATTGACGAGAGTGCATAGACCTCGCCCTCGACAGCCGAAAACCAGAAGGTATCGGTAAAGGTATAGGCCAATGCTCCTACTGCACCTGCACCAAGTACCGCAATAGCATTTGCCGTAGTTAGCGGCTTACCCTCGCGAGTAAACAGACGGCGAGCAATGTGAGTGATTGTCCAGAACAAGAACAAGATACAGAAGGCACTCGCCAAGGCGTTCATTCCGTTTACCATGTGTGGTACATAGTGTGTCGATGGTGCAAAGAGCGTAGCGATACGCGCCAAGAGCATAAAGAGTGGCGCACCCGGTGGGTGTCCTACCTCCAGCTTGTACGAAGTGGCAACAAACTCTCCACAATCCCAAAGCGAAGATGATGGTTCGATAGTCAGCAGATAGGTCAAAGCCGCCACAGCAAAGACCGCCCAACCGACAATTCTATTCCATCGCTTAAATATATTTAACTCCATAGTTTCTGTGCATTTATGCAATAAACGCACAAAGTTACTAAAAAATTGATAATTAAGAGTTAAAAATTAAGAATTAATTTTGATTAAGGCTCGAACTATAACATAAATAGACGAGAGTTAAAAGTGGAGAGTGGTGAGTTAAAAAATTCTCAACTCTTTTCGTACCCCTTACTATCCATTAATTGGTTGGCGCCGTAATGACGCTCGGAGTCCCCACCAACAAAAAAGCCAACGGCTTTTGACCATTGGCTTATGCAACACTCGAAATGAGTTCTATCCAAGATACGATTTCAGCAACTTGCTTCGCGAATCGTTGCGCAAACGGCGAATAGCCTTCTCCTTAATCTGGCGAACACGCTCGCGAGTAAGGTCGAACTTCTCGCCAATCTCCTCCAAGGTCATCTCAGAACAACCAATACCGAAGAAGTAGCGGATAATATCGCGCTCACGCTCCGAAAGAGTCTCCAATGCACGATCCACCTCCTTTGCCAACGACTCGTTAATAAGACCACGGTCAGCATTTGGCGAATCGGGATTTACCAAAACATCGAGCAACGAGTTATCCTCGCCATCAGCAAATGGAGCATCAACCGAGATATGACGACCTGCAACACGCAGAGTATCAGTTACCTTCTCGCGTGGCAACTCCAACTCGGCAGCCAACTCCTCTGCCGATGGAGTGCGCTCGTGCTCCTGCTCGAAACGGGCAGATGCCTTATTGATTTTATTGAGCGAACCCACCTGATTGAGTGGAAGGCGCACAATACGCGACTGCTCTGCCAACGCCTGCAAGATAGATTGACGAATCCACCACACAGCGTAGGAGATAAACTTAAAACCTCGAGTCTCATCGAACTTCTCCGCAGCCTTAATCAGACCGAGGTTACCCTCGTTGATAAGGTCGGGAAGGCTCAAACCCTGATTCTGATACTGCTTTGCCACCGACACCACGAAGCGAAGGTTTGCCTTGGTCAGTTTCTCCAATGCCTCTTGGTCTCCTTTGCGGATTCGCTGGGCGAGTTCTACCTCCTCCTCTACGGTAATAAGTTCCTCTTTACCAATCTCCTGCAAGTACTTATCGAGCGAAGCACTCTCTCGATTGGTAATGGATTTCGTAATCTTTAATTGACGCATAAATTATAAATTGTTTCTTCGTTACATTTTAATTGACAATTGATAATTGACAATTGACAATTTATGGTAAAAACGACAAGTCGTTTTTTTGAATTGTTTGTTGATTCTATATTAAAATATAAAATACCTCTAATTCTCAATTTTCAATTCTCAATTCTCAATTTGTTATCGTGCTACTGCACGATAACATAGCTTGCTGCTCGACCGTCAGGATAGACTCCGTCAATCGACTGAATCTTGTCGGTTAAACGCCCCAAATCTGCCACCGAGCGCACCGCTTTGTCGTTGATATGAGTAATCACAAATCCCTCACGCACACGGGCTTTCGCAAGCAAACCGCCACTCTTGACCGACTGCACCTGCACACCACCCTTGATATCGAGTTTCTTGGCAGTTTTGCTGTCGATATCGGCAAAGCGACCGCCCAAAACCTCCACAACATCAACATCGTTTTTGGAGAGCAACTCTGCTTTACCTGCCTTATTACGAAGAACAACCTCAAAATGTTTCACTTTATCGCCTCTTTTTACAACCAACGATACTTTATCGTTAGGGCGATGCTTGCCAATCTGCTCGGTAAGGGTTGTCGGAGCAACGATTTTCACGCCGTCAATCTCGGTGATAACATCGCCCTTGCGGAGTCCTGCCTCCGATGCCGAGCCACCCTCCGAAACACCTGCAACATAGACACCTCCGACCTCTGTGATACCTGTCTCCTTGCCGAGTTGGTCAATAAAGTCTTGGTCGATGTAGCGGTACGAAATTCCAAGCAATGCTCGCTGTACGATACCATACTCACGCAAGTCATTAACTACCTTACGCACAATGCTTTCAGGCACTGCAAACGAGTAGCCGATATAGCTTCCTGTCGAAGATTTAATAACGGTATTGATACCCACCAACTCGCCACGCGCATTTACCAATGCACCGCCCGAATTACCCGGATTTACAGCAGCATCGGTCTGGATAAACGACTCGATACGGAATTCGTTAGGGATAACATCGAGTTGACGAGCCTTGGCACTGACGATACCTGCCGTAATGGTCGATTGCAAGTCAAACGGAGAGCCGATTGCCAACACCCACTCGCCAAGTCGCAAATCGTCCGAAGAGCCAAATTTCAAAATTGGCAACTCCTCCGCCTCGACCTTGATAAGAGCGACATCGGTAGTTGGGTCTTTACCAATTATTTTCGCATCGAATACACGACCATCGTTTAATTTTACGCGCAACTTCGTAGCACCATCGACAACGTGGTTGTTGGTTACGATATAACCATCGGTCGAGATAATTACACCCGAGCCACCCGACTTCTGCTCACGCTTTTGTGGCTGACCATTGCCCTGCTGTGGCTGCGGAAAGCCGAAAAACTCGAAGAATGGGTTATACGGCATTATCCCCTGTTGGCGCACCTCAACCTCTGTTATCGCCTCGATATTAACCACCGCCTTAACAGCATTTTCGGCCGCGTAGGTAAGGTCGGGATATGTTGCCGACTGCTCCAAACTCACGAACTGTGTCTTTGCAACAGGAACGGTATCGCCATCGCGATTTACATACTCTATGGTTGTTGCCGTTTGTGTGTTGCGAACAACCGCATAAGATGCTACGCCTGCACCGAGGAGTGCCGAAGCGAAGCATACTGCTACCAATACAAAAGTGTTCTTTTTCATAATTTGCGTTTTTAGTTTGCCATCAAAACGAAAGTAATTACAAAATTATTGTAAATCGAGGAGAAAATCAAATATTCTTATTTTTTTTGCTCTTTGTAAGAATTTTTTTTGCATTCTCTGGATATTATTCATAACTTTGTGATGATTTTACTTGAATTGAGTATAGAAAAATGCAATTTTATTTTCAGTTAACACTAATTTCAATAACTTAAAAAGTATTTATTTTATGAAAAAGATTCTTAATTTTATGCTATTGCTGTGGTGGAGTGTAGTGTGCTTTACAGCCTGCTCAACAAATGACATTAACACAGTCGGTAGCGATGCAGCAGGAGAGTTTGCTCTGAGAAATGAACTCGTTGAGGTGTCGGTGAATAAGGCCGGCGAACTTGTTACTCTTAAAAACCTCTCGACAGGTCACAACTACGCTTCTGGCAACTACTTGTGGCGTATGTACTACGATACCCACGAGTTCCGCGAGAGGGAGATTAAAGGCAGTGAGCAGACTCCGACTATCACTTGTGACGGTAATAGTATCGTTCTCAACTACGATAAGTTGGTTTGCCGTGGCAATACTCTCGATATGCAGTTGAAACTCACCATTACTCTCGATGGAGAGAATGTGCGCTTTGCTTCGGAGATGAAGAATAATGTTGCGCACTCCATAATTCGTGAATTGCACTATCCATTAGTTCACGATATCAAATATCCTGCCGACCATAAATTGATTCTCTCTTACGAGGGAGGTCGTATCTATGATGACCCTCAGAAGATTATTATAAAGGTGTCGTCAGCAGGATATCCAAATTCGGCTGGATATATGAATCCGGATCAGTATTTCCGTCAGTTCGATATGCACTATGGAGCAGGTATGGCCTCTATGAACTGCTATATGCTTTCGGGCGAGAATCAAGGTTTGTATGTAGGTAGCCACGATGAGTTGATTCAGGATACTTGGCACCTCTTGCGTGTCTATGCCGATGAGAGTGGCAAGCATACAATTCCTTCATTTGGACTCTCGAAATATCCTCACTGCTTTGCAGGCGAAAAGTGGAGTAACGATACAAATATCCTCTCGCCATATAGCGGAACTTGGCACAAGGCAGCAGACAAGTACGGTAATTGGGTGCGTGCAACTTGGTGGGACCGCCGCGAAAAGCCACAATGGATTAAGGAGATGAAGTCGTGGCAGCGCATCATCTTCAAGCACCAATACGGCGAGTATTTCTTCAAGTATTCTGACCTCTATGGTCGCATTCAAGATGTAGGCGAAAGCGTTGGTGCTGATGCAGTTATGGCATTCGGTTGGTGGAAAGAGGGTATGGATAACAACTACCCGACCTACTCGGAGGACGATTCGCAAGGTGGCGATAAGGCTTGGCGTGAGGCAATTGCTAAATTCAAGGAGAGTGGTCAGAAATTAGTTATGTACTATAATGGTCGAATGATTGATGCCGATAGTGAGTACTATAAGAGTGGTAAGGGCTCGAAGATTAGTTACAAAAATCCATCGGGTTTGGAGTATGTTGACCAATATCGTTTCTCAAATCACGGAACATACACAAAGGAGTATCAGTCGGTATCGTTTGTAATGGCTGACCCTCGTTCTAAGGAGTGGAGCAATATCTTGAAGCAGTTTGCGATGCGTGCATACAAGAATGGCGCAAATGCTGTCTTCTACGACCAATTGGGTAAAGGTCTTCGCCAGATTTTGCCTTGGGATAATTCACGCGAGTTCCCTGTGCCATGCACTCGCCTTATCTATCACAATGCTATGCTTTTGAAGGGCATTCACGAATATCTCGATAAGAATTGCGATCCTGAGTTTGGTCTTGGAACAGAGTGGTTGGCAGATTATACCTCGATGTACACTGACTTTATCCATATCGTGAAGAATACATCGGGTAAGGAGAATTTCTCGGAACTCTTCCGTTACACCTTCCCTGAGATTAAGTTCTCGGATCGCCGTATTCGCGATGACTATAATATCGAGCCTCGTGTAAATCTTACACTCTTGAAGGGCTTGTGCAATGATATCGAGATCTATCGCTGCCGCGACCTGATTGACAAGACACCTACTTATCAGGCATATTTGGCAAAGGTGAATGCTATTCGTGAGCAGTATAAGGAGTGCATTGTTCTCGGAACATTCCGCGATGCTCTTGGATTCGAGAACTCCAACAAGGAGGTTCAGGCAAAGGGCTTCTGGGGTGAGAACAAGATGGTCGTAGTGGCTACCAATGAGTTTGACGAGGAGGTATTGACTACATCTATCTCGGTACCGGGATACCGTTTTGTCGAGTCATCTACGCTCGGTAACGGCAAAGTATTGGCTGGTGGCAAGAGGGTAAAACTTGGCAAGTGTGATGTTGCTGTTCTTCTCTTTGAGAAGGAGTAAAACTACATACTCCCACACCCCATTTTAGAGCAGTGTTCAACAAAGCACTGCTCTTTTTTGTGGAAAATTATCGCGCTTTCGATTTTTTTGATTAAATTTGCGAGTTATATAACGATTAATATTTAATTAAATATCATAAAAAAATGAGAGCAGTTCAATTTGGAGCAGGAAATATCGGCCGTGGATTTATCGGCGCGGTATTGGAGCAGGCAGGCTACCATGTAGTATTTGCCGATGTTAATCAGGAGGTTATCAATCTGATTAACGAGAAGAAGGAGTACACCGTACTCGTTAAGGATGTAGATTGCATCGAGCAGCACATCACAAACATCTCGGCAGTAAATTCCACCACCGAGGCGGTTGTGGAGGAGATTGCAAAGGCGGATATCGTAACTACCGCCGTGGGCGTAGTTATTCTTCCACGCATTGCACCAACCATAGCAAAGGCTATCGCAGCGCGTCACGCAGCGGGCTTGCAGCAGCCACTCAACATTATCGCTTGCGAGAATGCCGTGCGCGCATCTTCGCAGTTGAAGGAGCATGTCCTTTCGCACCTCAACGAGGAGCAGAAGGCATACTGCGCAGAGTGGGTAGGCTTCCCCGACTGCTCGGTAGACCGTATCGTTCCACCTGTACGCACCGAGAACCCTATCGATGTAGTTGTTGAGGCGTTCTACGAGTGGAATGTAGAGGAGAAGTCGTTTGTGGGCGAAGTTCCGCATATCGCAGGTATGAACCTTGCTGACAACCTTATCGCCTATATCGAGCGCAAACTCTTTACTCTTAACACTGGTCACGCCATCACAGCCTATATCGGCAAGTTGCGTGGCAAGGCGACTATCGATGAGAGTATTGCCGATGAGGATATTTACACTATTGTCAAGGCTGCAATGCAGGAGAGTGGCTTGGGCTTGGTGAAGAAGTACGGCTTCGACAAGGAGGCGCACTTCAAGTATATCGACAAAATTATTGGTCGTTTCCGCAATCCATACCTCAAAGACGATGTTACCCGTGTAGGTCGTGAGCCACTGCGTAAGTTGTCGGCTTCCGACCGTTTGATTAAGCCTATGCTTACAGCACAGGAGGCTGGCGTAGCAACACCAAACCTCTTGCTCGGTATTGGCGCGGCACTCCACTACTCGAATGCAGAGGACGCGCAGAGCGTAGAGTTGCAACAGAAGATTGCAGACCTCGGTTTGGAGGGTGCAATTAAGGAGGTTACAGGTATCACAAACGATGCACTTGTTGCCGATATAGTTAAGGCTTACCACGAAATTGTAAAATAATAAACAGACGCATAAGACTATGACACCTGAACAACAGAAAAAGTTTAAGTATTGGCAGTGGCGCACCATTATCGGTACAATGGTGGGCTACATCTTCTTCTATCTTATCCGTAAAAACTTCTCGTTTGCGATGCCCGGCTTGACTGCCGAGTACGGCATTACAAAGGCGAGCCTCGGTATTATCCTCTCGTTGGGAGGCTTCCTATATGGCTTGTCGAAGTTGTTTAACGGAATATTGGCAGACCGCGTAAATGGTCGTTGGCATATGGTTATTGGTTTGGTTGGTAGTACTATCACCGCCTTCGGAATAGGCTTTGGTACGATAATTATTACCAAATTGACCGGTATACCTGAGGGCTCAACAGCCGACTTCGTAAGTAAGTTTGTACTGCTTATCTCTGTTTTCTATATTATCAACCAAATCTTCCAAGGTTGCGGTTTTCCTCCATGCTCTCGTCTGATTCCTCGTTGGGTTCCTGCATCGGAGTTGGCGACCAAGATGTCACTTTGGAACACCTCGCACTCTATTGGTGCGGGATTGGCGTGTCTTTGTGGTATCTTCATTATGGGTATGATGGGTAGCGATATGTCGGGCAATGCCGATGTTGTCGCCTCTATCGCCACAAACCTCAACAAAGAGGCTACCGACCCTGCTGTTATCTCGGCAGCACAGAACTATGGTGCTTGGAAGTGGATGTTTATCATTCCGGGCATCATCGCCGCTTTCGGAATAATTTTCACTGCAGTAGTTCTTCGCGATACGCCAAAGAGCGTAGGGTTGCCTGAACTCTCGGAGGGCAACAAGAAGGAGGAGAGTACCGAAACTTCGGCTGAACTCTCTGCATTTATCCGTAAGCATGTGTGGAAAAACCCTATTATTTGGGCATTGGCAGTTGCCGACTTCTTCGTATATGTTATCCGTTTTGCCGTTCTCGATTGGGGTCCAACATTTTTGCGTGAGCATTGCGGTATGAGCGCTGAGTGGGCCGGTGTTACTGTCTTTGTATTCGAGATATTCGGTGTAATCGGAATGCTTATCGCAGGTTGGGCAAGCGACAAATTGTTCAATGGTCGCTCGGCACGCACCTGCCTTATCTGTATGGTTGGAGCCTTGATCTCGATTATCGGCTTTATCGCATTGCAAAAGGGTGGCGCAAATCCTATAGTATTGCTCTTCGTATTGGCTTTGGCAGGAGCGTTTATCTATGGTCCGCAAGCCCTTATCGGAGTTATTTCGTCTAACCACGCAACACGCAAAGGCTCGGCTACCGCACTCGGTATCATCGGCTTCGTAAGTTATGTCAGCGTACTCGTTTCGGGTTGGGGCTTCGGTCTTATTGCCGACTCGGAGTATGGTTGGAACGGCGTATTCGTTGCAATGGTTATAATGGCAGTTATTGGCGCTTTGATTTTTGTTCCTATGTGGAAGATGAAGCGCGATGCTTACTCAGAGGAGTAATGCAGAATGCAGAATTGAGAATTGAGAATTAGCTAATGGCTAAAAGCTAATAGCTAACGGCTAAAATTGGAGGTGATTGTGGGAATTTTGTGCTAAACAAGGGGGCGAAAGCGCAGCATAGTAAGCCTATGTGAGCATTTCGCCATCCGACGAGCAGTGCAAAATTCACCAATCAGAACAATTTTATGAAGGTTGTTGTCGGATTATCGGGCGGAGTTGATTCATCGGTGGCCGCGTACCTGCTGAAAGAGCAAGGGCACGAGGTCATCGGACTCTTTATGCGCAATTGGCACGACACCACAGGCAAGTTGGAGGGAGAGTGTTCGTGGCACGATGACCAAGTCTTTGCGGAGTTGGTTGCCAAACGCCTCGATATCGCCTTCCACTATGTCGATTTGTCGGCAGAGTACAAAAAGCGCGTAGTCGATTATATGTTCTCCGAGTACGAGAAGGGGCGCACGCCAAATCCCGATGTGCTGTGCAACCGCGAGATAAAGTTCGATGTCTTCTTAAAAGAGGCGTTAAAGCTCGGTGCGGAGGCTGTAGCTACGGGGCACTACTGCCGTAAAGAGGAGCGCACGGTCAATGGCGAGAAGATCTATTCTCTGCTTGCGGGTAGCGACCCTAACAAGGACCAAAGCTATTTTCTCTGCCAACTCTCGCAGGAGCAACTAAAATATGCGATGTTCCCTATCGGGCATCTCCTAAAACCTGAGGTGCGCCGTATTGCCGAGGAGCAGAAGTTGGCAACCGCCAAGCGCAAAGATTCGCAAGGTATCTGCTTTGTTGGAAAGGTCGATTTGCCCGTATTCCTGCAACAGCAACTCGCAGCAAAAAAGGGAAACATTCACGAAATACTCCCCTCGTGGCGCAGATACGGAGAGTGTGAGGAGCAGACCGCATTGGAGATGCTTGCCGAGCCATATCGCTACACGGTACGCGATGGCAAGAAGATAGGCGAACACAACGGAGCGCACTTCTACACTATTGGTCAGCGCAAAGGCTTGGGCATTGGTGGCAGAAAGGAGTCTTTATTTATAATAGGTACAGATGTTGCCACAAACACCATCTATGTTGGTGAGGGAGACAGCCACCCCGGACTCTACCGCAAGGCACTGCGCATCAACAACGAGGAGGTGCATTGGGTGGAGCCGTGCGAGGCTCTCAAAGTGGGCGAGGAGCGCAGATTGAAGGTGCGTATTCGCTACCGCCAACCACTCGAAGATGCAACACTTATTCAGCGCGAAGATGCTCTCTATATCCTATTCGACCAACCACAACGAGGTATTGCGGGTGGTCAGTTTGCCGCGTGGTATGAGGGCGACAGACTGCTCGGCTCGGGAGTGATTAAATACTAAACTGACTAATATGAAAAAACTCTTTCTAACATTTATCGCTGTCACCATCGCACTATGCTCTGCATCGGCGCAGAAATTCAGATTTGTTGATGCCACCGAATTGGGTATTCACGGCTACACAAAGCAGACCGACAAGAGTCCATATTATCGTTTCGACCATACGCCCTACAACTTCAGCAAGTCGGTCGTAGCACACTCCAAGAAGCCAGCTGGATTGTATGTCGCTTTCAAAAGCAACTCATCGTCTATCTCAGCGATATGGGATGTTATACCTATGGATACGCGCGATAACCTCTCTTTCATAATGCAACACGGACTCGACCTCTATATGAAGGTTGATGGTAAGTGGAAGTATGTAATGGCTCCTCGTATCCCTTGCAAACTCGAGCCTGCCACATACAAGAGTGTCATCGTAAAAAATCTTCAGGCAGAGGAGAAGGAGTTTCTGCTCTATCTTCCTATTTGGTGCGAGATGACAAGTTTGAAGATTGGAGTCGATAATGGAGCAACAATCGAGGGTACGCCTTCCCCTTTCAAGCATAAGGTTGTGGTGTTTGGCTCGAGCATAACACACGGTGCTGCAGCATCGCGTGCAGGCTTGACCTACACAGCACAGATGAGCCGTAACCTCGGTATCGACTTTGTGAATTTCGGCTTTGCGGGGCAGTGCAGAATGCAGGCCGAGTTCCTCGAATTTTTGAAGGGTTGCCAAGCCGATGCGTTTCTCTTCGACACCTTCTCCAATCCGAGCATAAAGCAGATATATGAGAGGTTGGAGGTATTTGTTGCCGAGATGGTAAAGGCTCACCCGGGCAAGCCTCTTATCTTTCTGCAGACACCTATTAGCGAAACGGTTGACCCGAAGAAGAACAGCCAGCGTGTAAAACGCATCGACATAGTGTCGGATATGATGATAAAATTGTCGGAGCAGTACAAAGATGTCCATTTCTTGGATGTGCCAAATGTAATTGGCGAGGATGGAACAATTGACTCCACTCACCCTAACGACCTCGGTTTTTATCGTTTCGTGCAGGCATATCAACCGAAGATTGCCAAGATTCTCAAAAAATATGGCATAAAGGGTAACTAATCGAACATTATTTCGTATCTTTGCACCGCCTTCGAGAGAGCCTCGGAGGCGGTGTTAGGTTTATTTATAGAGAAAAATGAATTGGTTGGTTGAACTCTTTACGGGCAACGGCATAGCAAATGCTGTGATTGTTCTTGCCTTAACAATAGCTATCGGACTGTTACTCAACAGAATAAAATTTGGCTCGGTATCGCTTGGTGTAACCTGGGTGCTGTTTGTCGGCATTGTATTGTCGCACTTCGGGCTTACGATAGACCCGCAGATTTGCCACTTTATCAAGGAGTTTGGTCTGATACTCTTCGTCTATTCAATTGGTATTCAGGTAGGACCGAGTTTTATCTCGTCACTGCGTGATGGAGGTATTAAACTCAATATGCTCGCCGTACTGATTATTGCACTCGGCTGTCTTACGGCTTATACTATCCATATCATTTCCGGCGAGAGCCTGACAACGATGGTCGGAGTATTGTCGGGTGCTGTAACCAACACCCCGGGCTTGGGTGCGGCGCAGAGCGTAGTAGATGGAGCAGAAGCCTCGACTATGGCGACAGCATACGCTGTAGCCTACCCTCTTGGTGTTGTAGGTATCATTTTGTCGATGTTGATTGTTCGCTGGATATTCCGCATCAAGATTGAACGCGAAGCTGCAAAGGCAACTCGTTCCGATGTTCCGCGCACGGTGCGTATCGATGTGCGTGTAACAAATCGCGCAATCTTCGGAAAGACTATCGAGGAGATTAGTCGCATCACGCGCAGTCACTTTGTCGTGGCTCGAATCTTCGATCACGAAAACCAACAACGCATCGCTTCAGGGCAGACCGAGTTGCAAGAGAACGATATCTTGCGTATCGTTGTCAGCAGTCAGGATGTCGATTTGGTGCAGTCGTTGATTGGCGATGTGGTAAAGGTCAATGATACGGAATGGGGCAGTGCATCCTCGCATCTCGAAAAGCGCCGTATAGTTGTCACAAAGGCGGAACTCAACGGCAAACATATCGGCGATTTGCATATCCGCGAGAACTACCACGTTACCATTACGCGCGTAGTGCGTGCAGGTATCGAACTTGTAGCAACTTACGAACTGCGTTTGCAGATGGGCGATGTGGTGGTGGTTGTAGGTCGCGCAAACGATCTCGACCAAGTATCGACCATTCTCGGCAACTCCGTGAAGCGTCTTGACAGACCAAATCTATTCCCGATATTTGTTGGCATCTTCCTCGGAGTGTTGCTCGGCTCGATTCCGATTGCAATTCCGGGAGTACCACAGGCTGTAAAACTCGGATTGGCCGGTGGTCCGCTTATTGTCGCTATTTTGTTGGCAAAGTATGGTCCGCAGTACAAGATGATTACCTTTACGACCAACTCGGCAAATATGATGATTCGCGAGATTGGCATTTCGTTATTCCTTGCAGCCGTAGGTTTGAGCGCAGGCGAGGGTTTTGTCGAAGCGATTGTAAATGGTGGTTATTGGTGGATATTGTTCGGCTTTATCATCACTCTTCTACCACTGCTTATCGTGGGTATTATCGCCCGCAAGGGTATGAAGATGGACTACTTCTCGCTGATGGGTTTGATGTCGGGCGCGATGACCGATCCTCCGGCACTCGCCTATGCCAACACCGTGGCGACCAACGACCGCGCAGCCGTAGCCTACGCAACAGTATATCCGCTAACAATGTTCTTGCGAATTTTTACGGCACAGATATTGGCACTGATTGCTATGTCATAACTATAAGCAACCCTTTGAGGTTGCTTTTTTATTGGCTTTTTTATTTTGAATTTTACATTTTTCTTGCTAACTTTGGTTGAGTAAACCGTAAAATCCTTAAAACTACATAAGATATGTTCAACGAAAATCAGATTCAGGAGATTAAGGCTCACGGCTTAACCGTGGAGCAGGTCGAAAAGCAGATTGAGGCATTCCGCCAAGGTTTTCCATCGCTCGAAGTGGTAAAGGCTGCTTCGCCCGAAGATGGCATCACTATACTCTCAGCAGAGGAGTGCGAGAGCGCCGTTAACCACTACGACACCATTGCCGATAAGCTCGAAGTGGTAAAATTCGTGCCTGCCTCGGGCGCGGCAACGCGAATGTTCAAAGAGTTGTTCGAGTTTGTGAATGACAACAAACGAGGTAAGGGCATCGATACCCTACTCCAAAATATCGAAAAATTCGCCTTCTATGAGGAGTTGAAGGCTACGGGCGTAGATTTCAGCGATGACAAATCTGTCGTTTCGGCAATTATCAAAGCCGGATTGAACTACGGCGCAAAGCCAAAGGGATTGGTTACCTTTCACAACTACCCCGATGGCGCTCGCAAGGCGATAGAAGAGCATCTGATGGAGGGTGCGCAGTATGGCGCATCGAAGGGTGTTTCGCGCTTGCACTTTACCGTATCGCCAGAGCATAAAGAGGCATTCAAGGCTCTGCTTGATGAGCGTGTTGCAAAATATGAGACGAAGTTCGGTATCAAATATGACATCTCATTCTCAGAGCAGAAACCTTCGACCGACACTATTGCTGTAAATCCTGACAACACTCCATTCCTCACCGATGAGGGCAAATTGCTGTTCCGCCCTGCAGGACACGGAGCGTTGCTCGCGAACTTGAACGATATCAAGGCAGATGTAATCTTCGTGAAGAATATCGACAATGTAACAACCGATGCCTTGCGTGGCGACACTATTCGCTATAAGAAGGCGTTGGCAGGCGTATTGCTCAACCTGCAGGCGCAGACTTTCGCACACCTGAAGGCGTTGCGCGAGGGTTCGGCAAACTTGGCGGAGGTAGCCGAGTTTGTAGAGAAAAAACTCTGCACCAAACTCCCTGCCGAGTACGATACGACATTGTTGGAGTCGTTGCTCGACCGTCCTATTCGTGTCTGCGGTATGGTACGCAACGAGGGCGAGCCGGGTGGTGGTCCATTCTGGGTTAAGAATGACGATGGCACACAGTCGTTGCAGATTGCCGAGTCGAGCCAGATTTCGGCAGAAGATATGCCGTTGATGAAGAAGGCGACACACTTCAACCCAGTGGACTTGGTCTGTGGAGTGCGCCGAGCAGATGGCTCGAAGTTCGATTTGATGGGCTACACCGACCCTAAAACGGGATTTATCTCCTCGAAGTCGAGTGGTGGTCGCGAGTTGCGTGCGCAGGAGTTACCGGGCTTGTGGAATGGCGCAATGGCGAAGTGGAACACCATATTTGTCGATGTTCCAATCACCACTTTCTCGCCTGTGAAGGTAGTGCAAGATTTGCTACGACCACAACACCAATAAACCGTTGAGAGTATAAATGATGAGCCTGCCTAATTTCCGTTAGGCAGGCTCTCTCTTTGAGCAGTAGACGGGATTCGAACGACCGCCGCAGTAGAACAAGTAATAGGTTATCGGGATTGCCAACGGCAATAAGGCGTTGAGTGAATGGATATTGGGGGCTTGCACACAAATAGCCATGCGCTCAACGACTTTTAGGATGCAGCGCATCCGCCCGACAAGATATTGCTGCTACGCCACCGGTTGAACGAGTTTCGCCGAAAGCGAACAAAAAAAGGACCTCATTGCGAGGTCTTTTTTTTGTGAGCGGTAGGCGAGACTCGAACTCGTGACCCTTGGCTTGGGAAGCCAATGCTCTACCAACTGAGCTACTACCGCAACCTATATTATTATAGCAACTTCGAGAGCGATTCCAAATTTTTCTCGTTAAGCAGTTGCTTACCTTCGGCAGTGTAGGCGTAATCGATGCGGTCGGCAAAATGGCTCTCAACCTTGTTGCGAACAACCTTCATGGTGCTATTCACCAATCCGTTCTGCTCGGTGAACGCCTCATCGACAATCGCCAATGCCGCAGGCAACCAACGGTCAGGGAACTCCTCGCCAAACTCGCCACCTGTGCGGTATTTGCGAATTTCGGCATCAATCAACTCCGCAGCCTTTGCAGCATCGTTGCCAACCTCTCTGCGCAACGCATCTTTGTTTGGCACTACGATAGCGATGGTATAAGGATTTTGGTTGTTGTGCAGAATAATCTGGTCGATATATGGCGACTTATCCACCATAGCCTCCTCCATACCCTCCGGGCTATACTTCTCGCCATCGCTCGAAATCAAAAGGCTCTTGAAGCGACCGAGAACATAGAGGAAACCATCTTTGCCCATATATCCCATATCGCCCGTATGCAACCAGCCATCAACAACCGTTTCAGCTGTTGCCGAAGGGTTTTTCCAATATCCCGCCATAACATTCTCGCCCTTGATAACGATTTCGCCCTTCTCGCCCAACGGCATCTCATTGCCATCGTTATCGAGAATCTTTAACTCCAAAGGTTGGATAACCTTGCCCGACGAACCGAAGCGATGACGCCCTTTGCCGAGCGAGTTTGCCGAGATAATAGGTGTCGCCTCCGACAAGCCGTAGCCCTGCAACATAGGCATTCCCACAGCATAGAAGAATCGTTGCAACTCCGAGTCGAGCAATGCTCCACCACCCACGAAGAATTTGATATTGCCACCAAATCCTGCGCGCACCTTCTCAAAGAGAATCTTATCGAAGAGTGCAACAAGCGGTTTCAGCACAAAACGCCAGCCCTTACCCTTGGTATAGCCATCTTGGTTATACTCGTAGGCAACCTTCAATGCAAACTTAAAGAGTTTTTCGATCTTTGGTCCCTGCTTGTGAATCGAGGCTTCGATATTCTTGCGAAAATTCTTTGCCAACGCAGGAACAGACAACAATACATGAGGTTTAACCTCACGGATATTTACAGGTACATTCTTCAATGTTTCGAGTGGGGTGCGACCAACCTGCGTTGTAGCCACCGAAGCACCACAAGCCACCATAATATAGAAGCCTGCAACATGGGCGAAGCAGTGGTCGAGTGGCAAGATGATAAACATTGTATAGTCCGAAGGGATAGAGATACGAGTCAGAGCCTGCTCGACATTTGCGGTGTAGTTACGGTGAGTCAAAATCACACCCTTTGGGTCTGCTGTAGTACCCGAAGTGTAGGTGATTGTTGCGTAGTCGTCATTCTGAATAGCGCGACCGATAGCCAAGAACTCCTCACGATGCTCTGCAAGGTACTTTTCGCCCATTGCATTCAACTCCGCAAGGCTTATCTCTCCCTCCTGCAACTCTACATCGCCCCATACGATAATATGTTTCAAGAGTGGCAACTGCTCGCGGATATTACGAATCTTTGGGAGTTGGTTGCGGGATACGAAAATTGTGCAAACCTCTGCGTGACGCAGACGGAACAATAGGTCGTTTGCCTCCTCCAACTTTATCGACAACGGCACGCTTACAGCACCTGCATACAAGAGTCCCAACTCCGAGGTAATCCACGCATTGCAACCCTCCGCCAAAATCGACACTGCCTGCTTCGGCTTAATACCGAGTGCAGCCAAACCAGCACCCGTTTTCAAGGCTATCTCGCGAGTCTCAGCGTATGTAGTAGGCTCAAATTCGTTTGTCGTCTTTTCAAGCAAAAACGGCTTGTTGCCGAATTTCTCAACCGATGACTCGAATAGGTCTATAATTGTTTTTTTCATATTTAATGGTTAATTGTATGCTAATTTAATCCATCTTCAATACTGCCAAGAATGCAGTCTGCGGAACTTGCACCTGACCAATCTGACGCATACGCTTCTTTCCCGCCTTCTGCTTTTCGAGCAACTTACGCTTACGCGAGATATCACCACCATAACACTTTGCAGTTACATCTTTACGCACCGCCTTTACGGTTTCGCGAGCGATAATCTTCGCACCGATAGCCGCCTGAATAGCGATATCGAACTGCTGGCGCGGAATCAACTCCTTCAACTTCTCGCACATCTTGCGACCAAAGTCGTAGGCGTGGTCGGCATAAATAAGCGATGACAGCGCATCAACAGGATCGCCATTTAGCAAAATATCCAACTTTGCCAACTTGCTGACCTCGTAGCCCGTGCGGTGGTAGTCGAACGAGGCGTAACCCTTCGAGATACTCTTCAACTTGTCGTAGAAGTCGAAGACAATCTCCGACAATGGCATCTCGAAATTGACCTCAACACGATCCTGTGTGATGTAGGTCTGATTTTTCAAAATTCCTCGCTTATCGATACAGAGTTTCATTACAGGACCAAGGAAATCCGCCTTGGTGATAATCTGCGCAAGAATATATGGCTCTTCAATCTTGTCAATCTTGGTAACCTCCGGCAAGCCCGATGGGTTATGTACCTCGACAACATCGCCCATGGTGGTCGTAATCTTGTACGACACGTTCGGTACGGTGGTGATAACGTCCATATCGAACTCGCGATAGAGTCGCTCCTGAATAATCTCCATATGCAACAATCCGAGGAATCCGCAACGGAAGCCAAAGCCGAGAGCCAACGAACTCTCAGGCTCGAAGGTCAGCGAAGCATCGTTCAACTGCAACTTTTCGAGCGATGCGCGCAAATCCTCGTATTGATCAGCCTCTACTGGATAGACACCGGCAAAGACCATCGGCTTAACATCTTCAAAGCCCGCAATGGCTTCGGTGCAAGGTTTTGCGACCGAGGTAATCGTATCGCCCACCTTCACATCTTTCGAGTCCTTGATACCCGAACAGATATATCCCACATTGCCAGCCTTCAGCTCGGCACAAGGCTGCATCTTCAACTTCAAAACGCCAATCTCGTCGGCATCGTACTCCTCGCCCGTATTGAAGAACTTTACATGTTCGCCCTTTTTGATTGAGCCGTTGAAGATACGGAAGTAGGCGATAATGCCTCGGAATGGGTTGAACACCGAGTCGAAAATCAGAGCCTGCAATGGCGCATTCTCATCGCCTTTCGGAGCAGGAACACGACTTACAATCGCCTCCAACACCTCCTCAACGCCTTCGCCCGTCTTTCCAGATGCACAGAGAATATCATCGTGGTCGCAACCGAGCAAATCAACGATTTGGTCCTTCACCTCATCAATCATTGCCGATGGCATATCGATTTTATTCAGCACAGGTATAATCTCCAAGTCGTTACCGAATGCGAGGTAGAGGTTCGAGATGGTCTGCGCCTGAATACCCTGCGTAGCATCTACAACCAACAATGCACCCTCGCACGAAGCGATAGCGCGCGACACTTCATACGAGAAATCGACATGTCCCGGGGTGTCAATAAGGTTGAGCGTATATTGCTCGCCATCACGCGCCACATAGTTCATCTGTATGGCGTGCGACTTAATAGTAATGCCCTTTTCGCGCTCGAGATCCATATCATCGAGCACTTGCGACTGCATCTCACGCTGGTTTAGCGTGTTTGTAGCC
>JAZPYA010000026.1:0-43068 GCA_045543935.1 Alistipes sp.
TTCCGTTTTCCCGCCCTTGTCACGGCGCAACCATTCTGGGGGTTACTGGGGGCGGGCGTTCCGCCCTTACTGGGGGCGCTCCCGTTGGTCGCTTACTGGGGTGCGCTAAAAGTTTTTAACTACTCACTACTCGTTACTCACTACTCACTAAACTAAAAGTTTTCCGTTTTCCGCTTTCCGTTTTCCGTTTTTTATGTATCTTTGCGTCAGCAATTAATTTTTTTCGCAAAAATGCTTAATATCGTACTTTTTGGAGCGCCGGGCTGTGGAAAAGGTACACAGTCGGAACTTTTAGAGAAGCGTTTCTCGCTTCGTCATATCTCTACAGGAAACATTATTCGTCAGCAGATTGCCGCTAAAACCGAGTTGGGATTGCAGATGCAAGCTTGCATCGAGCGTGGCGAATTAGCTCCCGACCAGCTCGTTATAGATATGGTCGCTGACTATATCGCTACTCACAAGGAGGGCAAAGGCGTTATCTTCGATGGCTTCCCTCGCACCACCGCACAAGCTGTTGCATTTGACGAACTACTTGCACAGCACGGTCAGAAGGTGGCTGTGATGATTAATATGGAGGTTCCTGAAGAGGAACTCGTAAAGCGTATCTTGTTGCGTGGTAAGGATTCGGGGCGTGCCGATGACCAATCGGAGGATATTATCCGCAACCGTATCAACATCTACAACGCGCAAACCGCCGTAGTTGCCGACTTCTATCGCGCACAAGGCAAGTTCGAGAATGTTCCTTCTCTCGGCAGTATCGAGGAGGTAGCCGAGCGCATCGCAAAGGTAGTTGAGAAGTACCTTTAATTGAGAATTAAGAATTGAGAATTGAGAATTAGCTAATGGCTAATGGCTGACTATATGGTAAAAGGCAGAACAGAGATAGCTGAGTTGGGTGAGTTCGGTTTGATTGACCGCCTAACCGAAAAGTTTGCAAAAAAGAACAAATCGACTATTTGTGGCGTTGGTGATGATGCTGCCGTTATCGAAGCGTCAAAAGACAAGGCTATTGTTGTATCAACCGACTCTATGTTGGAGGGTATCGACTTCGACTTGACCTACTTCCCGCCGAAGCACCTCGGATACAAGGCTGTAACCAAGGGCATTAGCGATGTGGTGGCGATGAATGCCATACCCGAGCAGATAACCCTTGCGCTCGGCATTTCATCGAAACTCTCGGTCGAATTTCTCGATGACTTCTACGAGGGTGTTAAGTTCGCTTGTAAGGAGGCAGGAGTTGATTTGGTCGGTGGCGACACCTCGGCATCGATGACCGGTTTTGTGATAAATATCACCGCTGTAGGTCGCGCCAAGAAGAGCGATATCGCCTATCGCAGTGGCGCAAAGGAACACGACTTAATCTGCCTTACAGGTAACCTCGGAGCATCGTATATGGGTTTGCGCTTGTTGGAACGCGAGCGCAGAGTGTTGCAGGGTGTGGATAAACCACAACCGAAGTTCGAGGGATACGAGTATCTGTTGCAACGCTACTTAAAACCGCGTGCGCGATACGATATGGTAGAATCGTTGCGCAAGGAGGGCATTGTTCCAACCTCGATGATCGATATTACCGATGGTCTGGCATCGGAGGTGTTGCAGATTTGCAAAGCCTCGAAGTGTGGTGCGCGCATCTACTTGGAGCGTATGCCTTTGGCAAAGCAGACCACCGCATTGGCAGAGGAGATGAATATGGACCCCGTAGTGGCAGCATTGAATGGCGGAGAGGATTACGAATTGCTCTTTACCGTGCCACTCGACAAGCGCGAGCAGATAATAGCACTCGGCTGTATCGATATTATCGGACATATCACCGCCGAAAGTACTGGTGCGTACCTCGTAACGCCTGACGGCAACGATATCGCCCTGCAGGCTCAAGGCTTTACACCAAAGGAATAGAGATAAATAGAGGGTAATACAAAAGTGCAGGGTTAAAATAGTTTAACCCTGCACTTTCAGTTTATTGCCCAATCTGTTTGGAGGCTATCTCAACGCTTTCAACTGCTCCTCGATAGCGGCAATCTTCGCCTCCGCATCACGCTTCTTATTCTGCTCATTAGCAACCACTTGTGCTGGTGCTGACGACACGAAACGCTCGTTAGACAACTTCTTCATAACGGTTGCAAGGAAGCCCTGCTGATATGCCAAATCCTTCTCCAACTTCGCAATCTCTGCCTCCTTGTCGATATTGTCGCCCATAGGAACGAAGTACTGCGTAGTCTTAACGATAAAGGCTGCGTCCATAGGGTTCTTCTCGGTAACGAAAGTTACAGCCGAGAGGTTTGCCATCTTTACGATAACTGCCTCATACTCCGCAGGATAGTTCTCATCGCGAACAACTTTCAACTCAAGAGCCTCCTTCTGTGGCAAGTTCTTCTGCTTGCGGATATTACGCACAGCCGAAACAACCTCCTGAACGAGAGCAAAGCGAGCCAAAGCCACCTCGTCTGCCTTCTCTGCCTTCGGCATCTGTGCCACGCAGATAGACTCTCCCTCCTTGCGCTCTGCCAAGTCTTGCCAAATCTCCTCGGTCACGAATGGCATAAATGGGTGAAGGAGGAGCATCAACTGCTCAAACATCTTCTTTGTAGCCTCCATTGTCGCAGCATCGCAAGGCGAGCCGTAGGCAGGCTTAATCATCTCCAAGTACCAGCCACTGAAATCGTCCCAGAAGAGTTTATATGCCACCATCAACGCCTCCGAGATGCGGTAATTTTTGAAGTTATCCTCAATCTCCGCCAACGCTGCATTGAAACGGTTTGTAAACCAAGCCACAGCCTGCTTTGAACAGTCGCTCTGTGCCAACGAAGCATCAACCTGCCAGCCATTGATAAGGCGGTAGGCGTTCCAAATTTTATTGCCGAAGTTACGACCCTGCTCGCAGAGAGCATTGTCGAACATCAAGTCGTTACCAGCCGATGAGCAGAGCATCATCGCTACACGCACGCCATCAGCACCATACTCGGCAATCAGGTCGAGTGGGTCAGGCGAGTTGCCCAACTGCTTCGACATCTTACGACCAATCTTATCGCGCACGATACCGGTGAAATATACATTTCCAAACGGCTTCTCGCCACGATACTCATATCCTGCCATAATCATTCGGGCAACCCAGAAGAAGATAATATCCGGACCGGTTACGAGGTCGTTGGTTGGGTAGTAGTACTTAATCTGCTCATTATCAGGGTTGCGAATACCATCGAATACCGAGATAGGCCACAACCACGACGAGAACCAAGTGTCGAGTACATCGTCATCTTGGCGCAAGTCCGCCAAAGTGAGTGATGTGTCGCCCGTCTTTTCGTGCGCCAAAGCCAACGCCTTCTCTGCGGTCTCGGCTACAACATAGCCACCCTTTGGAAGGTAGTAGGCAGGAATGCGCTGTCCCCACCACAACTGACGCGAGATACACCAATCTTTGATATTCTCCATCCAATGGCGATAGGTATTCTTGTACTTCTCAGGTACAAAGCGGATAATATCCTCTAAAACAGCCTTTGTCGCAGGCTCGGCAATCTCCTTCATCGACATAAACCACTGCATCGACAACTTCGGCTCGATAGCTACACCTGTACGCTCCGAGTAGCCCACATTGTTGGTGTATGCCTCGGTCTTTTCGAGCAGGTCAGCCTCCGCCAAGTCCTTCTCAATCTGCTTGCGACAGTCGAAACGGTCCATACCGACATACATACCAACCTTGTCGTTGATAGTACCATCATCGTTGAAGATATCGATAGTTTCAAGACCATATTTCTCGCCGAGCATATAGTCGTTCACATCGTGTGCAGGAGTAACCTTCAACGCTCCCGTACCGAACTCAATATCTACATACTCATCGCGGATAATCGGAATCGAGCGACCTACGAGAGGTACGATAACGCGCGCACCCTCTGGAACATCGGCATAGCGAGGGTCGTTCGGATTAAGGCAGACTGCCGTATCGCCCAAGATAGTCTCTGGGCGGGTTGTAGCAACGATGATATTGCGGTCTGTACCCTCCAACTTGTAACGCAAGTAGTAGAGTTTGCCCTGCGACTCCTTATATATTACCTCCTCGTCAGAGAGGGCGGTCTTTGCCGATGGATCCCAATGCACCATACGCACGCCACGGTAAATCTTGCCCTTGCGGTAGAGGTCGCAGAATACAGAAATAACGCTCTCGGTACGCTCGGGGTCCATTGTAAAACAAGTTCTATCCCAATCGCACGATGCGCCCAACTTGCGCAACTGCTTCAAGATGATGCCACCGTGCTTCTCCTTCCACTCCCAAGCGTGAGCGAGGAACTCCTCGCGAGTCAAGGTCGATTTGTCGATGCCCTCCGCCTTCAACTTTGCAACGACCTTCGCCTCGGTAGCAATCGAAGCGTGGTCGGTTCCCGGCACCCAGCAAGCATTCTTGCCGAGCATACGCGCACGGCGCACCAACACATCCTGCAAGGTGTTGTTGAGCATATGTCCCATATGCAACATACCCGTAACATTTGGTGGCGGAATTACAATAGTGTAAGGCTCGCGAGCGTCAGGCTCCGAGTGGAACAGATTTTTCTCAATCCAGTAGTCATACCATTTACCCTCAATCTCTTGCGGTAAGTACTTGTCTGCGATAGCCATAATTTTGTATCTATTTTGTTTCGTATTGTTCTAATCAGCAAAAATAGTAATTTTTCCCAAAAGAAGCAACTATTTGCGTAGCAAAAAGAGAAAAGTCAAAAAAAGTAAAAAATCTCTCGTCTCTCGTCTCTCGTCTCTCGTCTTTTTCTTATCTTTGTGGCGTGGAGAGCGCAATAAAGATAATAAACATAGCCATTGTAGGCAACCCGAATAGCGGAAAGACTTCGCTATACAACCATATTACGGGTAGGCACGAACATACAGGCAACTATGGCGGCACTACCGTAGAGGCGCAGACTTCGACCTGCCACTACAAGGGCTACGAACTCCATATTACCGACCTTCCGGGCGCAAATGCCCTCTCGGGAGCCACACAGGAGGAGCGATATGTGCGTCAATACCTCGCCTCGCATACGCCCGATATCGTCTTGAATGTGGTCTGCGCATCAAATCTCGAACGCAACCTATACATCACTACCGAACTAATCGACATCGGCTATCGAATGGTCGTTGCGCTGAATATGTACGATGAGTTGCAACGCAACGGCTCAACCCTCGACCACGATATGCTGGGTAAGATGATGGGAGTGCCGATGTTCCCCGTTATAGGAAGTAGCGGAAAGGGCATAGAGGTACTGCTCGACACAATTATTGCTGTTCACGAGAAGCGCGATGAACGCGTACGCCATATCCATATTTATCAAGGTATTGTTGAGGAGAGTGTTATGACGCTCAACCGACAAATGAAGCAGCACCGTGAGGAGTTGCCGATATGTTTTTCACCTCGTTATTTGGCGATGAAGATGCTCGAAGGCGACGAGGATATTATCGCCATGCTTGCCGACTGCCCGCACTTTGCGGAGTGGCAACGCACCTGCGAGAAGGAGCGCGCACACATGCAGTCCGACCTCGGTGCCGACGAGGATATTGCGACCGCAATGGCAAATCAGAAGCGAGGTTTCATTGCAGGCGCACTGCTCGAAACGTTCACCCCGGGACAGCCACGCATTGAGAATATGTCGAATGCCATCGATGCAATCGTTACGCATCGCATCTTCGGTTACGTAGTATTTATCTTCGTTATGTGGCTGATGTTCTACTGCACTTTCAACCTCGGGGCCTATCCGCAGGAGTGGTTCGAGCAGGGTATAACCCTACTTGGCAACAAGTTTGAACAGTGGTTGCCTGACGGAATTCTCAAAGACTTGATTTGTGACGGTATAATTGGCGGTGTGGGCAGCGTGATAGTCTTTCTGCCTAACATCATCATTCTCTACCTCTTTATATCGTTTATGGAGGATTCGGGATATTTGGCGCGTGCAGCATTTGTTATGGATAAGTTAATGCACAAGATAGGCCTGCATGGCAAGTCGTTTATTCCGCTTATGATGGGTTTTGGTTGCAATGTACCTGCGGTAATGTCCACACGCATTATCGAGAGTCGCAGCAGTCGCATTATCACCACCTTCATCATTCCGTTTATGTCGTGTGGTGCGCGTCTGCCCGTATATATCGTGCTTATCGGAACATTCTTTGCCGACTACTCCTCGCTTGTAATGCTCGGCTTGTATCTGCTCGGTATTCTCGTAGCGATGCTTACGGCAGTGCTGATGCGCAAGTTTTTGTTCAAAAAAGACGAAACCCCGTTTGTGATGGAGCTGCCGCCATACCGCATACCGACTTTGAAGGCAACGCTCTCGCACATGTGGGTAAGAAGCGCACAATATCTGCGCAATATTGCGCTTGTGGTATTCTTTGCATCAATCGTAGTATGGGCTCTCAGCTATTTTCCACGACAGCAGGAGAATGAGAGTGCCGTACAACAATACGAGCAATCTTACATCGGGCGTATCGGACACCTCTGCGAGCCTGTTTTTGAGCCTCTCGGACTTGATTGGAAGTCGAGCGTTTCGCTTATATCAGGTATGGCATCAAAAGAGCTGATGGTCAGCACCCTCGGCGTTATTTACAGCAACAATTCTGGCAATAACAGCCCCGCACAACTACAACAAAATATAGCCAAAAGTGGCGACTTTACCACTCCGTCAGCATTGGCATTATTGGTCTTTACGCTACTCTACTTCCCTTGCGTGGGAACAATAGCCGCCATCGGTGCGGAGAGTGGTTGGAAGTGGGCTGTGGGCTCTGCCATATACAATACATTGGTGGCATGGGTGGCCGCTTTTGTAGTCTATAACATTGCGCAACTATTTATGTAACAAGACTATGGAGTGGCACGAAATTATAGCATGGATAATTATAGCCGTTGCCTTTATTGTGGCAACTGCTTGGTGCATAAGGCGTATTCTATGCCCGAAGTCGAAGTGCGCAGGTTGCGACAAAGATTGCCGATACAGACAAAAAACAGATGAACAAAGAGACTAAAATAATGAAGAGATTTTTAATTATTCTACCACTATTATTTGCAGCCATCGCAACGATGGCTCAAACATCGCGTGAGATTATAGATGCGCACCCACACCTTGTGATTCCGACACAGGCTGTATATGCAGGTTCTATCTTTGCCAGACCGATAGCAGAGGCACCAAAGGGTTACAAGCCGTTCTACATTTCACACTATGGTCGCCATGGCTCCCGCCACGAGTCGCGCGCCCATTATCCTCTGGATGTTGTCGAAATATTCGATGTTGCCGATTCTCTAAATCTGCTCACGGCAAAGGGCAAGGAGGCGAAGGCTTTGGCATACAGAATCGCCAAGGCTCACCACAACCGCATCGGAGATCTTACCCGCATAGGTGTTGAACAGCATAAAGGTATTGCACGCCGTATGTATCTGCGGTTCAAGCCTATATTCAGAAGGGGCTCTATTATCGATTCGAGATCATCGACCTACACCCGCTGCATACTCAGTATGGCTGCATTCAACGAGTCGCTCAAAGAGTGCAATCCTCTTATCGAAACCCGTATGGATGTAAATCAGGCCGATCAGCATATTATTCGCCCATTCCTCTACTTCACAAAGGACGAACTATATAAAAACGACGAGGCGTGGTGTAAGCATCTCGAAGAGTGGACTGCAAAGCAGGATTTCTCGCACATGACCAATATGTTATTTACCGATTTTGGGAAGGTATGTCAACATCTCAACAAAACAGAGATTCAGGTTATTACAGACATCTACAAGCGTATAGCCTTTATGCAAAATCTCGGCTGGCACGACCGTTCATTTATCGATTCAATCTTCACGCCCGAGGAGCGATACCTTATATACCTCCACGAAAATTATCGTTGGTACTGTCGTTTTGTAAGCACTACGGTAGAGAGTGGATTAAATCGTTTTGCCCCTATGCAGGCTCTTGTCGAGGATATTATCAAATATGCAGACTTGGCAATTGAGGGCAAAAATAGCGCATCGGCAAATCTTCGCTTCGGACACGATTACTATATGCTCGGGCTCTTTGCAACGCTCAACTTCAACGAATGTTCGGGCGAAGCAGATATTTCGAGTGTGGAGAAGTTGGGCGAGGAGTGGCCTGCATTCAAGGTTGTTACGATGGCTTCAAATCTGCAATTTGTACTCTATCGCAGTAAAAAGAACCCCGATATTTTGGTGCGAATTCTCGAAAATGAGAACGACATCACGCTCCCTATCGAGAGTGTTGGAGGTCCATTCTACAAGTGGGAAGATGTACGCAGTTATATGTTGAGCCGAGTGGCTCTGTTCCACAAATAGAGAGTCAAAACGATCTATAAATAAATGGCTACGAAGAAAAATCGTAGCCATTTATTTTATAAGTTTTGCAAAGTGTAATCAATCATCTTCTGACGCACCATGGTCGTTGCCGAAGGGCGCATCGAGTGATTTTGGTCGGGATAGACCATCATATCGTACTGCTTGCCCGCATCGTTCAGGCGGCGACACATCTCCATTGAGTTTTGGAAGTGAACATTATCATCTGCCGTGCCGTGAATAATCAGCAACTTGGTGCGCTCTGCCAACTTCTCGGCGTGCGAGAGTGGCGAATTATCATCGTAACCCTTCGGGTTATCTTGTGGCAAACCGTTGTAAATCTCGGTATAGATTGTATCGTAGTATCGCCACGATGTTACAGGAGCAACGGCAATCGCCATACGGAACAATCCCTCGCCGTGCAAGGCACAGTTCAGAGCCATAAAACCGCCATACGACCAGCCATATATACCTACTCGCTCGGCATCGACAAACTCTTGTCGGGCAAGAAATCGTGCAAAGGAGAGTTGATCTTCTACCTCCTTGCGACCAAGGTCGGCGTAGGTGCATTTCTTAAACTTTTCGCCCCTGAAACCCGTACCACGACCATCGCAACACGCCACAATATAGCCATCGTGCGATAGTGCATCTTCCCAATCGAGCGACCAACGATTACGCACCGACTGCGAGCCGGGACCCGAGTACTGCGTCAGCAATACGGGGTATTTTTTAGTCTTATCAAAGCCAAACGGCAACTGAATATAGTAGTTGAGAGTATCGCCACGCTCAGTTACGAACTGCTTAAACTCGCGCTTTGCCCACTTGCCACGCTCGGCAACCTTTGCGCGACTATCAACCAGAGTATCAATAACCTCGCCCGAAGCGCGATGCACCGTAACAACATTCGGCATATCGGCAGTTGTGGCAGTGCGGATATAGTAACGCATACCCTGCGAAGGTTGCACCGAATAGAAACACTCCTTTGCAGTATGCAACTTTTTGCCCTTGCCATTCAACCCTACCGAGTACAAATCACGACACAACGGAGAGCGTTCGGTCGAGAGGTAATAGATGCGATTTTTCGCCACTCCGACCACCGATGTAACCTCCCACTTACCCGAAGTTATGGCATTCAGGCGACCTTTTTTGGTACTATGCAGATAGAGATGATTATACCCTGCCGTAGTCTCCTCGCTGACGATAAATCGTTCTTTGTCAATAAATTGTATAGTTGCCGAAGATGGTCTTTCGACATAGGTTGCGCTCTTCTCCTCGTAGATTGGTCGCACCACCCCACTCTCCTCACGCAGCAACACCTCAAAGTGATTTTGCAGACGATTTACACGATAGAACGACAGTTCGCCCACAGGGGTCCACTGCAAATTGAATATATATTGGTCGGTCTGCTCACCCGTAGGTATCTGCTCGGTTTTACCCGTTGCCACATCGTAGAGGTGGAGCGTCACAACAGAGTTCTTGTCGCCAGCCTTCGGATATTTGAACGAGTACGCCTTGTTGTACAACTTATCATCGTAGCGCATCATCTCGAACATTGGCACTGCGCTCTCGTCAAAGCGCAAGTAGGCAATTTTTGCCCCATCGGGCGACACGGCATAACCCTTCGTAAAGCCATACTCCTCCTCATAAACCCAATCGCTTGTGCCGTTGATGATTTTGTTCCACTCGCCATCGGTAGTTACAGCCTTCGAGGTGGCGGTTGCAATATCGTAGAGGTAGAGATTGTTATTTTGTGCATAGACAAGATTTTTGCCATCGGTCGAAAACTCCACATCACGCACCTGTTCCAACACTTTACGAGCCTTACCACCCACCTCTGCAAGGTAGTAATCAGCCGTAAACGAACGGCGATAAATCGGCTTTACACTATTGGCATCGGAGAGCAGAATCTGCTTTTCGTCAGCCGAAAAAGAGTATGAGCCAATGCGGAAATCTCCATCAAACACAACAAGGCTATCGGCACGATCGGCATAGGAGCAACGCACAATCTTCTTGCCCTTAATAATGGTAAAATGCTCGCCATCAGCCATTGAGCGTACGCCATATATCGCACCATTTGCTGCACGGCACTTGGCAATTTCCTCATATTTCACGGTTGAGCCGTACGCAATGACAGTGGCGCACAGAATCGCCACTGCCAAGAGAATTGTTTTTTTCATAGAAACATTCATTCTTTATATATTCTTCTCTATTTAGCAACTATTTTAGTTCTATTTTTATCTATTTTACGAGGCGCATAGCGGGACTATGTAACGAGGAAAATGGATAAAAAGAGTCTAAAAGAGTGCTAAATATCATCGACATTAAAGTCGTAATCAAGCCTCTTACCCGTTATGAACTTCGAGTTATCCATCTTGGTATTGAACTGCTCGACAGTAACGCGCTTGTTCTGCTCGTATGGCGGAGTAAGCAGGTCGAAATTGAGGGCATAGTGTATAGCCGTTTCGAGTATTGTTACAAGATTTTCGCGAGATATAGGCTCCTTGCCGAAACTCATTGCTCGAACAAGGTTTTGACGCTTTCCCTCAACGAAGAACATCTTTTCACGATTGATAAAGATACGACCAATCAGGTAACCCTCGTCTGCCGAACGATTGAACTTGAACGAGTCCGAAAGAAAATCGTAGATATCGATAATTCCGCAGTAGGAGTTTGCTCTGTCGCTCTGCACATAGTCGTTCTGCCAGATAATGTGGTTTGAATCGAACTCGAATACATCGGTATGCATACGCACAATAAGGAGGTCGGAAGCGATTTGGAGTTGCGCCTCGAACTTTCCTCTATCGCGATACTCTATGCGCACACGGCGGTCGAGTTTGCCATCGAGAGCATCGTCAATCTCCGATGCCATCTCCAAAAGGGTATCTTTCAACTCGCCAAATACCGAGAAGGTATTGTCGAACACTCGCTGTTTAAGCGATGATTTGTCGATAATTGCCGACAAGATTTTTTCACGAAGTTGAGCCATAGTACTATATTATTTATTGCTTTCAGCCATTAACTTTTGGCTAAATTAAAAATTAGTTTTCAGTTCTCCATTTGACTATTTCCAATCATTGCGATTGTATATCACGCGCTCACCCCAGCACGGTATCCAGATATGGTCGTGCTTCAACCCTCCGCGAGTCTCCAACGCATCGTGGAAAGTCCAACGATACTTGTGTCTGCTATGACCTAACTCCTGCAAATGCGAGAGGAACACATGGTAAGGCTTAAAATTGTCAATAGCCGCCTGAATATCCAAGCTTACACGCATATGAGGAATAAAGATATCGACCTGCTTTTGAGGATTTAGTTGGGTATAGTTACCTGTGTCGCCCACATGATAAATCACCGTATTATTGCTCTTTGGACCACAATCAATCTCGTATGCCGCAACAAATTTCTTCAACTTTTTGTTGTGGTCGCCCGTAGTTACGCGCACCGTAATATCGCCAAAGTGATAGACTCCGCCATCTACAACTCGTTTCTCATTGACACCCTTGATATTGAAGGCGGCGAGAATAGGCTTTCCGCGCTTCGCCAGACCTTGTGCGAAAGATCTTGTATTGTGATCGCCGTGGGCGTGGGTAATCATACCAAAATCTACCATATCGAGCAGTTTATCGGTATATTTCGAGTATAAATCGATAGCAAAAGTGGAAGTAGGAGTCTTTACGACATAGCCCATATTGAAGACCAACCACACCGCAACCGTACCCTCTTTGACCTTTGTGGTACGCACCTCTTTGCAGACCTTATCGAACGATTTGCGCAAAAAGTAAGGCACTCCCGAGCGCTCCAACTCGGCAACCTTATCCATATTCTTCTCGTTTCGATATGCAAACCACGCCTTACGACTAAAACGATTCATCACGCTCTGCGTAATATCCATCGCCTCCAATCGTTTTGGCGTCAGGTCGTGACCATTGGTGCGGTACATAATCGTTTTAACCGCCTTACGATACTTTCGCTTGGAAGGGAGTTCGTCCATCTTCACAATTTGTGCCGACACGGTAGCAACCGACAGCACAAACAACACAAATGTTAAAATCAATCTCTTCATTGTATGACTCTATTTTAGGTCATTTCAATCTTATTACATCGCCCTTGCGGACATCTTCGTTAGGGCGCAGGCGGTTGAGTTTTGCAAGCGACTTTTGGCGTATGCCGTACGACTGCGACAGCGAGTAGAGATTTTCGTCACGCACAACCTTGTGCTGCATCACATTGCCGAGCCACTGCGTCTTTTTGCGCTCGATATAGACGATATCCCCCTTAGCGAGTTTGGCATCTTTTGCCACATCGTTAAACTTGCGCAGCATCTTCGCCGAGATGTCGAAGACCTCGCCCACCGACTCGAAGGTATCACCCTCCTTAGCCACAACATAGAAGGTGTGGTTGGTGCGATAGACACCGTAACCCTTGTGCGAATTGACCGTTACACGAAAAGCATTCGGATTTATCTGCTCGTCAGAGGTTGCGATATTGCTCTCAAACCACGCCTCGGTATTTGCCGTAGCATTTTTGGCAGCAGAGTAGATTTTGTTGCCATTCTCCTTATCGAGCAGATAGAGTTTCATTGACTCGATAATCTTCACCAATCGCTCCGCATAGTCGGGTGCCGTAGCATACCCCGCAGCCTTCAAGCCTCGCGCCCAACTGCGGTAGTCGTCAGAAGGGTATGCAAACAGCGAGTCGTAGCGTGGCGATTGGTCGAGGAAATCGGCGTGGTCCTGATACGAAGCCTCCACCGAAGGGTAAGCACGGAAGCACTCCCCCTTGGCATCGTCATCGTGATATACCCTATCGCCCGTCCAATGCTTCTTACACTTTATGCCGAAGTGGTTATTCGAGGAGGTCGAAAGACGACTATTTCCGCTATCCGACTCCAAGATACCCTGCGCCATCGTGATACTTGCAGGTATGCCGTAACGCTCCATGTGGGCAATCGCTATCGTCTTATACTTTTCTACATACTCCTCTCGTGTTTGACGCACGCCAGCAATTGCCGACAACGCCACAAACAACAGAGATAATATAACTGCACCTTTTTTCATCGCTATACTCTTTTTCCCCACAAATATAGTAAAAAACTATCGCCCCGACAAAAAAATCGGGGCGACATCTATACATTTTTACACTATTCTACTTTTCAGGCTCTACCAATGCGAGGTACAACTCATCAAGCTGTGCCTGGTCAATTGGCGATGGACCATCGAGCATAACATCGCGACCTGCATTGTTCTTCGGGAAGGCGATGAAGTCGCGAATCGAATCTACGCCACCAAACAACGAGCAAAGACGGTCGAAGCCGAATGCCAAACCTCCGTGTGGTGGTGCGCCATAGCGGAAGGCGTTAATGAGGAAGCCAAACTGCGCCTCTGCCTGCTCCGGTGTGAAGCCCAAGCACTTGAAGATAGGCGACTGCAACTTAGGGTCGTGGATACGAATCGAACCGCCACCAATCTCTGTACCGTTGCAAACAAAGTCGTAAGCATTAGCACGCACTGCACCCGGATCGCTCTCCAACTTGTCGATATCCTCCGGCTTTGGTGAGGTGAATGGGTGGTGCTTTGCATAGAAACGCTCGGTCTCCTCGTCCCACTCGAACATAGGGAAATCGACAACCCACAGCGGAGCAAACTTCTTCGGGTCACGCAAGCCCAACTGCTCGGCAACCTCCAAACGGAGGGCGCACAACTGCGTAAGAGCCTTATACTTCTTTCCGCAGAGAATCAAGCACAAGTCGCCTGCCTTTGCACCCAAACGCTCGGCAATAGCCTGCAACTCCTCTGCCGAGAAGAACTTATCAATCGAAGATTTGATACCGCCCTCCTCAACACGAATCCAGATCAAGCCCTTCGCACCCACCTGCGGACGCTTAACATAGTCTGTCAATGCGTCAATCTGCTTGCGGGTGTAGGAAGCACAACCTGTTGCGGCGAAACCTACAACATACTCTGCATCATCAAATACCGAAAAGTTGTGTCCGTGAGCCAAGTCGGTAATATCCGAGAACTCCATTCCGAAGCGCAAATCGGGCTTATCCGAGCCGTACTTCTCCATCGCCTCGCTCCAAGGCATACGGCGGAATGGTTCTGTAAAGTCGATATCCAAGACGCTCTTGAACATATGCTTTGCCCAACGCTCGAAGATTTCGAGGATATCCTCCTGCTCTACGAATGACATCTCGCAGTCGATCTGCGTAAATTCAGGCTGACGGTCAGCACGCAAATCCTCATCGCGGAAGCAACGCACAATCTGGAAGTAGCGGTCGTAACCAGACACCATCAGGAGCTGCTTCAAAGTCTGTGGCGACTGTGGCAGAGCGTAGAACTCGTTAGGATTCATACGCGAAGGCACAACAAAGTCACGCGCTCCCTCCGGAGTCGATTTGATAAGGTACGGTGTTTCAATCTCCAAGAATCCCTCCGAGTCGAGGAATTTTCTAATCTCCTGCGCCATCTTGTGGCGAAGAATCATATTTCGCTGCAATGGTGGACGGCGAAGGTCGAGATAACGGTACTTCATACGAAGGTCATCGCCGCCGTCAGAGTTCTCCTCGATAGTAAATGGAGGAATAACCGCCTGATTGAGGATATTAATCTTCTCGGCTACAACCTCGATATCGCCTGTTGCCATCTTCGCATTCTTCGACTCGCGCTCAATAACCTTACCCGTAACCTGAATAACAAATTCACGACCGAGTTTCGTAGCCGCTGCCTTTGTAGCCTCGTCAGAGTGCTCCTCTACAACAATCTGTGTAATGCCGTAGCGGTCACGCAAATCGATAAAGGTCATTGCACCAAGGTTACGCACCTTCTGTACCCAACCTGCCAATGTTACTGTCTGTCCGACATTTGTGGCACGCAATTCGCCACAAGTATTACTTCTGTACATAGTTTTGTATATAATTTTTGTATCTTTGCCATCAAATAACCCACAAAGTTACAAAAAATATGGAAGAATTGCGCGAAACAGACGAAAAATATATGCGATTGGCTATCGAAGAGGCTAAACTTGCCCTCGAAGCCGATGAAGTACCCATCGGAGCAATCATTGTAGCGGGTGGTCGCATCGTTGGTCGAGGTCACAATTTGGTCGAAACTTTGACCGATGTCACAGCCCATGCAGAACTGCAAGCCATCACCGCTGCCGCCTCGACAATCGGCGGAAAATACCTCAACGACTGCACACTCTATGTTACGGTTGAGCCGTGTCCGATGTGCGCAGGGGCATTGGCGTGGAGTCAAATCGGGCGCATCGTATATGGCGCATCGGACAGCAAAAGAGGTTTTTCAACCATCTCGGACAATATGTTGCACCCTCGCACCGTTGTAGCATCAGGCATACTCGCTGAAGAGTGCGAGCGACTTATGACCGATTTTTTTGCAAAATTGAGATAGTGTTCGTAACTTTGCAGATTGTAAAGACAAAATTATCACAAAAAAATAGAAGAACTATGAAAAAGTTATTTGTAACAATGTTTGCACTCCTCGCAGTTGCTGCTGCTTCGGCACAGAGCGAGGTTATCGCAAAGTTTAACGAAGGCGCAAAGGCTGTTCAGGCAAAGAACTACGCTTCGGCAATCACTCTCTTCGAGCAGGTTATCGACAAAGGTATAGACTCGGAGGACAACACCGTTCTCAACTGTGTGGCTACTGCAAAGAAGTATCTTCCTGTATGTTATCAGGGTGTAGGTCTTTCGGCTGCATCGCAGAAGAACTTTGCAAAGGCTATCGAGTACTTGACAAAGGCTGCCGACACTGCAGAGTTGTACGGCAACTCACAAGCAAAGCAGAAGGCTAACATGATTCTTGCAAAGGTTTATCAGGTGCAGGGTGGCGAGGCGTTCAACGCAAAGGACTATGCGACTGCTGCTGCCGTATTCGAGAAGGGTTATGCTGCTAATCCTCGTAATACAGATATGGCTCTCAACCTCGCAACCTCTTACTGCGAGTTGGGTAAGTACGATGAGGGTATGGCAATCTACGACAAGATTTGCAAGATGCCGGCTGATAAGTATGCTGCTGCTATTGCAAAGGCTGAGGCTAACAAGACTCTCTACACCAACAACAAGGTTGCTTCGTTACAGCAGGCAGGCGATTTCGATGGCGTAATCGCAATGGCCGACAAGTTACAGGCTACATCTCCTGCTCTTGCAGAGAAGATTCGCATCGAGGCTTACAACGGCAAGAAGGATTACGCTAAGGTTATCGCTCTCGGCGAGGCGGCTGCTTCAGCACAGGCAAACGAGGAGGATAAGAGCGCAGTATATTTCCTTGTAGGTGCTGCATACAACGCACAGTACAACGCCGGTGGCAACAAAGACGCGGCTCTTCGCGAGAAGGCTGTTGCAACCTTGAAGAAGGTTACCGCAGGTGCAAGCGTTGAGGCTGCAAAGACCGCTTTGGCAGGTTTGCAATAATCGCAGTTGTAACCAAACATAGAAACGGCAGAGGTAGTACCTCTGCCGTTTTTTTGTGGGGGGGGGCTTAGCTATTAGCTAAATTAAAAATTAAAAATTAAAAATTAAAAATTGAGAATTAAATTTCTAACTCCTCACTCCTCACTCCTCACTACTCACTACTCACTAAAAACCCCAGCCTCTCGCGCCACCGCCAATATCTCCTCTCGCAGCGCCTTTGGGGTTACATTCTCACGGATTACGGTAAGGTAAGAGTGTCGTATCTCGCGCTCCACAACTTTGCGCGGCAACTGCTCGAAATAGATGTCGTTCCAATGCTTCTTGTTGAAGTGCCACGCAGGGGTTATCGCCGAGAGATACTCATCGCGCAGAGCAATGGCACGGTCGGGGTTGCACTTTACGGCTATGCGCTCGGCATACTCCAACACGCAACACAAGAACATTTTACCGCCTACCTTATAAACAAGAGTGTCATCGCCGAATGGCTGACACTCCTCAACCAACGGCAACGACATAACATAAGCTCTTAAATCGATAATATCCATACCGCAAAGATTATACGGCTAAATGGTACTACTCTTCCTCTGTTTCCCAACCTTCGGGCAACTCGGCACGAACATAGACCGTAACGATACTCTCATCATCTACAGCCACCCACACCATACGCTCCTGAGTCAAGTCACGAACATAGTAGTCGTGCTCCCAATAGCCCTGACCATAGTCGTACATACCTCTAATAATGGCTGCCATATCTGTAGTGATATCATAACGACCAGAGTTTTTGTGCAAGCCCATGCTTTCGAGGTTGTCGTAGGTAACAAATGTGCGCTCTGCACGGTCAAACACGATGTAGTAGTAACTTCCTTCGGATAGTTGCACGCCATTATCGTAGCTCTCCATACGCCATACACCCGATATATTATTCGGAGTAACATCAAGATAGTCGATACCGACCTTCTCCTGATTACAAGCCATTGCAACAACAGCAACCATCAACACCACTACAAGCTTTATAACTCTTTTCATATCTATTTTTCAAATTTTATATCTATTGTACTATATCGTGGAGGCACTCCAAGCCCCTTTATATATATCTGCAAGGGGCTCTTTCCGTTCTCCCCCACAGGCGTATAATCCACAATCATATTGCCCTCCTCATTCGGAGCGAGTTCCGAAGGCTCGAAACAAACCTTTATACCCTTCGGCAAGAACATCGTATCGACAGTAGGTCGCAACACCACCGAGCCACCATTCATACACGCTATGCGATATTGCTCCTTCCTATCGCCCTCAAATCGCGCCTCCTGCTGACGCAAACGCAGTGTTCCGCGTGTGTAGGGATAGTCATCGCTCCTATCTGCCGAAGCAGTAACCTCGCCTCGCAACTGCAAAATTGCCGATGGGTTGTCTGTTTCGCCATTTGCATAGACGAAAACTCGTTGCGACACTCGCCCAGCGTGTCCGCGAGGATAATACTTCAGAACTACGCCAAGACTCTCCCGAGGAGCCAACACTCTCTTTTGCATCTCAGCCTTCAAGCAACCGCAACTACTCTTTATCTGCGTTATTGCGATAGTGTCAGCACCTCTATTCACAAGTTCTGCACTACCCTGCCATATGCCCGACATCTCCTCTATCGTGCCGAAATTGACCTCGCGTGGCACAAATTGCAGTATCGAAGATTTGGCTTGCGGATTTGCCTTTTCGAGTTGTGCTTGCGGAATGATGCGAATCTGCGCACTCACAATCTGAGCAACACACAACATCGCAATCACAACACCCCTTCGCATACTACTCATTTCCCACTACTCACTACTCACTACTCACTACTCACTACTCACTATCTTACAGCCAGCCGTCAGACTTACGAACAGTGATATTGAACGAGTGCTTCTCGCCATTGCTTGCCTCGACAACAGCCGTTGTTGCGCCACTCTTCAAGCCCTTGAACTGCAACTTATCGCCAACCTTCTCGCAAGTTGCAACCGACGTGTCGGTTATCGTAACATTGTAAGTCAACTCCTCGCCACCCACAAAGTATATTGCTGGAGCCACAGTCACAGAGCCACCAACCTTAATAGTAACATTAGGGAAGTGCATCTGCGTACCGACATTATCGCCACCGATAGCCTCCAAGAACTTCGCGGCATTAACCTGTCCCGAACCCATCTGTCCTTTGAATGGAGCGAGAGGCATCTGCATAGGTTGAATATCGCCCATGTCGGCAACATATCGGCGATACTTCTTGTATCCCTTCATCACGGCATCAATCGGAGTTGCAGAATTGTGCAACATCTCGCGAATCTCCTCCGCCTTGAAGTGCTTGCGCAACTTCGTGGCATACGACAATCCGAGAGCCACTACAGCCGAAACATGAGGACACGCCATCGATGTTCCCTCCATAAAGCCATAGCCCGATTCGCTGATATGCTCCGGCAGAGTCGAGAGAATACAACCCACCTCGCCATAGACTCCTGTCTGCGCATTGCGATAGTCGAAGTAGTAGTCTTGGTCGCCACCAGGAGCCGAAATAGTTGTTCCCGGACCGTAGTTGGTATAAGTTGCAGGGGTGAAGTCTGCCGATGTTGCCGCCACCGACACACAATACTCTGCTGCACCCGGATAGCCAGCCATTGCTGCACACTCATTACCTGCGGCAAAGACTGCAATACCTCCCTCGACAACGCCACTTGGAGAGCCTGCATTGTTGATGAAGTAGTCCAGAGCCTCTTTCTCGATTGGAGAGCCTGCAATCCACTCCTCCTCCGAGGCGTAGCCCGCTTCTCCCCAATCGTACTCGTTTGCTACACCCGAAACATAGCCCCAACTACACTGCAAAACTACGGCTCCATTGTCGGCAGCATACTTCATTGCACGCACAACATTGTACAAGCCTGTCGAGATATTACCCGAGAAGATTTGGCAAACCATAACCTTTACGCCACTATTTGCCGAGCCATCTCCTCCGGCAATCGAACTTACGCCCATGTTGTTATTATTTACCGCAGCGATAGTTCCTGCCACGTGGGTTCCGTGTCCCGAGTCGTAGTAGTCGTCCCAAGTGATTTTTCCTGTGTTGTGAACGAAGTTGTAGCCATTCTTATCGCCCTCGTAACCATTGTTGTCCTTATCCTCGGTAATCAAGCCATTTTCATCCTCATTTACCCAGATATTAGCCTCCAAATCGAGGTGTTTGACATAGACTCCCTCATCGAGAACTGCCACAACAACCGAGCTGTCACCCGTACTCTTCTCCCAAGCCTCAACGACTTGAACATCTGCGCCAGTAGCACTCTTGCCCGTATCGGCAAAGTGAGAGCCATCGTTCTCGATATTCCACTGCTTGGCGTACAACGCATCGTTGAATGGTTGTTGCAACGCGCGGGTACTCTGTTGCATACGCTCGTACTCCGCCTTCGACAGCGGTATAGCCTTGCGAGTATTGGCGCGTTTGATAGTGCGGTTGAAATCGACCTTCTGCACCTCGCCCAACTGCGCAAATCGGCGCGATACCTCCTCTGTGGTGTAGTCGTTGCTATAACGCACGATATACCAGCAGTTCAAACCATCGCGTATGGTACGCTCCTCGTGGCGAGGATCAACGGGAAACACTCGCGAAATCTCAAATCCACCGACCAAGTCGAGTACCTCATCAATGCTATTCACGCCACTGCGCGTCACGCTCGAGCGCACAACGCCTGCATCTTCAAGCATCGAAGCTATCTCTGGTGTGAATTTCACGAAGAGAGAGCCCTTCTCAACCGCCTCCTCCTGCGAAGGAGTTTGCGTAATCTCGGTCATTGTCTCTTTTACGCACGAGGTAAAAGCGACTGACACACATAACGAAAGTGTTAATATCTTAATATATCTCATCATATTCATCTCCTATTACTTCGTTGTTCCGCTCTCCTCATCAGTCGATGTATCCTCCTCGATGGAGTTTGCCAACTTCTTCTTCGGATACCACTTGGTATAGTAATCTACAAGATTTGCAGGAGCATTCGTAAAGCCCGCCTTCGTACCATCGACATCGCGTCCCTCTTGTGGGAACACCAAGCTGAATGGTATCCACCAGTCAAGTGCAGGGTGCATCAACAGCCACTGCGGAGCCTCGCCCGACAATCTATTGTGATTGATACGGAAAGTCTTGGTCGTAGGCATAATCTTCGGTGTGCCAATCAACTCAACTGGCAGAGTATCGGCAGCCATAACCTCTGCCTCAGTCCACTTCTCAGGGTAATCCTCGAAGGTTGGCAACGCTCCGTGCAGATAGTTTACACTCAATACCAAAGTGTCTAAGCCCCAAGTAATAAGGCGTTCAGGAAACTTCTCCTCGCCAATAAGACCGCCTATCTTCTCCATATCGTGTACCGTATTGCTCAAATCCGATACAGCGTGACGCTGCTGCGCGTTCATAACCAATGCTCGCAATTTAGGCAAATTGGTAGGGTTAATCTGCTCCGGCACTCGTTGGAAGTTGTTTGAACCAAGGTCAAGATACTCCAAATTCTCGAATTTGAAGTTCTCCGGCAACTCTGTCAAACCAAATGCACCAACTGTCAATCGCTTCAAATTCTGAAGGTTTAGGATATCCTCTCCAAGATTGAGACTTTTGAGCATAGAGTTCTCATTCGAGAAGATATATATCTCTTCGGCAGCTGTAAGGTATCGTATCTCGTAAGGCAACGACTCGAACGAGTTACAGAGGAATATCTCCACTCTTTTTACTCGACCAACCCACTCAGGCTTACAACCCTCCATACGCTCCTCCCAAAGGGTGACACCACTCCATGTATCCATCGTTGTCGAGGTGTCGTACTGAGTCCAACACTGCATTGTAGTCGCAATATTGAGCAACGAGAGCGAATCGCCGGCACGAGTATCTGGTTTTATCGGCTCGGCAGCCTCCTGATTTACGCTCAAGATGTCGCTGTGTGCCACCGTAATATCCTCCTTCGGCACAAATTTGACATCCGCCAAACGCACCTTCGCCTGATTGTTAATCTTCCAATTGAAACGCACCTTTACCTCACGAGGTCGAACGCCTCGATTAAGGTCAAGTTTGTACGACTCGTACGAAAGCCAATGCTTCTCGCTATCGGGAATATCAATCTTGAAGTCGAAGTTTGAGCGCACCGTAACATCAAAATATCGCTCATTGTAATCAGCAAAACGCTTTACACTTATTTCATTTCTATCAACCTTTACACTATAATCGAAGCCCAACTGCTTAATCGTAATCTTCTGCACCTTGTTAGTCACAATATTTCTGATTGTAACATCAGCCTCACGCGGCTTGTCCGTCAATGCCGAGTCTATGATAAAGTCGCAAGTCACCGAGCCACGACCATTCGCAGGAGATACGGTAATCCATGGATTCGGCTCACCATTCTGCTGTATACCCACCGATGCTACCCACTCATCGTCTGATGATATACGCACCTTCTCTACGCCTCCGTATGCTCCAACCTCAATGGTATTGCGGTCCGATTTGAAATCTATTACGCCTTCGTCTTGCGTACATGCAACAACAGTGAACGCCACCATTGCCACAATAAGTAGTATATTATATCTCATCTTCATAATCTCTCCTCCTCCGCTTTTACTCCAACATAGCATCACAATTCAAAATCTTCTGCGTCTTATCGTATATAAGAATATAGGCCCCTACTTGCCATGCATAGCAGATATCCGATGCATCGAATACAATATTCGGATTATCGCTGATATCGAGGTAGTAGCATAGTGTCGAGATGGTATCATCGATAACACGCAGGTCATTCGAGCCGAGATAGAGACCTCGCAAGCCCTTATGTTGATAGATGCCCTGAGGCCACTTTCGCAAACAACGCTCTCCCTTCTCATTACGCTGGCTACGCACCGCCAACACAGTCAAGCCCTCAGCATCGAGAGGATTGTATGGGAAATCCTCGAATCGATTGAACGACAAATCTACACCATAGAGATACGGCATATTGCCGGCATGGAAATCCTTTGGCAACTTCTTCAAACGATTATACGAGAAGTCGAACGAGAAGTGATTTACGGCTTTCTCGTGAGAGAAACAGCCCTCCTCTATCTCCTCTATCTGACAAGCACTGACAACCAAATACTCAAAAATGGAGTTCGAGTCGGCAAATGCCTTCGGATACCTCTTCAATGGATTCAACGAGAGTGTCAAGGTCTTGACATTTATACCCTTATAACTACCATCATTCTCGCCCTCGCAGATTATACCCTCGGCGTTATTACCAATTTGATTACCTGCAAGACTTACCGAGGTCATATTAAACTTACTCTTGGCATTGAAGATATTAGGCACCATTGTAAGTTTATTGTAATTCACCGAGAAGGTTTCGACATCGTCATATCCGCAGAAATAGCCCTCGGCATCGTGTGGAAGATATTCGATTTGGTTATTGTCGAGATACAACTGCGTAAATGCCACATCTTTACCAAGAGCCTCGACAGTCGAAATCTTATTGAATGCCAAATCCAACAATCCGATAGCCTCCAAGCCGCCCTCATTCTCGGTTGCACCTGCACCGAACATCTCCTTCGTGAGTTTTGAAAGGTTGTTCTCGCGAGCGTAGAGAATTTCGATTGTCTTGCGCGACTTACCACGCGCCAAAGCGGTAAAGCCCTTATCCATCTCCTCACTCGACCACTGCTTATTGTTCGATATATTCACCGAGCGCAACGCCGGTAATTCGGCAATCACTGTCGGGAACTTCGTCATCTTCGGGCAGTTGTAAATCTCCAACGAAGAGAGCGACACCAACTGCGCAATCTCGGCAGGCAACTCCGTAATAGTAGAATTTGCGATATTTAGTGTTTCGAGTTTTGTCAATTTGCCAATCTCGGCAGGCAACTTGGTAAGACCATTCTTCAAAACGCCGTGATTCATATCGTACTTGCCGATGGTCTGCTTGCCAGTCTTCTTGTCTATAATATCGCTCTCCTTATAATTCTGCTCGTAGAGCGCAATCGCCGGCGAGGTCAGCCCCTTCTCCATCAATGCACGAGCGCAAGGCTCCGACATCTGAATAGCAGGGTGTATCGAGCGAAGATATGCTCGCTGGTCATCAAAGAGGTTGCGCTGACGCTCAACCAATGGGCGTTTCAAGTCGAGCGATGGGTCATACATTATATTGGTATCGTTGTGAGTACCAAGATACAACTCAGCCAACTCGGTAAGTTGTCCAATCGCAGGCGACATCTCGCCTCTGAAACCAAAGCCACTCAAATCGATACGTGCAATACGACCATTTGAGTGTACTTGCACACCCGGTTGTTCGCACCACAAATCGACATCTTTATTGAAGTTCCAATTTGTACCTCGCTGATAGTTCTCGCCATCGTAGCACCAATTCTCGCCATCTAACGACACCCAAATCTCGTAGAGAGCGTAGTTGTCTTTGATATACTCATCAGATTCATAGAGCGATACTTTGACCTTTGTGTCGGTGGTTTTATTGTCCTCAACCACAAATTCCGAAAGGATAGGATTGTCATTAATCTCCAACAAGCCGGAGCCCTTCTTTGTCTTGGTAGTATACGAAACCACGCGATATGTATCTGCTTCGAGCGAAAGAAGCGTATCGCAAATGATAGAGGAGGTCTTCCAACCGTGATTGTCGTTTTGGTCGTTATCCTCGTCAAAGTGTTGAGAGAACTTAGCAGGCAAATCCGTAAAGACAATCTCACTACTCTCCATTGCCGAGCCATTTCGCACCTTTTGGAGCGCAATATCTACATACTTAATCTCGTCAAAAGTGTACTCACGAGTAACCTCGCCACGAGTTTTTGGCTGTATATTAGTCAAATCCTTTATCAGCGTAAACTTCACGCTACCGCGAGGTGTAACATCTATCGTAACATCGTGCTGTGTCAATCCGCCTGCCACAACCGTAAATTGGAGTTCCGAAGTAGGGACCTTTCGATATATAACTGCATCTTCGACATCGAAGAGGGTTATCATACCGAGTCTATACTCACCTGCAAGCAACTTTAACTTATCGCTGCGCAGACCAAACTCTGCCACCTCAGAATTTGCAGACGAAAGTACCAAACTTTGACGAATTGTTCGATTGTTTGCATCGGTAATATTCACCTCAATCTTACAAGCATCTCCAAGGTAGTCGAGTTCCTCAACCACCGTTGCACGAGAAGATGTTGTAGCCACAGATGAATATGATGCTGCCTTGTACAACTTGAACTGAACATATCCGTACTCTTTCTCACGATAATCGACCGTTCCCTCCTGCGTACAACCGTACGCCGAAAGAAGAGCAATTACCGCTACAAATATGCCTATTTTCGAAAGTTTCATCATTTGAATTATGCTGTATTCTTAATTTGTTATCTATCTACTCCTCCAGTGTTACCTCTGGATACTCCTCTCCCTCGGGAGCCCACTCAAAGATTACCGTAATCGTGTACTCCTTGGCACCATCGGCATTGATGGCTGCTACCGTCAAAGTATTTGTGCGTACCAAAGCATCGAGTGTTGTACCCTCTGTCAATGCTGTGTAGTAGACACCCTCAACTTCACTCTCCGACAATTTCAGATTCTCTGTGGCATATCCGCCACCCGAAAAGCCCGAAATTTTAAGACTTGCCGCCTTGCTATTCTCGCCAAGGAGGTCTACTGTCGGAAGTGTTAAAGTATATGCAGTACCCTCTCCAACAAAGGTTACACCCTTTGCGCTCGCCTCCTCAGGATATGCCAACTCGATAGCAGGTGCAACAGGTGCAACAGCCTCAGGATCGTAGATGAAGTAGACCGAAACCAAAGCGTCGCCATTCTCATCTTCGAGATTCACATAAGCCTCATAGCCCACGCCCTCTGTCATTACTGCCTTTCCGTTAGAAACTTTCATCTCCAACGCAAGATAATAATTATTTCTCCAAGTGCGCAAGTGAAGCCAATCATTGCTATTATTTGCAACAGGCTCGAATTCGCCACCGGCAGAACTCTTGGCATACACAACATAGTTGTAGAGCAGACCGCAATCGTGCGATACAACAAAATCTCCATATATCGCATCGGAAATGTTCAAATATCTTACAGTATAGGTATTTGCAGCCGAAGCAAATGGGCCATTTTTGGGATGTCCGCCATTCTCGAATGTGGATTTAACCTCCGGCATACCTTCGGGGGCAGAACCTTTAACATTTATCACATAAGGAACATGCGGAATAGTATATACCGCTACGGTCTCCGTATAGTCGCGTATGGTCATCTCTACCGTTGCAACATAATCCCTCGCATAGCTTGGCTCGATATCGCGCATATTTACTAAAATTGTAACCTCGCCAGCCTCACCGAAGAATTGGAACTCCGGTCTATCGGATTGTGCAGGATAAGAGAGTGTTGCGTATGGTTGTGACTCGGGAGTCAATGCAATTGACCACGGCTCGTTAGCGGTAAAGGTAATCTCATAAGATGTACCCGGCTCGGCAACTACGCTTTGCATCTCCGGAAATTCAGGTTTTTTAGGAGCATTATCGCTCGTAGCACAAGCCGACAACAACATCGCTACACTACTCAAAATTGCTAATATCTTTTTCATAATTTTTTTTGCTATTCGCCATTGGCCATTAGCCTTTGGCTTTTATATTATTAACTCTTTGTTTATCAATCTTCAATTCTGCATTAACCCTGCTTCGCAGGCTTTTCCTCCTTGCGGCTCGGCATAGTTTGCGAGCAACCTCTGCCCTCGCTCCGCAGCGTCGGTTCTGCATTTTGCATTTATACTCCTTCTCGCATCATCTCATCTGCCTCCTCATCGGATATCCACTCGAGGACATTGCCGAAGTAGCCCATATATCCAATCGTTGCAGAGAAATCTTTGACATACATCAACACCCACAACTGCGCAAACTTCTGACACGCATTGAAATAGGAAGGTTGATCTGTCATCGGGCTATGTACGCCCAAAATTTTACCATCGCCATAAGCATAGCCAAATACCGACCACTCATCGCCAATAACTTGGTCGTTCTGCATCTTCAGCAGTGGCTCGGCAGGATTTGCTGTATCGAATGTAAGCAACACATCGTAGCCATCGTAGAACAAATCGTCCATAACGATTGTATTCTCCATACTCTTATGCTTGTAGCACTTAACCAATCGGATATATGAGGTATTAGTGCCTGGATAGCTATAGAGCAACAACGAGGTTAACTTGCAATACTTAGGTTGCTCTACCGTACCACCCCACTCATTGATATCGAATGGGCAAGATTTGTACATCACAACCTTAGTGCGATTGGAGTTAGGGTATAAATCCCACTTCAAATCATCGTGCATAACCAACTGCAAGGTAAATCCGAGCGAGTCGGTAGGCTCGATATTGTCATAAATTCCATAGACCTCGACAGCCGTTGCACGCTCACCCGCAGGGATAGTAATAGTATTCGACTTCAAGCGATAGTGTTTGCCCTCGATAGCGTTGCTGCCGTTGTCGATAATCTCCACAGCGTATGTACGGTCGTAGTTGCGAGCCACAGTCGAAGATACCGACACATTGAATGGTCTGCCATCGGCAGCAACCATATTTGTAGAGAGTGTATCCGAGAACATCAAGTACTCGCCCTCATTATAGGTGATATACTCCTCCTTGCACGACATTACACCAGCACAAAGAGCAATCAGCAAAAATATATTAAAAATTCTCTTCATAGTCATCTCCTCCTTTAGTAGCCATCATTCTGTTGTACTCTCGAGCCGGGAGCCTCAACCTCGTGACGAGGAATTGGCCATACGAACATATAGTCGTCTGCCGACTTCTTAATTCTGCTACCCTCCTCTAAGGATTGAGCCTGCGGAGTACGCTCGAAACCCTTGCCCTCGTTGTAGAGTTTGCCCCAACGTTTCAAATCTTGCAAGCGATGTCCCTCCATATACAACTCGAGTACGCGCTCGGTGGCAATAGTCTCTATAAAGTTTTCGGCATTGAGTGATACCGATACCGAACTTGCATCGTAACGATTTTGGCGAAGTTTTGCCAAGTCGTTTGCTGCAGCCGAATAGTTTGGTTTCGCCTGACGACAATACGCCTCGGCGCGAATCAGATATTGCTCCGCCAAGCGGAACGGCTTTGGCATCGAAATCTCGTAGGTATATATACTATTTATAAAGCTCTCATTACCCTCGTACTTCACAAGCAACGGACAAGTTAATAAGTGAGAGTGTCCCGTGCGAATGGTGCGGAAATAAGCATCGTAGCGCAAATCCTTCGCTGTGTAGGCATTCAACACCCAATTTGCAGGAACATAGTCGGGATAGTAGTTCACTTTATCACTGTTGCGACCAAGGAATGGAGAGCCGAGAATACCACCATACGACTCGGGCGTAAGATAAATTCGCCAGATAATCTCGGTAGCCACATCGTTTGTCCACATATACTTGAAGTAACTCTGAGTATTCGTATAGAGCAGTCTTGCAGATGCAAGCGAATACTCTTTGCTCTCTATCAGGCGTGTCGAGTAGTCGATAGCCGTTTCCCAATCCTGCATATAGAGAGCTACACGGGCGCGTAATGCCTCAATCATACCCTTCGAAGTGTATATGGTGCTATATCCATCATACTCCTCATCGAATATATCCTCTGCCTTTTTCAAATCCTCCAGCACGAACTGATACGAGTCGTACAACGATGCTCTAACTGCCTCCTCGGGTTTAGAGTAGTACTTACGCAAAACCACTCCCAACTCATCTTTCGCTGTTGCGGGGTCATAAGCCTTACAGAAGAGCTTTATCAACTCCGAATATGCCAATGCTCGCATTGCATAGACCTCTCCCGTATAGTACTCGAGGTTCGACAGCTTCGCATCATCAATAGTATTTGCCTTTACCTCCTCGATATTCTCAAAGTAGAAATTGCAGTTCGATATAACGCTGTACAACGAGGCATAGACACTCTCCACCTCCGCCGTAGTCGAGCGAAGTTGCCACAACCAGAACGAGCCAAATTGGTTGCTATAACCATTGATTGCATAGACCAAGTCGGTCTGAATATCCGGCAACAGTGTCAAGTAGCCCGTATAGAGGCTCGAACTCTTCAACATTGCATAGATACCGGTATTTATCTGCACTGCATCATCGTAGGTCTTCATCGCCTTCTCGGTCTGTATTGCCGAGTCGGGATACTTCTCCAGACACGATGTCACAGCCACGAGTGTAAATATCGCAACAAAAACTACTTTTATATTCTTTATCATCTTCATCATAGCCATTAGAATGTTATGTCAAGTCCGAAAGTGTATTGACGCGCCATTGGGTATTGCGCCGCATAGATATTCGATGTTCCCTCTGGATCCAAGCCCGAGAACTTCGTGAAGGTAAACGGATTCTGCACCTGTGCATATACTCGCAAACCTTGGAATACTCGGCTTCTCTTCAACAGAGCCTGCGGGAATGAGTACGAAAGCATTACATTTTTCAGACGCAAGAACGAAGCATCTTCCAACAAACGGCTATCAAACTCGGTATATACGCCGTGACGCGGGATATCGGTGATATCACCCGGTTTCTTCCAACGGTCAAGCAATCGAGCCGACTGGTTGTACGACATAAAACGACCGTTCGACTCATCGAAGTAGCGGTCGTTGTTTATCATCCAACGGTCTGCCACCCACGCAAACTGCGCACTAAACGAGATACCCTTCCACGACAACGCCGTTCCGAAACCTCCCTGCCAAGGGGCAAAGTAGCTCTTGCCGACAAGTACCTTATCCTCATCGCGCAACTCGTTGGTAATCTCGCCATCTTTGGTGTACCACAAAGCATCTCCGTTGGCAGGGTTTACACCTGCGTAGCGGTTGATGTAGAACTCGCCGAGAGGGCGACCAACAACAAGTTTTGTATTTGTATTTGCCAACTCATACTCCTGCACCCCGTTGTACAACTCGGTGATGCGGTTGTTGTTGTACGAGAAGTTGGCATTTACGGTCCACATAAAGTCCTTCGTCTGAAGGAGTGTTCCATTGAGATTTACCTCAACGCCCTTATTGACCATCGCACCAACATTATCCCATCGGTAGCCAAAGCCCGAGGTCGAGTATGGCAGGGGAACCTGCATCAACATATCGGTCGTGCGCTTGTAGTACAACTCTACATCCACGGTCAAGCGATGCCAGAAGCCAAAGTGCAGAGCCAAATTCGAGGTCCAAGGCTTCTCCCACGAGAGCGACTCGTTACCGGGTTGCAACAGCACCATACCTGCATCGCCACCATAATCGACACCTCCACCTACGAGAGCCAAATGCTCGTAGTTAGGAATCGAAGAGTTACCCGATGTACCTGTCGAGAGCGAAATCTGTGCGTGTGTAAGCCAGCGGCGCGCCGACTCCATAAACGCCTCATCACGAAGACTCCACATAAAGCCCAACGACCAGAAGCCTGCCCAACGGTTATTCTTTCCAAATCGTGAAGAGCCATCGGCACGCACCGAGAACTCTGCAAAGTAGCGATTGTCGTAGTTATACTCGCCACGACCAAAGAACGAGAGGAAGCCATAGTCCGAGTCGGTGGTATCGCTCCACGATGTCACGCGCGTTCCCGAGGTGACATTGGTCAGCAAATCGTTGTTCTGACCTTGTGCCAAAAGGCTGAATGCCTCGTAGTGATACGAGATACCCTCCTGTCCAACGAGGAAGTTGAAATTATGCTTGTAGTCCTTCGAGAAGCGATAATTTATCGTATTGGTAACTGTTAGCGAGCCTCCATCGGTCGAAGAGCGCGATGCCGAGCCTTGTCCCTGATTTGGCAGATAACTTGGATACGACACGCCGAAGCCCGTTGTATGCGAGTAATCCACCGCCAACTGCGAGCGCAACGACAAGCCCTCGATAGGTGTCGCCTCGGCAAAGAAGGTCGAGAGCAACTTATACTTCTTGAAGTTCACGGGATTGTTCTCTATCCATTCGAGTGGATTCTCCTTGATACCCTTCCACGAGCCATCGTTAATCGAAGCCAACGAGCCGTCAGCCTTATATGGCGAGTAATATGGCAACATAAATCGAGCAGCCGAGATTGGGGTTACAAGAGTGTAAGCACCCTCGTCAGCCTGCTGAATCTGCTGATAGTTGAACATTGTATTCGTACCGATTTTAAGCCACTTTGCAGCCTTACGCTCCAAGTTGGCACGGAACGAGAAACGAGCAAAGCCCGAGCCGAGAGCCGTACCCTCCTGATTGTAGTAGCCTCCCGACACATAGTACGAAGTTTTGTCGTCAGCACCCGAAATGGAAAGTTCGTAACTCTGCAACAAAGCCGCCTTCTTATAGACCTCGTCAAGCCAACGCACATCGGTCTTGCTCAAAAGGTCGTAATCCTTTCCTGTGGTCAAGCCAATCTCCTTCTCGTACTGAATACGCTCGGCGGTGTTCATCAAATCCCAATTGTCGCCTGCAATCTGCGAAAATCCGAGTTGCATACGATAGTCGATGCGTGGGCGGTCAGCCTTTGCACCGCGCTTGGTCGTAATAACGATTACGCCATTCGCTGCTCGCGCACCATAAATCGAGGTCGATGCAGCATCTTTCAACACCGACAACGACTCGATATCGGCAGGATTAATCGCATTGAAATCGCTACTCTCGATAGGTACTCCATCTAAAATGTAGAGTGGAGATGTTCCCGAATTGATGGAGTTCACTCCTCGGATAAGCAACTGCGCCGAAGCACTTGGCTCTCCCGTAGAGGACATCACCGAGAGTCCAGCAACTTGTCCCTGCAACGCTTGATCGAATGCAGCAGTCGGAGTATCGGTGATATTCTCCATCTCGACAGCCGAGACCGAGCCCGCAATAGTACCCTTCTTACGCACACCGTATGCGATAACTACGACATCGTCAATCGATTCGGTATCGCTTTGCATAACAAGGTTGAATGTTGCGACATCGCTTCCTGACGGTACTGTCCAATCTACCGAGCGATAGCCCAAATAAGAGAATGATAGTTTTGTACCTGCCTCTGCCTTGATGGAGTATGTTCCATCAAGCATAGTAGTCGTACCCTGCATCTTCTCGGTAACAACTGCAACTCCTATCAATGGCATCTTATCCTCGGCAGAGGTAACAACGCCACTCACAGTCACAACGGAACCACCCTGCGCAAAAGCGAGAGATGGCGCCATCGCAAACGCGAGGAGCAGACAGGTCAGTAGTGAATTAAAATGTCTTCTTAACATAGCGGGGCAAAGGTAGTGCTTTTCTTTGTAAAATACAAAAAAAGTTTGCACCCTATTTCACGATTACAGGCTATTTATTTTTTTGCATATTTATTCACTTTGCATCGCTACAATACTATCGAATAACGATAAAGGGCGTCAAACAAAATTTGTCTGACGCCCTCTCGCTATTTTCATTTTTTTTACTCTATCTTCGGCATCTCGGTAACAAGCACTTCGCCATCGATATAGGCTTTGAGTGCGCGAGCCAAGCCGTGACCAAATTTGCGCATCTTGTCGGGATAGACAAGTTCACCGTTAGAGTATGCAAACGGTATCTCGAATGTACGGCATATCTCTATGGTCTTGATATTATTCGACACCCAACCCGTAACATTCAGTCCATCGGTGTAGTTGCTCTTCGAGTTCCAACTAACGCCATAAGGCATATTATCTGTGGTCTTGTATGCCAAACCACCCTCCTGATACTTCTCGATAAGCGCCGAGAAGTTATACTCCGCAACTCCATTATACTCTTTGTACGGAGTATAGATGTAGTTGTCGTTGTACTTGTAGAGTTTAGGATTATGGAAATCCATATAGATATGAGGCTCCGTTTCAGCCATAAGACTCGCAAAAGCAATGGTTTCGGGATAGAGGAAGTCGGTATAATCGCGATTGTGGTCGTGCGGAAGTCGCCACTTGCCTTGATCGCCCTCAACAGCACCGTCCATATCCACAAATGGAACTACCGTCAATTCGACATTCTCTCTGAGCCAAGCACCCAACTCACTATTCTCCAAGAAGGTCGCCACAAAGCCCTCCATAACATAGGTGGCAGGCGCCTCAGAGCAGTGGTGACGAGCGCTCACAACAACCGACTTTTTAGGGAGTGAATTTTTGGTGGTCATTCTCATAAACGGCACATCTCTGCCCTTGCGACTCTTGCAGAGTACGCCTGTCTCAAACTCGCCGATATGGTTGCGATTATTCAAGAATGCCTCCCACATCTCTGGAGTATATGGATGGCACTCATAGAACCACACCTCCTTAGCATCAGCAGGGAAGGTGTAGGTAAATGTATGCGGAGTTGAACCCTCCTCTGCCAAATACTCGTAGGTCTTACCCTTGTCCAACGATACGAGTGGTCCGCGCTCGCAAATTGCGAAACTCTTTGTAAATACGAAGGTCAGTGTCTTGCCCTGCGCACCTCTAACACGGAAAGCCCAATAAAACCAAGCCTTCTTCGAGCCTCGCAACTCCTGATGAACATAAACCGTGTCATTAACCATTCGCTCAAATACGATATTACCTGCCGGCAACTCCTTATCAACCACCACAGTTTTAGGCGTACAAGAGAACGAAAATAGTACTGCAATAGTAGCCACTGCTACGAAACAAAATTGTCTAATGTTTTTCATTTTATATACATTTGTAGTTTTTAACTTGTTGCAAAGTTACAAAAAAACAGAAAAAAGATGCATATATTTTACATTTTTTTATCCTAATACATATTTTTCTCACAAAATTATTATCTTTGCAAGAAGATATGGGATAAAATATGCGCCCGTATCTTATGTCAAGATTAGATGAGAGGGAAGGCAAAAATATCAATAATAGTTTTAGCAATAACGGCTACGATTGCGTGCGTATCCGCACCCGAAGTTGTGGATAGCAATCTTTGTTTGCCAACGACCACTATCGACATCTCATTATCAGAATCTCGTACCCAACTTGGAGAGATAGATGGTAATACATACCCTCTCTATTGGAGCATAGGAGATAGAATCTCCATCAATGGTATTGAATCGGACGAAGCCAAAATAGACTCGAACAATCCCGCTATTGCCTCATTTACCGTTCAGAGCAAAATAGAAGGCGAGTATCAGATTGCATATCCGTGCGCCCCGAAAGGGAAGGTGCTTTTTGCGGAAAATCAAATTCACAAGAGCAACACCACCTTCGGTCAGGGTGTCTCAACTATGTATGGAGTAAGTTCAAGTAATAGTATTCAATTAAACCATCTTACAGGCATTATCAAATTTGGAGTTGTAGGCTCGGCAATGCTGAAAAAAGTGGTTTTAACGACTACCGACAGAGCCATTGCAGGAGTATTCGATATAGATTTTGAAACCGGAAAAATTACCCCGACCTTGCAATCCAAATATAGTATAAATTACTCGTTGGGAGATGGTGTTAAACTCAGTACCCAAAAGCCAACATATCTACATATTGCCATTCCTGCAGGGGAGTACTCATCGCTAAATGTAATGCTACACGATAGCGAGGGTGGCACTATGTCGGCAAATATATCCGCACCTAACTCAAATATCACGGCGGGGATTATTCGTGAATTTAAGAAGACTCTTACCTACGCCACAAGTGACAAGGTTGTAGTCGGCAAAACGCTTCCTGCGTGGCGCGAAGGCGAGTTGGATATCCACTTTATAAATAGCGGTCGTGGCGAGTGTTGCTTCTACATTTTGCCCGATGGTACTACCCTATTGATTGATGCTGGTGAATGTGTTACATCTTATAAGGTCGGAGCAGAATCCGTAGCGCAACGCCCATCGGAGTCGATACGACCATATACGACCTATGTTAATTATATAAGGCACTTTTTACCTTACGGCAGAGAGTATATTGACTACTGCGCTCCGTCACACTTCCATATAGACCATATAGGTCAAGTCAAGTGCGCAACAGAGGTATCGCCAGAGGGATTGCCTCTAACAGGTATGCTTGCGATATACTACGACATACCATTCCATCATATACTTGACCACGCTTACCCTGATTACGAGAGTGAAGATGACTCCGAAGAGGAGACTGTCACCGAAAATGAGAATACAAGTACTACACGAACATTGAGTTTAAGCGAGCCAATCTCATACTATTGGGGACAATTCGTCAATTGGGGAGTAGCAAATAATAAATTCACCGCCACCCGATTCACTCCGGGAGAGTATCAGATAAAGATGTTATACGCCCCCGAAAAATATCCAGATTTTGAGATATTCAATATCTGCGCCAACGGTTTTGTATGGGGTACCGAGAACGGCGTATCGAAATTACGAGGCTCAGAACAAAATGGAAATGCCGGTTCGTGTGGAATACATCTGAAATATAACGATTTCGATTATATAGCTTGTGGCGATTTGGTAAGCAGGGCACAGAACCTTGTAGCGTTCTATGTCCGAGACTTCCTCAATCGTGGAGCAAATCAATATCTCAACTTTTTCGAGGCATTCAAGGCTCATCACCACTTAGCCGGAAATTCGTGGGGAACTCAAATGACACTTGCGGACAATCATTTCACTCCAAAAGTCGTTATGTGCCATTCGTTCAATGCCGATAAACCCAATCCCGACAAACTATCTATAATCGTTAATTCGGAGTGGTCGGAGGGATTTTTCGCTACGAATATCCACCCAAATTACATAGCGACATATCCTGACCTTGTCGCCAAAATTACCGATTACGGCGGTCATATTGTATTGCGTGTATCATCTAATGGAGTATTCTATATCTATATGCTCGATGATAGCAATTTTGAGTATCGCGTAAAATCGATTCACGGACCGTACGAATCACACTAAACAACTCGATAACTAAATGAAGTAATACAAAAATAATACAACTATGAGAAAATTTCTTTTTATTCTACCTGTCTTGATGCTCGCAAGCACACTTTATGCCGATGCAGCACCGAAAAAAGGCAAAAAAACGAAAAAAAGCAATGCTACCACTGTCGAAATAGGCAAAACTCTCCCTGCATGGAGCAAAGGTTGCTTCGACATTCACTTCATCAATAGTGGTCGTGGCGAGTGCTGTTTCTACATTATGCCAGATGGCACCACCCTTTTGGTGGACGCCGGAGAGGTTGGACCAAGCAAAATAGAGGTTATGCAGCGACCAAATGGTAATGTGCGCCCATACATGGTATATGCAAACTATATCAAGCACTTCCTGCCTAAGGGTGCAAAAGCCATTGACTACAGCTTGGCAACCCACTTGCACATCGACCATGTCGGCACCGCAAAAGTGGCAACAGAGACTGCTCCTGCGGGTTATCACAAAACAGGTATGTTGGCTCTCTACGATGAGGTGCCATACCGCTATGTTTTTGACAGCGTATATCCCGACTACGAAGCACGCAACATCAATAGTGGAATTGGAAAAGATTGGTCTGTATTTATGCGTTGGGGCAAAGAGAGCAAGCAATTTACTCCAAAGCAATTTATCCCCGGTGAGGAGCAAATTGTAATGCTCAACAAGCCTAAGAAGCACAAGAATTTCTCAATCTTTAATATCTGCGCAGACTGTCGTGTTTGGGGATTGAGCAAAGATGGAACAAAGGCACAACTGCGAGGCAAGAGATCCGAAGGTATGACCAACTCCGCATCGTGCGGATTTCATGTGCGATATGGAGATTTCGACTATATCGCATGCGGCGACTTGGTTGGCGCACCTCAAAATCGAGTAGCCTACTACTTCCGCGACTTCATAGGCGAAGGAAAACTCGAAGCCTTCAAGTGTCATCACCACTTGGCAGGCAACTCGTGGGGTACAAAGATGCGAGAGGCTAAGTTCGAGCCACAGGTTGTACTCAACCACTGTTTCTCCAGCAACAAGCCTAATGTTGAGAAACTTATGCATGTACTGCCCGTAGTTAAAAGTTTCTTCGCTACAAATATCCACCCTGCCATCGTAGCCAATCCCGAAGTAAAGGCGAACAAACTCATCGAAAAGATGACTGCCTACAACGGACACATTGTATTGCGCGTAATGCCGGGTGGCAAAGAGTTCTATGTATATATGCTCGATGATAGCGACTTTGAGTATCGCGTAAAATCGATTCACGGACCTTACAAATCAAAATAATTAACCAAATAAATTTTACCACTTATGAAAAAGATTCTTTTTATTTTATCACTTGCTCTACTACTAAATATAGGGTATGCTGATGCTGCCCCCAGAAAGGGTAAAAAAGCGAAGAAAACCAACGCCACCACTGTTGAGATTGGCAAAACCCTACCTGCGTGGGAGGAGGGTTGCTTAGATATTCATTTTATCAATAGTGCGCGTGGCGAGTGTTGTTTCTACATTATGCCTGACGGCACTACCCTCTTGGTTGATGCCGGCGAGGTAACGACAGGCAGTATCGAGGTCGAGCAGCGTCCGAATGCGAATGTTCGCCCATACATGGTATATGCAAACTATATCAAGCACTTCTTACCTGCTAAAAAGAAGGCTATCGACTACTGCGTAGCCACGCACCTACACACCGACCATATCGGTAGCATAAGTGCGGCAACCGAAACTTCCCCTGTCGGTTATCACAAATCGGGTTTGTTGGCTCTCTACGATGAGATACCATACCGACATGTGTTTGATAGCGCATACCCAAATTACGAGTCATACAAAATATCGGGACAACTTGCAGCCGATTGGGCAATGTTTACTCGTTGGGGTGCCGAAAACAACCAGTTTAAGGCAGAAAAGTTTGTTCCGGGCAAGGAGCAAATAACTATGGTTAACAAGCCAAAGAAGCATGCAGACTTCTCCATTTTCAATATTTGCGCAAATGGTCGCGTTTGGGGCAAAACTAAAAGTGGACAAGCTCGCGTGATAGGAGAGGAACTAACATCATTAGGAAACTCCGCTTCGTGTGGTTTCCATATCCGTTACGGCAATTTCGACTACATTGCTTGCGGCGATTTGGTAAGTAAGCCTCAAAATAGAGTTGCATATTACTTCCGCGACTTTATCGGAGTAGGAAACCTTGAAGCCTTCAAATGCCATCACCACTTGGCAGGCAATTCGTGGAGTAAAAGAATGCAGGAGATTGGATTTAACCCGCGTGTAGTTCTCAATCATTGCTTTACCAACAACAAGCCTAATGTGGAGAAACTTATGCATGTTCTGCCCGTAGTTGAGGGATTCTATGCTACAAACCTACACCCAAGCATTCCGACCATGCCGGAGGTCAAGGCAAACAAACTTGTGGACAAAATGACTGCCTACAACGGTCATATCGTATTGCGTGTAACACCGGGCGGAGATAAGTTCTATGTCTATATGCTCGATGATAGCGACTTCCAATACCGAGTAAAGTTTGTATGCGGACCATATATCTGTAAATAAACGGAAAGCGGAAAACGGAAAACGGAAAACTTTTTTGAGTTGAGAGTTGAGAGTTGAGAATTGAGAATTAACTCCTAACTCCTATCTCCTAACTACTCACTAAAAAAAGGCGCGTCTCTAACGCCTCTAACGCCTCTAACGCCCCTAAAATGGCTGCGCCTTGACAAGGGCGGAAAACGGAAAGCGGAAAACTAATTTTTAACCAATGGCTAACGGCTAAAAGCAAAAATACTATATATGAAAAAGATACTGTTTATAGCTGCATTATTGAGCATCTGTTTTGTAAATGCTCAACCGAAAGTTGAGGTTGGAAAAACTCTCCCAAATTGGAGTGAGGGTTGCCTCGACATTCACTTCATAAACACACTACGAGGAGAGTGCTGTTTCTATATCATGCCCGATGGCACTACCCTGCTCGTAGATGCAGGAGAGGTGCGTGATGGAAAGAAAGAGATTTCTAAGCGTCCAAATGCAGAGGTGCGCCCATACATGATTTATGCCAAGTATATAAAGCATTTCCTACCTAATGGCAGTAAGAGCATAGATTATTGTCTTCCTACACATCTCCACAGCGACCATGTCGGAGCCTCCAACTATCCGGCCGAGAGGTCTGAGGCTAATTATCTGAAAGTAGGAATGTTGGCACTCTACGATGAGGTACCATATCGTCATATTCTCGATAGAGGCTACCCTACCTATGAAGAGGACTTTTTTACCCCTGACTTTCAAGGTAAAATATCAAAACATTGGGAGAGATTTGTCCGTTGGGGTGTAAAAGAGGGACATTTTACCGCCGAGCGATTCACACCCGGAAAGGAACAAATTGTACTGGTTAACGAGCCAAAAAAGTACAAGAATTTCTCAATTTTTAATGTCTGTGCCAATGGTTTGGTGTGGGGCAAAGATGGTAACGGTAACGGAATGTTAATTGGAGGTAAGGCCCGTCGAGGTGGCAATCCCACTTCGTGCGGTTTTCACCTCAAATACGGAGATTTTGACTATATGGCTTGCGGCGATGTTTCGTGGACATCACAGGATCTTACGGCGTTCTATTTCCGCGACTATATCGGCAACAACGAACTCGATGCCTGCAAAACCAACCACCACTTGGCACACAATGGTTGGGGAAAGATGATGCGTGTATTCAACTTTGACCCACAGGTTGTTTTGAGCCACAGTTTTGCAAGCAACAAGCCTTATCCAGAGCCACTTGCATATATTTTGCCTCGCATCAAGGCATTCTTTTCGACCAATATCCACCCTCAGATATATGCAGAGCATAAGGAGCTTATCGACAAGATAACCGCCTACAACGGACATATCGCTCTGCGCGTTATGCCGGGTGGCAAGGAGTTCTATGTCTATATGCTCGATGACAGCGACTTCGAGTACCGCGTAAAATCGATTCACGGACCTTATACCTCGCGATAAATCGTTATCAAATCGAATAAAGCACTCTCAATCAGACCGATTTGGGAGTGCTTTTTGCGTGTTACATACTCAAGGAGATGGTAGTAAATTTGTCTATTAGGGAAATTTTACTTACCTTTGTAAAAACATTGTCAGCTTTGGATATTATGCAAGAAGATTTATATAGTGATATTCGCCCCTACAATGACAACGAAATACCCGCTGCATTGGAGCGAATTGTAAGTGACCCGGCATTTATCCCTGCCGTAAATTTCGCCTTCCCTGATGCAGATATGGAGTCTATTGCAGAGGTTGTACGCACCTGCAAAACCGTTGATCAGATGCAGGAGCGTGTGATGTTGAGTATCATCAAGCGAATTATTGATGCCACAATCGATAACTTCACCGCATCGGGCATCGAGGCTATCAAGAAGGATAAAGGTTACCTCTATATCTCCAATCACCGCGATATTACACTCGACTCGTTGCTATTGCAATACACCCTATTCACTCACGGCTTATCAACCACCGCAACTACGCTGGGCGACAACTTGTTGCGTTCTCAATTCATTATCGACATCTGTCGTATCAATCGTGCCGTGCGTGTAATTCGTAAGACTGACGAAATATCGCCACGCGAGTTCCTGCAAAATTCACAACATCTCGCCGAGTATATCCGTTGGTATATCTCGCAGGGTAAATCAATGTGGATTTCGCAACGCAATGGTCGCACCAAAGATGGCATCGATGCCACCGACCAAGGCGTATTGAAGATGGTCAGTTTGAGTGGTCCGAGCGACTTTGTGGAAAATTTCAGCGAGTTGAGCATTGCCCCAATCGCTATCTCGTACCAATACGAGCCGTGCGACATCAAAAAGACTATCGAAACAACGGTAAATATGATGGGTGGCACATATCAGAAGGGCAAGAACGAGGATGTAAACAGTATCCTCTACGGTATCCGTATGCCGAAGGGCGATGTGAATATCACCATTTGCGAGCCTATCACCCGCGAGGAGCTGGAGGAGTGCGGTAAGTTGCCAAAGGCGGAGGCATACAAGATGCTCAAAGATATTATCGACAACCGCATCTACAAGAACTATAAATTGCACGATACCAACTATATCGCATACGATATTCTGCATCGTAGCAAGCAGTATGCCGAGTACTATACTCCTGCGGCAGTCAAGAAGTTCAAGGGGCGTATGGCTTATGCCGAGGCTCGATTTATGGAGTATGGGCTCGACCTCAAGACCGCCCGAAAAGTCTATCTCGGCATCTACGCAGGTCCGGTGGATACCAAAATATAGAAAAATAGGTTAGTTCCAAACTAACCTATTTTTTGTTTTTGACTATTAGCTTTTTTATTTTGCGATTTTTGCAACTCGGTTGGCGTGGCGACCACCCTCAAACTCAGTTGTGAGCCACTCCTCGAGAATCGCTACAGCCTCCTCATTAGAGATAAAGCGTGCCGGCAAAACCAAAACATTACTATCGTTGTGTTGGCGTGTTAGTTTTGCAATCTCTGGCAACCAAACAAGCGAAGCGCGAACCTTTGCGTGCTTATTCAGCGTAATAGCCATACCCTCGCCCGAGCCACAAATGCCTACAGCGCGTGGGAACTCTCCATTTTCGAGAGCCTCCGCCATAGGGTGCGCATAGTCGGGATAGTCGCAACTCTCCTCCGAATGGCAACCAAAGTCGAATACCTCAAAACCTTTTGCCGAGAGGTAGCCCGTCAAAAACTCCTTCAAGTCGTAGCCTGCGTGGTCGCAAGCAATACCAATTTTTTCCATATTATTCTGATTTTTAGATATATACCTTAATTATCAATTGTCAATTGTCAATTGTCAATTACATTTGTACTGCAAAGATATAAATTTTTGTATCTTTGTGGTGCAAATATGAAGATATTTTTAATCATAGTAGGTGCTATTTCGCTTGCATTGGGCGTTACGGGAATGTTTCTCCCGATGTTGCCAACCACCCCATTTCTGCTCCTCTCGGCTGCGGTGTGGGTTAAGGCTTCGCCTGCTCTCTACGAATGGTTGCTCAATCACAAGGTCTTTGGCGAATATATCCGCAACTTCCGCGAACATCGTGCCATACCTCTGCGCGCCAAAGTTGTATCGGTATCAATGGTGTGGCTTACAATAGGTTACTGCATCTTTGCGGTGGTAGATAAGTGGTGGTGGGCGCAGGTATTGATGGCACTACTCGCAGTGGGTATTTCGTGGCATATACTCTCTTTCGCTACGCTAAAAAAAGACGAGAGACGAAAGACGAGAGACGAGGGTACACAAAACTATTGAGCCTGTCTAACAAGTTTTTTGTTAGGCAGTTTCTTTTATGTTTTTTTCTGGGGGGGGCAAATTTTAGAATAAAAACCATAATAATTTTGCTAATTGAAAAACGGAATTATATAGTTCCGATTTAATAAAAATATAAGGGAGATTGTCGCAGTCGCTACGCTCCTTCACAATGACGATTTTTTACAACACTAAACTTTATAATTCCAAAAAATTTCCATTTTCCATATTATGGAATAGAGTAAAAAATTTTCACTTTTTGCGATATCTAAAAAATTTTTTTATAAATTTGCATTAGTGAATTAAGCAATTTTGGGCAAAATCCCTCCCCCGAATTTTTCGGGGGGGGGGATTTTGGGGTTTAAGACGCTGAATAACAGTAACTTACAAGGGTGAAATTAAAAATTAAAAGTTAAAAATTAAAAGTTAAAAGTTAAAAACTTTCAGCGCACCTCTAACGCCCCTAACGCCTCCAACCGACGCTGCGGAGCGAGCGCAGAGGGAGCTTGCTCACTTTGCCGAGCCGCAAGGAGGAAAAGACTGCGAAGCAGGATTAACGCCCCTAACCGACACTAAAAAACTTTTTTTAATAAAATAACACACTTAAAAAACAAAAACCAAAATGAAAACAATTTCAAAACTTTTCATGGCAGTTGTGGCGGGAATGCTGGCATTCTCTTGCGTAACAGACACGACTGAGGACCTCGGAGTAAATCTCGGCGAAGGTCAATCAACAACTCTTACCCTCTCGTTGGAGGATTCGCGTACCTACATCGGTGAGTACGATGGTGTGCAGTATCCAATGTATTGGAGCGTAGGCGACAAGATTACCGTAAATGGTCACACATCGTTAGCGCTTACCGCAGAAGACATCAATGGTAATAAAGCAACATTTACCATTCCTGCTGTTCTTGAGGGCAACTACTGTGTGACTTATCCTGCAGCTGCTGAAGGTCAGGTAAAGTTCGCAGCAGAGCAGACTCACAAGGACAACTCCACCTTCGGTGATGGCGTGGCTACTTTGTACGGCTATGGCTCACCAGAGGAAATAGAACTCAAGAACTTGACCGGTATATTAAAGATAGGTATCACCGGCTCGGCAACTTTGAAGATGGCGCAGATTTCGACCGTTGACCGCAAGCCTATCGCAGGTGCATTTAATCTCGATTTCACAAAGGGTGTGGTTACCCCAACCGCAACCGCAAAGAGCGTTATCAACTACTCGTTTGGCGATGGCGTTGCTCTTAAAGGTGATGCTACCTATATCCATGTAGCAGTTCCTGCTGGCATATACGA